>CAZZWK010000001.1:0-144383 GCA_964657925.1 uncultured Dictyobacter sp.
TGCTCGATCTCGGTGACGAACACGCCATCTCCACCAATCTGCGCCAATGGCTGATTGGTGATACGATCGCCGGTGGTGCGAATCTGCTCAATGCTGATCGTGAGGGCGGGCCACTGCTGACGAAGCTGTTGTGCAACCCACTGTGTCTGTATCATAGCGAGCTTGCTCGCTCGCGTGCCTATCGTTATGTGCATACTCTTTATTCTCTTCTAAGCCAAATAGATAGCGCGCGGCCTCGGCGTATTCATCCCCTTCTCCGGAGGATGCAGCCGCCTTCAACCGTTTGGTGGGCAGGTGTAAAACCTTGTTCATGAAGCGCGTGGTCAGTTCTTGCACCGCCTGTACTTCTCGCTCGGATAATGTTGGTGAAAGGTGCTTGAGGGTGCGCTCCAACTCTTGCTGGCGAATGTCGTCAATGTGTTTGCGCAGATCGCTGATAGTATCGACGACACTGAGCGAGGCGAACCAGTGGTTGAACGCCTGCGTCTCTTCCGCGATAATCGACTCGACGTGTTTGCTCTCCTGCAAACGCAGCTGAATACCATGGGTTACTTCAGCTTGCAGATCGTCCAGATTGTAGAGGTGCACGCCGGGCATATGTTCGACGGCGGGATCGATGTCACGAGGAAGAGCGATATCGATCAGGAGGAGTGGGCGTCCATCGCGCTGCGTCATTACCGTTTGTAGCATTACAGCGCTAATAATGATATGTGGAGCTTTGGTCGAGCTGATCACGACATCGGCTTCGACAAGGGTGGCGGGCAGGTCATCGAAAGAGCGGACCGTGGCGTCGAGGTCCTGTGCCAGTTGAGAGGCGTTCGCGGGCGTGCGGTTGACAATCATGAGACGACGGGCGCCGTTATCGCGTAAGTTGCGCGCGGCCAACTCGCTCATTTTGCCTGATCCAACCAGCAGGATACTGGCCTCATGAAAATCGGGCAGGAGCCGACGCGCCAATTGAACGGCGACATGGCTCAAGGAGGCCGCGTTCTGGCTGATGGCGGTTTCGCTGCGCGCGCGTTTGCCCGCGACCACAGCGGCGCGAAACAGGGCCGAGGTGATAGGACCGGTAAAGTGGTGCGCCTGGGCAATCTCCAGCGCCTCAACCACCTGTCCCTGTATCTGTGGTTCACCGGGGACGAGCGAGTAGAGACCACAGGCGACGCCGAACAGGTGCGAGACAGCACGGTCATCGGTAAAACAGTAGCTGTACGCTTCAAGTTCAGCGAAATCGACCTGGCGCTGCTCGCTGAGGACCGTGAGCAGATCTATGCGCCCCTGAGCCATATCGTCGCAAACGGCGTAGAGTTCAGTGCGGTTGCAAGTCGAGAGCAGGACACTCTCTTGCGTTTTCGGTCGCGCGGCCTGTAACACCTGGGGAATGAGATACGTTCCACACGCCAGATGTTCACGGAAGGCGATCGAGGCGGTGGTATGATCCACTCCAACGACGATGATGTGCATGCAAACCTCATAAACCTCTAGAAATTTTTTATCCTATAGAGATTTTAGCGTTTTTTGAGGATAAGTTCAAGGTTTTTGGACCTTATATCCTGGTCAGGAATCCACCTGATGGGAGAGTAACGTGCGCCCCCACAAGGGAGGGTGCCTACGCGGGTAGCAAGTCATGATGGGAGAGTAACGTGCGCCCCCGCAAGGGAGGGCGCCTACGCAGGGTGCAAGTCTTGTCAGGATGTCAGTGTGCTGCTGATTGCCACCAGGCGGCTTGCAGGCATTGTTTCATCAACATCGTGTTGGTGAGGGGGCCGATGCCGCCGGGGACGGGTGTGATGGCGCCAGCGATTTCTTGCACGGAGGCGAAATCGACATCGCCGACGATGCCGCCTGCGGGGAGCGCGTTGATGCCGACATCGATAACGGTCGCGCCTGGACGGACCATAGCGGCAGTGATCAGCTGTGGCTGGCCGATGGCGGCGACCAGGATATCGGCCTGGCGGGTGATTTCGGCGAGGTGGGTTGTACGCGAGTGGCAGACGGTGACGGTAGCATTTTCGCGTAGGAAGAGCTGGATCAACGGTTTGCCGACAACATTACTGCGTCCCACGATCACCACATGTTGCCCGATCAGTTGTATGTCGCTACGTTTCAAGATCTCCATAACGGCGGCGGCGGTCGAGGGCAAGAAACCAGGGAAACCAAGACTGAGGTTGCCGATGCTGAGCGGACTGATGCCATCGATATCTTTTGTCACCATGATGGTTTCGGCGACGATTTGCGGTGGCAGGTGGGTGGGTAGCGGCATTTGCACGATGATGCCGTGGATGGCGGGTTCTTCGTTCAATGTCAGCAGAGTCGCGCGCAGTTCGTCGATGGTGGTCGTCTCCGGCAAAGCTTCCAGGCGAGTTTGCACGCCGATATCGTGGGCGATACGCAGGATGGCTTTGCTGTAGACGCCTGAAGCGGCATCCCCTTCGACGCGGACGATAGCCAGGCCGGGCGCGGAGTCGTAGGCCGCAATGTAGCGCTGCACCTCCACGCGGAGCTCGTCTTTCAAAGCGGTGCTCAATGCGCGGCCATTTAGAATTGTGGCGGTCATCCTCTATCCTCTACCCAGCTAATGGCCTGTTCAGTGGTTTTTTCCAGCGTATCCAGAGCGCGGTCGAGGCGCTGGCCGATTTCGTCGGCGCGCGTGGCATCATGCATGGAGCGAATATTGACGCGCACCATCCAGGACGCGCCACTCCCGGCGCTAGAAGTCAGCGTCGAGGCTGTAGCGATATCGCTCAGCACCGTTTTATTGCCGATTTCGGCGAGGTGCATGCAGCACTTGCCCACTTCGGCGGCGCCCTCCACCATTTGCAAAGGGACCAGGGCAGCATTCAGTAGAGCTTGCTGGATACGTTGTGTGCGCGCAGCTTTTTGCTCCTCGTTAGCGCGCGGCAACTTATAGCTGGCAGAAAGCCCTCCATAGGCATCGATATCGGCCTGCATAAGTTGCTGGAACCGGGTGCGTAGCCGTTCGGCTTGCTGGAGGATTTCCTCGACCTGTGGATGGACGGAGGCGTAATCTGTTTTGTTCAAGGTCAAACGCGCGACCATAGAGACGAGCGCGGAAGCCATCGCACCACACATAGCGGCGGTCGAGCCACCGCCGGGCGTGGGTTGGGCCGAGGCCAGGTCGTCGAGATAAATGTGTAGTTGTTGATCCTGGTACATACTGTTTCTTTCTTTATATAGTAGTTAGTATCCGATAATTGGTGCATCCGGTAAGTCGTAGGGGCGTCCATACCAGGCGATAAATCGCGGGTGGGTTGCGGTAAACCGACCCCTACAGAGGGGGGATTACCCGTCTTACCTGGTGGATGCACCAATAATTGGGGTGGATTTCGGTAAAACCAACCCCTACAACTGTCAATGGGATGAGAGACAGACGTCGGACCAGTCGCCGAAGTAGAGACCTTCGCCATTGAGGGTGATGCCGTGTACCCATGATGGGATGAGCGCGGCCATGGTCTGGTGATCCAGAGGTATCCAGCCCGCTTGTGAGATGGCGATTTGTTCGGCTTGCTGGTAGAGCGCGAGGCGATCGTCACCGGTATTGGCCTCGGCCTGGGAGACCAGATCGTCGTAGTCCTGATTTTTCCATTGGCCGCTGTTCAAACGAGAATTGGAGGTCAGGCGTGACAGCAGTTGCGCGGGGTCCGCGGCGGTCGCGGTCCATGAGATCATGCCCAGCGCGATGCTGTGGCTTCTCACCTCTTGTTGATAGGCATCATCGTCCACACCCAGGAGGGTTATCTTCACGCCGAGCGTTTTTTGCCACATCAGCTGCAACATTTGCGCCTCCTCATTCGGCATTTGTGTGATGGAATAGGAGAACGTCACCGATGGAAATTTCGAGCGATCGGGATAGACTGAATCGAAGAGCGAGCGAGCCTTATTGGCATCGAAATCGAAGCCATCATAATCCGCCTGATAGCCGGGCATACCAGGCGGTAGCAGGGTATTCGCGGGCAAGGTCGTGCTATCGAAAATTGTTTTGGAGAGCGCCTGCTTGTCGATAGCGTAGGCAAAGGCCTGGCGAACGACCATAGAATCGAACGGAGATTGTGTGGTGTCGAAGAACAGGGCATCCGTCTGGAGCAAAGGGGTGGATTTGAAGTTCGCGCCTTTTGCCGCGGCCTGATCCTCGGATGCAATATCCCAATCGAAGTCGTACCTTCCGTCACCATTCAACTGATAGGCGATGCGTGGGTCATTGACAAAATCGAGGGTTATGGTCTTGAGCTGCGGCGCATTACCATAGTAGTGGGGATTGGGCACGAGCGCCATGCTGATGTTGTGCTGCCAGTTCTGGATCAAGAATGGGCCGGATGACAGGCCGAGCATACTGGTTTGTGCGTTCCAGTTTGTGCCATTCCAGCTTTGTTGATTATATTGCGAGATCAATTTTGGGTTGATGGGCAAAAAGAAAGGATTGGTCAGGGAGGTGAGGAACGCAGGCGTGGCTTTGTCGAGCTTCACCTGCAAAGTCGTTACATTCAGCGCACGTACACCACTCAAAATATGTGTTTTACCAGTATAGACACGGCTGGCACCTACTATAGGAGCGGCCAGCGCAAAGGTAGCGGGCGTGGCGAGCGAGGATGAAAGAGCACGCGTCCAGGATTGGAGATAGGTCTGGGCGGTGATCGGCGTGCCATCCGAAAAGGTGAGCGAGGGCTGTAGTGTGAAGGTGTAGGTGCGGCCATCGGGCGACATCTGCCAGGTGGCCTGATCGGGAATGACGTTGAGATGGCTATCGCTGCGCACAAGGCCGCTATAAATCATGGTCATCACGATGGCGGAGTCCTGGTCGGGGTCGCGCGCGGGGTCCAGGGTAGAGAGATCGGCGGTACCGACCAGGGGAAAGCGCAGCATCTGACTGGTCGCTTTCGCGGACGCGGTAGCCGTTACCGCATGTGGTGTGCTATTTTTTTCGTTGGTGGTATTAGAAATGCACGCGGATACAAGGATGCCACAGAGAAGACAGATAGAGCAAAATATGAACCAATATTGTCTTCGACGCGCGCGTAGCGGTCGCTTCATGCTACAAACCTCACTGGCGATCTCGCTGAGAGATCTTGAAAATCAGTACTATTATAGCAGATGTTGGGCGAGAGACCACAAGGGAGCGGAAGACCTCTCGGGAACGGAAGACCACAAGGGTCTTCCCTACTATATACGGTGGTGGGTGTTGGGATGCTAAACGGGCTATGTTGGGGCGGGACATCCCCGAGTGAGTGGGAAGTAACGTCTTACAATGAAAGATTCCCGAATGTCTTGCTACTATTTCTCTATTATTACATTTTTGGATTCCACTACTACTCTGTCGAGGATCATCGTGACGCTGCATCGCGAGCAAACACGTGGTATGCCCTACGCGATGCAGCGTCACGATGATCCTCGACAGAACACTACAGTGACAAAGAGTTAGATTGGGGGTTATGTTTGGCTACAATTGTTCCATCCGCTCATCTTGAGAACGTTTATCATTTGCTGGTCGATACATATGGCGAGCCGGGGAATCATCCCGACTACGATCCGTTAGGCGGGATGGTGGGTACTATTCTTTCGCAGCACACTTCGGACACGAATACGCACCGGGCGTATCAAAAGCTGGTCACGACTTTTCCGACGTGGGAAGAGGTGCGCGACGCGCCGCCTGAACTGGTGGTGGAGGCGATCAGGTCCGGTGGACTGGCGAATGTGAAAGGGCCACGCATACAGGCGGTTTTACGCGAGTTGACCGTGCGCCAGCAGGCAAACAATTCGAGCGATTCGCTGGCGGAGTACCTGCTCAGGACCTTGCGAACGCTGTCGCCGGAGGATGCCTGGTATTATTTGCAGAGCTTCCACGGTGTCGGTCCCAAAACGGCGGCTTGTGTGATGCTTTTCGATATGAATGAACCCGTGATGCCGGTGGATACGCATGTTTTACGCACGTCGCGGCGGCTGGGTCTTATCGGGCCGAAGGTGACGGCGGAACAGGCGCACCTGATTTACGCGAAGATCGCGCCGCCGGAGTGGGTACACACGCTGCATGTGGACCTGATTACGCATGGGAGGCGCATCTGTCATGCGCAGAGGCCCGATTGCGCGCGTTGCCCTCTGTATGGGCAGTGTGCTTTTGTGGGGAGTGTGGATGTGGAGGAGGTAGCGATTTCAAAGAATTGAACAAATGCGGGTGAGTATCACTTTGCGGTACTTCAAGCATGGAGAGTAGTGTGTTATTTGAGCTATCTGGAAAGTATTTCCAAGATCATCGGTGGATTCTGCGCCATAGCCTGACGGATGAGGTCGGCAATAATGACATTCATGCCGCGCTTTTCGTTTTCAGCGCGTTGGGCGATATAGTGGCGCAACTCGACGGGGAGCCATACATTCAATTGTTTGGTTTCTTCTTTCTCCATGAATAAGAACTCCTGTTCGTGAACGTGACCTTGCCCTGAGTATAGCACAAGCAAACAGAGAAAGAACGGGAAAACATCGTACATATTGAGAATGGATATGTCAAAAATGGTACATACTGTTTGTAGTCAAATGGGGATAGGTGGGACCGCTTGGAGGGCGGTTTGGGGGATGGGGTTATCTTGCTTACCCCGCAAGCTGGTGCAACCTACGGGGACTGCGACGCTGCACCATAGCTTACAAAGTAACGGAAGTAATATATGCAGAATGACGAGTTTCTCAGGGATTCAAAAAAAGGTCAAGGAGATAAAACTTCAAAGCCTTTCACTGGCAAGAAACTTATAGCCATGAGAAGATTGGGATAGCAGTTTTTTGTTTTTTTAGCTAACAAAAGAAACATCTATCATTTAAAGGGTAGATGCATGGCACACAGTCTAATTAAGGGTTCTTTTTTGCTTCGGTTTCTGTCTTCTTTTTATTTTCTTTGTAGGCATGATTGCATATAAACTGAATTATATTAGTATATACTATGAAAAAATACTGCAAGTTCTTCATGTAACTCGGTAGATCGACGTGTACAATGTGTTTTTCAACACACTATAGTGATTTGGCTGCTAATGAATGTAGATAGTCAGGGAAATAGCTCCTCCACTTTTGTATATATTGCCTCATCAAATTTTCGAATCATTCATCATTAACATATTTGTATCAGAGAAGATCTGAAAGAAATCTCCTTTTTCTTCACTCCATCAGGGAAATCCTGCCAGCGGCTCCAATTCATACAACTAGAGGTAGCTACCTCTAGCTTGGTTTGGTAGACAATCATGCAATATTTCAGCACTCTCGTCGCACTTAAAAGCCAGGTGAGGAGGAATCTTTCTTTTGTTCCTTAGTGGAAGGCGAGGTTTGATGCAGATTCAGCACGTTCGCTACCAGTAAACTCTCCCGCATCTGCATCAACTGAGAGCGCAGCTTGCTGTTCTCTTGCTCGATCTGCCTCGTTCGACGCAAGCGTGTCAGGAGAAGATTAACTGCGTTCCCAACTTTCCAGAGCACGTGATCCTGTTTCAGCCTTATAGGAGTTTCTCGTCCATTGATCCCCTGTGATAGACCTTGCAACAGTTCATTCACCCCTTGCTCTAACAGACGTTTTTGTTCTACCTCACGCTCTTGCAGCAATGCTTTACTCTGTTGCAGATCTGCAATTTCTTCGGCACGATCAGCCCGCGCGGCTGCACGCAAGGCACTACTTACCCACATATAGGCAATTGCAGCAACGACCAGTTGCAAAGCGATTGGTTGCATTAACGTATTGTAAGCCATTGAGGATTTCAAAAGCATATCTAGCTCAGTAGTATGTGGCATGAGGAATACCATACCAAGAATAAAGAGAACATTGCTACCTGCAACTATGAATATGCTCACGGCTGGCAAAAGCGAGACCGCGATAAGCTCAGAGATAACCAGTAAATCAAAGGTTGGTAGCTCACTGACATCCAGTTTTGCTGGAAACGCATTTCCCGAGGAAGGCATGTTTCCCATCGAAGGCATATTTCCCATTGAGGACATGGTCATACCAGGCGTCAACAGCATGAGGCCGCATCCTAAATCAACAACCAGGATGAGCAAGAAGCTGACAATACCCACCTTTCCCTTCTGGTTAAAGAGCATCGCCACACCACAGAGCGCAATTCCAAAGAGGACGATCCCAATGCTCAAAGCGTTTTGCATCAGAATAGCGCCGGGAAGACTGATTATTTGAAACATAAAGATAATGAAAAGGATAAAGGTAACGACTCGTTGATGCCGCATCTCTATCCGTATTTTCTGTATGCTCTCTTTGCTGACATGGGAACGCTGTAGAGTGTGATCCTGTGGGACGGGAAATGTAAACATTTTCATCTCCTTTTGAGAGGCAAGGTGAAAGAACGGACACTCTTTCTTTTCTCTTATTTAATATCGCACCGAGAAGACTGACCACTTGATATACAGTGATGACGTGAAAGCATCGTCATCTGTTTTTCACTTTTTCAATGCAAAGAAATCATTGATCATGCTAAAACCATACGCTAAGGCACAGAAGAAACACTATCAGCCCCTTCTGTGCTTGTACTCTTTGTTGTTCTGTATTCTTTACAAAAAGGATAATAGATTTACCTCATTAGATAAATGCTTCACGAATGTTTTTGGACTTGCCCTGTAATGTAAGCCAGTGCTAATGCACCTGCTTGTGGTGCCACTTTATTTCCCAATGCACGTCCATCAACATCCGCCTGATTAAAATGAATGCCACCATATTGACGAGACATTCCCGCTTGTACGGCAGCTCCTGAAAACGTGGGCCAGGAGAGAAGTACAGGATTGCTAGGCGTAATCCCAGGTTCAATGAGCGAGGAGCCAGTTGGAACCGTAAACGAATCACCAAATGTATCGCTTCCCACCGCTTGGGACAGAATATAGGCGCCAGTGGCACTGAACGTGCTATGCCCGGAGACATACTCAGCAAAGGCGGGTGTGGACAAATAACTGTGCCAACTGCCACCGTCGATCGATTGAGTGCCCTTACCGGGTCCTGCCCACGCGTTTACCTGCTGCCCGCTGTAGAGGTAATGAATAGCAGTAACCGGGCGAGCGGAATCGAAGGCGCGTTTGCAATCCCAGCAGGCGATACTCGCATCGAAGATCGCGTTGGTAAGGGCGAAGAAGAGCATAACATCGGCGACAGTTGTATTCTTCAGTTTTTTCGAGACGAAATGAGCGGAGACGAACTGTCCGAAGATATCCCAGTGACCGGGAGGGGTTTCCGTATGGGGGCCATCAGACCAATATTCCGCAATGGATTTACTTGTATCATTGAGTCCTGCACTGAGCTGCAAGACAGTTGTCGCCTGCGTTTGATACTGCGATTGTGTGACGACTGCGGGGCCGCTGGGACGAAACTGCGAACCGGACGTTAAAGCAAACGGAGTGACTGTCCCCCAGTGGGGGGTGAGGAATTTCTGCACCGTGCCATTGGGCAATTGCAAGGGCTGCCAGTGGTTGGGATCGTTAATCGTAGTTACTGTGTTGACGGGAGCGTAACCAGTGGTATCGGCATACCCGTTGAGCTGGTTCGAGCCATCACTATGACGGTACGTAATAACAGCCTGCGCCGCTACGTTGCCAATGCCAATGGGAGTTGAAGTATCGGTTGATGTGTTGGTAGGATCGAGGGCGAGTGTCTGCATAAATGAGGTGAAGACAGAGGATTCAGAGGGAAATAGGTCCAGCAGAGCGCGATAGGCTGCGTAACTGATAGCTGTATTGATATTAGTTGAAGATGCATTTCCTTTGAGCCTGGCGATGCCATTTGGCTGTGTCGCGACGGCTTTTTTATCATAAGGGGTATAGGCATCGTACATACTGGTATGAACAATAGCAAGCGCACGAGCTGCAATAGTCGGACCGTAACCCATAGTGGCAATAGTTTGCAGTGCGATTTTGTTCCATTGGACAACCACCGTATCGGAGGGTTGAGGTTGCAGAGGTGGAGGCGGAGGGCTAGCAAAGGTATCAAAGGCATGTTTTCCGACCCATGTTCCCGCGCCGACGCCAACGACGAGCGTTCCTAGTCCTGCTCCCAGCAGAGTTCGTCGGTTCAAACGAAGTCCTCGTTGCCCTGTTTGTGACGTTTTTTGAATCACAGTAATAAGTCTTTCTATTCTATTAAAGAAGAGAACAACAAAAAAGAGTTAGCATAAAATAGTAGCAATACATCGTGATTATAAAACAAGTAGGATTTTTTTTGTATCTATCAGTACTTTTAGATAGAACAAAAAGAGTACATCTCAAGATACTACTTGCTTACCCCGCAAGTGGGTGCAACATGCGAGGGCTGCGATGCTGTACCATAGCTTACAAAGTAACGGGGGGTGGAAAGAACGAGATGACGGGTTTCTAGTACATTTCAATAATGTTGCAAAGTAGTTTTGTATACTGTAAGATAGGCAAAGCTTGTAAAAGAATATTAATTACTAACAAGCTTACATTCTTTAGGCAAATCTAGACTCGCAGTCATTTACAAGGTGCTCTATCGTCTTTAAATATTGAGTACAAACTAACAAAACATCATTCTGTGGAACCATTCCTCCAGGCAACCCCATGAAATACCATACTTGCTCAGTTGTCATTTCCGTAGATTTTGCAGGCACAGGCGGTGAATCAATAATAGGCATCGCATTTGCTACGAGATTGTTGATTTCTTCTTCTGTAGCATTGGCTGGAATACTAACGACAAAACCAATGCTCGTGCTCACATTGTAGTCAATAATGTTTATAGATGTTATTCCATGAAGCTGAACTGAACCTTGGTGAATAGAAATATTTCTTTGTTTTGCAATAAAGATAACAATTTGATTTTCTTTTAATTTTCGTTGAAGTATCTTACAGCATTAGCTATAATCTTATCTTTATCAAAAGAAAGGTTATCTTCAGATATGGCAATTCCTCTAAAATATGTTGGCTAAATTATAATACTGCTTATAGTAACATCTTGCAACATAGTTATATACGTCTTTTTCTAAAGACTATATGCTATCACTTAGGAATAGCCGAATTTTCTCCGCAAGTGGGTATAGTTTTCGGGGGCTACAACACTGTATCACTGATTACAAAGTAATAGGAGTAAAAAGGTCATAGAGGAGAAGGTGTCGTATCCGTTCGTATACTGATCCTTCTTGCATTCAAGAAAGGGCAACGATAGAATACTTACATATCATTACCCTATGACAGGAAGAACAAATGCAAACATCTGTTGTACCAACAACTCATTTAGTAAATGTCTATGAACTGCTCATCGGCACTTATGGTGAACCGAAAAATCTTCCAGATTACGATCCGCTTGGTGGTTTAGTGGGGACGATTCTTTCCCAACATACCTCTGATATTAACTCGGGACGTGCTTACCAACAGCTTATTGATACCTTCCCGACATGGGAAGAGGTGCGCGATGCACCAACACACGAGGTTGCCACTGCCATTCGCTCAGGCGGGCTAGCGAATATAAAAGCACCACGCATTCAAGATGCACTGCTCACGTTAACAGAAGAACAACAAGCGCAAGGGGGAACAAAAACGCTTGCAGAATACCTCTACGATGAGCTCGTCAAACGGACACCAGAGGAGGCATTACGCTATCTTCGTCGTATTCCGGGGATCGGACCCAAGACAGCGGCATGTGTTTTGATGTTTCATCTCGATCAACCTGCCTTCCCAATTGATACACATGTGCTCAGGACGACAAAACGCTTAGGGCTCATAGGCTCGAACGTGAGTGCTGATACGGCTCATGCACTTTTTGCAAAAGTGATACCGCCAGAGTGGGTTTATCCCTTGCATGTCAACCTGATTCGTCATGGGAGACAAGTTTGTCATGCGCAACGACCCGATTGCGCGCGTTGCCCGCTGTATGGGCAGTGTGCTTTTGTGGGGAGTGTGGATGTGGAGGCGGTGGAGTTGGCGAAGTAAAAATAAACAGGTTTGTGCTCTTGACGTGCGGGGAGCATTTCTCTACAATGGCGGGGAGTACGATCGTCCTGGTACACAATACTATGGAACAATGCACGTTTACTCTCGTATAAGTAAACGAGTGTGAGATCTGGAGATCGTAGAGAATGCCGGTGAGGGAAAGCTGGATAAAGGAGAGAGCATGGCGGATCGCGTAGGACAGAGGCTGGGAAACTATACCCTGCTGCGAATTTTGGGGCAGGGAGGTTTTGCCGAGGTATACCTGGGCGAGCATTTCTACCTGAAATCGCAGGCCGCGATCAAGGTGTTGCAGACCCGCTTATCCAGCCAGGAGGATATGGATAGCTTCCTGAAAGAGGCTCAGACGATCGCGCGGCTGTCGCATCCGAATATCGTGCGCGTGCTCGATTTCGGCCTTGATCAGGAGACGCCATTTTTGGCGATGGACTACGCGCCTAATGGCACGTTGCGGCAGCGTCATCCACGGGGAGTGCCGGTGCCGTTGTCTACGATTGTGCCCTACGTCAAACAGATCGCTGATGCCTTGCAGTACGCGCACGACGAGCATTTTATTCACCGCGATATCAAGCCGGAGAATATGCTGATCGGGCGGCGCAACGAGATCTTGCTCAGCGATTTCGGGATCGCGCTGGCCGCGCAGAGTTCGCGCTACGAGGGGACGCAGGATGTGATCGGAACGGTGGCGTATATGTCGCCGGAGCAGATCCAGGGCAAGCCGAGACCCGCCAGCGACCAATATTCGCTGGGCATTGTCGTGTATGAATGGCTCACCGGCGATCGCCCTTTTCATGGCACATTTACGGAGATGTGCACACAGCATATGTTCGCCGCACCCGCCCCACTGGAGAGCAGGTTAAGTAATATACCGCCGGACCTGGCGCAGGTCGTGATGAAGGCTCTGGCGAAAGATCCTAAAAATCGTTTTCCGCGTATTCAGTTGTTCGCACAGGCACTAGAGGAAGTCGCGCTCAGCGGTCATACGAACCTGCTCGCATTGACGCAGATGCCGACGGTGGTAGCGAATGCGGATAACACCAACAATGCCGCGACCGCCGCGGACTCGACGAGGATCGGGAACCAGCAATCGACGGGTTTACCACAAAACGGCAATCAAACGTTGTTCGCGACGACACCCGCGGTCCCCTCACCTGAGCAAAGATTTGGAACACTCAACAATCAAACGGGCAATCAATATGGGAGTCAGCAACAGGCAGGTTACATACAACAATCTGGTCAGCAACAGACGGGATACGCACAACAATCCGGTCAGCAGCAAGGTGGGTTCGCAAATCAGTTCGCGCCGCCGCAGAAGCTTTTCTTGCCAGCCGGAGCGGACAACGTGAGCGGTTTTAATGGTACGCAGATGGCGAACAGTGGAGGTGCCAATATAGCGCCGACACGACCGCCTTATCCACCGCCAACACAGGGGACATTGGGTAGTCAGGGGGGATCGGGCCAGGGATATGCTCAACAGTCAGGTTATGGGGCATCGCAGCAGTACGCACCGTACCAACAACAACCACAGTATCAAGCATATCCGCAACAACCGTATGGGGGCGGAAATGGGGCCGCTGGCTATGATAGTGTAGCGCGCTATCCCTATGCTAGCAATAGCAATCCTAACAATACAGCAGGGGTAGCAGGCACAGGAGTGCGGAACGGAGAAGGACAAGCAGGCGCGAGTGGAGGCCAGGATGTTATTTTAAAGCAGTTGAATCGCTGGAAGTGGCATATTCTGGCGACGATCCTGGGAATTATCCTTTTTCCCGTCTGTAGTGATCTGCATTTGAGTGGATATGGTTTCACGATCTCGCTTTTGCTCGTCATTCCTATCTTCTTCGGAGCCTCATTCGGTATCATTGTCGGGGTCATTGTCGGAGTGGTAGGTGCATTTATCGAAACGAGATTGTCAAACAGCTTGATTTCCGCGCGCTTACTGGAGTTATTGCCGTTGGGTGGAGTGCTGCTTTTTGGAGGCACGGGATTACTGGCAGGGCTTTCGAAGTTTCGCAAGCATGTTGTTCCGACGTTGGGATCATCTTTCCGCGCCTGTTTTCTAGCTGCGATCGGTTTATTCGTCTTTTTCGGTTTACCACTTTACCGGGCGTTCAAGTACGATCCATTGCTGTTCCGCACGGCAGCGGGTATTCACACAGCCGAGCATCTAGGACTGACGCTAGTAATCAATGTCTTCGTCAGTTTTATCCTGCTAGTTATCTACAGCGCGCTCGGTGCGCTCATCGACCCCTCCTGAGATTCCGCTTTAACGTGGTTAGATGCTGAAACGTGCAATGTCCATCGCGGAAATAGCGCTATCTGTCCTTGCTTTTCTCCTATACACATGAAATACTTGCATATATAAGCTATAAATAATAGGAACTAGACCTGTAAAGATGAGTGCGTTGATTAAGCATACGCACGGTTACACGTATTTAAACATGAAGACACACACATAGTAACATGATAGGAGAGGAGAATCGTCTATCTCTTGAAAATCCCTTCGTTTCCGATAGGAACTTCGTTCGTCTCTTTCCGATTTGCCTGTAATAGTGTAATATTAATAGTACAAAACAGACGGATAAGAGAGATTGGCTTTATGCTGCTGCGCATAAAAATGGGAACGGTGGTAGACGGATTTATCTTTTTTCGAACGTGCATATGTAGGAACAACCGCAATAAATGTTTTTTTGTCTGTTTATTTACTTAAGAATAGCGCAATAAACACTATATTTCAGATAGTAGTCAAAATTTTAGACATTGAAGGAAGCGAGAAGGATGAAACAGGGCAACGGCACGGATTTGCTAGGCGCAAACGACCCTCGTAGCAAGACGATTGGTATTATCTACGTCTCGGCCAACGATGATCGCAAAAGCATCCTGACAGCATTATTAACGCAAGAGAAACTGGATCGCAAATATATTGTTATTGCGCTGCAAGAACAAGCGAAGGCTTTTTCACGACCACAAGATTTTGATGATCTCAAGGGTATTCGTCGTCGCCTCAAAGCTCAGATTGTATTTGTCGCACCGAATGGACCGGGGCCTGCCGAGTTCGCGCGTCAGCGTCGTTTTCCCGTCTATTCCTCTTTAGAAAGCTTCGCGCAATCGCTGGGCGACGGCGAGGAGGCAGAACAAAACGAGAAAAGGCCAGGCCTTTTCGGTGCGCGCTCAAGGAGACTTGTGCCACAAAGCGCGGAGGCTGTGGCAGCGATTGCTGCGGCAACAGCGGCAACCAATAGGTCACGTCAAAGAAGTGTCGCAAATAGCACAAACGCGAACAGTCAATTTCGTAATCCACAAAATCTGCGCAATCCGCAGGAACCACAAACGGACGCGAAGCCGCCGCTACAGACCTCGCCGCTGCCACGTCCAGTGCCAGTAGCAGCACAACAACATACGCTCGATGAGGATGACGACGACGATGCGCCACCTACTTCATCGACGAGCCATATCGCTGGCACAGCGGCGGGAGTGGGCGCGATAGCGGCCAACGCACTTTCAGCGCGTCGTGGCACCGTGCAGCCTATTACAGACCACAACCAGGCCATAGCACAGGGCATAGAAGCTCAGTCCGCGAACGCGGGTGAACCGGTAAGCGCAGTAAACCGTACGCCATCGCCACTCGATGAAGAGGACTGGGAGGGGGAAGATCTGCCAGTGCCACCACAGCGAGGTAGCAAGACAGCGCGAATGGATAGAAGTGGCAGAAACGGCATGACCAGCCTAAGCGAGCAGACCGCAAGTCAAACATCGAGGAACGCGGGCGCACGCAGCGCAGCGCTGGCGGCAGGAGTGGCGGGTGCGGGTATGCAAGGGGCTATTGATGAAGAGGATGTCAGCGATCCGGGCATTATTACGTTGCGGCCTACAAGAAACCGGAGCACGGTAAAACTGAATGAGCCGAACTCGACCGCCGTACCGGTAACACCAACACCAATAACACGCAGGCCAGCACGATCACGTCCTAATAATGACGAGGTGATCGCGTTCGGGGCAGGCGCGGCAGGTGGGGCAGCACTGGCCGCCAGCACAAGCACGGGGCGCACACGAACAACGGCGGCGGCAGGCGGTGGAGCGGGCACAGTTACGCGTCGACCGTCCACGGGAAATACTCCTCCGGGTGGTCCAAATAACCGCAGGCGTCGTCCGCTATGGCAAATTTTGTTGGTACTTTTGCTATTGCTGCTTGCCACCTGTGTTATATTATGTGGTCTTTTCGATGCATTCAATCCAGCAGCGTTCGCGCACTACTTTGGTGCGCCGATTTCAAAGATCTCAAGTATCGCGGGGGCGTCACCAGCCACGGTCACGGTCACCCCGGACAGCAAAACGATCCAGAACAACTACATTATTCAGGCGGTTCCAGGAACGCCGAACGCTGATCAGCAGCAGGTGAGTTTGCGTACATTGACATCTTCACCCACGCCACAGACACAACAGGTGAATGGGACCGGTCATACGCAGATTCCTGCAACGAAGGCGACGGGGACATTAACCTTTGTGAATGGTTCAGCATCAGACTTTACTATTGGTACAGGAACAACATTTCAAGCTAACGGGATTACATTTGCATTGGATGCTCCTGTATCTATACCTGGGAGTAACTTGAGCGCTACTCCTGTGGTTATTGGTCAGAAAGCGATGACTGCACATGCGACAACAGCAGGAGCAGTCGGGAATATCGCTGCAAATACCATTAACGGGCAATGTTGTACGAGCGGTAATTTCATTACAGTGAAGAACGGCACCTTTACGGGTGGGCAGGATGCGCAGAATTATACCTTCGTACAGAAGGCGGATGTCGATAGCGCGGCGCAACCATTGCTGAATACGCTATCGCAAGAGGCGCAGAGCGATTTTCAGAAACAACTCAAGTCGAATGAGCAGTTACTAGGAAAGCCCAGTTGTAGCTCGCAGGTCAATTATGATCCTAATACTGTGGGGGATCAGGGGCATACTATCACCTCGACCGCAATTACCGTTTCAGCTACCTGTAGCGGGCAGGCGTACGACTACGGAGGGGCGCAGACGATCGCGAAAAACAAGCTACAGCAGAAGGCCACGGCCCAACTTGGATCTTCATATAAACTGGCGGGCAATATCGTCACGCAGGCATCGAACGTAAGTCAACAGCAAAAAACAGCCTCGTTGCAGATCAACGCCAGCGGAGTGTGGGCCTATCAGGTCACGGACGCGTTCAAGCAACAACTGGCGAAGCAATTAGCGGGCAAGAAAGTCAAGGATGCGCAGGCGATATTGGATCAGCAGACGGGGATCGCGCACGCGACCATCTCGTTGCCAGCAGACGCAACGATGCCAAGCGATCCAGGTCAAATCACGATTGATGTACAGAGTATCGCGGGCGAAACGGGAAATGGAAATTCCAATGGAGGGAATGGAAACCCGAGCGCACCTGGCAACGGGAATAATTCATCTGTGACACCGACACCGCAAGCTGGTAAAGGGTTCATTTTGAAAACCAGCGACGTGAAAGGATAAATGGGCACAATGCTGTCTCTGGAGGGGAAGCAACTCGGAAACTACGATGTGATCCGGCGTATCCGTGCGGGTGGTATGGGAGCAGTGTACGAGGGTCGTCAGCGTACGGCCTTCGACCGCCGGGTGGCAATCAAGGTAATTCTGGGTGATTATGCGACGGATAAAGATATGCGGCGGCGCTTCGCGCGTGAGGCCAAGACGGTCGCGCGTTTGCACCATCCGCATATCTTGCAGTTGATCGAGTTCGGGGATGAGCAGGGCATTCTCTATCTCGTGATGCCCTTTATCGAGGGCGGCACGCTGACCAGCTACTTGCGCCGCAACTTGCCAGAGTTGGGCGAGGTTTCCGCTATCTATCAGCAACTGCTGGACGCGGTAGAATACGCGCACGAGCAGGGGCTGATCCACCGCGACATCAAATCCTCTAATGTTCTGCTTGAGCTGCGCCGAAACGCGGCACCGTATATCTATCTAGGCGATTTCGGGCTGGTGCGCACCATGCGACCGGATCAGGCCACGCGTGTAGGGAAACCAATTCCGCTGGATCAGGTTCCGGGGACGCCGCATTATATGGCACCGGAGCAGACGCTGGGTATTATCACGCCCTCGATCGATATATACGCGCTAGGTGTGCTGCTCTACCAGATGCTGACCGGCAATCTGCCCTACAACGATCCCGATGAAGTACGCGTGATTCAGATGCACCTGCATGATCCGATTCCGTTGCCGAGCGAGCACGATGCGTCGTTACCACCAGAACTGGATGAAGTGGTGCGAAAAGCGATGGCAAAACGGCCTGAGGATCGATATCGCACCGTTGGCGAGCTACGTCATGCTTTTCTGGCCGCGGTGCAGGGAAATACGGGGGTTGTACCGCCGGAGGAGCCGGAGACGGTGCAGGGTGCGCCGGAGGTACGCTATACGCGCCGCTCCACCACCATATTGCATCGACCTGCCGAGCCGCCGCAACCGATCCTGATGGAGCCGAGCGATATCAACGATGCCTCCGCCGTCGCGGTACATCACGCGCATAACGCACATGCCATTCGTGATGTACCGATCGAACGCATCGAGCGACCACGAATAACTGATGCTGACAGTCGGGCCGCAATCAAGCTGCGACCATTGACAACGGACGAGCCAGTACAAAGGCGACGGAGGCGTAAAGTTGCCGTTTTTCCTCTCATCGCCATTGTTGTCTCGCTGGTGCTGATCCTGTTACTGCTCGCGCCGCGCGTGGTACGCTCGAATATCCTATCGGCGCTACCATTTTCCAGCTCGAACAACGCAGTTGTGACGATCAGCGTACGCAACGAGGCGTTGCAAAATACGTTTCTACTGACGGCATCGCCACAGACGACGAGGGCGAATCTCAACAGTCACACTATTCCCGACCGAGTGCTTACGGTAGCGCAGTCAAGCACGACTACGGTGATGACGACTGGCGTACAGAGCACACCAGGGGTGCAAGCCGAGGGTAATCTTATCATCGCCAATAGTAGCAATGATCCGATGGTCATCGTCAAGGGTCAGCAGTTTTTTACCGCGAACAATATCGGATTCCAGAGTTTGAACGCAGCAACGATTCAACCCAAACAGAGCGGGCTGGTGGTGATTATCGCGAACCAGGCGGGCGTAAGTGGCAATATCGCGGCTAACGCGCTCAGTGGATCGTGCTGCAACAACAAAGCGTTAACGATCAACAACCCGCAGGCGTTTAGTGGAGGTAGCGATGCGCAGACGACGCACTTCGTTTCGCAGGCCGACCTGGATGGTGTCAGCAACACACAGGTGCCTTTGTTGGAGCAACAGGCCAAGGCACAACTGCCGAAACATCTGGTCAGTGGAGAGGTTATGGGAGGGAAAACGACGTACAAGGTGCTCAACGTTACCTCCGATGTTCCGGTCAATAAAGCAGCGAATCAGGTGCGCGTGACAGTGCAAGCCTCAGCAAGCGTTCCCGTCTATAAGAAGTCGGATATGACGAGTATGGCGATAATGTTGTTGACGCAACAGGCGCAGAAAAACCTGAACGCGAACTATCATCAGCAAGGACAGCCCGCAGTCGTTGGCACGCCGACAGTAACGGAAGGCAATAACGGGCAGCTGTTCTTGAACGTCACGGTAAAGGGCATGTGGACCTACACGTTTTCGGATGCGCAGATTCAGCAGATACGCGACGCGATCAAGGGAGATAGCACGACAAACGCACAAAATTACCTCAAGCAGCAGCCCGGTGTGGGCGATATCAACATCCAGCTACCATTTGGGACCCACCAGTTACCGGCGAATAGTGACGATATTACGATCGCAGTTGCACCCGGAGCGTAGAGATTTCTCCAAAAATAGAGGAGGAGACCGCACAATGAATTGTGCGCGGGCGCATGAATGCCGCCCCTGCTGGGTTCATGTTTCTTTGACAGGTCAGTGTTATTGCGCTTTGTACTGCTTGCTGTCCTGTGAGCTTTCGTCATAAGATAAAAGCGAGGATGGGTGCTTTCTGTAGCTGACGCGGTGTGGAGGTAGATGTTTATTGGGTGGAAAAATCCTCTCGCGCTGAATATTTTGTTGTAGAGCAGCATTGACAAAAGGAAACGTGGAACCATGCAAGCATTCACGCAGACTCGTTTATCGCGCAATTACTGGTGGATTGTTCTGTTACGAGGTATTATCGCTATCCTGTTCGGGATCGCGGTGCTCGCTTTACCAGGACTGGCATTGCTTGTCGCGGCGTCCTTCTTCGCGGCTTACGCGCTGATTGACGGTATCATCGCGGTGGTGGTTGCATTTCAGGAACGCAATGTCGCGCCTAACTGGTGGATATTGTTGATTGAAGGTCTTATCGGTATTATTATCGGCGTGCTTGCCTTTATTTTTCCGGGCAGAACGTTGATCGTGATCGTGTACATTATCGCTATCTGGGCTATTCTGACGGGCGTCGCCGAATTGGGCTCCGCTTTTATGATGGGGCGGTCGATCGGGCGGGAATGGATGCTGGCAATCGGCGGTATCATTTCGATTATTCTGGGCGTGTTATTCTTTATCGATCCTATCAACGCATTACGCACTATTCTGCTGATCGTTGGTATTTATGCTATCATTTTCGGCATCCTCTTGATTATTCGCGGCATCCGTTTCCGCTCTTCCACTTCCCCGACGACAATACGTGTGTGATGAAAAATTCTGTGTAGGGGAAACGCGTGGTTTCCCCTACGCGGACCTGGACCACACGTCAATTGTGAGGATACGGTACAATTGAGAGAACTACACAGTATATTTTTGCGTAGGGAGATGCATGGGCTTTCTCTTTAGAAAGGCAGTGATAGATGTCTATTTTACCCCGGCTACAGCGTTTATTCGGCGCGGATGGCAAATGCTTCGATGTGGCGATCGATCATGGTTTTTTTAACGAGCGCAGTTTTTTAACTGGTATCGAAGATATGCGCCGGACGGTCGATATCATCGTCGTCGCGAACCCGGATGCCATTCAATTGAGTCCTGGGCAGGCTCCGCTCTTACAGGAACTGCCGGGCAAGCAGAAACCAGCGCTGGTCTTGCGAAGCGATGTCGCGAATGTGTATGGGAAGACGTTGCCGGATCACCTGTTCAGCCAGCTGGTGCAAGATCCAGTCGAGCAGGCGCTGGCATTGGATGCGGCATGCGTGGTCGTCAATCTGCTGTTGCTACCGCACCAACCGGAGTTGTACCACAGCTGTATTCAGAATGTGTGCGCACTCAAACCACAATGCGAACGCTATGGCATGCCGCTGATGATCGAGCCGTTGGTGATGCAGTCGAATGAAGAGGTGGGAGGATATATGGTGGATGGCGATATCGATAAGATCGTGCCACTGGTACGGCAGGCGGTAGAACTGGGCGCGGATATCATCAAGGCTGATCCTTGCGACAATCTCGATGACTATTCTTTGATCATCGAGGCCGCGTCGGGGAAACCGGTGTTGCCACGAGGCGGTGGACGGACGACGGACGAAGAATTGCTCACACGGACCGCGACATTAATTAAGCATGGCGCGGCGGGGATTGTGTATGGACGCAACGTGATACAACATGCTCATCCGTTGAAAATGGTCGAGGCGCTGATGGGGATCGTGCATGATGGTCTCAGTGGTGAACAGGCACTGGCGATCGTTCAAGAAGCATAGAAGGCAAAAGGGATGAGCATGCAAGAGATTCGATTCGGGATTATCGGCTGTGGCTTGATGGGACGCGAGTTCGCCAGTGCCGCCGCGCGCTGGTGTCACTTGCTCGCTATGGATGTCGCGCCGCGTATCGTTGGTGTTTGCGATGTGAACCAACAGGCCATGGCATGGTTCGAGCAGGCGTTGCCAGGTTTACGGCTAGTGACGACGGATTACCATCAGTTGCTGGCCGATCCAAAGATCGATGCGATCTATTGCGCGCTGCCACATCACCTGCATAAGGATGTTTATCGCGACACAATTGCGGCGGGAAAGCATTTGTTGGGAGAGAAACCGTTCGGGATCGACCTGGCGGCGAATCAGGCGATTCTGGAAATGGTGAGGGAGAAGCCTGACGTACTGGTGCGTTGCTGCTCGGAGTTTCCTTTCTTTCCAGGTGCTTACCGTATAGCGCAGTGGGCGCGCGAAGGTCGTTTTGGGAGAATTATCGATGTCGAGGCTGGTTTCTGGCACAGCAGTGATCTCAACCCGCTCAAAGCGATCAACTGGAAGAGGAGAAACGCGACCAATGGGGAGTACGGCTGTATGGGCGACCTGGGCATGCATATCATGCACCTGCCATTGCGTTTCGGATGGATGCCTGGCAATGTGAGCGCGCACCTGAGCAAGATCGTCAGCGAACGGCCAGATGGTCAGGGGAAGATGGTTGCGTGCGAGACCTGGGACAACGCCATACTCAGTGGGGATGTCGTGAGTGGTGAGCAGCATTTTCCACTTGTGCTTTCTACCAAGCGAATTGCGCCTGGGAACGCGAACACATGGTTTTTGCGCATCAATGGCACGGAGCTATCCGCCGAGTTCAGCACAAAAAACCCCAAGCAGTTTGCCTACCTGCCGTATACGCCTGGGGGCGAGCAGGAATGGCACGTGGTGGATATGCCCTATCAATCCGCTTATGAGACGATCACTGGAGCTATTTTCGAGTTTGGTTTCTCCGACGCGCTATTACAAATGTGGGCGGCCTTCTGCGATGAGGTAGCACATGGACGGGCTGGTATGCGACAGCCTTTGTACTGTGTCACGCCGGAGGAGACGCAGCAAAGTCACCAGCTTTTTAGCGCGGCGCTGGCATCGCAAAAGAGCGGGCAGACGATCACTTTTGACGAGTAGAAAAAGGATTGACGCGATGCGCAGCAATAGCGACGTTGTCGTGGCGGGCCACATCTGCCTCGATATCATTCCTACCTTTGCTGCCGCGACGCAGGCACAGGAAGTCGTATTCAGCGCAGGTAAATTGATCGATGTGGGTCCCGCAATCATGGCGCTGGGTGGTTCGGTCGCGAACACGGGCCTTGCATTGCATCGGTTGGGCACTACGACAAGCTTAGTGGGAAAAGTGGGAGATGACTTGCTGGGGCAGATGATACTGGACATTTTGCGCAGTCATGATGCTGTGCTGGCCGAGGATATGTTGATAGAGCCAGGTGCGCATAGCTCTTATTCTGTTGTGATCAGTCCGCCGGGTGTTGATCGCACGTTTTTTCACCATCCGGGCGCGAACGATACCTTCGATGCCAGCGAGATCGTGCCTGGTCAACTTCAGGGGGCGAGGTTATTTCATTTCGGCTATCCACCGCTTATGCGTCGTCTGTATATGGATGGTGGGAGTTCGTTCGCGACCATGCTACAGGGTTTGAAAGAGCAGGGGGTGACGGTTTCGCTGGACATGGCATTGCCCGATCCCAATGCCGAGGCGGGACATGTTGATTGGCAGGCGTGGCTGGCACGAGTGTTGCCCTACGTGGATATTTTCATGCCCAGCGTAGATGAACTGGAATATATGCTCACCGGTCATATATCTATCGGTGGGATCGATAGGCATCTACTTTCTAGCATGGCTCAACGTTGTCTACAATGGGGAACGGCAATGGTCGCGGTGAAACTGGGTAGTGATGGCCTGTATCTGCGCACGACAACGGACCATATGCGCCTTGAGCGGAGCGGTCATGCTTTCTGGGGGGATAGCAGATCATGGCATGGACGAGAACTGTTCGCGCCTTGCTTTCAGGTTGATGTGGTGGGAACTACAGGCTCGGGCGATTGTACGATTGCAGGATTTCTTATGGCGATGCTGCAAGGTCAGGCAGCGGAGGAGGCTTTGACGAGCGCGGTCGCGGTTGGGGCATGTAGCGTGGAACAGGCGGACGCGACCAGCGGCATCGCGGACTGGGCGACGGTGCAAAAGCGAATCGAGCATGGTTGGGGTCAGCGAACGACGCGGTTGCCACTCGCAGACTGGCAACAAAATGGAAACATCTGGCGCGGTCCGGCAGATGGAAAGTAAGAAGATAGGCAAGAGCAGGGGTAAAAAAAGAAAGGGAAAGTAGCGATGATCACACAACAACAAAAACGGCAATGCCAGGAACGGGCGGCGGCGATGCTTGCAGCGCAAAACATCGTTCTGACCTCAGAGGAACGCGAGCAGATCGAGGTGGCCGATTTTGGTCTGGATGAAGTCGAACGGACAGGGCTTGAACTGGTTGTCTACGTCAATACTGATCGTTACTGCGCAAAAGAGCTGGTGATCTTTCCGCGTCAGACCTGTCCGGAGCACAAACATCCCACGATCGGCGCAGAGAGAGGGAAGATGGAGACGTTTCGTTGCCGCTGGGGTACGGTCTGGCTGTACGTCGAGGGCGAACGAAGCGTACCGATACAGGCGCGTGTGCCCGAGGGGAGTGAGGCGTATTACACAGTGTTTCACGAGATCGAACTGCACGCAGGCGAGCAGTATACGATCGCGCCGGACACGTTACACTGGTTTCAAGGGGGTGAGCAGGGGGCGATCGTTTCCGAATTTTCGAGCACGAGTCATGATGAGACGGATATATTCAGCAATCCGGGGATTCGCCGCTTGCCGGTGTGAGAAAATCGTGGTATGTGCTTGAAGGGATAGAGTTTTTGTCGTATGCTAATCTTATTACTTGAAGAAATGGAGTTGTAAGAAAAAGTTATGGCAATGAGCCAGGAAGAGATACAACAGGTACTCTCGCAAGCGAACAACGCGATCGTTGGTGTGAACAGGGCCGATGGAAAGGCACCTCAGCTTACCGTTATCTGGTACGCGTGGGATGGTACATCTTTCTTTTTCAGTACGACAAAAGATCGCGCGAAGTACCTGAATATCAAACGCAATCCGTCTATTTCTCTGGTTGTGGATGATCCGGAGAGTCATAAATACGTTGCGGCATATGGTACAGCCGAGATCCTGGAACAGGGAACCGCTCAGCAGACAAGACTGATTCTGGAGAAATATGTGCCAGCCGACCAGCTCGAACGGCGGGTGCAGGCGATAGAGGACGATCCCAGTCGAGTAATTGTCGCGTTGCGTGCGGAGAAATTACTGACAAATTAAGAATATGGGTGTGGGCAAGTTTGTATTTAATGCTCGCTGATCGCGAGCACAGGGAAGGCTTGCCCCACCAGCGCAAAAATCGCAGGCTTTTCAGGAATAGAAATGGCACAGGAGAGTGCTTTTTTTAGCGAATTAATTTATCAATTGATAAGGAGTATACATATATGGCAGCTTCTTCCGGCATCACGCCGGTATCGCCCGAAGGGCATGACGAAGGTTATAAATGGCGGGTACTCGCATCGGTTGTCGTTGGCCTATTTATGGTGATTTTGGACTCGACCGTCGTCAATGTCGCGCTTAAGACATTACAGATTCACTTTTCCGTAACCACGGATCAGGCGCAGTGGGTGATCAGTCTGTATACGCTGGCACTGGGCATCGCCACACCGCTTTCAGGGTATCTGGGCGATCGCTTTGGGGTGAAGCGCATTTACCTGGGAGGATTGGCGCTTTTTGTGGTCGGGTCATTGCTCTCCGGCTTCTCATCATCGCTGACCTCGTTGCCGCTACTGATCACGGCGCGCGCGATTCAAGGCATTGGTGGTGGTATCGCACTGCCGCTGGGCACGGCGCTACTTTTCCGTGCGTTCCCGCCTGGACAACGTGGCGCGGCCTTCGGCATTTTCGGTATCGTGCTGGTCTTCGCGCCAGCCATCGGGCCGTTGCTGGGTGGTTGGCTGGTTGATCGCAATATGTTGCCCTGGATTTTCTTCATCAACCTGCCGATCGGTGTGGTTGGTATCATTATCGGGCTGCGTTTCTTGAATGAGGCGTTAGGATCGAAAGGAGTGCATGCCGATATACCAGGGATCATTTTAGCCACGATCGGGTTTGGCGCGATCCTTTTCGCGGCGTCGATCGCTGGTCAGCAAGGGATCGGTTGGGGCAATATTCGAGTGATCGCCAGTCTGGTGGTTGGATTTCTCGCGCTGATCATCTTCACGGTTGTTGAGTTGCGCACGAAGGAGCCACTGCTCGATCTCAGCCTTTACGCTATTCCTAGTTTCGCCATCGCGAATATCGCGAATCTGGTGGGCACGATTGCGCTGTTCGGGGCGGAATTTTTGCTGCCGCTGTACTTACAAATTTTGCGCGGCGAATCCGCCTTTCAGACAGGACTGATCCTGTTGCCACTGGCGATCGCGTCGGCGATTACCAGTTTTCTGGCTGGACGTATCTCTGACCGTATCGGGCCACGGGCACCAATCGTGGTTGGATTTTTGTTGATCGCCTTCAACACCTACCAGCTAGCACATGTCGAGTTGAATACGAGCATTCCGTTCATCATGTTCCTGCTGGTGTTGCGTGGTATCGCGGTTGGACTGATCATTCAAAACAGTCAGGTGGCCTCGCTTTTAGACGTGCCACTGGCGAAGTTGAACCGGGCGACGCCGCTGGTGCAGGCCACACGCCAAACGATGCAATCGATCGGGGTCGCGGTACTCGCTACGATTCTCTCCAGCGCGGTCACCGTCGTCATTCCAGCTGCGGTCGAGGCGGGCAACACGTCGGGTCTGTCGCATTTGCCGCCAGCGGAGATCGCGCATATTCAGCAGCTTATCCACCTGTTCCAAAGCCAGTATATTACTGGCCTGGACAATGCGTATCTGGCGACCTTCGTGATCGCTGTGGCCGCGACTATCCTGGCGCTCTTCCTGCCGGGCTGGCCGGGTAAATACAATCCGCAAGGGACACGTGCTAGTGCGCCTGCTGTGCCTGGAGAACAGGCAAGTGGTGTTGCGGTGCCTAACGCGTAGGGGAACGTTATCCACGAAAAGTCCTCAAATGATGAAGACCCCTCCGCGGGGCAAACGCGTGGTTTGCCCTACGCGGAGGGTGTATTTATCATCGAGGGGCGAGAGTTGTCAGGTCAGGGGAGATCGATCTCGTCGAGGGTGATCAGGCCTTTTTTAAGGGCGTAGATCACGGCCTGGGTGCGGTGCGAAAGTTGGAGTTTGGTCAGGATATTGCCCACATGGGTTTTCACCGTTTCCTCGGTCACCACGAGTGCGTCGGCGATCTCGCGGTTGGTGCGACCGAGCGCGAGCTGTCGCAATACCGCCTGTTCGCGCTCGGTCAGGGCCACGTTATATCTACCGGTATGACTGATTTCTTGTATCAAAGCATGAGATACCGCAGGATCGAGCAGAGATTGACCGCGCGCGGCAGCACGTATGGATGACAGCAGCAGCTCGGGATCGGCCTCTTTGCGCACATAGCCGATGGCACCTGCACGCAAGGCAGAGACGACGCGGGCGTCGTCGGCGTAGCTGGTGAGCACAACGATTTTCGTTTGGGGTAGAAGCGCGTGTATGCGCCTGGTTGTTTCGATGCCATCCATGCCTCCTGGCATCAACATATCCATCACGACGACATCGGGCCGCCACTCTACAAGATGAGTCAGAGCCTCCTCACCGCTGGCGGCCTCACCCACTATCTGCACATCATGGTTTGTTCTAAGAAAGCTCGCCAGTCCTTTGCGCACAATGCGGTGATCATCGACTAACACCACTTTGATTTTTTCAGTTGTTTCCTCATGCATCGATGGAATGTCCTTCTGAATTTTGTGCTATTTTTTGTGCTGCCGGTACAATCGTATTTCTTTTCCAGCGGCGCAGCAAATTCATCTCTACAACAAGATTGATGCAGAGAATAATAAGTGCGACTATTATAAAATAGTTCCAAACATCCACAGCCGTAGCGGGAGGGAAAAAGACAACGTGATTCACCAACGCGAGAACAGGTCCAGCCAGGCAACAGAGCAGGTAGATGAAAATAAACAGGCGCACACGTCGCTCGCGCTGCTGAATCTCCCATGACAGTTCAAGGGGAGAAAGTAAGGTATAGTACTGATTTTGCGACCGATAGAGGGAAGGTCGTTGGAGGATAGAGAGTATGAGCACAAATGCTGGCAGCACAACGCTGGCCGCGAGCAGATCGGCGGAGAGTGTGGTAAGGCGCAGATGTCGCCAGCCGGGATAGAACAACAGCAGGTACCACAGCACGAAGATGAGCAAGCCCCAAAAGCCAGCACGAGCGCGGTGCTCCTGCAAACGTAAGGAGCGGGTCTCGCGAGTCTCTTTGCCAAGATATATAACGACGCGTGCAATGCTGAAATGGGCGCGAATCATACTGTAGATGATGGCGAGGAGGCTAAAACCAACGATCAACAGGCTGAAGTTTTTGATACTGGAGGCTGCCGCGGCACCGTTATAAATCAAACTTACGACGATGACCATAATAGCGAGTAGGGTCATGGTATTGCGCAACTGGAGCAAAGCAGACGCATGGGAAGACGACTGTTGCGCCTCGTATGCGCGTCTATCGAGGTCCTGTTTGGCTTCACGCGACATCAACAAGGGAATGGATACGCGTACAGTCGTACCCTGACCGGGTTCGCTGCGAATAGCAGCGGTTCCATGCAAAGCGTGAGCGCGCTCCTGGATATTCGCGCTACCCATACCACGCCGCACGCTCCGCATGTCGAATCCCTGGCCGTCGTCGCGTACGATAATCGCCAGTGTGTTTTCTTGTTGCACCAGAGTAAACCAGATCGTGTGCGCACGCGCGTGGCGAGCGATATTCGCAAAGGTCTCCTGTACGATACGAAAAATATCTTCTTGCATGGTTGGAGGGCAGAAGTCGGCGGAAGGGAGGTCGCCGATTTCCACGAGTACCTGCGCGCCCGTGCGATAGCCAAGGGCCTGGGCCTGTGTGCGCAAGGCGTCGGCCAGGCTGGTATTTTCGAGGGCGGCGGAACGCAATTGTTGGAGCAGCGCCTGCATCTCCACCTGTGCCTCGTGCGCGCTTTTCTGGATATCTGCGATCGCCTCGCGTCCTTCAGAGGTGTCTGTTTGAGCCTGGGCGGCGGCGGCACTCATACGGATACTGAACAGTTGCTGTTTGATCGAATCGTGTAGCTCACGCGCGATGCGATTGCGTTCCTGCTCGGCGGCCTCCTCACTGGCGCGGTGCAGCATTTGCTCGCGATACGCCTCGTTCGATTGCTCGTGTTGCAGGACACTGCGCATACGACCATTAATGTTTTGTAGAGAAGCAAAAAGTGGAGCGAACGGCCAGGCCAAATTTCGTATTTCTTGCCTTTCAAGGGTATGCCCCTGCGCAAGCCGTGCAAGAGACAAATTGAGTATAAACAGGCCATAGTAGATGTTGATGGTCAGAAGTAGACCTACAAGGGCACAACAGAGGGCGAACAGGGTGATGACAAGGACGGGAGCCAGACCGAGCGAACGTAAACCGATCCACAATCCCACCGCTATTCCACCGATCACGATGGAACTGAACACTGTCTGTAATGCTACCTGTAGAGCAATGTTGTGTTTGCCATTTATAGTAACTATTTCTTGCTGTTTCATGGAAGACCTGCTTGATTGAATGATAGGATACTGGTTTTATTAGATGATGAAAGCGGGGTATTGAATTGCCTGCGGGCCGATGATGCGGGTTTAAAAAATTGAAACGAATATACGCTATCAGCCGATAAATCGGCATGCGTTGCGATAAATCGACGCCTACAATAAGGGACGAGGCGTGCGTACAGGGGGATAGATACCGTTTCAATTTTTCAATGTGCATAATCGTGCCCCTACTGTTAAAAACGGACTGGAGATGTTGGGTGCTCCAGGCTGGGCGTTTGGAAACGTTGGGAACGCAGGTATAGTGTAGCTTTCTCGGCCAGGATATTGCCCAGGAAAAGGGTGGTAAGCAATGCGATAGTCAGGGCCAAGAGAACGGAGCTATGGTTCATGTGCAGGTATAGCATGGTTTCCGCGACGATACGTATGACAAGCGTCACGAGATAGAGCACGATGTTGAGCGTGCTGGCTTTTGATTTCACCAGGCCGGTTGTTACATCGAAACGCATGCGTGTCTGGCTGCCACGAAACGCACCTAATAGTCCACCGGCACAGAGACCAACGACCATGATA
The DNA here is from genome assembly GCA_964657925.1 of uncultured Dictyobacter sp. Lineage (GTDB taxonomy): Bacteria > Chloroflexota > Ktedonobacteria > Ktedonobacterales > Ktedonobacteraceae > Dictyobacter. Next base: position 29,961 of record CAZZWK010000001.1, read on the forward strand.
GCGATCAATATTGATGTGTTGACCAGCGGGTTAGTTAGCTCTTCCACGATGCTGGTATAGGTATAGTATGTGATGAGCAGTGGAAGAATCAAGAGCGAACGCGGTTTAATGGTCTGCTCTTGAAACTGACGCACGATCATATATATGACCACGGCAACGACGAGAACCAGGGTGATGATATTGGATGACATTGATACTCTCCTCTATAAAACGTTTAGCATATTTTCTTCTCACACAGAGAGTATAGGGGAGATGATATGTATGCACATCACCGAGAGGTCGTGTTGTGCACTCCCCCAAAAGAGGGAGAGCACAATTGTTCAGGAAAGTTGCTGCACATACTCGACGAATTTGTCGCCGCGATCGAACTCGTTAAGGAACATGCCGAAGCTGGTGAAGCCGGGTGAGAACAAGACGACATCGCCTGGTTTTGCAAGTTGGACCGCGAGATCAAGGGCTTGATGCCAATCCTGGAAAACGCTGCGCAAAGGGTCGGCGACACCTTGCCGCTGTACTTCGGACTGGAGAGCGGGCAATAACTCGTCGGTACCCGTGCCAGTGAGCAGAATCAGGTCACGACAACGTTCTACGATCCGTGCGGGCCAACGATCGAGGGGAAGATGCTTGGTGTTGCCACCGGCGATCAGCACGATAGGGGCGTCGAAGGACTCTACCGCAACCTGGCCCGCGACCGGCGTCGTGCTGGAACTATCATTGATGTAGCGTACGCCGTTGAGGGTACGAACATCAGCGAGACGGTGGGGAACGCTGTGAAAATGACGGACGACATCGGCGATAAGAGCGTCATCGATGCCCAGAAGGCGAGCGGTGGTGGTCGCCAGCAAGATATTTTCGCGGTTATGCTGACCTACTAAAGGGGTATCGGTAAAGATGAAAGGGGCGAGCTCATTTGAGCCACGAGCGAAGCTGCCACCTTTGTGGAGACTGGTAAACCACGTATGGGCGGGAGCCTCTTCACCGAAGCGGCGCGTCCAGGCGTTGTCGTAGTTGAACACTGCCAGGTCGGATGGTTGCTGAAAACGAAAGATGTTGGCTTTGGCCTGCGCGTACTCATGCATGTCGCGATAGGTATTCAAGTGGTCGGGATAGACATTGGTCATAATGGCGACCGAGGGGCTGATCCTGTGCGGAGCCAGCCCTTCGAGTTGCCAGCTTGAGAGCTCCAATACTACTTGAGTTTGCGCGGTAATCTGTGGGAGGAGAGAGAGCGTTTCCACGCCTGTGATATTGCCGCCGATAACCGTGTGCGCGCCACTGGCGCGGACCATTTCGTAGAGCAATTGTGTGGTGGTGGTCTTGCCACGTGTGCCGGTGATGCCGATGATGCGACCGGGGCAGGCCAGGAAGAACAGGCCGATCTCCATCTCGATACGAGCGCCATGCTCGCGCGCGATGCGCAAATAGGGCGAGTCGTGGGGCACGCCTGGATTGCGGATCACGATGTCCGCCCAGCGAAAATCCTCTTCACGATGCTGGCCCAGGATAAACTCGATGGGGAGACCGGCCAGCGCTTCCACGCTTGGAGCCAGAATGGCAGGCGATTTCATATCCGTCACACGTACGATCGATCCTTGCTGCGCGCTATAGCGAGCAGACGCCATACCAGAGCCTTGCAGACCGAGTCCCATAACCAGGACATGCTTGCCACGTAATTCCATTATAGAGACCTTCCCTTTTTCGACTATGATAACAGAATTGCGAGTAAGGGACAATTCGCGCAAGGGCATCAACGCGTGTGGAGCTATAGCCTGATACAAGGTATAATGGAAAGGAACAATCTTTCCAGAGCAATGAATTTGAGTGTGTTCTCAAAATAAGAGAAAGTAGCTGTGCCACTTTTTCAATGAAAAAAAGAATGAAAAGAGTAAAAAAGTAGATCAGAGTCGTGGGCCAGCTATTATAAACCTGGAAAACGGTTAAAGCTATGGAGCAACAACAAAGCGAACACTTTGCATATATCCTGAAACACGCCAGCAACGGTATTGCCATTCTCGATGCCACAAGCTTGCGTATCCTCTATATCAACGATGCATTACAGACACTACTCGACGAGAAATGGTGGCATCATGCGTTAACGGACATGCATATCGAAGATGTGATTCCGCTGGAATTTCAGCCTGGTATTCTTTCCGTATGTAAGTATGTCGCGCAGACGGGGTTGCGTGTATATCATCCTGAAATTCCTTTCGAGGGATTTCTTGAAACGCGCGGGCGCACCTACTGGCGTGTCTCCGTGGAACGGCATAGCAGCCCATCTTCAGAGGGGCTTGCCGGCGAGGACATAAGGAGCAGTGCAGATAGAAACGCGAAAGCTAGCAATGCGGCTGTGCTCTTGCTTACTGTCGAGGATGTGACCGAGAGTGTGCGTTCACGGCTACACTTACACGCGCTGCACGCGATCTCCTCAGCCAGTTCTGGACCACGTTCGCTGCACCTTGTGCTGGATCGTATCCTGCAAGTGTTGCAAGAAATGTTTGGCTCGAAGCGCTGCGCCATACTACTCTTCGAGCCGATGGTCTCGCGTGTGGAGATCCAGCTACCCTATTATGAAGAGATGGCGCAGGCCATGGAATCGAGCGCAGACGAACCCAGGATCGTGGAAGGCAAAGAGCGTAGACGCCAACCAACGATAGCGCGCATCGTGGCCCAGAAGGGATTACACACGAGTTCGCATCTCTGGCAAGCAGCATTGGATGAACAAGCGTTACCAGGGCGAGTGGCGCATGGGCATCGCACGGCGTTGATCACAGACACCAAAACGATTCCTGATGTCGTGCTTCCCTTTATCGAATATCATGGGCACGCACAGCGGCCAGGCTCCGTGCTCAGTGTGCCCATTTTCGAGCCTAGCGCCGTCAGCCAGGACAATATCGTGCTGGAGTACAGCGGCATCGACCATACCGATCATGTGGTGGGCACCATCGAGGTTTATCATCGGCGCGCGCGTGGTTTTCCTTCCGAGGAGGTCGAGTGGCTTGAACAATTCGCGCAGCAGGCGGGATTGGCGATTCAAAGCGCGCGCCTGTTCCGCAGTATCGATCGCTGGGCGCAGTTCGCCAGTCGGCAGGCGCGGCAGAAAGAAAACATCATGCAGGCGATTCCTGATGGCGTGGTTATCTGTGATCCGCGCTGGCAGATCGTCGACACCAATTATGCTGCGCGCTACTTGATGGGTTGGTCGCCTGATATCATTGACACGCCGCTGCTGACAGCGCTGCAACAGAGCAAGGCACATTTTCGGCATGACGTTGGGAGAGTGCAACAAATTATTGAGCGTTTCGAGCACTATCCGCTCAGCGGCCAGGTCGATGAATTTAAAATGATTGGTGCGGATGGTCAGGATTACAGTATTCGTTGCACCTATACGCCGATCCATGATACAAACGGCGATATTTTCGCCATCGTGGTCATCTATCATGACGTGACAAAAGAGGTTTCGGCGCGCGAACGTATCGAGGCCGAGGTGGTAGCACGCACGATCGAACTTAAGCAGCGCAACGTGGCTTTGCAACAGATGCAAGCAGATCTAGAGGTCAGCAACGAGCGTATGTCGCTGTTGTTGGAGCATCTGCCCGCGGGCGTTATTCTGGCCTCGGCGACAGATATGCGTATTGTGCTTATCAATCGACAGGCAGTACAGATTTTGCGCAATCTGGGGGTTGATTTAGAGCCAGAAGATGATTTGCAAGAAGCGAGCTTACGCGCCATCGGTCAGTGTTGTGATCACCTGTTACGTTCGCCCGAGCTCTATGATCCGAGCAACACCCTCATTCCTTATGAGGAACAGCCGCTTTACCACGCGCTGATCAATGGGCAGAGTAGCGAGGCGGAACTGCACACCAGGAAAGCGCACGAACCTGATACGTATCTGCTGGTCAATGCAGCGGCGTTGAGCGCGCCCGATGGGAGTGTCAGCAACGCGGTCGTCGTTTACCAGGATATTACGCGGGTGAAGGCGTTGGAGCGGTCGCGCGAAGACTTTTTCACGACGATGGCGCACGAATTGAAAACGCCATTGGCGAATGTGCGTGCGCACCTGAGCGCGCTACTGGCACAGGATTTGCAGTGGTCGAGCGAAGAACAGCACGAATTTTTGCAGACAGCGGACGGCCAGGTCGATCGCATTGTGGGCATGATCAATCATCTGCTGGACGCTTCACGTGTGGAAGCGGGGGCGCTACGATTGGAGATCGAGCCGGTACTGGTGCCTGAACTCATCGAGGATCTGCAAGATCGGCTGGAGGCATTGATCAACACGTCCAAGCGGCGTCTAGAGGTCGAGTTGCCGAGGCAGATACCGGCGGTACGGGCCGACTACGAGTTGATTATCAGCGTGCTTACAAATTTGCTGAGCAACGCTTTTCGCTACGCGCCAGAGGGAGACGCCGTGCAACTACGCGTGCAAAGGCTGACGCCGCCAGGAGCGGTCGCACCCATCGCCATCAGATTCAGCGTCATCGATCATGGGCCGGGGATCAGCCAGGAGCAGCAGGCATCGCTTTTCACACGTTTCAGCACCTTTGCTGCGCTCAACCGTCCCTCTAGAGATCGACCGGGGCAACCGGAGATCGCGCCACAGAACCGCGAGAGCAGGTGGAGTCCAGGCACAGGTCTTGGGCTTTACATCAGTCACGGCATTGTCGAAGCCCACGGCAGCCAATTGACGCTGCACAGTCGACCGGGGGAGGGAGCGACTTTTTCTTTTACGCTGCCTCTTTTCACGGAAAACGCGATGCGTTGACTATAATCATACGAGAGCATGATGCGACGTGTAGGGAGAGAGATCCGTACGAAAGGGGAGTATGAGCGATGACGACAGCGGAGAAAAAGATACGCATCCTTTGTGTCGAGGATGATCCACAGATGCGCGCCTTTTTGCAGGCGCAGTTGAAAGCGCGCGGCTATCAGATGCAGGTCGTGCGCGATGGGGCACAGGCGGTGGATATCGCGGTCGTGTTTCAGCCACAGCTCGTGCTGCTGGATCTATCGCTGCCATCGCTGGATGGTTTGACCTTTTTACGGCGCTTCCGCGAGTGGAGTAGCGCGCCGGTGATCGTACTTTCGGCGCATGATGAGGAGCCGGTCAAGATCAAAGCACTCGATGTCGGCGCGGACGATTATCTGACGAAGCCATTCAGCCTGAACGAGTTGCTGGCACGCGTGCGTGTGGCATTGCGACGAGCGGAAGAGACGACGAAGCTGCGCAACAGCATCACGGGCGGAGATGGGCAGAGGCCAGTGTATCATTGTGGTGGTGAGATGGGGCTGGTGGTCAACTTCGCGCGCAGAATCGTACGTTCGGGGGGCAACGAAGTACATCTTACGCCGACGGAGTACGACCTGTTGTGCGAACTCACGAAAAACGCGGGCAAGGTGCTCACGCATCGAGAACTGCTGCAACGTGTATGGGGGCCGGATTATAGTGGTGAGAGCACGTATCTACGCACATTTATCCGTCATCTACGCAGAAAGTTGGAGCCGGACCCCTCGCAACCGCGTTTTTTGCGCAACGAGCTGGGCGTGGGCTACTACGTGCCTTTGCCAGACACGGAAGACGAGTTGCAAAAGAGCAGATAAAGGCGCTATTCACACAAATTTCACATACTTGCTGCAATCTTCACGATATTATCACTCGCTATTGGGTACAATTAAAATGCATCAGGGTGGAAAAGCGTACTAGCGTAGAGTCGGAATGGGGCAAAGATGTACAACGATTTCGCATCCTCCATCATGCAGAATAGCGGTGGGGATAACTACCAGGGTGGTCCTACGATCTATTTGCTGCCAGCTCACGAGCCGCTGGAACCGACGCAATCGTATACGCCGGAGCGGCAAGAGGAGCAGACAGCGAATGTGCGCAGAAACATTCTTGTAGTTGAGGACGATACCGCGCTCGCCGACCTTGAAGCAGACATTCTGGCCGCACATGGTTATCGTGTCGTCACTGTAGCAAGTGGGGAACTCGCCATTTCATTCCTGTACCAGACGATTCCCGATCTCATTATCCTCGATCTCGAACTGCTTGGAAGTGTGCAGGGTTGGGAGGTGTTGCAAACATTGCGCACGATGACCACGATTCCCGTCCTCATCACATCAAGTTCAAGTTTTGAAGCCCGTGCCCACATGCAAGTCCGCGGTGAGACACGTTCAACACTTGACCATCTGCCTAAACCTTATTCCATGCAAATGCTTCTCAAGCGCATCAAGCGTATGTTACCAATAGTTTCTGGCTAATCAGCGTTTTTGTACTCATTTTTGTACTCATTGTGCAGCACATGAAGGAGGCTTATATGGACCACAAGGAAGATCGCGAAATTTTACGGAAGGGTGGATTCGCCGAAAACGAGGTTGTTCTATTAAGCAGGCTGCGGAAGGACTATACCGAGAAGGAAAAGAGTCAATCACAAGTCACCAATCGGCGGCTAGAGTTTGTGCGCTGGCTTGTTTCCACCGGCAAATTGAGCGAGCAGATAGCGTAGGGTGGTGGGGATTGCGTGAGGTAGTGCGCAAGCATGCGGCTATCCGTGCAGTGTACCCTTCTCCTGCCAATGAGAGCGAACAAAACCAGCAAGCGGTTTTGCTTGCTGGTTAATCAGGAGGGCGGATGCTGGTTATGCCAGATAATCGTGTCCGTCTTATCGTGCTGAAGTTGTGATAATGGTGGCAATTTTGCGACCGCATCCATTATGTGCTGAACAAGTTCTTCGGGTGGCTCAAGAGATGCTAGTTTACTAAAAAGTTCATCGACATCCTCAAATTCATCCTCTTCACCATCCTCATCAAAAGCATAAAACATGCTATCTTGCATACTCATCTTCTCCATTGCCATTCGTTTGGTAGGCTAATTGCAATAATCAATAATAGGAACGAATGATAAGAGAGAAGAGTTTCAGTTTATTTTGTATTAGAAAACATTTTATGTAAAACAGTTTGTATCAGGCAAACGCGACCATGTTCCGCTCATTACTTTTTGCCAGCGAGGGAGACCAGTGCTCGTGCATGGCTTTGCGCAAGAGAGGGCGTGCGCGTTGAAAATACGTTTTCGCCGTGGCCTCGGGCATCTGGAGTGACTTACCGATCTCAGAAAAGCTCAACTGTCCCGCATAGCGCAGAAGCACAACCGAGCGGAACTTGGGTGGTAGTGTATCGATAGCGGCATGCAACTTTTGCTGAAGATCACTGCGCTCGGCCAGCTCCTCTGGTAGCGGACTGTCATCGGGCATGATCGCGAGCGGGGAAAGGTCCTCATCATCGTTAACGGTTTCCAGTTCGGAGAAGTGGACCGCATGTTTGCGTCGTAGCTCATCCAGGCAGCGATTGCGGGCGACCTGAAAGAGCCATGCCTTCAAAGGTTCGTTGGTGCGAAGCGTGGGCATAGAGATATATAACTGGAGGAACACCTGCTGAGAGACATCGCTCGCCAGATCGTAATCTCCCAACATATGGCAAATAAAATTGAAAAGCGCAGTGTTATAGCGGAGTACCAGCGACTCGAACGCGTTCTGATCACCGGCAAGTACCCCAGTCACAAGCATGCCATCGGTTATCTCTGGTTTCATATTTTTTTGAACTTTTGGATACTCTCTCACTTGCATTTCGCCAACCTCACTTTCATTGATGTGTACAGCATAGTATGTTCATAGTAAGAATGCAAGCATTTTTTGAGCTTGTAAGCTCTTCCATAAAAGGCTCTAAGAGAAATTTAAAGCATAGCTTAGAAAGCTTTAAGACTGAGCTATAAACTGAAGTTAAGGTTAAGGATACGCGCAGGCATGATAGAATAGATGGTGAAATAGATGTTCGATCTTGCGGTTTGTTTTCTATCCTGAAAGGGGACTTGTTCATGCCCATCGACCTGCGTAGTGATACCGTTACTCATCCCACAGCCCAGATGCGTAGAGCCATGTATGAAGCCGAAGTTGGCGACGATGTTTACGGGGAAGATCCCACGATCAACCGTTTGCAAGAAATCGCCGCCGCGATTATGGGGAAAGAAGCCGCGCTTTTCGTGCCCAGCGGCACGATGGGAAACGCGATCGCGGCACTCACCCACGCGGGCAGAGGACAGGCGGTGCTCGTTGGGAATCAATCGCATATTTATCACTACGAGGCGGGTGGTCCATCCACGCTTGGTGGCTCTCCCATGGTGGTCATTCCCAACGAGAGCAATGGGATGCTCGACCTGGCGGTTTTGGCAGATAGCCTCACCGACGAGAGCGATGCGCATTCAGCAGCGAGCGGGCTTGTGTGTATCGAGAACACGCATAACCGTTGTGGAGGCAAAGTGTTGAGTGTGGAGCAAGTTGCATCGATCACCTCACTCGCGCATGCACATGGCGTTCCGGTGCATATGGATGGCGCGCGTGTCTTCAACGCGGCCACCGCGCTCAATGTAGCGGTAAAAGAGGTGGTGAGCAACGTCGACTCGGTGATGTTCTGCCTTTCGAAAGGGCTGAGCGCGCCGGTGGGATCGATGCTGGTCGGGAGTCACGAGTTTATACGGCGCGCGTTGCGCGCGCGCAAGTTGTTGGGAGGCGGGATGCGGCAGGCGGGGGTGCTGGCGGCAGCAGGTATCGTGGCCTTGCAAACGATGGTTGAACGGCTCGCGGACGACCACGAAAACTGTCACGTGCTTGCCAATGGGTTGGCGGACTTTCCCCAGATCGATGTCGACGCGGAGCACGTCATGAGCAATATACTCTTCTTCAGTTTGCGCGATGAAGATGGTCGAAAGCTTTCTGCTGACCGGACGGAGCAGTTTGTTTCCCAGCTACGCGAGCATGGGGTGCTGCTCGATGCGGCGGGTCATGGTAACATTCGCGCGGTGACGCATTACGGTATTGAGCGAGAGGATATAGATACAACGTTACAAACGATTAAACGCGCACTTATCGAAACAGCTATCTAGCACTATTTACTTATACGACATGTATCATTTGATAAGTAAGTAAGGAGATGCACTCATGAACAGACGCACGTTTGGAGGTCTCTCTGGAACCTTTTTTTTCGCTGGTCTTGTACTCGCACTGATAATTAATCCTTTCAACCTGACCATTTTCTTTACTGGTATTGCGGTCAGTATTTTTGTGGGTGCGCTAGCGTCACCTAATCCAAGAGCACTCTATGGAGCGATGTTCGGCACGCTCTGGATGCTGGTGCTCGCGGTTTTCTTCTTTACAGGCGCGACTTTTTGGCAGGTGTTTCTGATTGGAGCAGTGCTTTCCGCTTTATTAGGTACTTTTGGCAAGTCTGTCATTGGGGGATTAGCGGGAGATAGTTTTTATAGCCTGTATAATCAAAGTAACCTGCAAAATAACCTGCAGAACAACCGACCAGCGCAATCGTATTATCAGCCACAGGCACAACAACCATACGAGCCTTACCAACGGGGGTATCAACAGCCAGCGAAGGAGCCGGGAGAGACGTATCAGGAGGGAAATCAACAGTATCGTTATCCAGCGCAAGGGTCGGAGTATGAGCAGCCGCAGCCGCAATATCCGCCGCAGGAGATGCCACCACCGATGGTCAAGGAATAGGGATGTTTTTTATAAAACGACCGACAAAGGGGTGAGCGTGTTGGCGCTATTAGTGCGACAACACGCTCGCTCCGAAGAAGGTCAAAACGATGGCGATACTGATAACCAGCGCGATGAGTACGCGCAGCCACAGGCTAGCCCAGATAGGATGGGTCTGTCTTGTTGATTTATTCATCATCATATTTCCTCCTGCTAGCGGGGCAAACGCGTGGTTTGCCCTACACGGATGATTATTACATCTCCTTATTTTTGACGAAAGATGAAGATGATCATAACGGCGATTACCTTTTTGGTTTACGCGCCTGACATTGCTCGCACTCGCACATCTCGCGCAATTTTTCGTAGGTGTAGATGCCGGTTTTATGCCCATCCTCCCACACGGGCGTCAAGCCATAACGGCCAACCACCTCAATATTGACGAGGGTCGTTTCTTCAGGGGACAGGCTCTGGCGACTTTGTAGCGCGCCAGGCATATTGCCCTCACCCGCGCACCAGGCGCATGGGCAGGCCCAGCGCAAGCGTTCCCAATCGTGGACGCTCTCATGTTCATCGCTCCACGAGAGGTAGAGCCGTCGATTTTCTTCATCCAACAGGAAAGATGTGGGTGAAAGATAACGATTTTGTGCCATCAATTTCTCCTCTGTATGTGATCTTTTTTATTTGATATCTCTATTAAGAAAACACCGGTTGAGCATGTATCCATTCCAACTCCGGCGGCGGGAAGAAGGTGGTTGGTGAATCTGGAAACACGGGCATTTTCAGGGCCGAAATAGTGAGATGAGGTATGTTATACTACAATCGTCACTTTCAAAAAAGCATATTTCCAGAGGTTTTGTATGACAAACGAACAACATCTTCCGCTCGCGGGAAGAATCGCGCTTGTTACCGGTAGCAGCCAGGGAATCGGTCGTGCCACCGCGCTGCGTCTGGCGCATATGGGCGCGGATGTCGTCATTAACTATTATAACAACAGTGAAGCCGCAAATGAAGCGAAGGCTGGTATTGAGGATCTGGGGAGACGTTGCATTGTCGTTCAGGCGGATGTCAGTCAGGAAGAGCAGGTTGCGCGGCTCTTCGCAGAAGCGCAACAGGCGTTGGGACCGGTGACCGTTCTGGTGAATAACGCGGGCACCACGCGTGACAAGCTGATCTTGCAGATGTCGCTGACAGATTTCGAGCATGTGCTCAACACCAACCTGCGCTCGGCTTTTTTATGTACCAAGGCCGCGCTACGCGGCATGACGCGCGCGCGCTGGGGCCGTATCGTCAATATCGCATCCGTGGCAGGTATTCTTGGTTCCGCGGGTCAAGCGAACTACGCGGCCTCGAAAGCGGCGATTATTTCATTCACGCTAAGCACCGCACGCGAAATGGTCTCGCGCAATATCACGGCCAACGCGATCGCGCCAGGCTTTATTCCGACCGAGCTTACAGCGACGCTCACGGAGCAGCAGCGTCAATTTCTTCTCGACTCTATTCCCATGGGTCGTCCTGGCTCCACAGACGAAGTGGCGGCAAGCGTCGCTTTTCTCTGCTCACCGGATGCTTCGTATATTACGGGTCAGGTACTGAGCGTTGATGGTGGTATGACGATCCATTTGTAGCGACAGGGTATATACTTTTCCTCAATTTTCACTAAATTTCCCCTTGATTGGTGAAACAAGTTCATGATAAATCCTCTCTAACCAAGTAACATCTTTAGTACTGGCTGGTCCAAGGAGGATTTATCATGAGTCTTATCGAAACGGATGAAACAAATCTTTTCACGTTTGAGCCATTCGCGGCGCATGCTTTTTACACCGAAATCAACCGGGAACTGGTCAAAAACGCGCTTGCGCACTTTGAGGGCCGACCTCTCGATGCTCCACTTACGATTGTCGATATGGGATGCGGTACCGGAGCAGTCACGAGATTGATCGCGGAAGAGATCGATCGGCAGGGGCGAGCGGCCTATACCACAGTGGTTGGCGTCGATCCATCGGCTGAGGCGTTACGGAGAGCGCAGAAGGGTATGCACGAGATGAAAGAGCAGACGGGGATTGATGTGCATGCGGAATTCGTGCAGGGCGAATCCCAGGATCTCGCGCATTTTGTGCATGATGCGGATGCGGCCTTTTTCTGCAACGCCATTCATCTGGTGCCCGATAAACTGGTAGCCTTCCAGCAAGTGGCGTCTATTCTCGCGCCACATGGTATTTTCGCCTGCAATAGCTCGTTTTATGAGGGAGCCTATGTGCCGGGAACCGAGCGCTTTTATCGTCTGTGGACACGCAGGGCCGTCGGCTGGCTCAAGCAGGAGCATCCCGAGTTGCGACTGTCGCGCGAGGCCAAGGCGATGGCACGGCAGTGGTTGACCAAGGATGAATATGTGCAGAAATTGCGCGAGAGTGGATTTGCGCGCGTCGAAACACAGCTCACCAATACAGAGATTTCGCTCGATAGCTGGAAAGATCTGGGGCAGTACTGGCTTTTTATCGAGGGTGCGCTACCAGGCATTCCACTCGCCTATGGCGCGCAGGCGCTGGAAACAGCCGTTTACCAGGCGGGACAGGAGCTTACTGTCAACGAAGTTCCGCGCACATGGCTGCAAATTGTGGCAATCAAGGATAGATGATTGAACGAACTCAATGGCCTGTCTCCTGCGAAAGACAGGCCATTCAGGGTCAACAGAAACTTCTTATAACCTCCTCCCTCTGACGTTTTCGCCAGGGCGGAAGATATGGTAGAATAAAGGACTTAAAATGATTTAAGTCCTTTTTTCGACTATAGGACAGGAATATGCAAGAGGCACAATCCTGGCGAGAGCTTCTGAAGGCGATCACCAGAGATGCAGGCGAGAAACAACGCCTGGTGAGTAGCTTAGGAATTACGCAACTGACGCTCACGCGTTGGATTAATGGCGACTCAGATCCGCGAGCGCAGAATATACGTCAATTGCTCAATACGCTTCCCCAACACCGCACAAGGCTCTATGAATTGCTCAAAAAAGAGCCCGGACTGCTCAACTTTATGCGTACCACTACACTCGTGGAGATTCCACGCGCCATACCGGTCGATTTTTATGCCTATGTGCTTGAACTCTACACATCGACAAATGGCTATGCGCGTTTCTGGACGTTGAGTTCAGTTATTTTGCAGCAACTCCTTCAGCATCTGGACAAAGAGCAGTATGGCCTTTTCACCTCGATTGTTCGCTGCATGCCCCTTTCAGGGCCACAACACAAGGTGCGAAGTCTGCGTGAGAGTGTTGGTTTTGGTACAACACCCTGGACGGAGAACGTCGAACAAAACGCGCTCTTTTCAGGCGCTGAATCGTTAGCGGGCAATACGGTGGCGCTATGTCAAGCAACGATTATTCAGGAGTACAACAATGAGGATAACCCTTACCTTGTTTTGCAGAGGGATTTTGAGAAAAGCTGTGTGCTCTTTCCTATCCTGTATACTGGTCGTGTCGCCGGTACACTGGTTGTCGCCAGCACAAAGGCGAACTTTTTTGTGCCAACCTATCGTATTGAATTGATTCAATTGTATGCCGATCTGGTTGCGCTTGCCTTCGAAGCAGAGGATTTCTACGCAAGCGATCAGATCGCACTTGGCGTGATGCCCTCGCACGAGGAGCAGAGAAAATACTTTAGCCAATATCAACAGATGGTGGCTGAGACGCTGGCTCGGACCACACCTCGTTTCGTCGACCATAACGAGGCCAGTATGCTGGTCTGGCAAAAACTCGAAGATATGCTCTTGCAGCTTTCGGTCGCGCAAGCTATACAATAGTATGAGTAGGGTTTTGGCGAGTTGCGTTGCAATCCACATTGAAGGTACAAGGGCGAAAGCATGAGCACAACGAAAACGAATATGCTTTACGAGGGGGCATACCAGGATGCATACCAGGGGACAGCACACATACTGCACTCGCGCTGGATACAAACCTGTATGGGTACCGGTAGCCTGACGCTTACTGAGGATGCTGTGCGTATGACGATCACGGCAACGGAGCAGGGGCGATACGCGGACGCGCAGATCGATGATTATGGGAAACGGGCGCGGCGTGATTTTCCCTGGCGACCACCGCTGCATATGGAGGTGCGTGCACGAGCTTCCCATGCTGCCGCGATCGGGAATAATCAGGACTATTTACGTGGGACCGCTGGTTTTGGCTTCTGGAATTATCCTTTTTCGGTGCGCGGCGACATTTTGATGTTGCCCGAAGCGATCTGGTTTTTCTATGCCGCGCCGCCCTCGAATATGGCTTTAGTACCCAGTGTGCCTGGTTGGGGATGGAAGGCACAGGTGATCCACGCCATGCGTTCCGATACGGCGCTGGCGGTCCTGCCGACCGCGCTGGCGACGGGTTGGAATCATTTGACCGGTGATGCGGGGCCAGCAGCACGCTGGATGCAGCGGTTGAGTGGAGCGAGCGAGACGTTGCTGCCCACCGATCTTACTGGCTGGCATACGTATAGTTTAGATTGGCGGGAAGACAGAGCGGTGTTTTTTGTTGATGGACAGCGTATGCTACAGGTACTGCGTCCACCTACACGTGCACTTGGCTTTGTGGCCTGGATCGACAACCAGTACGCGATCGCGACGCAGCGTGGGCAGTTGCGTTTTGGCACGGTCGCCTGTGATGCACAATGGTTGGATGTTAGCTCGATTAGTATCGAGACGATTTGATAGTGAGATGTCTATGCGTGTAGAGAGCGTTGATAAGGTGAGCATAGAGAGCCGATAAATCGGAGCACGGATGCTGGGGGCATCCTTGAGTTGCGATAAATCGACTCCTACTGGATGATTTTTACAGGTCTTTGGCGGATGAGCTGCCGTCTTCGGGTTTTTCGGCGAGGGAGAGCACCTCGTCGATGATACCGTACGCTGCGGCCTCCTGGGCGCTCATGAAGAAGTCGCGCTCGGTATCCTGCCGGATGCGTTCAAGGCTCTGGCCCGTGTGATGATGAATAATAGAGTTGATCGTATCACGGGTATAGAGAATTTCACGCGCGTGGATGTCGATGTCCGTGGCCTGTCCGCCGAGGCCGCCGGAGATCAGTGGCTGATGCATATGGATGCGGGCGTTCGGCAAGGCGCGACGACGACCTTTATCGCCCGCGAGCAGGAGAATCGTGCCGAAGCTGGCGGCATAGCCGACGCAGGTTGTCGCGATCGGACAATTTAGGAAGCGCATGGTATCGTAGATGGCGAGTCCTGCTGCTACCTCACCGCCGTGCGAGCTAATGTAGAGGTTGATCTCGCGCTCCGAACTCTGCGAGGCCAGGTAGAGCATTTGCGCGACGATGAGATTCGCCATGGCTTCCATAATAGGCCCATTGACCATGATGATGCGCTCTTGCAACAGGCGCGAGTAGATGTCGTAGGCACGCTCGCCGCGACTGGTGTTCTCCAAAACTGTTGGCACCAATAAACTTGACATAGTCTTTTCCTCTCCGGTTATCGGCGGATAAATGCAGCCGCTACAAAGATGGCTCTTGCAGTTGTCGCACAAAGTAATAGTAGATTTTCGAGCCTTTGCCGGTCGCCCTCTCGTCGAGCAGGCCAGTCATCACCCAACCTTCACGACCGAGCATATTGAGTTGTTCGTTGGCAGGCATCGCTGTTTCATGGGTATCGATGGACAGGACATGGTACTCCCATTGTGGTGGTTTTACCGTGTACTGCTCATATACGGTAGGGATCGGCAGGTATGACCTGACTTCAGGATCTGAAGACGACAGACCACTGGATGATAGGCCGCTGTAGGTACGTGTTATAAACATGCTTTCTCCTCTTTTCCTTTACATCGCTATGACAATAGTGATATCTTGAACTATAGCAGGCTATAAGCCTTTGTTGATAGGGCGTAGATATGCTGTGAGCATAGGAGAATAACGAGCAATGCTAACAGCATAGGAAATTTTCAAAAGAGGAGGTCAGGACAATCATGGCAGATTTACAGGAGACGGTGGGCAAAGTCATTCGCCAGGAGAGGCAATATCGCAACCTCACGATCCGCGAATTGGGAGAGAAGGCGGGCCTTTCCGAGATTTATGTGGGCGAGATCGAGCGTGGGCAAAAATATCCCTCGGCCAAAGTGTTGGAGAGCCTGGCCTCAGCCCTCGGTCTGGATCTGGCAGAGTTTCTAGAGTTGCTGGCCGACGAGATTCGCGGCGAGCGCGAACCGCAACTGACCAGCGTGATCGGCTTCACTATGCCAACAAGCGACCAGCCACGGCGTACTGTGGTCAAACGCATCGTCAATATTCTGGATGATGGTGATGTCGATAGTATCGTCGATTTCGGTACGTTCCTGCTGTCCAAACACTTCACGCCCCAATAAGCTGTGCTGGCAACACGCGAGCATTGCCATATGCGTGACAAAAACGCGCATGCGAGAAGAGGTAGGAGAAACGCGCAAACGATCAACGATGTTTGCAATAAAAAGGCCCAGACAATAAAGCTGTCTGGGCCTTTTTGTGATCAATCCACAGGTAAAGTGGTTGGATACCCTACTCAACGCGATTTCTGTGTCTTGCTCCTATTCTCGCTGATCGGAATGGGATTTGCATATCTATAACTTACGTTATTTAGAACAGACTGCGGCGACGGCGGCGGGGACGACGAGCATAGGTGCCACGTCGGTAGTAGCGCTCGTAGCCACGGCGATAGCCATGATAGGCGAATCCGCTCCAGATCACGACCAGGATGATAGCGACCAGGATCGAGCTGATGAGTGGGACGCCCGCGACAATGGGTTCGCCAACGATGTGAAAATGCAGGAGACCGACGATAATAAAGATAGCGAGAAAACCGATGATGATAGCTCCGACGATGCCATCGGGGGCGCGTCGACGCGCGATCGCCTCGCCCAGGAAACCGATGACAGCCGCAATGACTAGCCAGATGATGAGTTCAGTAAGCGTAATAGCCATTTTTGAATCCTCCTTGTACCGCTTATTTTGAAAATAAACAGAAGCATTCCATTTACTCTTAGCACGGATAAAGACGATATTTAGGTTCAAGTTCCGTCTTTTTCGTGCTTTTTAGCACTCAGTATTCAATCAAGGTGGTAAACACGCCATTCATCAAGTAGCGCAAAGTGTAGTTCATAGACGATAAAGGAGCTTGTTCGTCATTTAGCCAATTGTTTGTTGTCTCTTCGCTTTCCAAAGGGAGATCAGAAGAGTTGTGCAACGATACAGGAAAAGGAAGAAGTAGAGATAGAGCAAGCCCTCCAGGTAGCCGCCCAGCACATCGGTCAACCAGTGATCGCCCTCTAAAATACGTGAGCAACCGATGATCAGCATATCGTAGAGCGCGTAGAGTTGAAAAGGGATCAGCAGCCAGCGATAACGCCAGGTACGAAGCGGTTTTGTGAAACTGAGAAAGAGCAAGAAACCATAATAGACCACATCGTGCTCCGTATGTCCCGAGGGATAGGTGGGAAAAGGCACAAGAGGTGTGTAGACATGAATAGGATAGAGATGCGGGTCAGGACGTGGTCGACCAACCAGATCATCGACCAGAGCGTTCAAGCCAGCGGAGGCCGAGTCGCTCAGGGCCAGAAAAATGGCAGCCTGCAACCATAATACAGCAGGCAATTTCTTCAGCCAGCGTACGAGGCCGATGGTCAATAGTGCCAACAGCCAGGCACCCAAAGCGATGTAGGAGGGCAGAGGATTATCCACGATACTGGGGAGGAGCAGCAAGAAATGTGCCCACGGCCACAAGTGAGCGTTCTGTACTGCCTGTGTGCTTGCAAGGTCCAACGAGTACGGTTGTGGGTGGTTGTGGATGGTGGCACATGTGAGGATGAATACAAGCAGTACCACGAACCATAAGAGTATGGCGATAGTGTAGCGCCTGGACAGGCGCAACCACGCGAACGATCGACCACGCTGATCGATGAGTTGACCGGAGGTAGCCGTACCCTTCGTACTCATTCTCTTCTCGATCCTCCTAAAAGATGAGATAAATCTCTTGAGTACGATACGGATGCTATGAGAGAATAGGATACAAAACAACCTATGTGGCGTCATTGGACATATTTATACTATTCATACTTGCAATTTGGCTATAAGAAGTTATAACCTGCTTGCTGTAATGTTTTTTTCGCTCGCGCTAACATGTTGTCTTTTACCAGAATGTAGTCGGTATCGAATGTGGAGAGGACGAAGATGGGGATGGCTTGCTGGGCCAATAATGTCGCGATAGGTGCGAGGATGCCGACCAGTGAGAAGTCGAGTGGGCCGACGATTTTTAATGCGCGCCAATCCGTTTCGCAAAGCACATCCGTGGGGATAAGCTGGCGATCGCAAACGATCGAGAGTTCGTCTTCCGTATAGGTGATGGATAGAAAGTGTTTGCGTGTGAGCGCCCAGGAAGGGATGTCGTCTTCGGGATCTAGGCGAGCGACGGCTAAATAGCTAGTAAGTAAGAGTAGCTGGATGTTCATGTTTCTAGCCTTTTAGACATCGTATATATCTTCTGATTCTGAATCAGTCGTTTTAAACAACAAATCAACTGTTGCAGTCACTGCTTGAATCCATTTCTCACGACGTGACTGTGTCCATTTTTTTTCTAAAAATGGCAACTGATTGAGTAGGCCTTGCAGTATAACTGACTCTGGTGTAGATGTCATTGTATCTACTTGAAACTGTGATATCTGCTGATTAGCCAACGCGGGTGGCGATGGATAAAAATCTGTTTGTTGATGATTATCAGATTTCGGCTGATCTTTCTTGGCACCATTATATGATGTAGATGAAGACTTCGCTGGATTAACTGTTCGAGTTCGTTTTCGGGTTTCAGGAGGCCCACCACCCATTAATCCTGCTTCCTGGCACAATCCTTTAAAAAGGATAATCATACGATTACGTTGAGCATCAGGATGATAGGCGCGAAACGCATCAATAAGCTCCTGATCAGAAACTTCGATAAATCCCTCACTATGTCCGATAATAACAAATATATCTCGATAGGCACTTCGAATGATATCAGCTAAAACTTCTGGATATTCACTTTCTTTAGCATTAGCAAGACGGTTAAAATTGTTAGTCTGACGACCTTCTTCATCAATCAAAGTTAAAAACTTCAGTGCTTGCAAAGCACGAGAAATATTGCCTTCGGGAATACCTATCTGTAGTAGTTTGTCAACATTAAGAACTTCTGGAAGTCCTTTCTCTCGTCTTCTTCGTATCAGTCCAATTACGTTAGCGAGTGGAGCATAAGGGGCTATATGATCCATACTAGTTGTCATTATTAATTTCCTTTCGCAAAATGCTTAATCAAATTATTAAGCGTATCTTGATTATATACACTTAGATACTTGCTGTCAATATCATTCTTCAATAATTATGCACTTTGCTAGTTTGTGTAATTTTGTGAAAGCATTTGAAAAGCTGTTTAATTTCGATTAAACTTACCCCATGTAGAAAGCTACTTGGAAAATTGTAAGGGAGCTATAAATGGAGCAGCTACAAGAAATCACCAAGCCTATGCTCTTTCCTCTCAAAGATGGATGGGCCGCTTACGGAGACGGATGGGGTGTTCATGGTTTTACACAAGAAGAAGCCATAGAAAATTTTCGCAAGGCAGAAGAAAGATATAAAGAAATCGATAACCGACCTGTATGGTATGAAAAAAACGCGGAGAATTTCTTATAAGGTGGTGTTCGTACACAGAACTAGATGATGTCAGGAACATAAGTAGATAATACTTTGAATCAGTTGTTTGGGGGAGAAGGCAATCGTGACATTTGAAACGCTACGCATGATGGCACAAGAGTATGAAGATAGAAAGGAAAGACCTCCGCTACTTCCTGCTATCATTGACACAATGGCATATGCATACCAGCGTATTTGCCAGGGAGAAGATCCGTGGACAGCATTGGGTGACTTCTCCAATGCATGGTATGGTTACGCCAAACACATGCGTCCTGAGTTGATTAAAGAGCCTTTGACTCGACCAGAGCAGGAAACCGACCTTATCCAACGCTAGGGAGCTTTTTGCGCTGCTTCCGTCGAGTACCTTTGTGAACTACATCAGCAGATTTGTCCAACATGGACTAGCGATGCATGCTATACGCTGGATACGATCTGGTGGTACGCGCAAGGGGCAGATGATCCGAAGATACGGGAATTTCTGCGAAAGACGATTCCTCCACCTTTCGCCAGGCGCAATATCTATTGCGGGAACCGGCTCTATCAAAACAAATACGAGATGTACGAGTGGATACAGGAAGCTATTACGAAGGGCATCACGGATGTGCATGAAATCCAAAGCTATGCGCGGCAAAAAGAGGTTAGTTTTTATGGAGCGTGAGATGATATAAGTGTAATTCAAAAGTATTTGTGTATTTAAGGAAACAGAGAGGTCCGCGTAGAGCAAACGCGTGGTTTGCTCTACGCGGACCTCTCTGTTTCCCGTTTTGATAAGATTAACGTTGACGTAAACGATAAGAATATGATTTACTATAGATAGATATTTTGGCACAACGTATCTGTGATGCTCACTTTCGATGAGGATAGAGAATTTTTGTTGGCATTTTGCCATTCAACACAGTTTTGCGAAACGAGTAGGAGGGAAGAAAGATGGAGTCTGCGGAGCAGAAAGCGGATAACCAGCCTGTGGCGCGTATTTCGCGACGAGACAGGCCGGTTGGTCCGCACTATAAATGGATCGCGCTCACGAATACGACGCTGGGCGTCTTGATGGCGAGTATTGACGCGAGCATTGTCCTTATCTCGCTACCAGCGATTTTCAATGGCATTCATGTGAACCCGCTCGCACCGGGTGAAACGAATTACTTTCTGTGGATGCTGCTGGGATATATGGTGGTAACGGCCACGCTGTTGGTGACCTTCGGGCGTATCTCCGATATGTTCGGGCGTGTCAGGTTATACAACCTGGGCTTCGCCATCTTCGCGGTTGGTAGCGTCCTGCTGTGGCTTACGCCTGGCACGGGCAACACCGGGGCATTGGAGTTGATCATTTTCCGTTTGATCCAGGGTGTTGGATCTGGTTTCCTGTTTGCTAATAGCGCGGCCATTCTGACCGACGCGTTTCCGGCCAACCAGCGTGGACTGGCGCTAGGCATCAATCAGATAGCGGCCATCCTTGGTTCGGTGATTGGCTTGATTCTGGGTGGTATCCTTTCGTACTTTAGCTGGCGACTGGTCTTCCTGGTGAGTGTGCCAGTGGGTATTGTCGGCACCATCTGGGCATATACGATGCTGCGCGAGATCTCGACGAGGCAGGAGCATCAGAAAATCGACTGGCCCGGCAATATTACCTTCGCAGTGGGCGCGACTGTGCTGTTGCTGGGTATTACCTATGGCATCGAGCCTTACGGGGGTTCTCCAACCGGTTGGGGCAATCCCTTTGTGCTTGGGGCACTTGCAGCTGGCGTTATTCTGCTGGTAGCATTTGTTTTTATCGAGTTGCACACGGAAGATCCCATGTTCCGGTTGGACCTGTTCCGAAACCGTATGTTCGCATCAGGCAATGTGAGCAGTTTTCTCGCCAGTATCGCGCGCGGCGGTTTGCAGTTTATGTTGATCATCTGGTTGCAGGGTATCTGGTTGCCATTGCATGGATACAACTACGATGTCACGCCGCTATGGGCGGGCATTTACTTGTTGCCGTTGCTGGTGGGATTCGTGGTGATGGGACCGCTCAGTGGGACTCTATCGGACAGGTTCGGCTCACGCATCTTCGCGACGACGGGCATGGCGATTCAGGTGATTGGTTTCTTGCTGCTCACGCTGCTGCCGGTCAACTTCCAGTACATCTGGTTCGCGATCATCCTCTTCATTCTGGGGCTGGGGCAAGGAATGTTCTCCTCGCCGAACACATCTTCGGTGATGGGCAGTGTGCCGCCGGAACAGCGCGGCGTGGCCTCCGGTATGCGCGCCACCTTCCAGAATTCGGGCTCGCTGGTCAGTATCGGTGTGTTTTTCAGTATTATCACGGCCACGCTGGCAAGACAGTTGCCATCGACGCTTTTCAATGGCCTGACGAAGGCGCATGTGCCCGCAGCTACGGCTACAGCCATCGCGCACCTGCCACCAACGGCGGCGCTTTTCGCGGCCTTCCTGGGCTATAATCCGATGCAGACGTTGTTACCAATAGCGGTGCTCAACACGCTAACCGCGCCGGACAAGGCGAACCTGTTGGGGCATTCGTTTTTCCCCAACCTGATCTCGTCGCCGTTCATGAATGGTTTGCATGGAGTGTTCTACCTTTCGGCGTTCATGTGCCTGATCGCCATGATCGCCTCTTTGCTACGTGGCAGGCAGACTGGTTACGAGACGCAAGCGGTCGAGGGCCAACCGGTTATCGAACAGGCTCAGACGCCGAGTTCGGCGAGCGCAGACTAGGGGCGGAGATTTTAAGAAAAAAGCAGAGTATTACGTAAAATCGCCACCAATCTCTCGTAGGTACGCACCTATGAGAGATTGGTGGCAATTAACTTTGACAGGATAGTAGAAGGGATTGAATCAACACCGACTGGTACTCGCGTATATCTGGTAGTATGCAGATGTATCAAGGAGGAAGCTATGACGTATACACAGGCGATGTATCGAGCCAAGCGAGAAGAGTTTTTGCAACGCTTGTTGGCAGCACTGGGAAACGATGAGCGTTTTGTCGCAGCATGGCTCACGGGCAGTCTGGCGCAAGGAGATGGGGATGAGATCAGCGATCTGGATCTGAGCATTGTGGTCGCGGACAGCGCACGTGAAGCTTTTTGCGCCTGCGGATCGGAAGCAAGCGCGGGAAATAGCAGTCCTACAAGGCAAGCACTTTATGAGCAGTTCGGTGAGCCGCTTGTGTTGTATGAAGCCCCTAGCTGGCTGGGCGATGGATCGTGCTTCAATCACGTCAGCTATCGAGAGACCGCACTGGTGGTGGATTGGGTTTTTATGCCGCAGGCGAGCGCGCAGCGGCCTGTGAAGAGCCGTGTCCTGTTCGATAAAGTCGAGATTGCGGTGACACAGGAAGAGGCAGTAAGCCTGGAGGAGCGACAGAGGAGTGCTTCACGTACGGTTGGGTACTTCTGGCTGATGATGACAGTTACGCTCAAATATCTGCTACGACATGACACAGTCGCTTTTTATGGTTTTATCAGCACACTCTACTGGGCGATTCAAGATGTGAAAAAGGCTCTGGCTGGTGCGGATTGGCAATACAAACGCGTTGATTATCCACTTGTGGGCACGGTGCAGCAACAGATCGTGCTGATACGCCAATTTTGTGAGGAGATGCTGACGCTGATGCCACAGGTGGTGCAGATGGGCGGCACAGTGCCTGATGATCCGATGTCGGTTATCGAGGTGTGGTTGAGTATGGTAGAAGATGATGGGGAAACGGCAAGCGGCGAAGAGTAAGGATAAGTAGATCAGCAAGGGATGTGTTCGCGGTTCGAACACATCCCTTTTGTTAGAGGCGCGGATCTACTGGCTCGCTTTCAAAAGCCAGCACGCCGAAGACGCATTCGTGCACACGACGCAGAGGCTCATTGTGCACAAAGCGTTCCAATGATTCCACACCTAACGCGAACTCGCGCAAGGCCAGGGAACGCTTCGCGCCGAGGCCGCGCGAACGCAGACGAGCCAGGTTTTCCGGCACATCGTATTCCGGTCCGTAGATGATGCGCAGATACTCGGGTCCACGACACTTTACGGCAGGCTGGATCAGGCCGCGTTTACCCTGCACGATAAAATCCAGGGGTTTCACCACCATACCCTCGCCGCCCTGACCGGTCAGTTCCTGCCACCAGCGGATGCCTTGCTCGACGCTGGCGTCATCGTTGACATCCACCAGCAGGTAGGGGGTTGCCAGTAGGAGGCGTGTGTCAGCGGCACAGAAGCGCGCGATTGTCTGCATATGCCAGGTGTGGTTCTTATCCACATGAACTTTGTCCTGGGTTGCCAGGATATGAAATGGCGCGACTTTGAGATCATCGATGGACTCGACGGGCCAGCAATAGTGGCGATAGGCCTGGGTGTATTGGATCGCGAGTTGTTGACGTTGCTGATACTTCATCAGTAGTGGCTCGATATCCAGCCCATGTTCTTCGGCCTGGCGTAAAGCAGTTACGGCTTCATCCAGCGATACGCGCGAGGCGGCGCCAACGGCGGCATATTGTTTCAATACCAGCGACTGCGCTTTGACGGACCAGGGCAGTAATTCGCAGTCCAGGCAGACCCAATCGGTCGCGAATTGTCGCCAGAAGTCGCTGGCATCCAGGGCGGCGCGTACACGTTCCAGCAAAGCCGTTTCCAGCAATGGATCGTCAAAGAAACGGCGACCGGTGCGGGTGTAGCAGATGCCGATAGCTGTATCCATCACGCCGAAGCGCGTACGGGCAGTGTCGGCATCATGGCACACGATCAGGATGGCGCGTGATCCCATGTGCTTCTGTTCGCAGATGACTTGCTGCACGTCCTGATGGCGGTAGTAGGCGAACGCTTCGGCTGGATGTTCCAGCAAGCCTGGTTGTGAACTTGTTTCGCATGGCGACATGGTCGGAGGCAGGTAGATCAGCCATTTGGGATCGGCAGCGAAACGGCTCATGATTTCAAGGGCGGCGATCGCGTTCTCCTCGCGGATCATAATGTTGCGTTGCAGGCTGGTGGTAATCAGCCTTTTGCCGGAGACATCCTCCATATCGAGCATGTCATCTTGCTGCTGTTGCGCTGAGAGCGTATCCGTAACTTGCTCTTTCAGCATAAAAGGGCTGCCGCCTTCGTAGTAGGCTTTTTCGGCAGGAACTGAGATGATTTCGCGTTCGGGATAGCGAAGTGCGGTAAGGGCCCCACCGAAGACACAGCCAGTATCGATATTGACGGTGTGATTCAGCCATTCGGGCTGTCGTACGGGTGTATGCCCATAGACGACCATGGCTTTGCCGCGATACTCGGATGCCCAGTTGTAGCGCACAGGCAGGCCAGCTTCATCGGTCTCGCCGGTGGTTTCGCCATAGAGCGCGAACTCGCGTACTCCGCCGGAACCACGTCCTTGCATAGATTCTTTCATGCCAGCATGCGCGACCACCAACTTGCCATCATCGAGCAGATAGTGACTGATCAAACCGTCCAGGAAGGCAATCACGCGATCTTTGAATGGGGGCGGTTCTTGCTCCAATTGCGCCAGTGTTTCGACGATGCCATGTTTCAAGGAGACATCGCGCCCCTTGAGTTTGCGCAAGAGTTTGATGTCGTGATTTCCTGGTACACAGAAAGCAGCGCCAGCATCGACGGCATCCATGACCAGGCGCAACACCTGTGGAGAGTCTGGACCACGATCCACGAGATCGCCAAGAAAGACCAGTTTGCGACCCGCGGGATGGGCGATGCGAAAATGGTCGTTCTCCTCGTCGGGAGGTGTCAATGTGTAGCCTAACCCTATCAGCAAGGTTTGTAGCTCGGCGAAACAGCCGTGAATATCGCCGATGACATCGAATGGGCCATGCTCGTCCTGGCGATTGTTCCAGAGTTTTTGTCGCTCCACTTCTACGCTCTCGACCTGCTCGGGCGTAGTAATGATCGAGATGGAGTGGAAACCCTCGTGGCGCAATTGACGCAACGATTTGTGCAGGTCCGCCGCTTGTCGACGCACCACATGAGGTCCAAAGGAACGGTCCGGTCGCGACTGATTTCTCTGCTGGCAGATCGCTTCCGGTATGTTGAAGACGATGGCGGAAACCAGAAAGTGGTACTGTTTTGCCAGCGCGATGAGTGGTTTGCG
Source organism: uncultured Dictyobacter sp. (assembly GCA_964657925.1). Lineage (GTDB taxonomy): Bacteria > Chloroflexota > Ktedonobacteria > Ktedonobacterales > Ktedonobacteraceae > Dictyobacter. Next base: position 55,259 of record CAZZWK010000001.1, read on the forward strand.
CGCCTCCGGCTGGACGTTTGTGGCATCGATGATGGTCAGTCGTCCGCGCTGCATGCGTTTGGTGGCGAGGAAGTGAAGGAGCTCGAAGGCTTCTTTGGTGGCCGATTGATCATTTTCGTCATCGGCAACCAGGCCACGACAGAAATCGGATGAGATGGTTTCCGTAGGTTTGAAGTGTGTGCGCGCAAAGGTCGATTTGCCCGAGCCGGATGGACCGATCAAGAGCACAAGTGAAAGCTCTGGTATGGTTATTTTCATGGTGGAATGGAACCAATCTGTATTTTATCGTGAGCAAACACATGGTTTGCCCTACGCGGACTGGGAGAAAATGCCCATCTGGGATGGTGCGCCGACTTCGGCATCTTCGGGACCGAGTGGGGCGAAACGGACAGTATAGCCGAAACGTTCCGCAAGGCGTTTTGACCAGATTTGAAACTGCTCGCGGGTCCACTCGAAACGGTGATCTTTATGGCGGAACTGACCGGCGGGCAACGTCTCGAATTTGATGTTGTACTCGGCATTGGGTGTCGTGATCACGACGGTTTGTGGGCGGGCAAATTCGAAGAGTACACGTTCGAAAGCAGCCAGACGAGATTGATCCAGGTGCTCGATGACTTCCACCACGGCGGCGGCATCATAGCCAGACAGGCGTTTATCGCGGTAGGTCAGGGCACCGTGGATCAGGGCGATACGCGCGCGTTGTCGCTCGGGCATGTGTTCGAGATGAAGACGTCGTTGGGCCATTTCGAGGGCACGATACGATACATCCAGGCCTAAGATGGACTCGAACTGGCGATCTTGCAACAATAGTTTCAGGAGTTTTCCCTCGCCACAGCCCAGATCCAACACACGCCTGGCACCACTTTCTTTTATTACCTGCACCGCCGTTGTCAGGCGCTGATCGTGCAAGTTGATGCGCTGCTCATCCTGTTTTTCTGTCTCCTGTTCTTCCACATCTTCCGCCTCGTCGCTCGGCACGTTTTCTTCAGGGATCAGGCGCGCGAGGGCATCCTGGGTCAGGTTGCGACGGTGGTTCAGATAGCGATAGGTGATCGAGTCGCGCTCGGGATGTTGCTCTAACCAGCCTTTCCCGCGTGTAATTAATTTTTCGACCTCGTCTTTGCCGATCCAATAATGCTTATCGTCGTCGAGAACCGGCACCAGAACGTAGAGATGTGTCAGGAGTTCGCTCAGACGACACGTTTTTTCAAGATCAAGGGTATAGTAAGGACTCTGACCCCACTCAGGATAATATTCATCCAACAAAGAAGATTGTGTCGTGACATTGTAGCCTAGAGGCTCGAACAGGCGGCGCAACCATGCTTCACCAGCACGACAGGGTACGGCGGCCAGGTGCGCATGCAGAGGAATGGCGGTCTCGACCAGTTCCGGTCGTTGGGCGCAACGACCATTGAGGGCGGTACTAAACACCTCGGCCAGCGCGACCGAGAGAAAGGAGGACGCGACATAAGGACGGTCATTCACATATTGCTCTAACGCGAACGATTTATCGCGACCGCGCACGAGATGAATGGTATCGATATCGAGTAGCAGGGCAGCCGTGCAGCGATGCTCGCTGGCCTCGGGATAGAAGACGTGCGCCTGCCCAAAATTAAGGGTGAAGGATTGCGTACGAGCTGGATTTTTGTGCAAGAGGTAGCCCAGATCGGTGGCGGGCTGATAGGTGGTGGTGAGAGTCAATAACATGTACGTCGCCTGTTCTACTTCGGCTATAAGAAGATTGTATGCATGAGTGGTCTGACGGTGTGATTCGCCAGTATAACAGAGATTGGTGCTTTATTAAATAGGCATGCAGCTATTTATGTGCTAGAAAAGCGGGCCTTCGTCGCCGAGGAGTTGGAAGGCACCCCAGAAAAAGGGGTGTGCCTGGAAGGACAAGGGAGTGCCACGTACACGAGCGAGGAAGATGCGTTGCGCGATGGCGAGCGCGGCAGCTTTGCCGTAGCCCTGGAGCAAGGATTGGTAGAAGAGCGTCATCAGTTCCGCGCTACTGGCGTCGTCTATTTTCCATAAGGTGGGCAAGAGAGATGCTGCACCGGCATAGAGGAAACCGCGACCGAGACCCATAAATTCGTCGATGCCGCCGATGACGACGCGACCGGTCTCGCACGCGCTCAGCACGAGCAGGGCGCAGCCGGAGAGATCCAGGTTGAAGGCCTCGATCGAACTCATCTGGCGATCGGCGAGTTGAATGAAAGAGAAGTTGGGTGCGTCCAGGCGAAAGTGGCCGTGAGCCGCGATATGAACCAGGGGACAGGTATTATGGATCTGCTGGAGGCGCTCGGAGGTCGCATCGATGCCGAGGAAGCAGGGGACATGCAGTTGTTGCGCCACCATCTCGGCCTCGTGCATTACAAAGGGGAGTTGGCGCTCCTGCGTCACGCCCATCACCAGTGATTCTTCCAGATGAATACCGTTCGCGCGCAGGCGCTCGGCGCGCTGATGGCAGATATCGAGCACTGAGAGCGAAGGGGCGTAAGAGATGTCCTTGCGTTCGATCATGAATTGCGCGCCATCGAAAAGGCAATGAAATGGGAGATAGTGCAACACTCCGTATGGGATCACGATCATGTGGGAATAGGCACTGACGGCAGTGATGACAGGTTCGATCAGTATCTGGTGCAAAATTTGCAGCAGGCCCAGGCCATTTTCCAGCAGACCATTGAATGTCTGTGCGCGCTCCTCCGTTCCAGCAGCCTTGCCAGCGAGGTCTACATTCGTACGCCACAGAGAGAGGTAACGTTTCAGTCGCGGCGCGACCCCTGGCACCATTTGCACATGAATGCCCTGCTGGGTGATCACGAAGATCGCCAGATCGCGTTTGTCGAGATAATATTCGACCGCACAGGTATCAGCACCAAGGTGTTGACGCACCGATGTCACGATCGTGCGCATCTGCTCCGGCTGGCGATGTGGAACTTCAGCGTTGACGGAACTTTGTTGGAGCTGACCCAGGATCGATTCAATGTGGCGCTCACGTTTGCGCATCTCTTGCCTGGCCTGCACGACCTCGGCGGTACGCAGGTGGGACGAAGTCGAATCGTTCAGCAGACCATCATTCTCCGAATTATAGACGACCGAGCTGTACCATGCCTGCTCCTCGCGCAGGTGCACCAGATCCTCCACGAGCGAAAGATCGCCCTGACGACCGACGTGTAAGCGGATGTCGATATTGTTGCGCAAGTAATCGTTGAGCACACGTGATTTGGCGCGCTCAACGTAGAGTAAGGCGTTCTCCTGTTGGTCCAGGTGCAAGGCCAGAATGACGGCTCGCTGGTAGATGCTATCTTTATCCTCAAGGAAGCTGCTCTGCTCGTCGAACACCAGCTTGCTCTGTACCTCTTCGATACCCTGGATGGCACGATCGTAGTAAGCGATGGCGGCAGTATAATCGCCCTGCCGCTCCGCGAGTTGACCGAGCAGATCGTTACACTGATACTGTAAATCGAGCAATTCCTGTTGTTGCGCGATAGCGAAGGCCTGCTGACAGAGGGAGACGGCGTGTGCAATCTCACCGTCGACATCGGAGAGACGAGCCTGCAAGAAGAGGGCCTGGACGAGGTGAGGTTGATCTTTATGCTCGATGAAGACGCGGGCGACATCATCGACCTCTTGCGCGCTTTCACTGAACGCGTGGGTGACGAAGTGAAGTTCAGCCCGGCGCAGGCGCGCGATAGCGGCCAGGGCGGTATAGCCGATTTCCTCCAGGCGAATGCTCGCCTCGTGCAGCATTGCGCCAGCTTCCTCGACGTTGTCGAAAGCCATCGCGACCATGGCTTTTTGCATCAACGAACGGGCGAGGTTGTGCTCTTGACCGGGGAGGCGGCGAAAGAAGTTTACGGCCTCATCGGCCAGATCATAGGCCTCTTGCAAGCGATTCAAACGCACGAGGCAGAGGCAAGTTTGTTGCGCAACCTCGAAGTAGGAGAAATGCATATCGTGCTTCTGGAAACGTTCGGCGCTTTGCAGATAAAAATGGAGGGCGCGACTGTGATAGCCCTGGGCCTCCGCGATGTCGGCGATATTCAATTCTTCGCGCGCGACCGATATATCCTCTTTCGTGCCCATAGCGGCGAAGGTTTCGCACGCCTGCTCGTGGAGGGCGGAGGCCTCGCGAAACTTGCCCAAAGCGGCCAATGTAATAGCTTTATTGGCCTGCGCGCGCGCGATATTGAGCGAGGCATCCTCATCTAAACGGCGGTAGGTATCGATGGCACGATCGAAAAGCACCAGGGCCTGCTCATAATCGCCCACTTCGAAGTGAACGATAGCAGCGTTGACATCGATCTGACCGGCACGGCGATATTTTTGATGCTGCATAAAGATGGCACGCGCGGCCTCAGCATCGCGCAGAGCCTCGGTCGTGCGATTCAGGCGCAGGCAAGCGCTGATACGACCGATGCGAGTGCGCGCCCAACCAACATCGTCATGCAAGTGGATATAATCCTCGCCAGCCGCGTCGAAGAAGGGCAGCGATTCTTGATCTTTATCCAGGCGGCGCAAAGCCTCGCCACGCGTCATCAGTCCGAGCGCGTGGTAAGAGCGGTTCTGGGTGAGATCGCCAACAAAAATCAAGTAGCCGGAGAGTTTCAGCGAAGTTTGTGCATCGGCATTCCAGTGGTGGTCCGCCTCTTTGCGCAGCAGATACACCAATCGTTCGAGCATTGATTTATTAAATTGTAGGAGCTCCGCTTGAATAAGAGGGCGTCCCTGCTCCTCATTCTCCTTGTTGATAAGCGCCGTGACCAGTTCCTGTGGTGTCATACAGCGACTGTCTCCGTCTAGCAGGGTGGGTAACGTTGCTTTTTATGCTTGCTTTTCTACTGTAAGACTTTCGATGAGCACAGTCACATCGCCATCATGAATTTCCAGGGTGTAGAGAGCGGGGACCAGGGATGAAAAGATGAAATTGCCCAGTTCATCGATGGTCTGTGCATCAATCACCTTTACCTGCTGGTCAGCGGAATCTGGCGTCTGCTGCAACAATTGCACGCTCGCGCCTTCGAGGGCGTGAACATCGCCATCGCGCATGACCAGGCCGATCAGTTGCATCTCCTGCCGGTACTTCTGGTCCTGTTCCAGGTGAAGCGAGATGGTGAGGTCCTGAGCCACATAGCTACGCGGCCATGCGTTCACCTGCTGGGTACTGCGTTGCATGACCAGGCCAGGGTTTGACGGTGCGAGCACGGCTTTGATCACGCGTCGCCCTGACTCGACCCCCGACTCCAGATAGGCACCGACAACTTCCGCGGCCTGTTTCACCTTTTCGTTGATGTGTTGTCGTGCATCATAGAAAAGGGGTTGTTTGGCAGGGACAAATTGCGCTTGTGATTCGGTCGCCATAAAGGTTGTGAGCATAGCGACCTCCTCGGTACAGCGTTCACAGCTTTGAATATGATCAGCGACGATGCGAGCCTGTTCAGCGGGGAGCAGGTCCAGTTCATATTCGCCCAGGGTCAGGCTGGGAGGGCAGTTCCAGCGGTAGAGGGTATGGAACAATTGACGTTCCATATGACCATATTGTTGGATCAACGCGGTGCAACGTTGACAATGCATAAGGTGTTTTCGCACCTCAGGAGGCATCGTGCCATTATCGAGGCTAGCCAGGAGTTCCTCATCACTTACAGCACCAGGATTACTACATTGCATGAGCATTTTCCTCTGCTTCAATTTTTACTCTTTTCTGCATACAAATTCAACGGGTGAAATACGCTACAGTTGTCTCGCATACAGATATCAATGAGGTTCTCAAGGCAACTTTCACACATCAACGTCCTCATTCTTTTCCTCAAAATAAACGGGGCTGCTCGCCTTTTTCGCAGGTATGCGCACATCTATCTTTATTCACAATCTATTTCAAAAGAATATTCAGAAGCAGGAACAGAGTATTCACCATGGGTATAGAGCATGGACTTTTTTTACGACCGCTCATCCACGACGTTTCCTCGTAGGTTATAGATGAAAAAAGGTTTGCAGGCGGCGGTTCCGACGCAGGCGTTCAAGCACATTTCTTTTTACGCGATACACGTCCGCGACCGACGTGAAGAGTTCGGGATGTTCGCGTTGAATCTCACCGGGCTTCATGCCCTGGACATACGCGAAATAAAAGGCGGCCCGTTCGTCCTCGCTATGCAGTTCTTCAAGAATGACCTGCCAGATGTGCTGTGTCGAGAGCGCGGAGACAACGGTATCAGCCGGGTCATCGCCCATAGGCTCTTGCACCAGTGCATCCAGTGTGTCCTCGTATTGATACACCTGCTGGATGCGAGCTTCGTCAGCGATGACGCTATGAACGCATAATTTTAGATATTTCAATAAAGCGGCCAATACCTCAAAGTTTTTTACTTTTTCGGGTGTCAAGGCCTGCGCGAATTTCGCGAAGACAGCGTTAATCAGCGAATGACTGCCATCCTGTCCCATCAGCATAGCCGAACGTGGGTGCTGCGTGATCCAGGTCAATACTAGCGGAGCGTACTGCTGATAAATCGCTATCCATGCTTCGTCGTTCTGATCGAGAATAGCGCGTCTGAACAGCTCCAGGCAAAAGCAATCGTCCGATGTACTTTGGCGCAAAAACTTGCTCGTCTCCTCAGAACACAATCGAGCTAACTCATTGATTGTAAGGTTCTCCAGTTGCAATCCGCTTCCATCCTGTTCTCTATTACTGTCAGGCGACAAACGGCGGCGCGAGTGAACACAAGGCCGAGTAGCATTCTTGCACAGCTATGCTTCCATCCCAACAGCGTTATCGGCGTTCCATGAGTTTCACTATGACTCGCGTTTTTTTTGACAAAGCAGTCAATACTAGACTGAAGTTCTCATTATTATCGCATTTTTGCGCGGGTGATATCCACCTATCCATGACTTATGAGATAATAAGGGGAAAGTGTAGCATAAGTCAGTAAAAATATAGCCAAAAAGTCAGCTACTTTTCCTTTTTGAAGACGCAAACGTAGCGAAAATGGAGAATTGGCGCACTTGCACAAGCTCATATGCTATACTTGAACCATCAATAATCTGTCTACTCTTTAATTAGTATACTGCTGAGTATGGAGTGTGGCCTATGCTGTCGCAACGCGGCATCACAACCGATCAACTGGCTAACATTCTTCAAGTGATACAGCTTGGGCGCAAGTCTGGAAGACTGACGGTCGAACGTGTTGCGGACTCGCAACATGAAGAGGGTGAAATATTTTTTTCTCACGGGCAGATTGTGAGTGCGCGTTGTGGTTCTCTGCATGGTCAGGTCGCGTTTCGTCAATTGAACATGTGGGGTGCATGTCGTTTCGTATTTGTAGATACAACCATGCAACAGGACACTGATCCGAAGACAGAGTCATATAGCAAGCCAGACAAGTCTACTGGTCCGCTTGTACAAAGGAAGAATTCTTCCCAACTCCAACCGCTTCCCACAGCAACTGAGAGTGCTCGCATACCCTTACCTTCAGCCGAAGGGCGGGAGCCAGCATATAGAGCCAGTAGCCCATTGCCATCCATCTATCCTTGCCGCTTAACAACACCGGCTGAAGGGTTAGCCATCATTGAGAAGGCACGTCTTTCTCGTTTGCATCGACACCTCTTTTTACTCATCGATGGCAATAGGAGCACGCAAGAAATTATTCGTTTAATGGGACGGACCCCGACCGAAGTACAACATTTGCTCTCGGATTTAGAGCGCGTTGGAATTATTCTCGCCAGGTAAATAAGAGCTGGCAATTGAGACGTACGCACAAACATTCAACGAAGGATAAGAACAACAATGTTGGAATACAACGTGACAGCACGTAGACGCGCGCTGTTTTCCCTACCGCTGCGTATTACCATAGGACTGGTTGCCGCCGCGATCATTCCTCTGGCGATCATATTTTCCTATGTCTATCTAGTCACGCGACCAGCGCTGATCGATCAAGCCAACCAGGCATTGACGAACGATGCCAAGACAAAAGTGCAATTGATCGACACCTATTTTCACGAGCGCACGCTTGACATAGAAACTATTACGCAGGTGCCAGTCGTGCAGGAATTCCTGGTGCTCCCACCCGATAGTCCACAGTACCAGACATTGCTTGTACAAGTAAACTATTCCCTGGGTGCAGGCATTTTTCGAGACAAGAACTACAGCAACTGGTCGCTCTTCAGTGCACAAGGCAAGCTACTTGATACGGCACCTTTGAATACACTACCCAGCAAGCATGGATCATCGTATTTTACAGTCGACCAGCTCCATACAGTGCTCTCGGGCAAAGTATTTATTTCGCCGGTTTATTATAATGCGCAGACGCAAAAAGCAAGTGTCGATTTTTATGCACCCATCGCCAGCCCTATACCACAACAAAAAGCGGTGGTGGGATTTATCCGTACAACACTGGATCTCAATTATATCTATCAAAATATTATCGCGAGCGATAATGGTGTGGGACAGGGGTACGCGTTCATAGTCGACAATAATGGTGTGCGTATCGCTGACAGCGATCCCGCGCGACGTTTCACCAGTGTGACACCGCTTTCGGCCTCCGCACAACAACAGATTAACACACAACAGCGCTATGGCACGGGGGAGCCGGTACCAGTCATCGCGGACACTGGTGTGATGAATGCGTTGAACAAAAACGCGACATCGTCGACATTTAATGAGCAGCCTGCGGGGCAAAACCAGGCATACCAGATCGCGCAGCAAAAGGTCAGTTCGATGCCCTGGAACTACTTTGTGCTCAGTCCCGCCAATACGATTACACAGGTGGCCTCGAACCAACTATTCTATATGGCGATCGTCGGTCTCTGCCTGATCCTGCTCGCCACTATTGTTGGTATCCTGGTCGGTCGAAGACTTGCCAGGCCAATCACACAGGCTGTGCTTTATCTACGTGAGAATAGCCGCTCGCTCAGTGCACTGGCAACAAACCAGCAAGAGGCGGCGACCGAGCAGGTGTGGGTGGTTGATTCCTCGCAGATTGGTTTGCAGTCGGTGCAATATTACACGAACGCAACCAAGATCGCGACCAACGAACTGCGGCAACTCGCCACCGATGTTGCGCAGAACTGGCGGCAGGCGAACGCGCAGCAGGTCGAAGAGTTACTCAAGCGTTTTATGAAAACCATTCGCTATATTGAAGAGGCCACAAACTTCCAGGATGCCAGCAACCAGAAGTTGTCGACCGCGCTCAAAGTTGCGACGCAGGTGACGGACCAGTTGCAAAAAGGTGCAACCTCAGCAACCGAGGCAGCGACGCAGCTTGAGCAAGTGGTACAAGATCTTCAGGCGGTGGTCGGGCGGTAACGTCATACATTGATTTAAATTGATGGCGATCGATCGTCAGGGGACAAACCTTGCGTGCCCACGATCGACCGCCAGCAGCCCACAGTGAGAGCTACTCGCCGTAGGGGACCCAGATATTTTTGACCTGGATGGATGCGCGCAGAAATTCCTCGCCCTCGCCCTGACGAATATCTAGCCAATCACGTGCATGAGATCTATCGACCCATGTACGTTTCATGTTGCTTGTAGAGGCCAGTTCGACCTGTTTACCGTCGAGGGTATCGCTAAATGACCAGATAGAAGCGACATCATGGTGCTCCGCCAATACCTGACCCAGCGTTTCATGCGCGCCGGTCACGACGTTGACGACACCGGCAGGTACATCAGAGGTCTCCATCACCTGATAAAAGTCGGTCGCGCTGAGGGGTGCTTGCTCTGATGGCACCACGACCACCGTATTGCCCATGGCGATCGTGGGCGCGAGCAGTGAGATGAACCCGAGCAGTGGACGTTCGTTGGGGCAGATGAGACTGATGACACCGATGGGTTCGTGCATCGCCAGCGTTACGCCGCGCAAGGGAGGACGATGGATGACGCCCTCATATTTGTCGGTCCAGGCCGCATAGCTAAAAAGGCGAGAGAGGCTGGTCTGCACCTCAGTGAGGGCTTCATTGAAAGTGCAAGCGGTCTGTAAAACGATGCGTCGCGTGAACTCGTCCTCGCGCTGTTCCAGATTCTCAGCAAGGTAGTAGAGTATCTGCGCGCGATTGTGCGCGGTGGTATTCGCCCAGGAACTGGCTTTATGGGCGGCCTCGACCGCGTTACGCATGTCTTTACGATTGCCATCGCCCACTTCCCCGATGAGATGGCCTGCTTTATTATAGACGGCACGACTATAACCCGAATCGGGTCGTGTCTGCTTACCGCCGATAAATAATTTCGGTGTGCGATCGATGGCTGGCAGGGTGACACGATCGAGCGAGTCGCGCTCCGGCGTTATCTCGTTATGTCCATCAAGTATATCTATCGCTTCTCCCTGCTGCAGCGGTTCGGTTTCATGGGAAGATGCGCCGTCTTTCTGGTCATTAATGATGGTCTCGACCAGGGCCAGCGAAGACAATGTTTGTGCGCTTTCTTCAAGCATCCACGCGGGCTGTATGTACTCGTAGAGACCTTCCTTGCCGCCCTCACGTCCATAGCCGCTCTCGCGATAGCCGCCGAAACCGGAGGAGGCATCGAAAAGGTTGGTGCAGTTGATCCAGACGCTGCCCGCCTTCAATTTTGGCGCGATATCCAGGGCTAGATTGATGTTATCGCTCCAGACGCTCGCGGCCAGGCCATAACGTGTATTGTTCGCCAACGCCACCGCCTCTTCGGGCGTGCGAAAGGTCATCGCCACGAGCACAGGTCCGAAGATTTCCACCTGTGCCACAGTAGAAGCGGGCGCGACATCGGTTAACAGAGTGGGAGGAAAGAAAAGGCCCTGTGATGGACAGTCCCACGTCGTCGGCTGCCATAAACGCGCGCCCTCGCTCACCCCTTGCTCGACCAGGCGCTGGATCTCGCGCAACTGAGCGGAGGAGACGATAGCGCCAACATCCATAGCTTTGTCCAGCGGATCACCCACGCGCAGGTGCTCCATGCGAGCGCGTAGCTTCGCCAGCAGACGTTCAGCGATATTCTCCTGCATCAACAGGCGCGAACCCGCGCAACACACCTGTCCCTGATTGAACCAGATGGCATCGACCACACCTTCGACCACGCTATCCAGGTCGGCATCGTCGAACACCAGGAAAGGCGATTTGCCGCCCAATTCCAGGGAAAGTCGTTTGCCAGAGCCCGCGGTAACCTGGCGAATATGGCGTCCCACATCGGTCGAACCGGTGAAAGCGATTTTTCGTACGTTGGGATGACGCACCAGGGCTTCGCCCGCTTGCCCGGCCTCGCCAGTAATAATGTTGATCACACCTGGAGGCAAGCCTACTTCCTGCACAATCTCGGCGAACTTCAGCGCGGACAACGAGGTATAGCGCGCAGGCTTCAAGACGACGGTGTTGCCCATAGCAATGGCCGGGGCGATTTTCCAGGCCAACATCAGGAGGGGAAAATTCCAGGGGATGATCTGTCCAACAACACCGAGGGGTCGATAGCCAGCCAGTTCCGTTTCCATCAACTGCGCCCAGCCTGCATGATAATAAAAATGGCGTGCGACAAGAGGAATATCCAGGTCGCGCGTCTCGCGAATGGTTTTGCCGTTGTCGAGCGTCTCTAAGACGGCGAGCAGGCGCGAGTGTTTCTGGATGGTGCGCGCGAGCGCGTACATATAGCGAGCGCGTACATGGCCCGGCGTTTTACTCCACGACGTGAATGCCGCGTTGGCGGCCTGGACCGCTGCATCGACATCATGCTCATCCGCTTTGGCGACATGAGTCAATACCTTTTCGTTGGCGGGATTCACGCTTTCAAAATAAGCCCCCTGGGCGGGACTGACCCACTGGTTGTTGATGAACAGATTGAAAGGCTGGTGTTGCTCAAGCCAATGTTGGGCGAGCGCAGATGACTCCGGGGCGGGTCCATATGCCATCGTTTCAAAGATATCGGCGATACTCATGTCAATTTTCCCTCACTCAGGCCATTGGATTTTCGTAATCAGCCGCGTACTGACCGGTGACGAAGTAGGCCAGTTGCCGTTCGATATCCGACAATAAGCCGCTCGCGCCCATACGGAACAGGTTGTTTTGTGTCCACTCGTCGCCCAGTTCCTCTTTCATCAGGATTAACCAATCGAGCGATGTTTTGGCCGAGCGAATACCACCGGCAGGCTTGAAACCCACTTTGTAGCCGGTTTGCTCGTAGTAGTCGCGGATCGCGCGTGTCATGACCAGACCGACGGGGAGCGTGGCGTTGACCGCCTCTTTGCCGGTCGAAGTTTTGATGAAGTCCGCGCCAGCCATCATGCAGACCAGGCTCGCCATGACGACATTGCGCAGTGTCGCCAGTTCATGCGTGGCGAGAATCGTTTTGAGGTGAGCCTCCCCACATGCCTCGCGGAAAGCTTTGACCTCGTCATACAGCGCCTGCCAGTCGCCAGTGAGCACATGAGCACGTGAGATGACGATATCGATCTCGCGTGCTCCCGCGCGTACGGAAGCTTTGATCTCCTGTATCTTTTGCTCGAACGGGTTTTGACCGGCGGGAAAGCCGGTGGAGACCGCGGCAACAGGAATATGCGAACCCTCCAATGCCTCCAGCGCGGGCGTGATCAGGTTATGATAGACGCAGACAGCGCCCACCTGTATATGTTGGAAACCGAGGGCATCAAGCAGTTCTTGTCGCAGTGGCAAGCGAGCTTTGGCGCACAGGCGTCTTACATTGCCCGGCGTATCGTCGCCCGCGAGCGTAGTCAGGTCGATGCAGGTGATGGCACGCAAAAGCCAGGCGGCCTGCCATTCTTTCTTGACGGTGCGGCGTGTCACCAACGTGGAGGCGCGGCGTTCGATCGCGCTCAGATTACAGTGTACGTTGTGTATCCAGCCCAGATCGAGTGGCATGCCAGGATTGCGCGCGAGGTAGGGTGCCGGAGACAGCATGTCAGCGTCGGACACGACTCGCTGTTTGATGGTGGTCATAGCTTTTTCCTTCTATAGAGAACCCCAGTCCTTGCTAAAGGTATGCATTTCTCTCTAGCGGGAAGGACACGCAGTCTTCAAGCGAAAAAAGGATTACTGCCATTCAATTTTATCACAAGCCGTATCGCAGTCTCAGGCGGTTTAACGCTCCAATTTATACTTCGCCATCAGTCCCTTGATCCAGTTGCGCTGCTTTTCCGAGGGCACGAATCCGCGCTTCTGCAATTTCTTGCTCATGTCCTGCACAAATTGGCGCTCTTGATCGCCTATGCGCCCGCTATTGGGGTCAACAGTCTGGAAAAATGTCTGCAAACGTTGTACATGCAGGCGGAGGGCAATCAACTCATCGGGTGCGATGGCAGAGGTTGGAGCGCCGCTGGGGCGATAGTCTGTAGTGTTCCTGGCCTCAGGAGCATTGGAAACTTGCCAGCGCTCATAGGCCTGTACGTCGTTGTTCCATGCGCCCAGGCCCGCGAGTTGGTCGGCGCGCTCGTTATGGAGTTGACCGGCGTGGCCTTTTACCCATTCAAACGAAGGTGGGCGTTTGCGAAAGCTCAATAGTTGTCGATACACCGACCATAAATCCGGGTTTGCCTTCATCTGGTAGGTACCTTGCGCGACCTTGATAGTATACTCGCTATCGCTGTAGATGGTGAGCGGCAAGGCAGGCGGGGCGAGACAGAGCACAGCCAGCACAGCAGCGATCTCGGCTCGATTGTTGGTGGTGGTTTGCGCTTTAGGAATATGGCCGTAGCGTTCCAGGCAAATAGCATCATCGCGTACTCTGCCCGTGACAAAATCGCTGCCGGACCAGAGCAACGAACTCCAACCCGCCGGTCCCCCTGGATTTTTCAAGCATGCGCCATCGGTATAGGCCACTACGCCCGTCTCGCCCAATGCAGGTAGAGCTTTCCGAATGTCACAATCAACTGTCGCGTTCACCACCGATTGCCATTCTAGTGATTCATCGATAATATCCAAAGCAATCACCCTTTCTACATTAACGCTAATCTATCATCAATTATCGCGAGTATTTCATCTTTATGCAAGATATGTCAGGCGATTTAGGACAGATGTACCATCTCTACTATAAATCGTTTGCGAGGTACTGTTTTAAAAGTACAACCACATCTCTCCCTTTTCAACCCTATATCAACCTTTCTACGCCCCCGATGAATACTTATTTTTACTACTATAGTAATTGCTATCGTTGATGATAGATAGTAAAAATAACTGTAAAAAAATATGAATATTTATCGTGGAAAGCACTGTTGCTCTTTATCACACAATATTCACTTTATTTGATGATGACGTGCTTGAAGAAGTAATGAAATCAGTAAATGTGTGCAAGGAGCTCTGTGTATCTTTATGAACTGGATAGCTTACCTGTTACTCGCCATTTCTATTCTGCTTTTCGCGCAATCTGCTTTTTCCCTCTACCTGATGCTGTACACCTGGGATACTTCCGAGCGTTTGCTCTCAACCAACGCGCCGCTTTCGTTTCTGGCACCGCGCTACTCTTTTTCGGTTCTATTACCGGCGCGCCACGAGGAAGCGGTCATTTATCAAACCATCAAAAGCATCTGTGCGGCCAACTATCCGGCACATCTTTTAGAGGTGGTGGTTATCTGTCATGTAGATGATCATGGGACGGTTGCGGAGGCGCAGCGCGCGATCTACGATCTGCGCCTCTCCTCGGTTCGTGTGGTGACTTTCAATGATGGGCCGATCAACAAACCGCATGGTCTTAATGTAGGTATGCGCAGCACCTCGCATCAGGTTGTGACCGTTTTCGATGCCGAGGACGATATCGATCGCAATATATTTAATATGATCAATACGGTAATGATCAAAGAAGGTGTGGGCGTGGTGCAGGGAGGTGTGCAGTTGATGAATTTCAAAGACCACTGGTTCGGCATTCACAACTGCCTGGAATACTTTTTCTGGTTCAAGAGTCGGCTGCACTTTCACGCGCGCGTGGGCATGATTCCGCTCGGTGGTAACACCGTCTTCATTCGCCGCGATCTATTACAGCGTGTCAACGGCTGGGACGAGCACTGCCTGACGGAGGATGCGGATATCGGCCTGCGGCTGAGCGTGCTGGGCGAACCTATTCGCGTGATTTACGATGCGCAGCACGTGACACGGGAGGAGACGCCTGACACCATTTCCTCGTTTATCAAACAGCGTACACGCTGGCAACAGGGATTTTTACAGATTTTGTGGAAGGGCACCTGGCGCGAGATGCCACATTTCTGGCAACGCGCGCTTGCTGGCTACACCCTTTCCTATCCCTACTTTCAGGCAATGCTTACCGTTCTTATCCCGCTAACATTAATCGAAATATTCTTATTGAAAGAGCCAGTGATCATCACGATGCTCTCATTCCTACCACTCTACACACTCGCGCTGCAACTTATTATTTCGATCGTGGGCGCGTTCCTCTTTACACACGAATATAAAAACAAGTTTTCGCTTGTGAACCTGCTGATGATGATCATCACCTTCCTGCCCTACCAATGGATGTTAGGTATCAGTGCTATACGCGGGACGTATCGCGAAGTGTTCAAACAAAATAACTGGGAAAAGACGACGCATCGAGGAGCTCATCGTCATGTGGGCGAGAATACACTGCCAACTCCTCCGGTCGCTATCAATCCAGCAAGTTATCCAACACAACAGACCACCTACCAGCATAACCATTAGGAGTCGCGGAGATTCGTATGACACATATTGGCACCCTGGATACATTGCGCCTGACTACACTGCTGCAACGTATTGAAATGCATCGCAAAACGGGCTGTGTGCTTATCGAGCATGATGACACACGGGATGAAATCTATGTATACCAGGGACAGGTAATAGCTGTTCTTTCCATACAGACGCGTAGGCCACTACTGCGAAGACTGCTAGAGGCAGGAGAAATATCTCTTCGTCAATTACGTGGCATCCCTGCTGAAACGGGTAGAGCGCTCAGTCAAGTGGAAGATAAAAACCCGTACAGTGATAAGCAGGCAGCATCCGAGCTACTACAACATGGACTGATCGAGCGAGAGGCGCTGATCTCCTGGCAGCAGAGAGAGACAGAACAAGAGCTACAAAAGCTGATGCAGTATACGGAAGGGCATGTTTCTTTTGAGGAACGTAATAATGTTCCCGATATGCTCATTGATCGCTCGACTGATAGTATCACGCTTGCGGAAACCATCGATCAGGAAATAACAAGCAAATCTTTATCCATTGGAAATGAAACGCGTACTACTGCTGAAACAGGCCAGAAATCCGCTGCTGCCATAGACACAAAAGCGCTCGCAACTACACGTACTGCGCTCCAGGCCATTCCTGTGATCATTCAACACACATTCCCTCATCGTTCAGTTTCATCAGCGCACGACATGCACACGGCGAGAGTTGCGGTACCGCCGAAACCCAATCCATTTTTGCAATGGGAAACGCTTCTGGTGCTTGCGATTCTACTGATCGCGGGTCTGGCACATGGCATTAATATGTTTCACTATCCTTACTTTGAGGATGACGAAGGGACGTATCTATCGCAAGCCTGGGCGGTGCTGCATTTAGGCAGGCTCGCTTACTATACCTACTGGTACGATCATGCGCCAGCAGGTTGGATACAACTAGCGGGGTGGCTTGCCATCACTGGTGGCTTTCGTACTTTTGGCTCGGCGATGAATTCTGGGCGCGTCTTTATGCTGGTGCTCCAACTGGGATCGACCTTTGTGCTCTATCGTATCGCACGTATCATCTCGAAAAGCTGGGTAATTGCTACCATTGTCGTCCTACTTTTCGCTTTATCACCCTATGGGCTGTACTATCACCGTCGCATTCTACTTGATAATATTATGACCTTCTGGATGCTGTTGAGTATCCTTTTCTTGCTATCAAAAAAAATGTCGCTAAAAAATGTTTGGTTTAGCGCGATCTCCCTAGCTATCAGCGTGCTTTCAAAAGAAGTCGCGGCATTCATTATTCCTACCCTTGCCTATTTTGTGTGGGTACGAACCGACAAATCTCACCGAGCGATTGCTTTTACGAGCTGGACGATTCTCGTTTTAGCTATTCTTTCTATTTATCCTCTTATGGCCTTGCTTAAAGGTGAACTTTTCCCAAGTGGAACCTTGTTGGGGGGAAACAACCCGCATGTAAGTTTAATAGGTTCGCTCTCCTATCAGGGATCACGCGGAGATGGTAGCAGTATCTTTACTTTCCACAGCTATTTCTGGGGCAGTTTCACCACGTGGGCTCATGATGACCCTATCCTTGTGATAGGTGGAAGTTTAAGTGCTATCCTCTCTCTTTTCCTCATAAAGAAGCATCGACTTATTGGCATAGTAGGATTAACCACACTTTCTCTCTGGGCGTTCTTAGCGCGCGGCGGCGTTGTTTTCGATTTCTACCTTATCCCATTACTACCTATGCTCGCGCTTAATTTTGGTTTGATTTTAGGACTGACCTCACGTTCTGTGCAAAATTATTTTGCAGTAGCCTTGCAACTTCAGAAAAGACTCGGTTCTCTCGTTCAACCCACTTTAGTTATTGTCTGTGTAATTGTTCTGCTTGCAATTATTCCTTCACCTAGTGCTGGAGTAGGTTATGGGGCATCTAATGTTGGAAGCAAAAATAACCCTCTCATTTATTGGAACAGTACGCAAACGAATGATCAAATTGCTGCAACGAATTGGGTTGAGCATCATATATCAACCAATAGCCATATTGTTATAGACATGTATATGTGGCCTGAACTTTATACAAAAGGATACAAGTATGCTCACTATTATTGGAAAGTAGATGAGGACCCAGCAATACGAGATGGAGTATTTCACGACAACTGGAGAAATATAGATTATATAATAACAACTCCTGAAATGATTCAAGATGTTAACAACAATAATATGCAAATACTTAATACTCCTATTCATCATTCTATAATGGTAGCAAAATTCAATTCCGGGGGCTGGTCTATTGATATTCTCAAAGTTGACAAATAAAACAGCAGCATAAAGAGTAGATAGACATACCATTTGAAAGTTTTTAAAGGAGTCTGATTGTGTCGGAACAGGTGATACTAGAAGAAAACAAACCTGTTATTTTACCTGAGGACGCACTCAATCCAGCGCGGGATGGGGCACGACGTAAACTAACATTGGCCGATATATGGCAATTCGCACGCTTCTGCGTGGTGGGATCGCTCAATGCGATCATCGATTTCGTGGTGCTCGACCTGCTGTTATGGCTCTACCCTAGCAATGATACGGGCAAAATTTTGCTGTTCAACTCGATCGCGGTTTTGCTGGCGGCGACCAATAGTTTTTTCTGGAACAAGTACTGGACGTTCCGCAATGGGAAGCCTATCACGTTGTCGGAGATCGGGCGCTTCGTGGTGATCGCGGGCACGACGGCGGCCTTGAACGATGCCTTGATCCTCCTGTTATCAAAAATCTTTCCGGGAGTGATGGCAAGTTCGCTGCTCGGTGCGAACCTGCTCAAATTGGGAGCCATTATCGGCACTACGTCCGTCTCTTTCTTCGGCATGCGGCTGTGGGTCTTCTGGCAGAAAAGGCAACATGTGGCGGCAACATTGCTGCCAGTCGATGATGCGCTGCTAAAGACGCCGGTAAGTAACGCGTTAATCATTATTCCAACCTATAACGAGTCGGAAAATCTGCCGTTGTTGTTGCGCGGTATTTTCTCGCATGCGCCTGCCGTCGATGTGTTGATCGTCGATGACAACTCGCCCGATGGTACAGGCAAGTTGGCGGAAGAATTCGCGCAGAGGGATGTGCGTGTGCATGTGCTGCATCGAGCGGGCAAACTGGGGCTGGGAACCGCGTATATCGCGGGCTTCAAGTACGCGATTGCGCACAACTATGACGCGGCCTTCGAGATGGACGCGGATTTCTCGCACGATCCCAGGTATCTGCCAGATTTTCTCGACGCGATCCAGCAGGCCGATCTGGTAATCGGTTCACGCTATATTGCGGGTGGGGATACGCCGAACTGGTCGTTGATGCGCCGTCTGATCAGCGGTATCGGCAATGCGTTCGCAAGGTTTATGCTGGGCATCTCGGTCCACGATTGTACCGGTGGTTATCGCTGTTATCGGCGTCATGTGCTGCAATCGATTGACCTGGACAGTGTGCGCTCGCGAGGCTATGCCTTTCAGATCGAGTTGACGCAGCGCGTGTTGCGGCAGCAATTCAAGATTGTGGAAACGCCGATAGTCTTTATGGATCGACGGCTGGGTAGTTCGAAGATGTCGCGAAAGATCGTGATCGAGGCGTTGACCTTTGTCATACACACCCGTTTCAGTCCCCCACAGCCATTGCCGACGCCGTTGCGCTCACCACTGTACACGCTAGCAGAGCCAACTGATAGCGCGGCATATAAAGAGGAGTTCTATCAAGAGCCACCCTTGATGGCCTCATTTATGGCCTTATCGGTTTTAGAATCGCCCACCACACCACTGCAAGCGCTTAGCAAGGCGCCAGTGCGCGTGCCACGCAGCATTCGACGTGTACGTTTGCGTACGGTAGTCAGCCAGGACCTGGGCAAAGATCAGGCGAACAGGACTTCAACACCGGCTATGACTCAACCTTGAGCGGGTAAGGAGATAGATATGACGCGCATTGGGACCCTAGGTACAATCAGTCTGGCTGCGCTGCTGCAACGTATTGAAATGCACCACAAAACGGGCTGTGTGCTTATCGAGCATGATGACACACAGGATGAAATCTATGTATACCAGGGACAGGTAACAGCTGTTCTTTCCACACAAACGCGTAGGCCACTGCTGCGGCGACTGCTAGAGGCAGGAGAAATCTCCGTACGTCAGTTACGTACGCTCCCTGCTGAAACGGGTAGAGTGCTCAGCCAAGTGGAAAAAGAAAACCTATACAGTGATAAGCAGGTAGCATCCGAGCTGCTGCAACGTGGGCTGATCGAGCGAGAGGCGCTGATCTCCTGGCAACAGAGAGAGACGGAACAAGAGCTACAAAAACTGATGGGGTATACAGAAGGGCACGTTTCTTTTGAGGAACGTAGCAATGTTCCCGATATGCTGCTTGATCGCTCGACTGACAGTATCACGCTTGCGCAACCCATCGATCAGGAAACAACAAGTAAATCTTTATCCATTAGAAACAAAACGCGTACTACTGCTGAAACAGGCCAGAAATCCGCTGCTGCCACGGGCACAAAAACGCCTGCGACCGCACTTACTGCTCTGCAGACTATTCCTGTGATCATTCAACACACATTCCCTCATCGTTCAGTTTCATCAGCGCACGACATGCACACGGCGAGAGTTGCGGTGCCGCCGAAGCCTAATCCACTTTTTCGGTGGGAAACACTTTTGATGCTTGTGATCCTACTGATTGCGGGTCTGGCACATGGTATCAATATGTTCCATTTTCCTTACTATTATGATGATGAGGGTACCTATATGGCACAGGCATGGGCGATCATTCACGAGGGAAGGTTAGCTCCATATACGTACACGTATGACCATGCACCTCTAGGCTGGATACAAATTGCATTGTGGACAATCATTTCAGGTGGATCTCGGACTTTTGGCCTCATCTTAAATTCTGGTCGTGTATTTATGTTGCTTATACAAATATGCTCAACATTCCTGCTCTACCAAATAGCACGGCGCATTTCAGGCAATATACTTATATCAACTCTGGTTGCACTACTTTTTGCACTCTCTCCCTATGGCATTTTTTATCATCGTAGAGTTTTGCTTGATAACATTTGTACGCTTTGGATGTTGGTAAGTATTTTTCTGCTTGCTTCTAAACGACCTTCTTTAAAAAAGGTTTGGTTAAGTGCTATTGCATTAGCTATTTCCGTCCTTTCTAAGGAAACAACAGCTTTTGTAGTACCAGCTTTAGCTTATTTTGTATACCATCAAGTAGATGCATCGCACCGGCGTTTTGCTATAGTTAGCTGGTTTGCGCTCTTTTTCGTACTTATTTCTTTTTATCCACTCATGGCAATTTTAAAAAATGAATTTTTCCCTTCGGGGACACTACTTGGAGGCAATGCGCCTCACGTAAGTTTGATTGGCACAATTCTTTATCAAGCCTCGCGAGGCAAAGATGGTGGTATTTTCGATTTACACAGTGCATTCTGGCAGATGTATGCAAATTGGGCACAGGATGACCCAACGCTTGTTATTGGGGGCAGCATTAGTGCTATTAGCAGTGTTCTCGTCATAAGATGGCATAGAACCACTGGCATTATGGGGCTAATGACACTCTCACTGTGGCTTTTCCTATGTAGAGGCGGTGAAGTCATTGGTTTTTATCTCGTACCACTACTTCCACTGCTTGCACTGAACATAGGCTTGATTATATGGCTTATAAGTAAATCTTTTGCTCATTCTATAGGTAGAACGTCTATTTATGGAGGAAAATTGTACTTCCGCTCAGTGCAAATAGGACTTATTGCGCTTTGCTTAGGAGGATTATTGATTGGTTACTCAAGTCCAAATCCCGGCTTGCAAAAAGATCATCTTGCCCTTTGGAATAGTTCTCCTACTACAGGAGAACAACAGGCAATTGCCTGGATAAAGGAGCATGTTTCTACAAAAAGCTCTATTCTTATCGATGATTTTATGTGGACTGATCTGCACGATACAGGACAAGCATCAAAAAATTATAACTTTGCTTATTACTACTGGAAAGTAGAAGAAGATCCAGCTATTCAGCAAGGCGTATTTCACAATAATTGGCATCGAGTAGACTATGTAGTAACCACTATTGATATGTTTACTGATGCAAAGGTTAATAACATGACTTTAGTAGAAAATGCACTTAATCATTCGACAATTATTGCTAAATTTGACACTGGCTGGCCTATTGAGATATTAAAGGTGAATCCTTGAAGTTATATTCCTTTTAGCTAGTGAATTTCGATTCGAAAACTATTCTTTCTTATAAAAATAAAGCAGCCGATGTGTTAAAGAGATGCTGAAAGATCAATTTCTCGCACAGCATTAGAGTTCTAAGTGAGTGCTGGACGCTCTTCTCTCATCGCACATTCACGGGTAGCTTCGCTGCTTGATATCTAGAGCATCTCCTGAGGTATCTGCGAGTTCTTTGTACCATCCTTTGATCTTTTTCCGACTACTATAAGAGGGTGAAAATGATCAAAAATCTCATCTACAAATTTTGACGCGATCTACTCATGCTATCTGCATTGCTGCGAAGAGTGGGGATAGCGTGAGTTCCGTGGGGAGTAGAAGTCGTAACAAGGAGCTCTTTGTCGTATGAATCAAGCTGTTTCACAAGAGATGCAGGATGACCCTCCTGACGAGCATCCTGCTTTTCTTGAGGCAATACAAGCAACGCTGCAATTTGTTGAATCGCTCAAGAACAAGGTGTTTGTGGTGAAGTTAGGTGGTAGCACTCTGCACTATCAACGAGCTGTATTGCAAGATAGCAGCTCGCTCCCGAGGATGTATTGCCCTCATCAACCGGGGTCATCGGGCGACAACTTCCAATGGAGAAGATACGACAGGGCATCCGCGGGATCGGCCATGAGATGCAGTATGGACATCTTGAACAGGCTGCACTTGCCATTATGACGACTGATACCCATCTGAAGATACGCAGTTGTCGGGTCGGTGCTGCGGTGCTGGTGGGAATCGCCAAGGGATCAGGAATGGTCGAACCCAATATGGCTACAATGCTCAGCTACTTCATGACTGACGCAAACATCGCTCCTGACGTGCTGCATCAGTCGTTGAAAGAGGCGGTCGATGCCTCCTTTAACATGATCAGCATCGATACAGATACCAGCACAAGTGATACCGTCGCAATCATGGCAAACGGACTGGCAGGCGATGTAGATCTGCATGAATTCCGGCATACGTTACAAAACATGGCAATCGACCTGGCAAAAGATCTGGCACGCGACGGAGAGGGAGCAACAAAACTCATCGAGGTGACGGTTGCCGGAGCCGCATCACATTCCCAGGCAAAACGTGTAGCAAAGTCAATCGTCAACTCGCCCCTGGTGAAGAGGGCAGTATTTGGGGCCGATCCCAATTGGGGCAGGATTGCAATGGCGATTGGCAAATGTGATGAACAGAAAGCGATTGTCCCGGAAAAAGTTTCCATTTCATTTGGCGACCTGCTGGTCTACCAGGGGCAGGCTTTGAGCGAGGACAACCTGCCATTTCTGAAAGCCTACTTGCACAATGATGAGGTTGCTATTCGCGTCTCACTTGGCCTGGGCGATGCCAGGGCAACCGTATGGGGGTGCGATCTCACACCCGGCTATATCCAGATTAATGGCATGTACACAACATAATGGTTACGCAGTCCCACAGGATGTTGCCTTGAGGAGTCTGAACCAGCAATGCGCGCTGACCAATAGCGAATTTCGGTTCTGTACCGATGCCGAGCAGAGCTAGCTCGTGTTTGCGTATGAGATTATGAAAACCCTGCTTACGCAATTGAGCCAGCGTTGTCCACTGCTGACCTTGATGGCCGATATATTGACGCTGATCCAGGCAGATCGGGCAAGCGGGCGGAGACCATTCGCTGGGAGTGAACTGCGTTCCCCATGTTATGCAAATCCAACTCTGCATGGCAACATCCTCACCAGCAAACGCATGGTTTGCCCTACGCGGTTAGCGCTCGTGGTGCTCGTGGTGTTCTTTGACCATCTCCAGCACGAGCGCGAGCGAGACGACAAAGGGGACATCGACTCCTTGCGCGACATCCACGGCATAGCTATCGCGGAAGATGGAGAATTCGCGCCCGACACGAGCCATCAAGTTGCCGTTATTATCGGTAATCGAGAAGTTCCAGTTCCAGAGATCGCCATCGATATGGAAGACCATGCCGTTTTCGCCGGTCACCTTGAAGCGTTCGCCAAAAAGTTGGATCAGCTGCTCGTGCACCTCTGCCCAGTGTTGCCCATTGCGATAGATGGCATAGCTTGGTGTAATCGAGATCAACTGCTGACGGATACGCGCGACCTCCTGGCCGGAATAGCGATCGTACATGCGCAAGTCATCGCCGATGTGGAAAAATGCGCCACGCACCTCTAACACGGCATTGCCGCCATCGTCGCGAATAATAAAATCCTCTGTCAGGGTCCAT
Organism: uncultured Dictyobacter sp.; assembly: GCA_964657925.1. Lineage (GTDB taxonomy): Bacteria > Chloroflexota > Ktedonobacteria > Ktedonobacterales > Ktedonobacteraceae > Dictyobacter. The sequence continues at coordinate 79,297 of CAZZWK010000001.1, forward strand.
GCACGCTCTTTTAGGTGAAATCGCACTGTTTTATTCATCCTTTCCTGGTAGTATAAACACTATAAAAACATACCTGGCTTGATTTTTCCTCGAATGTTGCATAGCAAGAGCCTTATTTCTCGGCAAGAGACGAGGCTATAAATTGCCTCGGGCCGATGAATCGTGCCCCTACTGTTTTGGCAAGCTACATGGTAAGCCGCCGACGGCACCATAAATGTCGCTTGAGCACGATAAATCGGCTCCTACCGAGGGGTTGGATCTTACTGTGAATCTACGGCTATATGATGATACGTTGGGAATGAATGACGTTGCGCTTGCTCTTTTTGCCATCGACGACGATGAGTGAGTTTGCACTGAGACTTTGTACGGCGCTCACCACATCTGAAAACTGTTGCCCTTTGTGGTCGAAAAGCTCTGTCTGCGCATCGATAATAAGGGCTACGGATACGATTTCGCCTGTTGCTTGTTTTTGGGTAGTGCCCGCAACGATAAAGGTTTTATCACGTGTTGAATCGACTACTTTTCCAATGACCTTTACCTTCCAGCCACGCTCGATCAGGGCGGCAAGGTCCCTGGCTATTGTTTGCTTCTGCTCTTTTGACGGTATCTCTTCCGCTTTTGTCAGAGTCTCCTCAGGTGGGGGTTCCGCCTCCGACATTACAGCGGTCGTGCGTTGCTGAGCCGCAGTCTCTGTAATTTCCGAGTTATGGGCGAAGAGCGAGAAGTTATGAGCTGCGGTGCTGTTTTCTTTTTCGTCCTGCGTCCTGGACGACGTTCCATCCCCCTGCTCGTTTTCTGTAGAGCTTTTCTGACTGGCGGATTGAGAATGCTCGAAGAGTTCGTCGTCGTATGTACGAGGAATCGTAACCTGCAATGCGTGGGGCAAAGCCTCAATCTGATAGGTTACTTTGACCTTTTCAGCATCCTCTTCTTTTTGCAGGCGTGCATAGTCTGCCGAGCTCAGGTATCCTTTTAGCTGGACCGCGCTTCCATCCATCTGGAAGGGGACGGTGGCGGGCACGGTCAGAAGAAAGCGGCGACCACGTAAATAGTCCGCGCTTGTTTTGTCGGGTTTCAAACGCAAGAGTAACGAGGAGATCTGTCCCATCATCGAGATGGGGTCGCCGCTGACAATGATACACACGTCGAGAATGCCATCGTCGATATGGGCATCCGGTGTGATACTCGCCACCTTCGCGTAACGGCGCGTGTTGCCGATGACGACCTGCAATGCCTCGCCAGTCCATAACGGTTTTTCGTCTTGCGAGGCATCGGCATCGCGAATTTCTAGAGGAAAGGGATGTTGTGTGGACAAATTTTTCGCGATCGAGAGACCAACGGCCCACGGGCCGATGCGATACTTCAATGGTTTCGAAACACCTTCCATCACCGCCGCGTCGAAGCCGAGACCAGCCATGAGCAAGAAATGGTGACGCACCAGGGCCTGCTTTTTCCCACTGGCTTTACTTTTGCTCGCTTTCTGTTTTTTGTCGGTATGTGCTGGTTCATCTGATGGAAAGGTGACCGAATGTAAAGTGATCTGTCCCACGTCGACTTTGCGAATATCGCTATTGATCAGGGCCAGCGATGCCTTGATAGGGTCGGTGGGAATGCCAATTTCGCCCGCCCAGACATTCGCGGTCCCGCCCGGCATGACACCGACCACGCACCCTTTATGATCGGTACTCAGCACACCATTGACCACTTGATTGAGCGTGCCATCTCCGCCATAGGCAAGCACCAGATCATCTCCTTCATTAGCAGCCTTCCTGGCTAACTGCATAACATGCTTGCCGTATTCTTTCAGTTCAACGTGGGTTTTCCAGCCAGCCGCGGCCAATACAGCCAGGATAGCGGGCAGTTTGGCGACGTTCTCACCCGTCCTGGGATTGATCAGTAATGAAACTTTTTTCTCACGCATGTTTTACTCTCTAGCATATCTTCCCAAAAATAGGTATCCATACCCATCAATTATTGATATTTATACGCGAGAGCCTCAACTATTGTTTCACGCATGGACTAATGAGTGGGAAATACTGCCGCTACAGCCTGTAGAATGCCACCAGCAATGGCCCAGATGGCGATCAGCCAGGGCCATACTCCACCGTGTCGTTGCCGTGCCTGTACAGTTGTTACTGTCTTGTACCAGTTGATGGTAGCCTGGTCATGCATACGCCAGGCGATCAAGGGCGAGAAGACTAAAGTGATCACGACCGTTACCAGGGGCCAGAAATTTCCATGTCTGCTGGTCTGAAATAGCCGGTAGAGGATGAAAAAACCGCCAATACAAACCAGTGTATTGATCACGAGTTGTACAATGCGCGTCCAGTGCCAGCCACGGCGTACACCTTCGCCAAAAATAGCGATCAAGGACGCGAATGGCAGCATCAGTAACATATTCACAAGGATTGTCGAGGTGCTGGCCGTTGACTGACCGATGAAACGTGTTGCAGCGGGGCCTGCCAGAATCTGCACAGCCAGGCCCCAGTCGAAGGCGACGGCCATACCGACACCTTTTGGCCCTGTTTGTTTCGCGACAGAATTTTCAGTGTTAGCTGGAAGTTCGGTAACTTTCTTCAAGTTTGTACCTGACTTTCTCAATAGTGTGTGCTGCAGAAAACCACTTCCTCTTTGAGGAGCACAAACATGTGCAAGGTTCATATGATGCAATCTTAAGGCTGTGATTATCGGCAGGTTTTTATGTGGAGACGATAGCTCTACAGTTCGTAGACTCTGGTTACGTACTTTTAGGGTAGACTTTTGTGGCAGTTTAAAAAGCTGAAAGGGTAGGATGTTGTTGGTCATCCTACCCTTTCAGCCGATATGTCCTACCATTCCAGCCGATAAATCGGTGTGCGTTGCGGTAAACCGACGCCTACAGTGGGAAACTGAGGTTTTTAAAGCGCATACTTTTGGGCCGATACATCGGTTCGCGTTGCGATGAATCGCGCGGGCCAATAAATCGTGCCCTATTTTACGAGGGCACGCACGGCCTGGACGATATCGTGGGCGCTGATGCCGACCGCTTCCAGCAGTTGATCGGGTTTGCCGGAGGAGGGCATTTCGTCGACAGCCAGTTTGACGATCTCGGGACTCTTGCCGTCGGCCTGTGAAAAGGCTTCGAGTACAGCCTCGCCCAGGCCACCCTCGGGCCAGTGGTCCTCGACGGTGATGATCTTGCCGCCAGCTTCCTCAGCTGCGGTCAGCAATGTCTCATCGTCGATCGGTTTCACCGAGTAGGCGTCGATGACACGTACGGTGATACCCTCGCTCGCCAGCTGGTCGTAGGCCTTCAAGGACTCGTGCAGCGTGATACCGGCGGCGACGAGCGTCGCCTGGTCGTGATCGGACTGACGTAAGACTTTGCTGCCGCCCACAGGGAATTCTTCATCGGCGCTGTAGATGACCGGTGTGGCCTCGCGCGTGGTGCGCATATAGACGATGCCTTCGTGCTTCGCCATCTCCTCCGTCAGACGAGCCGCCTGGTTGCCATCGCATGGATAGAGGACCGTGCTGCCGTAGACCGCGCGGAACATTGACAGGTCTTCCAGCGCCATCTGCGAGGGGCCATCCTCACCGATCGAGACACCCGCGTGCGAACCGACCAGGCGAATATTGGCTTGCGAGATCGCGGCCATACGAATGAAATCATAGGCGCGTGTCAAGAAAGCGGCAAAGGTCGAGGCAAAGGGGATACGACCGCGTACGCTCATGCCGACCGCCGTTGAAATCAACTGCTGCTCCGCGATATACTGCTCGAAGTAGCGATCCGGATATGCCTTGTTGAACTCGTTCGCGTAGGTCGAGTTACTGACCTCGCCATCCATGGCAACGACATCGGAATAGGCTGCACCAAGCGCTACCAGCGCATCACCGTACGCCTTGCGCGTCGCCGCTGTACTGCCGAGATCGTAGTGTGGCAATTCAACCGCTTTATGCTCGAACGCGGGCAGTGGCTGATCCGAGTCGGGCTTCTGCACGCGGAAAACAGTGCTGCGCACGGGTGGATTCAACTCTTTGATGGCCTGCTCTTCCTGTTCCGGGTTCAAAGCTTTACCATGCCAGCCCTCTTTATTCTCCAGGAAGGAGACGCCACGGCCTTTGATGGTTTTGGCAATGATCAGGGTTGGGCGATCGGTAACCGTTTTGGCCTGCTCGTAGGCGTTGTTGATTTCGTCGTAGTTGTGCCCGTCGATGATGATCGTGTTCCAGCCGAAACCCTGCCCACGGGCTGCATAGGCCTCTGTATTCCAACCAAGTTCCGTTTCGCCGCGCTGGCCCAGGCGATTGCAGTCCAGGATGGCGATCAGATTATTCAATTGATAGTGCTGCGCGATATGGAATGCTTCGTAGATGGAACCTTCCGCCATCTCGCTATCGCCAAGCAACACCCATACGTGATAGGGCAGCTTATCGAGATACTTGCCCGCCGTGGCGATACCCGCGGCAATCGGCAGGCCCTGTCCCAGCGAACCGGTCGCGACGTCGACCCATGGGAGCGCGGGGGTTGGGTGACCGGCGAGTCGGCTACCAAATTTACGCAATGTCATAAGTTCCTCATCGGAGATCGCGCCGACCGCTTTATAGATCGAGTAGAGCAGGGGAGACGCGTGACCTTTCGAGAAGATCAGATGATCATTGTGAGGATTCTTCGAGTTATCGAAATCGTAGCGCAGGTGGCTCAGCACCAGGACCGCCATGAGATCAGCCGCGGACATCGAAGACGTGGGATGGCCTGAACCAGCTGCGGTGGTGCAGCGAATACTGTCCACGCGCAACTGCTGGGCGAGATCGGTCCATTGCTGGACGTTCGCGGATGTTTCAGTCGTTGTCATATATTTTCCTCACTTCTACAGGGATTGGCTACCCTTTGATGAGCACACATAGCATAGGAAACACACTATTCGGTGAAATAATTTTACTCTCTCTATTTTATACGATTTTTCCCACGAGAACAGTTACAGGTTTTCTACGTGTTCGCTGTTCCGCCCCTGTTCGCTTCATACGCAACGAAAACCGTCATCGCTTTCGACTGCAACGATGAGCGTTTCACCTGGCAATTTCTGCTCGTAGCATGCTTTTCGAGAAGCATGTGTAGTGCTGAGTTCCTTATACAACAACAGATAGTCGTGGCGCAAGATGGAGGGAACAAGCACGAGGCATAGACAAAAAAATCCTGATGAACAACATTTCTTTTTGTTCATCAGGATGCAGGATTTTGTGCTTTTGTGCGATCCGCTTTATTTGCGCGCGCGTGGTGCCAATGCGTAAAATAAGAGTCCGGCCATCACGAAAAACAGGACGATCATGAGGCCCAGGATGGGGTCCACGATAGCGCTCAGTGAGATCTGGAAGATGGCTGAAACGATGAGCAAAATGACCCAGACGAGACCTAGCGCTGGGATAATGTAGAGCCAGTTAAAGCGCGCACGCGGGTTGGATTCTTTACGCGGTATATATTCGTACTCTGAATCAATTGGCTGCATGAAATACCTTCCTCTATGAGCCGGTCGAAACCGTTGTTAGAATAGTCTGCTCGATATGTTTCGTATTATAGACCTCCAATCCCATAAATGCAATAAATCAGCGGCAAGAGTGATCATGCTACTGGCTCTGATTACTAGTTTCTAGTTTCTAATTGCCCCCGGATATGCCTATATGAATGTCACCACTATCAGTGCGAATGAATAGTGGCGCATGTGGATTATTGCCGATCGTGTTATGGTTGAAATCATTGTTGATATCGCCGGAGTCGGTCGAGGTCGATAATTGCAGCGACGAGTTGGAAGGAACCTGTAGATCGACATCTCCGCTCTGTGTCTGGAATTGATAATTCCCATTGGGATCGAAAGAGCCATTCATGCTGATATCGCCACTATCGGTCTGGATATTCGTTCGCCCTTGCAATTGTGAATGATCGATGCTGATATCGCCACTGGAGGTAGTTGTCGAGACCTGTCCGTTAAAATTCGAGATGTGTACGTCGCCGGAATCGCCATTGATTTGCAATATCGTGCCATCGGGGACGGTGATATTCACGCCAGTGTCCTGCATACTAAAAAATTGCGGTCCTGATTGCGCGGAGACACTGACGGTATTTCCCTGTTGCGAATAGGTTATGGGATTGGAATTATTATTGTGCGAATTGAAGAACGAATTGTTGTCAGGCTGCACAACGATGCTATTAGCGGGTCCGCTTTGAATGTTGATCGCGCCACTATTGTCGTTCACCACCAGTGTATTTTGTCCGGTTACGTTGAATGTGTGACTGCCCACATTCCCTTGTGGGAAGCTATAACTGGTATGTGGGAAGCCGTATTTTTGCGGAAAATTCGAGCGAGCCACCTGGGTGAAGGCACCACCGAGCGCTAATGCGGCCAGTAGTAGTACTACGATCAGAAATAGGGGAAAGCGTTTTTTTGCGGGTCGTCGCTGCGTGGGTCCTGGATGCAGTTTCTCGTCATCGCGCTGGTCCGCGCCGGGGATGCCGTAATATTCGGGCTGATCGTATATGTGCTGCTGCTCGCGAGGATCGGCATTGATTGTGTTGCGCTGTTGTTCCTGTGGCTCAAATTGCATTTGCTTGTCCGTCTTCTTCTGAAGTATAGTCAGAAAAAAATTATTGCCTCACTGTCGTATTGGGATGATGGCGAACCATGAATGTATGTATGTAGATTATACGCAGGATAGCGAGGAGAGTTACACAGAAAAGGGCGAGAAGAGCAAGCACGCCTCTATAGGTATCCATCCAACTACAATGGAACAAGGCGATGAGCAGGCGCGCCGTTTCGGTCTATTGCTCGCAGGAATAGTTCTTGGAACAAAAAAACGGCCTAGAGGCCGAGGCTATAGCGATCAAGAGAAGCGGTGTCGTTCGTATCCGCGCGAGTAATTAACAGGGTGTCGATAAGGGAAAAAATAGGGAGCGTTGATTGGAGTACTGAACTTTTCATGCTGGTACTCCGATTGAAATAGCGACGCAGCTCCAACGCATTCACATGATATGTTGCGCCATCAGAGGAGGCCGCGAGGCGTCCATCAGCGATCGCACTACAAACATCGGCAAGAGTCGGGATGTGTTCGGGCATAGGACTCCTCCCCACAGAATACTGAGACGTGCTTTTGAGAGCACTGCAACAGTTTTGACTTCTCTACCTTGCACACGAGTGAAAAGAGGCTCGCGTTTCACTGCGTCCATGACACTACAAGAAGCAGGTCTTCAACCGTTTTCACCCAAAGTTTTCAGGTCCCTACTATTGACGATCATACCTCCTGGTCAGGGTCATCGGTAACGGCATCCTCATCATCCAATAATCCCTTGATGGGATCAATATACATCACATGACGGATGAGGTCAACCTGTTTGATAAACTCTTTTACCGCGGGCACGAGCACCTGTTTGCCATTTGCAGCATTGATCACGTAGACATCATTGCCGCCCGCGGACATGATATCGGTTATCGTGCCCACCTCTTTGCCACTCAGTAAGAGCACCTGCAGGCCGATGATATCGTGCTGGTAGTACGAATCTGGGGGCAATGTAGCCAGGGCGTCAACCGGAATGTAAAGCTCTTGATTGCGCAATTTTTCGGCGGTTGTCGCGTCATCGATGCCCAGCAGTTTCATCACGACGAGTTCACCTTTGTAGGGGCGTACACTCTTGATCTGGTGGGGCGTGCGCTCATCACCGAGATAGAGGTTATCGATGGTCGTGAAACGATCAGGGATATCGGTGAGCGAGAACACCTTCAACTCTCCACGTATGCCGAATGGGCCGACTATTCGCCCGATAGTGGCCCATTCTGTTGTCTTTTCCATGGTATCGCTAGCTCTTCAGCTCTTTAATACATCACACATTGGATCACTTCTGCTTACTGAATCTCCAAAGAGGTATGACGACCATCGCGGGTGCCACCAGCACGAAGTAACGTTCTCATAGCCTTCGCCACACGTCCCTGTCGACCGATAACCTTGCCGAAATCGTCGCTGGCGACATGCAGTTCAAGCGCTAGCACGTTGTGGTCGTTACGTATCTCACGGACCTGCACGGCCTCGGGCTCATCAACCAGCGATTGCGCGATATATTCGATCAATTTTTGCATGGATGTTCGCCTTTTTGAGCAAGCTTATTCAGCGGCAGTTTCGGGTGTCGTCGCAGCGCTTGTTTTGCTGGCGGCTTTTTCCTGCAAGAAACGGTCGAGGATGCCCGCACGTTTGAGCAGTGACGAGACGGATTCCGTAGGTTGGGCGCCCACTTTGAGCCAGCGCAATGCGCGCTCTTCATTGATATTGATCGCGGAAGGCTCGACACGAGGATTGTACCAGCCGATATTCTCGATAATGCGACCATCGCGTGGGGAGCTGGCCTCAGCAACCACGACGCGATAACTCGGCGCCTTTTTCATTCCAGTGCGCTTCAAGCGAATTTTAACAGCCATATTTCTTCATTCCACCTTTGTCCGATCAGAGTCGGGCCATGTATTTTTCGTTTTTATGCTTTGCCATGCCGTACTCGTTGGCGTGAATCCCTCATTACGGCACAAAGGCTTGCCTTCAGTTACAGCGCACATAGAATAGCACGGACACCTATAAATGTCAATCTCAGTGGGAGAAACGAAATCCAGGCAGGGAGTGGAGTTCATCACCATCCTGCCTGGCGGCATCTTCTTGTTTTAGCATTATTTAGAGATGAGGTGGAAGAACGTCGTCGTAGCCAGCCAGATCATTGTCCTGCTCGACTGTTTCCTCGTCCACCTGCCACTCTTCCTGTTGCCATGCTTGCGCGAACACGCTGAGGCGTTTCAGCTTCATCTCGCGACTCGTGCGCGGTGTCACCTGTGGCAACGCAAGTACGAGCGCGAGATCATCGTCGGCAGCGATACGGTTGAAGCGTTCGAGTTCACAACTGGTGCAACGGTGAACGATCACGTACTCGCCATTTGGACGTTGAAAGTAGCCAAAGGGTTCCATCGAAGCACCACAGTCGCTGCGCCGGTCGCCCGCGCGTTGACCATCCACGTGACGGGAGTAGAGGCAATATGGGCAGTGGTTGCGGTGCTGGCCGCCGCTGATGGGCGGTGTTACGAAATGGCGACAATGCTTGCATTTGAAGACCTCTTCAGTGGAACGGCGTTGATGGTGTTTACGTGTTAGGGTTTGCCGCTCTTCTTCCTCATCAAAAGACGATTTTCCGCGCCGTGTGATGCGTGAAAATGTTGGAGAACTATACTCTTCTTCTTCCGAGTGCGAAAATTTCTGACTTCGCAAGGGTGAACCTCTTCTTTATTCAATCGCTGGTACAATCGTTGAGAAAGCTTCTCTCCGTTGTCCGCATAGGCCTGAGGCTGGATGGAGAGAGAATTTGAATAAAGAGTCAGAACAATCGCTGGTGTACACATAAAACCTTTTCCTTCTTTGGCTTGAGGCTTGAGCGTCTTTGTTTTTGGGCAAAATTTTACTCAAGTATAGGGAGCATAAAAAAGCCTGAGATGATGAGGATGGAGTGATGGAGCCACGAAGAAAAAAAGGTGCGCGAACAGGGCTTTTTAAAAGCCAGGATGCTCGGAGGAGACTACGGAGGCAGAACGAAACCGCTCGATTGAGCAAGACATGATGATAGATCGCAAGGATCGGAACATCTTCTTTTTTAAGATGCGCTTCTCTACGTTAGAGAGGCATCGTGAGGTCTTTAGCCAGGTAGTCTCTTAGCGGCTCATCACGCCGGAGAAGAGGACAGTCATAAAAAAATCTTTCTAGTGGTTAATTAAACGATACTCTTCCGAGTATAAAAGGGCAGCGAGCAAAAGTCAATATTTTTGCAGGCTATTAACTCATGCGCAACACATTTGCTTTGTGATACACTCAGGTTGATCAGTACCATACACTATACGAATGCAAGCGATCATATAGCAGCGAAAGAGGATAAAGCCGATGTCCATGCGCCGCACAAAAATCGTCTGTACTATTGGGCCCGCAAGCAGCAGTGAGCAGCAGATCGAGGCGCTCATACACGCGGGCATGAATGTCGCTCGCCTGAATTTCTCGCATGGCAAGCAGGAAGAGCATGCGGAGGTGATCGAGCGTATCCGTGCGATTGCTGAGCGTTTAGATCAACCGGTCGCGATCTTGCAGGATTTGCAGGGTCCTAAGATTCGTGTCGGCGCACTCAGCGATGGACAACCGATTACGCTTATGGATGGCGCGGAGGTCACGATTACAACGCATGCAATCGCTGGCGATACACGCGTTATTCCTACCACCTATAAAGAGCTCGCAAGCGATGTCAAAGTGGGCGATCGTATCCTGCTCGATGATGGCTTGCTGGAACTCAAAGTGCTTTCCGCCACCGATGATGATGTACACTGCCTGGTCGTGCATGGTGGTTTGCTCAAGGAACACAAAGGTATCAATCTGCCTGGTGTCACGGTGAGTGCGCCCGCGTTGACCGAGAAGGATCGGGACGATCTTGCATTTGGTATTTTGCACGGTGTGGATTATGTCGCGCTCAGCTTTGTGCGCACAGCGCAGGATGTTCTCGATGCGCGGCACGCGATCGAGCAGATACATGCCGAACATGCAAACGTTGAACTGGATGAGCATGTTCCTTTGATCGCGAAACTGGAAAAGCCTGAGGCGATCAGTCATCTTGACGCTATTTTAGGTGTTGTGGACGGGGTGATGGTGGCGCGTGGCGATCTGGGTGTCGAGATGTCGCCCGAAAAGGTGCCACATATTCAGAAAAGGATTATCGCACGTTGCAACGAGCTTGGCTTGCCAGTGATTACCGCGACGCAGATGCTTGAATCGATGATCACAAACCCGAGTCCAACTCGCGCCGAAGTTAACGATGTGTATAACGCGATTTTAGATGGCACGGATGCAGTGATGTTGAGCGCGGAAACGGCATCGGGCGCGTATCCGATCGAGGCGGTGCGTATGATGGTGAGGATCGCGAAGGAGGCAGAGGAGGATGGCAAGACCGCGCAGCAGCCACAATGCCAACGCCTGACACAGGCACACGCAGTGAGTCATGCCGCGCGTGCTCTGGCTGAGGAGGCGAGCGTACAGGCAATTGTGGTCTTCACGCGCACGGGGACTTCGGCGCACCTGATTTCGAAAGATCGACCGCGCACGCCGATTCTGGCCTACACACCGTTGCCTGAAGTCTATCGACGGCTCGCGTTGTGGTGGGGAGTGTGGTCCTACAGAGCAGCAATGGGCAATTCGACCGATGCATTGATTTCGGTGGTTGAACATCACTTGATCGATAATCATCTTATGCAAAACGGCGACCATGTGGTGATCATGGGCGGGTTACCTATTGCCAGCCGTACGCGCACCAATTTTGTGAAGCTGCACCGTGTTGATCCTGATGAGCCGGACTAAGAAGCCGTGTGAATTAGAAGGGAAAATGTCCATTGACGATAGCATAACCCGGTGCACCCACTGCGAATGTCCATTTACTTATTGATCCTGAGCATTGAGATGTATCTAATGTCGTTTTCCCGAGTGGTGTCCAGATAAAATTTCCGCTCTCGGTACTTCCTGCAATAATGCCTGGGGTTACGAACTGCCAGCAGGTAAAGAGGTAACGAAGAGTTGCGCGTGCGGGCAATGGGGCATCGATAGTCACCTGCGAACCATACAAGTGCAACGAAATGACGCGATTGGAGGGAATTTTTGTTGCAACAGAGATAGCGAGTGAGGGCCAGTGATGAGCCAGCGGATCAAAAACAGGAGGAGGATTTTTGTTACCTAGATCATATTTGCCAGTATATTCAAACCTCGCTATAAGCGTAAGCACAACACGTCCGCTTACGTTCAGTGGAATATCGTCATGAACATGAATCGTTTGACCTGGCTTAAAGTGGGTCATTCCAAGGGGACAACTCATAAATCCACTATTCAATACGGGGATATCGTAGTAAGGTTTTGTTCCTCCAGTAATATCTACATTAAGCGCTGGGTCGCAAGGAATCGTTTCTGGTACTCCTTGCAAATTGAACGTCGTTTCTGTATGGTTGGTTAGGGAGAGATTAGCTTCGAGCAGTTCACTTAAAAAGTAAGGGCCAGGAGTGATTTGCATGACAGCTTCGACACCGTTAGCTTGCGCGCGTATTGTTGTGGACACTGTAGGGGGACTAACGGGTGCACCAGATGCAATGGTATCAGTTGGGGAAAATGTGCGGTTAGTGGAGGAAGATTCACGATTAAGGAGAAACCATGCTCCACTCACCAGGACTATAGAGAGTATAACAGCGACGGTAGCACTGAATACGCGTGTTCTTCTCGTGGCATGAGATTGTCTTCTCGTAAGTGGTGGTAATATAGTCAGTAGTTTTGCTGGCCTCTTCTGCGCGTTTTTTTCTTCCGCTATCGCGTCATCCCATTGTTCCATGTGATTATTCTTCCTCCCTTGCTTTATCAATCGATGCCCGTAGTTGCTTTAGCGTACGCGCAAGCCATTTACGTACCGTGCCTTGAGGTTTGCCCAACACTGCCGCGATGGTGACCAGGCGAAGACCTTGAGCATAACGCAGAGCAATGAACTGCTGTTGAGATGGAGAGAGGCGTGCTATAGCTTGTGTCAGAGAGGCATAGCGTTCCTGTTGCTCTACCGCATGTTCGGGTGTGAGTTCAGAGCCTTCTAGTCCATTTGCCTGTTCTAAAGGCAACGTATTTATCAAGTTGACGTGTCGATAGTAGTCAATCATTTTGTTTTTCGCCACATGTAGTAACCAGGCTCGTTGCTGTGTCTCCGTCAACGTAGGGAACTTTTTGTCCTGCAAGACTGCAAAAAGAACGTCAAAGAGTATATCTTCTGCATCTTGTACATTAGAAACATGTTGACACAAATAGGTTAGAACAGGAGAAGCAAAACGGTGATAGATCTCATCATTGCCCCTTTTCCCTTGCTGCTCTGCGTCAAGTTGTGGCATGTAGCATGTACCCTCCACTTAAAATAGGAGCCTTCTTGAATAATAAGTCGTATGAAACACAAAAACGTGGCAGGGGTGATGCTATTGCTGTCATAATTCAATAGGATTTTTTAGTGGCTCCTATTGTCGGTCAGCAGAGTAGTGCTTTGCCCAAGTTACATTGTAGCCGCCGACTGCGTCATAAATGCCGCTTGAGCACGATAAATCGGCTCCTACCGGGGGGTTAGTGTAACTCGTCGCGCACGAGGGCGTGTGCGATGGCGTTGTGGCGTTCAACCAGTTGGGGTATGTTGACATCGATGAGTTGTCCTTGCTGGACGCGGATGACGCCGTTGACGACGCTGAGATTGATCTGAGGGGGTTGGCAGAAGACGAGGGAGGCGAGGGGATCGTGCACGGCACCACCTGCGAGGCCGATGGTGTCCAGGCGGTAGCCGATGAAATCGGCGGCCATGCCGGGGGCGAGAGAGCCGATATCATCGCGTCCGAGCACTTGCGCGCCGCCACGTGTTGCCAGCCACAACGATTCGTACGCGCTCAGGGCGTCTGGACCACGTGTGACACGCTGCAAGAGCAACGCTTGCCGTGCCTCGGCCAGCATGTGCGAGCCATCGTTAGAAGCTGAACCATCCACGCCCAATCCTACGCGCACGCCTGCCTGACGCATGGCATAAATGGGTGCGACACCGGAGGCCAGGCGCATATTGGAACTGGGGCAGTGCGCGATACCAGTATGTGTGCTTCCTAATCGTGTCACTTCGTCTTCAGAGGGATGGACCATGTGGGCATGCCATACGTCTTCGCCGACCCAACCCAGGTCTTCCGCCAATTCTACGGGTGTTTTGTGGAATGTTTGCTGACAAAATTGCGCCTCGTCCAGCGTCTCGGCCAGGTGCGTGTGGGAGAATACGCCGTAGCTGCGCGCAAGCTCTACGCTCTGGCGCATCAGGGTGGGCGAGACGGAAAATGGCGAGCACGGGGCCAGCACGATGCGCAGCATGGCATAGCGTTTTGCGTCGTGATATTGCTCGATAACACGGCGCGAATCGCGCAGTATCTCTTCCTCGTCCTCCACCACGCTATCAGGAGGAAGACCTCCCTGTGATTCGCCCACGGACATCGAGCCACGCGAGGAGTGAAAGCGGATACCCATAGCAACGGCGGCCTCGATCTGGTCGTCGATGCGCGAGCCATTGGGCCAGATGTAGGTGTGATCGCTGGCGGTTGTGCAGCCGGAGAGCAGGAGTTCAGCGATGGCGGTTTTTGTGCTGATGGCGATGGCTTCTGGGGTCATACGCGCCCAGATGGGATAGTGCACACGCAACCAGTTGAACAGGTTGCTATTCTGCGCCTGCGGCAGGTTGCGTGTCAATGTCTGATAAAAATGGTGGTGCGTATTAACCAAGCCGGGCAAGATGAGCATGTCGTGTGCATCGATTATTTTATCCGCCTGCTGCGGTAGCGCGTCCGTCGTTCCCACCTGCTGGATTACGTTATCCTGAACATAAAGTGCGCCATCCTCCCAGCGGGTATCGGCGTCATCCATACAAGCTAGCAGGCGCGCATGTTGAACGAGCAGCGTTGTCATATCGCTTGATTCCTTCTCTCATCTTGACAATCATTATGGAGAACATTTATATTTCGTGTATAGTTCGCGCATATTTTAACACAACACTTCAATGGGTCAGCGCGAAACGTCGTACAATGGTAGAGGCGAACATGACGAAAACGGTAGCGGTACGAGAACTCAATACGTACGACCAGGCAATATTTGTGGAAGCACTGTCATCGCTTTTCGAAGGTCCACCGTGGATCGTGACGCAGGCGTGGTACACACGGCCTTTCTCTGATCGTGAGCAGCTGTACCGGATTTTATGCGACATCATGTATAACGCATCAGGTGAGCAACAGGAAGAGCTTTTGCGTGCGCACCCCGATCTGGTGGGGCGCGCGGCCCTTGCTGGCACGCTTTCGCCTGCCTCGATACAGGAGCAAGCGGCGGCTGGATTGGATGCGCTTTCCGCGAACGAGATCACGACATTTCAAGACTTCAACCAGGCGTATCGCGAGCGTTTCGACTTCCCCTTCGTAATTTGCGCACGAGAAAACAAGAAAGAGAGCATCCTGGCGGGGTTTGCGACGAGATTGCGTAATACGCGAGAGCGGGAGAGAAGGACGGCTCTGGACGAGGTCGCGAAAATCTGCGCGTTACGTTTGCACGATCTCGTGCAAGATTGAAAGGTTTTACATGAGCGACAAACAATACTCCGAAATCAGCTATGGGAAGATGCGCGTGCCCGTCTATCGCGTCTATGCTACACCTCTGACTGATATTTCACCGATTCCCGAATCGTCTTTTACCGGCAGGGCGAATATTCTTTTCGCGTTAGAGGTCGATGTCGAAGTGTTCGGCAACAACTTTTTGCCCGCCTATACGCATGGAGACAACAGTAATGTCGTGGCGACCGATAGCATGAAGAATTTTGTCTTGCGCAAGGCGTTGGAGTACGAGGGGGCGACGATCGAGGGCTATCTGGCGCAACTGGGGCGACACTTTCTGGAGACGTACGACAACATGGAGAGTTTGCGACTGAGCGCGCGCGAGTTGCCCTTCAAAGCCGCTCACGTGCCCGATCATGACACATTTGCCGACAGCGAGGTGTTGTTCAGCCAGAGCAACGATGATTTCGCCTATGCCACGCTCAGTTTTACGCGCGAAAATGGTCAGGTGGTCATCTCGGAGCAGCGTAGTGGACAGTTGCAGATGCATCTCTTCAAGGTCAGCGGCAGTTCTTTTACCAGTTTCGTGCGCGATGAGTATACAACATTGCCGGAGCGGCGCGATCGACCCTTATTTATCTACCTGGATGTCTACTGGCAATATGGCGCGATCGATGATCTGCTCGCGCCGGATCACGCGCGGTATGTGCCAGCCGAGCAGGTGCGTGATCTAGTCGCGACCGTGTTTCACGAGTTTGTCAGCGAATCGATCCAGCACCTTGTCTATGAGATGGGTCTGCGCTTATTGGCGCGCTTTCCGCAACTCGCCGAAGTTACTTTCGAGGGGCAGAATCGCACGCGCGATCCGATGTTCGCTTCGCAGACCGACGAACGGTGCAAGGTATATAGTGATCCCTTCTCGGCGTATGGGTTGATCAAATTGACGCTTGATCGCGCCGATGTTATGCCTTAAATACGGATGATAGAGGAGGGTTAGCATGACGGGTTATCTCTCGACGCATGTGCTGGATACCATGCACGGCATTCCCGCGTCCGAGGTGAAGATAGAGCTATGGAAGCTCGATGACGCCAGTGGGCGCACGTTGTTGAAAACGGTGTATACAAATGAAAATGGACGTACTGATGCGCCATTGCTGGTTGGTGAGCACTTTGTGGCAGGCAGATACGAGTTGCTTTTCTCTATCGGGCAATATTTCGCTGATCGGCATAGTCATTTGCCACAGCCAGTATTTCTCGATGTTGTGCCTGTACGGTTCGGCATCGCCAATGCTTCCGAGCATTACCATGTGCCGTTGCTCGTTTCGCCGTGGGCGTATAGTACGTATCGAGGGAGCTAGGGGAGTTTTGTTGTCGGGAATAAGCGCCGATAAATCGATGTGCATTGCGGTGAACCGATGCGTACAGAGTTGGGAGGGATTTGTTTTATGTCGATCGAGAGCGTGACAGATACGGCGCGTAGCGTCATGGAACGGTGCGCGTTGCTGAGTACGTTCAGCGAGGATGCTGATCGATTGACGCGTCCAAGTTTGACTGCATCGATGCGCAAAGTTGACGAGACGGTCGTGGGGTGGATGAGTGAGGCGGGAATGCAGGTGCAGCAAGATGTGATCGGCAATCTGTTCGGACGGTATGAGAGCGATAGAGGCGGGCAGGCAGGCATAAAAACGTTGCTGCTGGGTTCACACCTGGACTCGGTACGCGATGCGGGGCGCTATGATGGTCCGCTGGGCGTATTGATCGCGCTCGCGTGTGTTGAGCGGTTGCAACGACGGCAGCAGAGATTACCGTTCGCGATCGAGGTTATCGGCTTCACTGATGAGGAGGGTCTGCGTTTCCATAGCGCATACCTGGGTAGTAAAATGGCGAGTGGGCAGTTTGATCAAGCACTGCTGTCGCTACACGATAGCGATGGGATTACGATTGCGGATGCGATGAGCGCATATAACGACACGCTTGATCTCACTGTTTCACAAATGTGGCAACGCCCGCGCTGGCAGAGCGACGAGTTGTTGGGCTATTGTGAGGTGCATATCGAGCAAGGTCCGGTGCTTGAAGCGGAAAAGCTGCCGGTGGGCGTTGTCGCCGCCATCGTGGGTCAGAGTCGCATACAGATCGATTTCGTGGGGGAAGCGGGCCACGCGGGGACGGTGCCAATGTCGCTACGACGCGACGCGTTATGTGGTGCAGCTGAATTCGTGCTGGCGGTCGAAGGGCTAGGGAGAGAGACGCCGGGGCTGGTGACGACTGTGGGGCAGATCGACGTTCGACCAGGGGCAAGCAATGTTATCGCAGGGCATGTGCATCTGAGCCTGGATGTGCGGCACCAGAATGATCGCGTGCGTCTGCGCGCCTGTCAGCAGTTGCGCGAGCAGGCCGAAGCGATTTGTCAGCGCCGCCAGCTTACGTATCAGTGGCGCGTCATGCTGGATCATGCCGCTACGCGCTGCGACTCGCATCTCATGCACGATCTGGAAAAGACAATTGCCACGCTCGGCTATCCAGTGCGCCAATTGAACAGCGGCGCGGGTCATGATGCGGTGATCATGGGTGGGATTACGCCGATTGCCATGCTGTTCGTGCGTTGCAAAGGTGGTATCAGCCACCATCCAGATGAATCCGTCACTGTCGAAGATGTCAGTGTTGCTATCGATGTCCTGGAGCGTTTTTTGCTCCTTATGAGCCAGGAATCAACACTATGAGTCTTTATGACATACTTATTCGCAACGGCACTATTGTTACCGATACACAAACTATCCAAGCTGATATCGCTGTTGTAGCCGGTCGCATAGCTGCCATCGAAGCCGAATTGGCGGGCGATGCGGATGCGACGATCGAGGCGCGAGGATTGACTGTTTTCCCCGGTGTCATCGACGCGCACGTGCATTTCAACGATCCGGGCCGTAGCGAGTGGGAAGGGATCGCCAGCGGCACACGAGCGCTGGTAGCGGGTGGCAGCACAGCTTTTTTCGATATGCCGCTCAATGCCTCGCCGCCGACGCTTGACGAGGCCAGTTTTCGGCAGAAGTTGGCGGTGGCGGAGCGGAGTTCGCTGGTCGATTTCGCGTTGTGGGGTGGGCTGGTGCCTGGGAATCTGGAGCAGTTGGACGCATTGAGCGCGTGCGGCGTGATCGGCTTCAAGGCGTTCATGAGCAATAGCGGCATCGACGATTTTCAGGCATCCGATGATTTAACGTTGTATGAGGGGATGTGGCGAATCGCACAACTGGGCGGTATAGTCGCGGTGCACGCGGAGAATGATGGGATTACCAGCCGCCTGGCACAGGAGGCCATTGCGCAAGGACATACCGGAGTGCGCGACTATTTGCGTTCGCGACCGATCGTTGCAGAACTGGAGGCGATCAGTCGCGCGATCCTCTTTTCACAAGAGACCGGCTGTTCACTGCATATCGTGCATGTCAGCACGGGTCGTGGCATCAGTCTGGTGATGGAAGCACGCAAGCGCGGTGTGGATGTGACATGCGAGACGTGCGCGCACTATCTGGTGCTGACGGAGGAGGATGTAGAGCGACTTGGGGCAGTGGCTAAATGCGCGCCACCGTTGCGCTCGCAGGAGGAGCAAGACGCATTATGGCAACATCTGGCGGCGGGCGATATTCCGTTCGTGACCACCGACCACTCGCCGGGGTTGCCGAGCATGAAAACGGGCGATGATTTTTTCGCCATCTGGGGCGGTATCTCTGGTTGTCAGACGTTGCTGCAATTGTTGCTGACTGAGGGATACGGAAAGCGCCAACTACCATTGCCACTGATCGCGGCGATTACATCTGCGCAGGTGGCACAACGTTTCCGGCTGCCATCTGAGAAGGGGCGGATCGCGCTCGGCTGTGATGCTGATCTGGTGCTCGTCGACCTGGAGCAGAAACATGTGTTGCAAACGGATGACCTTTTTTATCAACACAAGGTCAGCCCATATGTGGGGATGCAGTTGCAGGGGCGCGTAGTGCGCACACTTTTACGCGGACAAACGGTCTACGCCGATGGTAAGCATGTTGGTAAGCCAGAGGGCCGTTTATTGAGGCCAGTTGCGCGATAAGATACACTGGAAACAATCAGAGTAGATTGCTCGACCTGCTTTCTTTTATTCATCGCTCTCGCTACTATTCACACGCAAAAAGGATCGATGCCTATGTGGCAAACATATCTTCGTCCCGTCAGCCTCGCGGAGGCGCTCGATCTACTCGACCAGTATGGCGCGCAAGCACGGTTGATCTCAGGTGGAACCGACGTGATTACCGAGTTGGCGCGTGGTGTCAAACCCACGGATACACTGATCGATCTGACCGCGCTGGCGGTTGATTTAAAGTATGTGCGTACAGAGCAGCCCATTGCCGAAGTGCCGGAAGAGGGAACAATCGTCGAATTGGGTGGGCTGGCGACGCATAACGACGTACTCAGGTCCGAGATTTGTCGTCGCTACTGCGCGCCACTGGCACAAGCATGCATAGAGGTGGGTGCACCACAGATACGGGCACGCGCCACTATCGCGGGCAATTTAATCACCGCTTCGCCCGCCAACGATACGATCGCGCCGTTACTCGCGCTGGGCGCGGAGGTCGTGCTGACCAGCAAACATGGTGAACGCGTGGTGCCGTTACGCGAATTTTATAGTGGCTTTCGCGCGACCGTGCGCCAGCCGAACGAGTTATTGAGTCGCATTCGTATTCCCGCACTCAGGGCAAATCAGCATGGGCTGTACCTGAAGCTGGGCCTGCGCCGTGCGCAAGCTATTTCAGTGATCAATGCCGCGTTTGTGCTCACTTTCGCGGGAGAAACGATCAGTGATGTGCGCATCGCGCTGGGTTGTCTGGCACCGACGGTTGTACGCGCACACCATGTCGAGACTTTTTTGCGCGGGAAAACGCTCGACGCAGACATATGCCAGCAGGCGGGACGGACCGCGCTCAGCGATGTCAGCCCGATCGATGACATTCGGGCCAGCGCAAGCTATCGTAGAGAAGTGCTTGAATCTTTTATCGCGCAAGGACTTGTGCGTATCGGCAATGAACAACACGGTGAGGCTATTATGCCACGACCCGTGTTGCTGGAAACGCCGGTGAGCGATGAACCGCTTGACGCCATCAACACACAATTTCCAGTTTTTCATGACACGATCGAAACGACGATCAACGGCCACGCACGTCGGCTTGTCGATGCGCACCGTAAAACGTTGCTCGACGCGTTGCGCGAGAACGCTGGTCTCACCGGCACGAAGGAGGGATGCGCGGAGGGCGAGTGCGGCGCGTGCACGGTGTGGCTGAATGGGCAGGCGGTAATGTCGTGCCTGATGCCCGCGGCGCAGGCGCATGGCGCGCGGATTACCACGATAGAGGGATTGGCCGATGGCGAGCACTTGCACCCATTGCAACAGGCTTTTATCGATCACGCGGCGGTGCAATGCGGCTACTGCATTCCTGGTATGTTGATGGCGGGCGCGAAGCTATTGGACGAATGCCCGCATCCCGATATCGAGGGCATACGCAGCGGCTTGAGCGGGAATATCTGCCGCTGCACTGGCTATCGCAAGATTTTTGATGCCGTCGGCGCAGTGGGAGGTGAGGCATGACCATCGATGGCAAAAGCAGGCGCAACAGCGTGATGGGAGCATCGCTGCCACGGCCCGACGCCCTGGGCAAAGTGACCGGAGCGACCGCTTACCCTGCGGATCTGGTGAAGCCAGGCATGCTGCATCTCAAGGTCGTCTTCGCGCAGAAAGCGCACGCACGTATTCGTAGACTCGATATCGAACAGGCGTTGCATGTTCCTGGCGTTGTGGCTGTGCTCACGGCGCGTGACGTACCCTATAATGCCTATGGCCTGATCGACGAGGACCAGCCGGTGCTGTGCGACGAAAAAGTACGCTTCAGTGGTGATCGCGTCGCGCTGGTGGTCGCGGAAAGCAAGGAAGTTGCTAGTACAGGAGCAAAGCAGGTGGTGGTGGAATACGAAGATTTGCCGGTCGTTTCCGATCCACGTATGGCAATGGCCGACAGCGCGCCACTGGTACACGAGAAACTGGGCAGCAATACGCTTCTTCACTTTCCTTTGCGTAAAGGGGATAGCGAGCAAGGGTTCGCGCAAGCTGACGTTATTTTGGAAGATACATTTACAACGAACTGGCAGGAGCACGCGTTTCTACAGCCGGAGGCGGGTATCGCTTTTGTGGAGCAACGCAATGAGCGGGAGTGTGTGGTTATAGAGACGGCGGGCCAATGGTTGCATGAAGATCGGCGGCAGATCGCGGCGGTGCTGTGCCTGCCGGAAGAGCAGGTTGTCGTGCGCTACGCAGCGATCGGGGGAGCATTCGGAGGACGCGAGGATCTCTCGTTACAGCATCTGCTCGCGCTGGCCGCATGGAAGCTCAAGCGACCGGTGGCACTGGTATGGGGGCGTGATGAGTCGATGATCGCGCACCACAAACGGCATCCATTTGGGATTCGTTGTCGCTGGGGAGCGAGTCGCGTGGGTAAGATCGTGGCGGCAGAGGTCGAACTGGTCGCGGACGGTGGGGCGTATGCTTCGACAAGTGTGGAGGTGGTGAAGGCCGCGACGCTGTTCGCGACCGGCAGCTATGATGTGCCCAATATCAAGGCCGATGGGTACGCGGTCTACACTAATAATGTGCCGAGCGGGGCATTTCGTGGCTTTGGCGCGCCACAGGCACAGTTCGCGGTCGAGAGCATGGTTACGAAGTTAGCGCTTGCGCTCGACATCGATCCAGTCGCGTTTCGCCGCATGAACCTGTATCGCGAGGGGAGTATCGAGCCAACCAACGAGGCACTGCCCGAAGGGGTGAGTGCGGTGCCTGTTTTCGAGCGTTGTGTCGAGGAGGCACGCGAACGCTGGCAATATGGTGAACCACAACCATCGACTAACTCGTATCTGCGCCAGGGCATTGGATTGGCGAGCGGCATCAAAAATGTGGGCTATTCGTTCGGTTTTCCTGAGCAGGCTACCGCGACGGTCGAGGTGTATGGCGCGGCGGAACTGGAACGAGCAGTGGTGCGTGTGGGGGCGGCGGATGTGGGACAGGGCACCCATCTGGCCTTACGGCAGATCGCGGCTGAAGCGTTGAAACTCTCCACTGAGCAGATCACGATGATCTGCACGGATAGTAGCGAGGCCCCCAACGCGGGCAGTGCCTCGGCCTCGCGTATGACCTTTATGGGTGGGCGTGCGGTGCACGATGCCGCGCTGACGGCACATGAAAAATGGAGCTATACCGATGACGAGCAAGCGACCGCGACGGTGCAATATCGTGCACCCGCGACCAGCGCGCTCGATCCGCAAACGCATAGTAGTCGCCCGAACTATTGCTATGGCTACGCGGCGCAGGCAGTCAGGGTCGAGGTGAATACGCTCACTGGACAGGTGCAGGTGTTGGGTATTATCAGTGTGCACGATGTGGGCAAGGTGGTAAATATGCAACAGGTGACGGGACAGATCGAGGGCTGCCTGGCCCAGGCGCTTGGCTATACGCTACTGGAAAACTTCCAGGTGCGCGCTGGCCGAGTACTGACGCCCTCGTTCAGCACGTACCTGTTGCCGACGACGCTTGATATGCCCACCGAAGTGATTTCGGTCGTGCTGGAGTTGAGCGATCCACACGGTCCCTTCGGCGCGCGGGGTATGGCTGAGATGCCGCTGGTACCTTTCGCGGGCGCGGTTGCCAGCGCCATTTATGACGCGACCGGCGTGTGGGTGAACGATCTGCCGATCACACCCGAGCGTGTGTTGGCCGCATTGAAAGAGAAGGAGCATCGAGAGTCATGACAAACCTGCGTATCACCGCCGGACCATTTACGTTTAGCGCGCGCATGGAGGAAGAGCTCGCGCCCAAAACATGCGAGAAGTTTCGCACGTTGCTGCCATTCCGCAATCAGATTATTCACGCGCGCTGGAGTGGCGAAGCGGCGTGGATACCACTTGGCGATACTAACCTGGGCCTCGATTTTGAGAATCACACCAGCCATCCCGCTCCGGGGCAGGTGTTGCTGTATCCAGGTGGTTATAGCGAGACGGAGATCCTTTTTCCTTATGGAGGGGCGCGTTTCGCCAGCAAGGTGGGGCAACTGGCGGGCAATCATTTTCTGACGGTTATCGAGGGACAGGAGCGTTTGGTGGATTTAGGGAAACTGGTGTTGTGGCATGGTGCGCAAGCGATTGTGTTCGAAGATGCGTATGACGATCAAAAACCTTCATAGCATTCGCAAGAAACCACCATTCCAGAGAGTCAAACCCAACTGCACCTGCCTAAGCCGTAGCAGTTGGGTTTGACTCTCTATTCCGTTTGTACTCTTAACATTCTGAGCTTGATGCTTAGACGCTCTGTATGATGCTCTCTTCAAGCCCACCACTCTTCTCACCCCCTTACTGCTTACTCCTCCTTGATCTTGATGGCTTTATCCTTTGACCGCCTTTTCCACCATGCTGTATACCTCATCTTAAATCGATAAGTAAATTATACCGCCTTGAGACTATTACCGAATGATCCTTAGTTGAGTAGCTATTTTATGGTCCTAACACGGGCTTTTTCAAGAAACAGTTCCTCTCAATACACTACATTCATGTTTGACGAAATTCCTGATCTTCCTGGCTATGTCTCTACAAAAGAGGCAGCGAAGATGCTGGGCATCTCTGAGCGAAGGGTGCGCCTCTATATCGAAATGAAACGGCTTCCGGCAGTTCGGGCAGCTGATGTTCTCATGATACCTATGGAGAATGTTAAAAATTTTGAGCGGAAGATTGTCGGGCGTCCTCGTAAAAATGGGCTGACCTGGCGCATATCCTCGGTTGAGAATACGCAGTTCATGACCTTCATTTCCGTCCAGATGCACATTCAGCAGGAAGAGCGGTTAGCACAACGGCTAGAAGAGATAAGACGGAATGGGCAACACGTCTTCCCTGGTACAGTTGTGCGCTACATCATGAGAAGCCAAACGATTCCAGGCCAGGTAGAGATTGTGCTGATTTGGAGAAGTACTGTCATGCCAGACGAAGCGGACCGTGAATTGGCGCTAGAGGCATTCCGACAAACGTTAGCCGATGTGCTGGATTGGAGTACCGCTCAATACAACAATGGAGAGGTCGTGATGCATACATGAAAACCGTGCCTATCCCCTGTCTTCCGGCATTCCCACTTTTAGGGAATGTCCTTGCTCTCCGCGAAAAACGCCTTGAGCTCTTACTGAACATCAGCAACACATTCGGAGATATTGGCGCATTCCACTTTGGACCAAGGCTGGTTCCTCTCGTGAACTCGCCAGAACTTGTTCGCCAGGTCCTGGTCGACCAAGGCGCAACCTTTGAAAAAACTGCAACGGTGCGTGCACTCGGAACTCCTGTCCTTGGCAATGGCATTTTTCTTAGCGAAGGCGAAGAGCATCACCGTCAACGAAAGTTCCTTGCGCCCCACTTCCAACATAGCCGTGTCACCCATTACGCTGATATCATGACGAGCGCTACTTTACGCTTGCAAGAAACATGGGAGGATGGAGCAATAATTAACCTTGCAGATGAGATGATGCGTCTTACCTTGTGGATTATCAGCAAAGTCCTTTTCGATGCGGATGTATTCGGTGAAGAACACGAATTAGGCGAAGTTTTGACGTATACATTTCACCATTTCGCAAGTGCCATAACAAATCCTCTACGGCTCCCTCAATGCTGGCCTACCCCTCAGAATCGACGCGCTAAACACGCGATTGATAAAGTGAATACAACTATCTACCATATGATCGAAGAGCGACGACGCAATAACGAGGATCGTGGCGACTTTCTGTCTAACCTGCTTCATGCTCAGGATAAAGAAAATGCGACTTCACTCAGTAATCAACAAGCACGCAATGAGTTACTCTCTTTATTTGTCGCAGGTCACGAGACAACGGCTACGGCACTTACCTGGTGTTGGTATATGCTTTCCCAACATCCTATGATCTATGAACGGATGAGGGCTGAGGGTGATAGTGTTCTGGCAGGTCGCTTGCCAACGGTTGCAGATTTGCCGAACCTGCCTTATACGTTGCAAGTTTTCAAAGAAACGCTGCGACTCTACCCACCAGTATACGCTTTCACGAGAGGAGCTATAGCGCCCGCCCAACTGGGAGATTATTCTATTCCAAAAGGAACATCGGTTGTTATCAGCCCTTACACTTTACATAGACGCGCGAAATTCTTCCCTAATCCTGAGCAATTCGATCCAGAACGATTTAACGCTCAACAGGAGCAGAATATAGTGCGCTCTGCCTATATTCCTTTCGGTGCTGGCGTTCATATGTGTCTTGGCATGCACTTTGCTTTATTGGAAGGTCATTTGCTGCTTGCAACGCTAGCACAACGTTCGACGTTTGAGTTCGTCGGTGCTGCACCAATCGAACCCGAGCCACTGCTGACACTACGACCAAAAGGAAAAATGCTTATGCGTATACGGCGGTAAAAAAGGGCACGTCCAATTTGACAGTTTACAGGTCATATGGTCGATCAATTTTGTGTAGCGAGCACATCACGCAGTAGACGATGAACAAAAATGTAACTGCCTCCAACTTTGCGCAAAAGGAGACGCGCGGTCGCTTCATCCAAAAAGGCAACAAGGTTCCAGGGTAACAGATCAAGTCGCCACAAAAAGAAGCGCAAGACGAAGTGTTGAAGAAAAGCGGCGAACCCTGTTCGGCCACCCACCAGTCCGAAGGCCAGCCCGAAGATCAACCCTCCAACCGACCCAAGAACGAGTCCGAAAACGAGTCCATATACGATATCCCCGATCGATGTGCCAAATATGCCGAAGAGCATCCCTCCGGAAGCTCCGAAGAGCAGGACCGCGAACAGGACAAAGAACAACCCTCGTTTCCCGGAGCGCCAGATGCCTGCGTTAGGAGAGGAAGAGAATTTTTCAGGCAGTTGCATCGGAGGTAGACCTCCGACCATCCATCCGACCAGTGCCACGACCATGAGAGCGACGAATCCTACCACGATGCCAGCGGCCACACCAGCGAAGATGCTACCAGCCAACCCTGCCACCACACCGACAGTGAGGCCTGCAAACATCCATACTCGTGCCCCTTGCCTGGCAGCAACCCATGACCAGACAGTAATTTCCGCGGGCAGGATCGTTTGATGATGTTTAAAGACCACGCCGAAAACAAGTCCTCCGATCAGCCCGCCAATAATACCCACGACGAGCCCGAAGATGATCCCAAAAACGAGATTAGAGGTGCTTCCCGAGACAAGCCTGTAGACACAACCAAATGATAGGCCAAAAAAAGGGCCGAAGATGAGTCCGAAGGTCAACGCATACATAATAGGCATACTCCAACGGTACCAGAAACGATAGCGTTCTGGCAGCCAATGCGGCTGTAGCTCTTCGACAGCAAACATCGTCTGCTGTTGGCGATAGAGTTGGGCCGCAAAGTAGGTCAGCCAACGAGACATCTGTTCCTCGGTTGCTTGTTGGACCCGAGATCTTCTTCTCAGCATATGTTTGACATAGTGTTTGAAGAGGACATGAGGGTAGTCCTGGAGTGGGGCCGTAATTGATAAATCAAGCGAGACATCTCCACGATATGCCTGGGTAAAAACTGAGAGCATGAGAGGTTGACGGGCTAATTCGAAGAGGTCTCGATCCGCACGTAATGTCTGCCTAAGGGCATCGATGGGGCCAGAAACACTAGAGAGGTAGGCTTCCATTTGCTCATCAGTAAAAGGGAGCAGTACAATGGCGGAGGAGATGGCGGGAGGTTTCGCAAGGGCTTGATACTCCTCCGTGCGACAACAGAGGATTAAGGGCGTACGGTCAAGGCTGCGTTGCATATAGGAAGTAATCGCTTGAATGCAAGCTGCGCGAGCGGATTCCGCGACCTCGTCGAGACCGTCGAGCAAGGGAAAGATCTGGTTGCCTTCAATCCAGGCTTGTCCAATCTGCTGTGGCACTTGATAGCGGACCTTCAGTTCCTCAATCAACCATTGATCCAGTGGGAGCCGTTGCCGTGACCAGGAAGAAAGATTGAAGATGACAGCGATGCGGCGGTTTTCATCTGCGTCGGCTTGATCCAGTAATAGACGCGCGAGATATAAGAGCAGCGTGGTCTTGCCCGATCCAGGCTCGCCAAGAATAAGCAACTCTTCATCTGCATCCTCAAATACCTGAAGAATGCTGGTCCCCGGCGGCAAAGGAAGCGGGCCACGATCGAGTTCTTGCACCATCAAACCCCAGGAGCGCTCCAGCGCATTCGGCTGCTTCTGCAAGTGCAAATCAATCCAGGTTGCATGTTGCAATGACTGCTCCAGCAAACCTTTAATCCATATCGTACGTACGCGCTTGAGGAGACGCTGGCGATTCATGCGCTGGACAGGAGTCAAGGGAATGTCTGAAGATTGCCGGGCGGTAATGAAATGTTTAAGTTCCTGGACGATAGAGAGCAGAGCAGCCTCGTGGTCCTCCCATTGACTTATAGGTAGGCCGTTGCGAGGCAGACATTGGAGATGAGCAATCATTGTCGATTGCCAATCATAAGGGCGAACGAGTAGAGGAACAATAAGGACCTGATCAGACTGATGTCGTTCGAGGGCAGATTGTATTTCCTGGTCATCATAGGTAGGAGAGGAAAAATAATCAGCACTGAGCAAGAGGAGGATAATATCAGCCGAATCCCAGGCGCGGTGGCGTTCCTGATCCACTGGGACGCCTGGCGCAATGAGTCGTTCATGCCATTCAGAGAGGAATCCTTGTTGAACGAGCGGGCGTAAGTGTGCCGAAAGCTGTTCACGAAAAGCATCATCGGCAGGTGCCAAAGAATAGACCAGCTTCAGAGCTGCGGGCATAAGTTGCCTCCTACAGGTGCACTGGGGTAGCACCTTCGATAGTGATCATGGCGAGTCTCTGTCTTCGCCAGCATTCAAAAATACAGTGTTGAGGGCAATTTCATCATCCATTTAAGGCTACATGTATATCAACTAAAGCCGGAAATACCACTCGCTATAGGTGCAGTATATTGTAATGCTGCTATTATTGAAAAAGACCGGCTTAGGATTATAAACCAACAATTCTAGTCGGGGTAATACTAAAATGATCCTGACATAACGCGTTTATATATTGCTACGAGATGAGAAATGCTGGCGAGAAAATGGTATTGACCTGGGTTCAAATTGGCAAGAGGAATTTTGGCAAAAGGAGTCTGTAATGCGAGTTCGCATTGGAACGATCGCTTGTTATTGATATACTAGCGCTCTGCCAGGGTTCATCGCTCCCCCCGGTAGATATCCGGGGATCAATGAACTTTGACAGAACACTAGCTTCATTTCACAACAGAAGAAAGATTTCTTAGACGCCCATGGAGCGACCGATGATCTCTTTCATGATCTCGTTGGTGCCCGCGTAGATGCTCTGTACACGGGCGTCGAGGTAGGCACGGGCGATAGGATACTCCAGCATGTAGCCGTAGCCGCCATGCAGTTGTACGCACTGGTCTACCACCTTTTTCTGAAGTTCCGAGGTCCACCATTTCGCCATCGCCGCGGTTTCTGCGGTAAGCGTGTGTGCGTTCAATTCCTCGATACAGCGATCGACGAAGACGCGCGCGATCTCCGTCTCCGTTTTCATCTCGGCCAGTTTGAAACGCGAGTTCTGGAAGCTGCCGATGGATTGTCCGAAGGCGGTGCGCTGCTTGCAATACTCCAGGGTGATGTCAAGCGCGGTCTCGCAGGCCGCGACCGCTGAGACTGCCACGCTGAGACGCTCTTGCGCGAGCTGGCCCATCAGGTAGTAAAAGCCTTTGCCCTCCTCGCCAAGGCGGTTACTCACCGGCACGTGTACATCCTCGAAGACCAGTTCCGCCGTATCCTGCGCTTTCAGGCCAACTTTTTCCAGTTTGCGTCCGCGCGAGAAGCCTGTCATGCCGCGCTCGACGACCAACAGGCTGATGCCTTTGTGACGCAGTTCCGGCTGCGTTTTGGCGACGACGATGACGACATCGCTCAAGATGCCATTGGTAATAAAGGTTTTCTGGCCGTTCAGGATATAGTAGTCGCCCTGGCGTACGGCGGATGTGCGCACGGCGGCCAGATCGCTACCGGTGTCGGGCTCGGTCATGGCAATGGCGGTGATCGACTCGCCCGAGCACATAGCGGGCAGCCAGCGCCGTTTCTGCTCCTCGCTCGTGTAGGTTAAGAAGTAGGGCAGGACCACGTCATTGTGCAATCCCATGCCTGTGCCCGCGCTGGCGACACTGGCGCGCGTCGTTTCCTCGGAGATGATGGCGCTATAACTGAAGTCGGCTACCTCGGCACCGCCGTACTGCTCTGGCACGCTGAGACCCAAAAAGCCCTGCTGGCCCGCCTTGCGCCAGAGATCGCGCGAGACGATGCCATCCTTCTCCCACTGATCGTTGTAGGGTACCATCTCTTTTGCTACAAAGTGGCGGAAGGCATCGCGAAACAGCGTGTGTTCCTCGGTAAAGAGTTTGCGTTCCATGCGTTATCTCCCAAACTGCGCGCGTAAGGTCGACTTCTGGAGCTTGCCAGTTGAGGTATGGGGCAAGGCTTCCACGAACGCGACTTTGTCGGGCAGCCACCACTTGGCGAAGGAGGGAGCAAGAAACTCGATCAACTCGCGCTCTTCCACTCTTTTGCCATCCTTGAGGACGACGATCGCCATTGGGCGCTCCTGCCACTTGGGATCGGGAATGGCAATCACCGCCGCCTCGGCCACCGCTGGATGGTTCAGCAGCGCATTCTCCAGGTCGATCGAACTGATCCACTCACCGCCAGATTTAATCACATCTTTGCTGCGATCTTGAATCTTGACGTAGCCACGATGATCGATCGAGACCACATCGCCAGTTTTGAACCAGCCATCGTCGGTGAAACGGTCCGCGCCCTCCGCGTTGTTGTAGTAGGCGCTGGCGACCCAGGGGCCACGCATCTCCAATTCGCCCATGCTGGTACCATCCCACGGCATCAAGCCGTTCTCACCGTGAACACGTAGTTCGATGAATGGCGAGGGACGACCCTGCAAAGCACGTACCGCGTACTGCTCATCGATGGATGCATCGGCGAATTCGTCGGAGAGGCGGCAGAAGGTGCCGAGGGGAGCTGATTCGGTCATGCCCCAGGCGTGATAAATGTGGATATTATACTCATCCAGGCGGCGAATCAACGCTTCGGGCGCCGCGGAACCACCCATGATCATACGGATGCTAGGAGCCAGGTGCCAGTGCTGTGGATCTTTATCCAACGCATCCAGAATCGATAGGCCGATCGTGGGCACACCAGCCGCTATATTCACTCTCTCCTGCTCACAGCATTCCAGCAAGCTTTTTCCATCCAGGAACTGACCAGGAAAAACCTGCTTGGCACCGACCATAGTGGAGATAAACGGCAGGCCCCAGGCATTAGCATGAAACATAGGCACGATAACTAATGTCGTATCGGTCTGGTGGATGTCCATAACATCCGGTAGGGCGGAAGCAAGGGAATGAAGAGCGAGAGCACGATGTGTGTAGAGCACGCCCTTCGGTTTGCCGGTCGTACCGGAGGTGTAGCACATGGCCGCGGCCTGACGCTCGTCGATCTCGGGGTAGTGAAACGCGGACTCGTCCTCGGCTGACAGAAGGTCCTCGTAGTCGAGCATGCCCTGTGGCGCGTGGTCTTCGAAGGAGATGACAATGACTTGCTGGAAATGCACACGCTCGCGAAACTTCTCGAAGATGGGCAACAGGCTCTGGTCGACCAGCAGAATCTTGTCCTCCGCATGATTGACGATATAAGTTAGATCGTCTGGTGAGAGGCGCAAGTTCAGCGTATGTAGCACGCCGCCTACGGAGGGAATGGCGTAGTATGCCTCTAAATGCTGCGAGTGGTTCCAGCACAAGGTCGCGATGCGGTCGCCAGATTGCACGCCTAAGCGTTGCAGTGCCAGGGCGAACCGCTTGGCGCGGCGCAGAAAATCAGCGTAGGTGTAGCGCTGAAACTGTTTGTTGGGGAGACGACTCACGATTTCTCGCGAGCCAAAAAGGTCTTCCGCGTGCTTCATGATCGCGGGAATGGTCAACTGATAATCCATCGTGAGGCCGTCCATAACAAGCTCCTTACCTACTTCTTTGTGTTGAGTAAACGAACGCTTATTAGTAAGTATAAACTCGTACTTACAAATGTCAATGCTAACATGTGCACTCTGCCTATATAATCTGTCTACCCAGTACTCGGACACTATGCTATACTGAATAGGATTATTTCCTATTCCCACCATGAATAACAACGCGGTTAAATACTATAAAATGTTGCAAAGATGCAAAAAGATAGCAATAGTATGTGTGTATCGAGCATATTCTTCTTAAAAACGATAAAAAGAGTGTGCCTGGCAAAACGAGCACAGTTTTAAAAAATGGAGTAGCAGCAGCATGACCACTCAGGAACAAAAGGCGATCCCAGTCCCGCAGGTTGAGGCACGTACACCCATTCCGCAGCAGAATTTGCGCGTTCCCGGCCCCACGCCGGTGCCTATCGAGGTGTTGGAGGCGCAGGCCGCGCCGATGATCAATCATCGTGGCCCCGAATTTTCGGCGATGATGAAGCGCATCACACCACGACTACAATACTTTTTCCAGACAACAACGCCTGTATTGACATATCCAGCCTCCGGCACTGGCGCGCAAGAATGCGCAGTGGTCAATGTCTTCTCCCCTGGCGACCATGTTGTTGCCATCATCATCGGTAATTTCGGTAGCCGTCTGGCGAAGATCGCCGAGACGTATGGCGTCAACGTCACACGTATCGAGTTTGCCTGGGGTGAGTTCGCCGATCCGAATATCGTCGAGGAGCGACTCAAAGGGCTTGCGCCATTTCGTGGCGTGATGATCACACATAACGAGACCTCGACCGGTGTGACGAACGATATCAAAACGCTGGCCGCGCTGACCCATCGCATCAATCCAGACGCGCTCGTGATCGTTGATGCCGTAAGCTCACTGAGCGCGGTGCCCCTGGACATGGACCTGTGGGATCTCGATGTAGTCTTCACCGGCTCACAAAAGGGCTGGATGATTCCGCCAGGCATCATGATGATTGCGGCCAGCGAACGCGCCTGGCAGGCACACAAAAGCGCCAAATTGCCGCGCTTCTACTTTGACTGGACGATGACACGCAAGCAGCTTGAAGCCTCGTGGCAGCATCCTACGACGCCACCAGTCTCGCTCTTCTACGCGCTGGATGTGGCGTTAGAGATGATGCTGGCGGAAGGACGCGAGGCGATCTTTGCCCGTCACGAGCGCGCGGGTGCTTATGTGCGCGAACGCGCGCAAAAAATGGGACTGGAGTTGCTGGCGACTGATGTGCGTTATGCTTCCAATACCGTGACCGCGATCAAGACGCCGGAGGGCTTCGATACCAAGAAATTCTTGAACACGCTGAACAAAGAAGACCGCGTGGTGCTGGCCGATGGTCAGGATCATATGAAGGGCAAAATGTTCCGTGTGGGCCACCTGGGACATTTTACTCAGGAAGACCTGGAAGAGGCTATGGACGCGGCGGAGAAGCGTTTCCACGAGCTACACGCGTAACAATCGCTCACTCATTGGCCGCAAATGTATCTTTTCCAAGCAGGAACAGAAAATTGGAAGATGCATTTGCGGTTCTCATTTTATCCCTCTTAAACAAGGCTGAGAAGTCTTTTTCTATGGCTCGAAAGGTGGATTTATGACTGAAACACATGCTGAGGACGCGCAAGCCGCGATTACGACAGCAGCTATCAAAATTCTGATTACCGATCGCGTGGCGCATGAGGGCGTTGATCTTTTGCGCGAGCAGTTGCCTGACGCGCAGATCGACGAGCGACATGGACTGAACGCGGAACAACTGAAGGCGATCATCGGCGACTATAGCGCGCTGGTTGTACGCAGCGAAACGCAGGTTACAAGCGATATTTTGAGTGCCGCGCACAATCTTAAGATCGTGGGTCGCGCGGGCGTGGGCGTGGACAACATCGACACGAACGCGGCCACACGGCTGGGCATTATCGTGGTCAACTCGCCAACGGGCAATATCATGGCTGCTGCGGAACACACCATCGCCATGTTGATGTCACTGGCGCGACACGTGCCCGCGGCCAACGCGAGCATGAAGGCGGGCAAATGGGAAAAAAGCCGCTTCCTGGGCATCGAGGTACGCAACAAAACGCTGGGTGTCGTTGGCCTGGGCAAGGTAGGTATGGCGGTGGCGCGGCGCGCACAAGGATTAGAAATGCAAGTAATTGCTTTTGACCCCTATGTTTCTGCCGAGCAGGCGCGTAAAGCGGATGTCACCATGCTTACGCTGGACGAGGTACTGCAACAGTCCGATTTTGTGACGTTGCACACATCGTTGACCAGTGGACCCAACGGCACGCGTGGCTTGATCGGTGAGCGTGAGTTGGCGCTGATGAAACCAGGCGCACGTCTGATCAATTGCGCGCGCGGTGGACTGATTGACGAGGAAGCTTTGTTAGAGGCGCTCAACTCGAAGCATATCGCGGGTGCCGCGCTCGATGTCTTCAGCCAGGAACCTATTCGCGACAACGCGCTGTTGAAACAACTGGTGGAACACGAGCATATTATCGCAACTCCGCACCTTGGCGCATCGACGGAAGAGGCACAGGTCGGCGTGGCGACCGATGTAGCGGAGCAGATCGTATCAGTGCTGCGCGGAGGCTTCCCGCGCGCGGCTGTCAACGCTCCGTTGATCTTGCCCGAAACGCTGAAAGTGCTCCAACCGTATGTGACGCTGGTCGAAAAGCTCGGACGACTCTATACCCAGCTTCAGCCAGGCTCGTTGCAACAGG
This sequence comes from uncultured Dictyobacter sp., assembly GCA_964657925.1. GTDB lineage: Bacteria > Chloroflexota > Ktedonobacteria > Ktedonobacterales > Ktedonobacteraceae > Dictyobacter. The sequence goes on from CAZZWK010000001.1 coordinate 113,299, forward strand.
TCGAGTTGATTTATAATGGCGAGATCGCGAGTTATGATCTGCGTCCTCTGCAGGCCGCGCTGATCAAGGGACTGCTGGAATCGGTCTCGGAAGCGCATGTGAACATGATCAACGCACAGGTGCTGGCGAAAGATTGGGGCCTGACGATTACAGAACAAAAGTCGACGGCTCCTGCCGAATTTTCCAATCAAGTGACGTTGCGCGTGCATCATACTGGCGATCAGCAGCAATCGCTGGCGGGCATAGATACGGAAAACGTAAGTGTGTTGAGTGGTACGGTGGTTCATGATGACCCCCGTGTCGTGCGTATCGGTCGCTACTGGACGGAGTTTGTGCCGGAGGGTCCGGTGCTCTTCTGCCGCAACATCGACCAGCCGGGGATGATCGGTATCGTGGGCACCGTACTTGGTAAGGCGGGCGTCAATATCCGTCATATGGATGTTGGTCCAAGCATCCGCAATGCTCGTGCGTACGATGCAGCGCGTCCTACCGAGCCCGCGCTGATGGTGATCTCCGTCGATCACGACATTCCTGACTGGGCGCTTGACGAGATCAACAAAGCTGGCGATATCTTTGGGATTAAGCTCGTCAATTTATAGCTGCAAGTGATAGGCTTCAAAGCTGCTGGTTCTCCATGCAGGGTATCGAATCACATAGTACAAAGGGACATGCGGTAAATATCTGCTTTACCGCATGTCCCTTTACATTGCAGGATATATAGGCTGTTAGACGCTAGAGAACGTTTTTAATACGCACGACCTCTTCGCCGTAGGCCGCCCGTCAGCAAGTGCCAGAGAACGATAAGAATAATTGCTCCGATTAATGCCCGAATGAGTGGTACATTCCACAGATAGATATCGCTTATGCCCTTGATTTGAATAACGCTCGTCAAAAGCCAGGCACCGACTGCACCAAGAATAATCGCACCGATAATACCGAAAGGGAGACGCCAGCCTACAATAAGTTCCGCAAGAACACCAACAATCGCGGCTACTATAATGTATAAGATAATGTTCAGACCAACATGCCAAATATCATGGCCGATTTGAATAGTAACGCCGTCAGCTAAGACACCCATAGTTTAGCCTCCTCTGCTGCTCTATTTTTTCTTACAGCCGATTTAAACAACATGCAATGTGTTTAAAGACGGCTAAGACAAAGCTGTACGTAATGATTTCTCGCCAGAAGATCATTACTCCTGCCAAAAAAACCTGTACTTACCTATCTATACGGTTAAGCCCTCCTCTATAGTTTCGCTAAGCTCTGCTAATTTCTCCTTAATTGTTGAGATTCTGTACAATCCCACAAAATAGTGGTACATTCAGCGTTGATCTAGCATAGCCTCCGTGATGAAAGAGAAAAGAAAAAATTGAGAAAAGTATAAAAAAAGGTAACACAGGAGGCATTTGCATGACCAGTACAATAGAAACATCGTTGTACTTATTCGCAACATGTCCAATCTCAGCTTCGTACTTCTACAAGAAGGTTCTAAAACTGTTACACATCTGATCTTTAAATTATAAAAAGGGTGGGAACCAATATACATGCGCACAGCATCCTCTCCATATGTGAAAAAACAGCGAAAGGCGAGCATCACGCGCACGCAGGCGCGTTTTGGCTTCATCATCCTGCTGGTGATCAATATTCTCAATTACGCGGACCGCTCCATCTTATCGGCGATATTACCAATACTCAAAATCGATTTCCACCTGAGCAATACGCAACTCGGGTTACTTGCTTCGTCTTTCCTCTTCGTGTATGGGATTACGACGCTACCGCTAGGTGTCTGGTCCGACCGGGGTGTACGCAAAAATATCATCGCGATCTGTGTAGGAATTTGGAGCCTTGCCACGGGTCTGGCGGGCTTTACACAAAACTTTATCCAGCTTTTTTTCACACGTACGATTCTTGGCATTGGTGAAGCTGGATATGCGCCCGCCTCCGTCTCGATGATCGGAGATTATTTCCCGAAGGCGCGCCGTGGACGCGTGCTTTCATTGTGGTCGGTCGGCAATTTGATTGGTACGGCGCTGGGTCTGGCGTTAGGAGGTATTATTGCGGAAAAGTTCGGCTGGCGCTGGGCGTTCTTCGTTATTGGCCTACCAGGGCTGATCGCAGCATTTCTCATCTGGCGCGCGGTCGAGCCGGAGCGTGGAGCTTTCGACAAGGCCGAGGATAGCAAGGATAGTGAGGATGCGGAGACAGATGCGGGCCATGGTAGCTTTTCCAGCGATGATAAGAGTCTTCAGGGCGCGCTACACTCTATCCGGCACACAGTGGAGCGGCTGGCTCATACGCCAACGTACTGGTTGCTGGTTGCTGCATACATTTGTAGCTTTTTTATCATTGGGGCCGCGACCGCCTGGATACCTACCTACCTCTATAGCTCCTTCCACCTCACGCTTGCGCAAGCGAGTTTGCTCTCCGGCGGCGTTTTAGCTGGCAGTAGCCTGGTTGGCACATTGATTGGTGGCTGGCTGGCCGATTTTCTGCAAAGCCGTTTACCGCAAGGGCGTATGATTGTGACAACGATCGCCTTTCTGGTAGGTGCGCCACTGACGTTTATCGCGCTCTCGCTGCATTCATTGTCTCTATTCATCATCGTATTCGTGCTGGCGATCATTTTTCTCAGCTTCTGCCTGGGACCGATTCAAGCCATCTTTCAGGACATTACGCCACCCGACATTCGTTCGACCTCAATTGGCTTAGCGTTATTGCTCGGTCATTTGCTCGGTGACGCGCTCTCGCCGATTATCGTGGGCGTGTTGAGCGATCGTTTGCACTCGCTAGGCGTCGCGCTGCAGATAACCGCGCCCACCTGTTTGTTGCTCGCGGGTCTGATTTGCTTGCTCGCGGTAAGGACGGTAGGGAAGGATATGGAGAGGATGCAGCAACAATTATGGCATCGGTCCGCGTAGGGCAAAGCACGCGTTTGCCCTACGCGGACCGATGTGAGCAACAAAAGAGCCGCCTATCATTTTGATAGATGGCTCTTTTGAGGAAGCGGGTTACGGGATTCGAACCCGTGATCTCAACTTTGGGAAAGTTACATGTTACCACTACACCAAACCCGCGTTTCGCTTGTAACAGAGGCGATTATAACCGATGCACTCGATGATGTCAAGCCTTTGGGATGCGAGTACTTGCTCTTTTTTTGCGCATTTTCTGTGTGTGAACTTGTGTATGGTATGATTTAAGAGGACGCACCCGCAACTCCATTCCGCGCCGCGGCGTATATGGTATGGGGAAGGAAGAAATGCTATCAGGAGGATTCCTATGGGACTGATATCTCGTGTCACCAATCTTTTTCGCATTCGTGCGAATGCGGCCCTTGATAAGGTTGAAGACCCCGGCCAGGTCATGGACTATTCGTACAGCAAACAGCTTGAACAACTCCAGCAATTGCGCCACTCGATCGCTGACGTTGTGACGCAAGAGAAGCGGCTGGAGATGCAGCAAAACCAGTTGCGAGCCAGCGCCAATAAGTTGGATGGGCAAGCCCGGCAGGCGCTGCAAGCCAGCCGCGAGGACCTGGCAAGACAGGCTTTGCAACGCAAGGAGACCGTTATCACGCAGCTGAATGGGTACGAACAGCAGATTGCGCAACTCAAAGAGCAGGAAGAACGATTGTTGTCTATGGAACGAACAGTTTCCGCGCGTGTCGAGACGTTCCGTACGCAGAAAGAGATGGTCAAAGCGCAGTACAGTGCGGCGCAGGCGCAGGTGAAAATCAATGAGGCGGTCACCGGCATTTCGCAGGAGATGACGGAAATGAATATGGCGATGCAGCGTGCCCAGGATAAAGTGCTCAATATGCAGGCTCGCGCCAATGCTATGGACACGCTCATCGAACAGGGCACGCTGGAGGAGCAAGGTCTGCTCGGATCGGGCAAGCAGGACTCGCTCGATCGAGAGTTACAACACGTCGCCTCGCAACAAAATGTCGAGGATCAGCTCCAGGCCATGAAACAACAGGTACAGTTGAATGGTCCAAACGCGCAGCAGAAACAAATTGAAGGGCCAGATACTTATTGATACAGTAACTAGCCCTTCTTTTCTTTATCCTTGCGCGCCTTATCCTTATAAAAAGATTTCGGCTTAGGACGACGCTCGCCGTCCTCGTAGGCAGCGGGCGCCGCATCCTCCCGTGCCGCGACTTCGAACTCGTCGCGCTCACTCAACAACTCTTGCAAGTCATTATACACGCTGTAGTTATCAATCACCTCACGCATGCGCAACATATGTCGCAAGACCTGTACTTGTGTGATACTTGTGTGATCGTTCTTCGCGGGCGCAGCTTTGCGCAGCAGATTATCCACGAGATCCATACTGTCATCGTTCGCGCCAATCTCTTCGAACCGATCACGCACGACCAATAATTGCTCATATAAGTTCATTTTCAGCTCCTTAAGTGGCAGTTGATAATTGTCCACTTAAGGTAATGGTAACATAGAGCCGAAAATGCGTCAAATCACAGCCACTATTTCACTAGAACTAGAACTATTGCGTCTCGTCTTCCCATGTGCCCGTGCCCGTCAACCAATCCAACACGTTTTCCGCGAGATGAGAGGCTGTGCCCTGGCGCTGTGAGCAATGGGGGAGGCTATGCAAAATGGTCGGGCCATATTCTTTCGATACAATGCGGCGGTCAAAAAGGATAACCGCATTGCGCTTTTGATCGCTCCAGGCCAGGCGGTTCAACATGCGCCGCAAGCGTAGCGCCGCGGTCGGCACGGTAAACTGGTGTAGCTGGTCCGAACTCTGTTCAGCGCGTGCGGCGATGGGCGGGTCATTGAGCACCGGCATGGGCAAACGCGCGATCACCAGGCAGGCAGGCAGACGAACGATATCATCCAGACCATCCCAAAAACTGCCCGTGCCCAGCAATACGACGCGCTCCTGATCTTGGAACACCTGCCATAGCTGACGCGGAGAGCCATCCATGCCCTGGCCGAGCACCAGGATATTACGCGCCTCCAGAACTGGCTTGATGGTGGCATAGGTGCTGCGTAACGAGGAGTGCGAAGTAAACAATACGACGACCTGCCCGTCCAGCATTGTCGCCAGGTTCGTGATCGCCTCATCCAGATTGCGTTGATATTGTGGAGCATTTGGCTCTGATACATCGTTCGGCATGTAGAGCAAGGTCTGCTCACAATGGTCACTGGTGATGGACAGGCTGCTATACGTGCCTTGCTCCAAGCCCAAACGATGCGCCATAAAGGCGAACGAGCCATCGACCGAGAGGGCGGTACCACAGAAAAGCATGCCCGTCTGCTCCTGTGGTGAGAAGCGGTTGAGCATATTCGCGACCTGAATAACCTGCCCATACAGAGTCGGCCATTGTTCCTGTTGACGCGGCGCGCTATGGTTGTTCTGCTGTTGTGATGGTGGCGGAGGTAGAGGCATGCGCAACCAGTACACGCTATTGCTTTCGCCTAACGACAATGCTTGCTCGCCCATTTGCTTCTGCTCGCGCAGTTGCTGCCCGATGGCGACGAACTCAGCGGCGACGGAGCTATCCTCGCCACTGCCGACATTCAGTCGTTGGCGATCGCGCTGTCGCGAGAGGATCGTTTTCTCAATTTCGCCGGTCAGGTCGATGATCGCTTGCATCCGTTGCGCGAATTGCTGCCAGGCGCTCTCAGTTTCGGACCACGCGCTCATATGCCGCATCTGACCATTCAGTCGCAGTGGTTGATCGATACGCTCACCACCTCGGCCACGGCGGACTGCTTCGCTCTTATCTTTGCCGCCACTACTCGTGCCCTGCTGGGTATACTCTTCGAAGAGGAGAGTAAAGCTGCCGAATAGCCTTTCAACCGCGGCACGGGCCTGGCGCAACTGTTGAAACCAGCGTTGCATACGCACGTCCACATCTCTTTTCGCGATCGTCTGTGTCGTGGAGAGTCCGCCCGCGCCATTCTCGCGCAATGAAGGTGCAGCCAGCGCGAGCAAGCCCTGGTAGCGACCATCCTCTAATTCGCTGCCGATGCTATCGAGCAGACGCAACAGTTTCACACGCTGGAACTCTTCGCTGCCCCAACGTGTGTTTTCATCCTCCAATAAATCCGCGTCCAGCAAGATACGGCTGGAGATAGTTTTGAGCAGCGATGATGGCTGTACCAGGTCGTGCAGTAGACCGGCATGAGTGGTCACAACGATTTGAGCCGCCTTCACACGCTCTTCCGCCAGGCTAACGAAGCAATAGCCTTTGCGCCGGTACGTACAACGCTCATAGCTACTGCCGAAGCGTGGATCGCTCGTCAAACGCTCATAGCCGGACGAGATGCGCTCCCAGGCTGATAGCTCCTGTTGCAAAAGATTCAGTTCGCCGCGCTCGCCCGTCAACGTCTGATGGGTCCACAGGCGTAGTTTTGCCAGGCCACGGGCCTGCTCCGCCGTCAATTCTCCGCTGGTACGACGCATGGCGGCCCCGAACCAGCGATGGGTGCACAGGTAGCCACCCTGTTCCGCCAGATAGGCAACGGCGAATTGCTGGTGCAACTGCTGCTGCACCTGTGGCAAAACATCGCTCATCAAGTGGCGTGCGGCCTGCTGATTGACGCACGCGATCACCAGACGTTGTTTCTCACCCTGCTCATCCTTCTCGACCAGCCACTCGCATGCGGGCAAGAGCACTGAGGCATAGTCGTGTTTGCCCGTTGTCAACTCCAATAAAAGCGAGGTATGTTGCTGCAAGGAGTCACGAACCGCGGCGCGCACAGTCTGATCGCTCTGTATCTGGGGCAAAGCCACCGCAACACTGCTGGTCGTTAGCACCTCATCACCTGGCAGCAATTGCGAAGTTCCATCGTCGCTGTGTTGCTCTTGTTGCTCCGTTTTGGGTTGACCAACGGCAAAAGAGAGGACACGGGGGTCCATACCCAGTTGAGCGGCGAAACGGTCGCCCAGGCTGCCACGTGAGAGCGTTTCGACACCATCGCGCTCCTGGCGATCGCGCAACTCCTGCCTAAAAAAGTGTAAGAGCGGCCAGGAATTGGGAGCATCGAGATGCGCGAGATCGTTGAGGACGGCAAGATCGACCGCCTGTAGGTGCTGGTGCAGGGCTAAAAAAACGTCCATCGCGAGCACAGTATCGACCATGGCGCGGTGTCGATCATCCGGCACGGTTATGCCAAGCGCTAACGCCACCTGGCCGAGATTATAGCTAACGAGCGAGGGCAGGAGGACGGTGGCTAATTCGAAGGTATCCACCAGTGGATTTGAGCGCGCGATGCCACGCATACGTAAGAAACCAACATCGAACGGGATACTGTGGCCGACGATAGGATAATCGCCGAGGAAGGTCTGCAGTGCGCGGGAAAGCGAAGCAAAGGAGGGTGCACCGAGCAGCGTTTCAGGGCGGATACCGGTCAGGCGTTGTACGCGGTAAGGAAGCGAACGACCAGGGGAGACAAACGTCTCGAATCTATCAATAACCTGCTCGTCCTGGAACTTGATGGCGGCAATCTCAATGATGGTATCCTGCTCCGGATGCAGACCTGTCGTCTCCAGGTCGAGCGCAACACGTATAGCTGGTCTCTTCGGCATAAACTTTCAGTTTCTTCTCTCTCTCGCAACAACGATATTCCCGTACAATCGCGTTCCATGCTTTATTCAGCCGTGGGCCAGCTTTCAAGCACCGCGTGTGCTTTGCGCGCTGCTATGCCGCGATGGCTTATGCGGTTCTTCAGGTCAGGCGGCATTTCAGCCGTAGTCTGACCGTACTCGGGCACATAAAAAATGGGGTCGTAGCCAAAGCCGTGTTCGCCACGCGGTGAGTCGGCGATGCTACCCTCGATCGTACCCTCCACGCTCTGATGATAGCCGGACGGTTCGGCAATCGTGATCACGCAACGGAAGCGAGCCGCACGTTGCGCGCCCGTCAAGCCTTGCATTTTGGCGAGAATGAAACGGAAGCGTTCCTCGTACGGCGTCTGGACACCCATGAAGCGGGCCGAATAGACGCCGGGAGCACCGTCGAGCGCGTCTATCTCGATGCCGGAGTCGTCGGACAAGACGAGCATATTGAATGTGCGAGCATACGTGAGCGCTTTAAGGTCCGCGTTTTCCTGGAAGGTGGTGCCAGTTTCCTCCACATCGAGATCGGAGTGAAGATCGTGTAAAGAAGAGAGTTGATATGAGAGATCACGAAAAAGGACGCGATACTCTGCCAGCTTGTGCTGGTTTGTGGTCGCAATCAACAGGGCGCGCATGTAAGGCTCCAGACTAGTATGTGTTTCACATTTCAAATATCGGGGGTCAAGGGGACATCCAACCGCTTGCCAGCGTATCTTACACACGCCAGAGAGATCGAACACAGATAGCCCTTATTCTACCATACCCCCCCAACCTTGTCGAGGTTAAAGATCACTTTAAATAATCTCTATACATCTTTTGACTGTTTAAATTTTCTTTTTGTAGAATAGAATTACTTGAATCTTTTACTATGCTTTCCGCTGACAGAAAAAAGGCTTGACAGTTTTTTGTCGCACTGTTATAATCCTCGGTGTCAAGCGTAGTTGTGAACCAATTCCGCAAATAGACATGATATTGCCGATGTAGCTCAGTTGGTAGAGCACTCGTTTCGTAAATGAGCGGTCATCGGTTCGAGTCCGATCATCGGCTTTCCGAAACTCATAGTGACAAAAAGTTTTTCTTGATAGTAGAGATTTTTTGTCAGTATGAGTTTTTCTATATTTCATAATCTTTAGCCCACTTTACTCCTTTCTGCTGATTATTTCTTGTCTCATCAACTCGTAGTTTTGCTTTAGAACTTATCGGCACATCCTCTACAGGTACTAGATAGACCTTTCCCGTTTCAGAAGAGTATACTCCAAAGTAGTCTGCCTCCCCTCTATATCCCTTTCGTATATGTGGTTTTCCACCGACCCTCGCATAAGTGATCGCTGTATTAAACTCAAGACACCCCCATTCTTTGATAAACCGATGAAGATCGCTTATTGGAGTACAAAAAGGAACATTTGATAAAGGATGAAAATACTATCACTCTTTCGACATTTCTACTCATGTACTCTCACCAAAATTACTATTTCGAAATATTCTAAGGCTATAAGACGTATCCCCTTGCGTATGTGCGTTTTTTTGGGTATGCTCTTAGGATGAAAAGGAATATGTAGATCGTCGGTATTCTGCTACACGGCACTCACAAGGTCAGTCAGGAGAAGATCACTATGGATGCTCTTTCCTTGCAACCGCAACGTCAGCACCTGGCCCATCGCTACACGAGTAATAGTATCTCCGTTAACCCTAATCCCCCACGGGTAGGAGTTCCCGCAACGATCAACCTCGCTCTGAAAAACTCCCTGCGACAACCTGTCACTGTAGAGCGTATCGAAATAATGGTGGCGCAATTTGGCATGGGTGTGGAGTGGGAGCACCTGCCAGATATCGGCCCTATTCACCTGACTGCCGATGCTGATGCGATCGAAGAGGTAGAGACACAGTGGACACCGCTCACACCTGGACACCGCTGTGTACGAGGCAGTATTCATGTAGAACATTTTTCTCAACCACTACAGGCCCGGCGTAATCTGCAGGTGATTGAAGCGGACTCCTCGCAAGCGCTATGGCAGGTTCCCTTCCGTCTGGGAAATCCGTCGGACGAACGTAAGCCAATCGTGCTGATGATCAATGATGAGTATGCGGAAGAGGTACACACGCGTATCCGCGTCAACTCACGTTTCGTGCTGCCGGGTGAAGAGATCTGGCTGGACGCGAAGCAAGAGGTGGATGCGAATCTGGTGGTTGTAGCACGAACCGCTGAAGCGTTCAGAAGTATCAGCAACATCGAAGCATTGCTGGGTGGAGATTTTCTGGATGGCATTCGAATCGCGGTACAGCGACCAGCCTATCGCCATGATTATGTCATTGCACCGGAGGCCTATGGGAGGAGAAGAGCAAGCATCGAGGAGCATATGGTGCTTACGCCTGTTTATTAGCATTTGATCGCAATGAAAGTTGGTGCCCACTATTTCAGAGGCGAAATGGTGGGCATTCTTGTTTCACTTTGTCGAGCATTGCTTGTATGTTCAGTATGGGGCGATGCATGATCGAGGGAGCGATGATGTTCAGGGTCAGGGTTTTGCTGTTGATGCTGCGCAGACCTTGTTCGTATTCGCGCAACGCTTTCGCTAAATTCGCGTTGAAGGCGCGCTTCTCACGCTCTCCGAGCGCGAAGCGGCGCTCACGGAGCACCTGGCCCTGGCGCAACACACGCGCTAATTTCGTATCCACGCGTTTGCGCTCGTCATCGATCTCGTGAGTCAGTTCGATCTCGGGTGGGAGTAGATCGTTGTTTTTGAGCAAGTGATAGGCGAGCGAGTTATCGCCCTCCGATGGATTTTTGTACACCTCCAGAGGTTTGCCTGCACCTTGCAAGTTGTCGAACTTGCCCTGCTTCTGTGCATCGCGAATCATCTCTTCCACATAATGCGTTGGTCGCCTGGGTCCACGGCCCGTCGGTTGCACCTGCTCCTCGTCCTTATTGTTTGCCTGCTCACGTATCTTACGCCAATCGACAAAATCCATAGTTGCCTCTTTCCAGGGAAAGACTATGCTTTTCGCTCCAATGTTCCTTCTAACACTCCTTGTTCGATCGCTTTGCTGATAGCCTTGCGCGCTACTTCGTACACATCGATCAAGGGGATATTATGGGTTTTTGCCACACGCTGACACTCTTCGTATTCGGGTGACGCGCTGACAAAACTCGCGCCCAATCTCTTTACTTTTACGAGCATCGGGCCCAGCTGCGTTTCAATTTGTAGCTGCTCGCGCTGTGCTTTGAGACGCTGCATTGGCTGTATGCGCACACCCAGCGTCGTCGTCTCGCGCAACAATATATACGCGAAACGGTGTTCGTCGCCCTCTTTACAGATAACCGTGATCATAGTGGCGGGCCGATCTTTTTTCATGTAGATCGCTGTATAATTGACATCCAGCGCGCCCAGAGCGAGTAAACGCTCTAGCAATGCGCCCAGCAACTCGCCTGTCATATTGTCGATATTCGACTCGATAACCATCACGCGGTCCACATCCATATCGCCTGTTGCGGTGATTTCCTGTACCTCACCTATGCATAGACGCAAGCATCTTTGCGCATACGCTTGCTCAAATGGCGCGAAACCATAGCCAATATGGCGAAAGATCATGTCAGGAAGCTCGAAGCTCGCCAGTTCCGCAAGGATGGTAGCCGCTAAGGGTGTCACGAGCGCGCCTTTTACCGACCTGGCACGCCAGGGAGCACCAGTCTGCCGCAATAATTCCATTGTCAGAGCGGAGGAGGCGAAATCGTTCTGTGCATCCGCTGCAACCTCGCCTGGCAATGGTAGGGCGGAGGCCAGAAAACGCGTGATACCCAGTTCAGTGCATGCTAACACGACCCCGCTCAGTATGATCAGGACGCGTGTCAACTCTTGCTCGGACCAGCGAATACTTGCCTCGTCGATGCCCGCGACCGTTGCCTGGGTCGCCATCAAACGCTGCACCAGTACGGAGATTTGCTTGCGCGCATCCATATTCATATGCATTGACTGGATAATCGCCTCTACGTCAGTCCGGTCCGCGTAGGGCAAACGCGTGGTTTGCCCTACGCGGACCAGGGTACCCTGAGAATCAATATTTTCTTTGCCATCTATTACAAGCGTTATACGGGTGCCAGATATTCCCATTTGCGAGTCCGCTTGAATGCGGTGCTGATGGAAGGTATAGCTGTGCAGAGAGGAGGGTGCCAGGGTACGTTTCAGAATGTCGAGGTCAAAGCCACAATCGCATAAGGCAGCCAACAACATCTCTTCGGAGAGACCCATTGAGCAATCCAGGTATGCGATGGTATGTTTCGGCATAGGTTGGCCTGTTGCTTTGTCATTCGAAAATGTCATAAAAGTTTCTGTGCATACCTATTATAGCAAATTATATATCAAGGGGTCGCAGCTGCATGTTCAGAGTGCGCAGCTACATGTTTATCGTGCACGGCCACAAGGGCCGCGCCTACGCGGGAGAAATTGGACAGGGGTCGCAGCTGCACGTTCATCGTGCACGGCCACAACGCCAGCACGGACGCGATAAATCGGGTCCGTACATTACGTGACATGATGAATCAAAATGCATCTTTTTATCGGATGTATTTTGTTAACCTGCATAATTGTGCCCCTACTGACCGTCGTTGTGGTATTCGATGGCGTTGCGGTAGATGTCGACGTAGCGGGCAGCGGAGGCGCGCCAGGAATGGTCGGCGGCCATGCCATGCAATTGTAGCTGGTGCCAGATATCTTTGACGGGATAGAGGGCCAGGGCGCGAACGACGGCGGCGAAAAATTCCCAGGGATCGTAGTTCTCGAAGACGAAGCCGATGCCCTCACCCGTGCGCGGATCGTACTCCTGCACAGTATCAGCCAGGCCACCGACGTGGCGCACGATGGGGACACAACCGTAGCGCATAGCAATCATCTGGCTGGTGCCGCACGGCTCGAAGCGCGAGGGCATCAGGAACATATCGCTACCGGCGTAGATACGTTGCGCGATCTCTGTATTGAAGGTGAGGAAGATAGCCACCTGCTCAGGATAGCGCGCGGCCAGATTCTGAAACATCTCGTGATAGTGCTGATCACCTACACCCAGGAGCACGAATTGAATGCCCTGCGCCAGCAATGGTTGGATGATTTGCGACAACAGGTCAAAGCCTTTTTGATCGGCCAGGCGCGAGACCATCGAGATCAGTGGTACGTCAGGTAGGACCGGCAGGTGAGCTTGCGCTTGCAAGGCGGCTTTATTCTCAGCACGTTTGTCTAAAGAATTGGCTTCGAAGTTGGTATGGATGAACTGGTCTATGGCGGGATCGTATTCCTGATAGTCGAGACCGTTGAGGATACCGAAAAGACGATCGCGACGAGAGCGCAACATGTGATCCAGGCGCTCACCAAAAGTGGGGGTGAGTATTTCTTGCGCGTAGCGTTCGCTCACGGTGGTGATCGAATCGGAGAAGAGGATGCCGCGTCCCATTACATCCACCACATTCGCCAACTCGGCGATCTGTGGGTAGACAAAACCGTTGGCCGCCACACCAGCTACTTCAAGCAAGCGGTAACCGAAAATACCCTGATAGGCCAAGTTATGAATGGTGTAGACGGAAGCAGTATCGCGAAAAAAATTATCCTCGCGATAGATGGTATGCAGCCAGTTGGGAACAATGCCGGTATGCCAATCGTTGCAATGCACGATATCAGGCGACCAATCTAAGACACGCATCGCCTCTAGAGCGGCGCGACAGAACAGCACGAAGCGTTCACCATCATCGTTGTAGCCGTAGATATTTTCTCGATCGAAAAAACGCGGCGCATCGATCATGTATACGGGTATGCGATTGCCGATCTCAGCCTGCTTTACACTCACCTCGACATGGAAATTCCCCATTGGCACCGAGACACTATCGACAACCGTGTTCAATTGGAAGTGCTGCGGGTCGACCTGTCGGTAGCGTGGCATCACCAGGCGCACATCATGGCCGAGCGCCTGCAATGCTTTTGGCAAGGCACCCACGATATCAGCCAGGCCACCCACCTTGGCGAAGGGGACAATTTCAGCCGCAAGGATCAGAACCTTGAGAGGTGTTTGGGTCTGCATACAAGTTTCCTCCCACTCACGCAATGTACCCCATTATAGCATGCATGTATACAAAAACGGGAGGGCGAACACTACTTGCTCGCCCTCCCGCCCTGAAATCTTCTCTTAAAGACTGGCTAAACGCGGTAGCGATTCCTCACCAGGAAGAAGAACTGAACCGCAGCCAGGATACCGCAAATCAGCAGTACCACAAAAGCATCCGTTCCACCACCACCAGGTCCGTAAGGAATGTTTGGTGGCGTCTCTTCTGTCTGGAAGACAGGGATGGAGAAGAAGGCGAACGCGCCAATATAGATGAACAGGCAGGTGCCTACCATCAGCCACATACCTAAGCAACCAAGATTGTTTTCACCGACCACCGCGAACTCGCGGCGTGCGACGGTGGACCAGATAGTCGCCAGCACCAGGATCGCGGCGCACAACAGCATCGCTGTGGGTATATAACCTTGCGTATTGTTCGCTCCTGAAAGCACCGTATGCACCAGCAAAGTCATGATAGCGATCACGGCGGTGATCAGAATACTGCCGATGACGACCAGATTGCGATGTGTTTTCCAGGCCCAGATGGCCGCGACCATTACCGTGAAGGTGCCACCGGAGAAGATGGCATCAGCCAGATAGCCAGCATCAGGAGTGAACGAGCAACTGGCGGGAATAGCTGTCGCTTTTGAGCATACCGTTAGAAATGTGCCCAGGCCAATGAAGGACCAGGTATGTAGCCAGGCCACGAGTGGATAGGCGACCAACCATAGTAACAGCAGAATAGCACCGGTTTGCGCCAGGCCAAGCGCTCCAATCGAGTACAAGCCCGACATCGTATTTTTACGCACCGGGCGCATCAGGTAGTGCAGGCGTAGGGCGAAAGCTCCTAGCGCCAGGAAGATTGCCGCGCCCAATATTACATCAAGGACGATACTTACGGAAGAATTTACAATAGACGCAGCTGGCAGGTAAGTATAACCAATGAGGAACGCAACCAGGAGGAGCACGGCAAGCACAATCATCAGGCGCATGCCACCGGTAACACCGAGGTCGCGACGATCGGGATTTCTCTGCTCACCTACCGCCAGGACGCTATAGAAGACCATTGCCGCGCCCACGCCCAGGATACCCAGGCCGACCATGAAAAAGTCTATCGATTGCGGCTGGAACCAGAGAAAATTGCCGCCAAGCACGGGGAGGATCTGCATACCCGCACTTGGGAAGTACTGGTAACCAGTTACCGTTGTCCCGATCGCAACCGCCAGACCCAGCAGGGTAAGGATCGCGCCTAAGCCAGTGAATAACGCAGGCGGCACGACAGGTTTTGGATCGAACAGCATCAGGATGGTCATGAGTACCGCGAAGCAGGCTATCAGCACGACGCCCATGCTGAGCGTTCCCTGCTCAAATCCAGTCAATGTCGCGGAGGTCATCTGATCATAGATATACCCGGGAACCTGTGCTACCAGGATCGCGGCGATGAAAAAATAGCCAACGGCAAAAACCATTGCGCGCGCCCACGATATTCGTTCCGGCAATTCACGTTGTTGTGTTTGTTGCATGAATCGCAATCCCTTCTAACACGCCCCTTGCCATGTGCAGGAGCGACACGGTTAGCGATGAATAAATGTGTATGATGACGATAGCGCTTTCCTTTGAAGGGAAAGCGCACGTTTTATTTCGTAACAGTTATCTGAGCCAGCATATCCGGGTGAATCTTACAGTAGTAGATCACGTGATGCGTGGCGGGGTCGGCGTTGTAGGCAGCCATAGTAACGGTATATGAGAACTTTTGTCCTGGCTGAACCAACGCGCTGGTACCATGCGACGAGTCGAAGATGTTCGGTGCCGGTGTCGGGCTGGCGGTATTGGTACCACTCAAGGCCGTCACGGTATGACCGAGTTTCGACGTATTCGTCCAGGTAATTGTGGTACCTACTTTGACCTCGATACTGACGTATTGAAAGCAGCCCTGCTGGCTCTGGCAGGTGACACCTGCTGTTCCTGGCGTCACGATATTCATCGCGACCGTCTTCTGCTTCGTCAAGTCTTTGGGCGTACCAAACTGGCCGGTCTGAGCATAGGTGATGGCAGCCTGATATTGCGTAGGATTGTTTGCCTGCAGATATGCTGCCAGGTCGTCGAAACCATTGTGCATTGGATAGCCATTCTGCTTCAGATAGGCGGGATCGGCGGAGCGCAAGAAGTCGACGATATTCTGCACATCGTTGCTTGAGAGACCACCACCGAATTCGTCTTCGCGCGGAATGGCATTTAAGCTCGCGGGTTGATTAGGTGCTTTTGCGTAATATTGTCCACCAGCGACAAGAGCTGTCAGTTGATCATCAGTAAGCGTATTAAAATAGCTCAACGGATAACCATTGTAGGTGGGATTGATGATCTTACCGTTAGCGATACCATAACAATCATTTGAGCAGTTATTGACGTAGTCGATCAAACCACGTTGCACATTCACATTGAACTGACTTTGCACAGCGGCAGCCTGATTCGAGGATTCCTGAATCCAGAAAATCGGGATCAGGAGCGCCACGATCGCCAGCATGATCAGCGCGCCATAGCCGTTCTTTTCGATCGCATTGGTGCGCGAGCGGAATATGAAGAGCAGGCCGCCTACGACTATCAGCAGCAGGATAACCCCTATAATGCCTGGAACAAGATTTTGCATAACTCACAACCTTCAGATAGACATCATGAACTTTTCATAAGTGCAGTTGCATGCGTTATCGATTCATAATTATTTCCGCATAGAGACACCCATCTCCAAAAGTGTATTACACTATAACAAACGTTCAGAGATAGGTGCATCGCCAGAGCATACTCACAGTTAGTTTGGTTAGACCAAGCTTATAGAATCAGGCGCTACAAGCCACTGTTGGAATAGCGATCAAGCGTGTCTGACCCTCGGCGGGGTGAGGTACGCTACTGTTGATAGAGCCGGTATTCACTATGACGTTATCGGCCTGAAACAGGATCTGGAAGCGATCCAGGCTGCGAGGTGCAGGGCCGTCCAGATACTCGCCATCGACATTGTAGTGTGAGCCATGACAGGGGCATTTGAAGCTGTCGCACGAATCTCTAAATGGCACGGTACAGCCAAGATGCACACACTTCTGGTAGAGGGCTACCCAGTATGAACCATCTTGAGCTTTGATAAAGTTCTCCGAACCTAGTTGGCTCGACAGGTTCTCACCATTCAGCAAAAATTGCGTACCCGCCGCCATGTGAATGATGTAGGCGCGCGCGACCGGGCGATGGAACACGCCCTTGGATTCCAGAGCGAATTCTTTCGGTAAGGCCGCGACAAACTCCGCAACTTTTCCTACAATCAACTGGCCGCCAAAACCGGTCGCCAGGTTGGGATACATGAAATCGAGCGCACCCGCGATGGCCGCCACACCGGAGATGCCCCAGACGGCCAGCATCGAGCGGCGCAAGAAACGACGACGCGAGAGGCGCTGATTTGCCAGTTCCGCCGCCTCGGCCCCGCCACCATGTAAAACCTCATACTGTTGCGGTGTAACAGGAGGTGTATCGATACCCATTGTTCTCTCCTCTTCTAGTCCCGCTAGGTGGCGAGGGTTGGCCCTCGCCACCCGCTCCTCCTACAGGTCGAAGTAGACGTGTTGCCAAGGCCATACCCACAACCAACCGGGCCCACGGAAGAAGCTGCCAGCCAGTGTAATCACCGCCCAGAAAATCACGAACATCGTGAAGGTGACAATAGCGACCTTGCGGTCGGCGTACGCGCGGCTCGGATTGCGGTCCACGTAGGGAAGCACGGCCAGCGCGACCAGGGTGAAGCCAGGCACCAACACGCCAGCGGTGGTCGGTGGGAAGTAGTGCAAGAGTTCCTGCAAGCCCAGGAAGTACCAGGGGGCTTTAGCTGGATTCGGCGTCACGCTGGGGGTCGCGGGATCTTGCAATGGTGCATCGATGACCAGCGAGAGCAGCGTAACCATCACCGTCAGCGCGGCGGCGGCGAAAAACTCACGCACGAGCAGGTGGGGCCAGACAAAGACCGAGTCTTCGAGTGGCCGTTCCACGCGCGTGATCGCTTCCTGCTTGACGACCGCTAGAGTACGATAGCGCCGTTGCGTTGTCGCCGATTGCGTTTGTACATTTTCTTCTTGTTCAATCGACATAGAAGTATCCTCTCATCAAATCGTCACACACTCTACAGGACGCTACGCGCCTAGCGGCCAGAGCCCGCCAGTTCGCGATTCGCACGAGCTTCCAGTTCACGACGTGAGGGTGGGGGTGGACCAGCCTCGCCGCCATCCTTACGAATACGCCAGAAGTGAACCGCCATCAGGATCGCGCCCGCCAGTGGTAGCAGGATCACGTGTCCGACATAGAAACGAATCAACGTCTCCTGTCCGACCGCGCCGCCTCCGACCAGCACTTTATACACGACATTGCCGAGCAATGGAGCGTATGGTGCCAGGTTGGTGCCAACGGTGATAGCCCACAAAGCGATCTGGTCCCATGGCAACAGATAGCCGGTGAAACTCAAGAACAGGGTGATAAAGAATAGTAGTACGCCAACCACCCAGTTGAACTCACGCGGTGGCTTGTACGCGCCATGGTAGAAGACGCGAATCATATGCAAGGTGACCGACACGACCATCAAGTGTGCCGCCCAACGGTGCATGTTACGTACAAGGTGACCGAAAGAGACCGCGCTACTCAGTTGACCAATGTTCTGGTAGGCCGTGCTCGTATCGGGCACATAGTAGAACATAAGAAAGACGCCGGTGATGGTGAGCAGCAAGAACAGGAAAAACGAGATGCCACCCATACACCAGGTATACGTGATTCTCATCGCCTGGCGACTCACTTTGACGGGGTGCAGGTGTAAAAATACGTTGCCCATCATGACCAGGGACTGGTTCAAAGGGGTGTCGGGATAGCCATGGCGGAAGATCGAACGCCACACCTGGCTCTCGACAAGCTTATCGGTTGCTGTATCGAGCAAGCTTTTATTATTAGAGCTCACTGTGCCTCCTCAAAAGGATCAAAGCCGCATAGCCATATAGACACCATCGCTTTGATCAGGTCGGAAAAAAGTATTATTGCCAAAGTTCTCGTGTCGCTGATTATAGCATAGACGCGCTCACGCCGGTACTCTAGTACTCTATCACTCCACATTCGCTCCCTTGCGCATCCCGCATCATTCAACACGGGCGGTTACAAGAAAGACTGGGCTGAAGGTCCAGGCTGACAAATTCGAACTTTTGCTCTTCTCTTTTACAGATTATAAAGCACCTGTGGGCATTTGTGGAAGAGCAAAACACGAAAATGCCTATGAAATTGCGGGAGATTTTCGAATGTCCCTGGTATTTCTACCTGGTAAATTTAAGATACCTTTCGCCTCTCCCTACTACATCAGGTACACACCTGATTTTCTTCAGCACGACACCTGATTTCTCCACTTGCCCGAGCCGTTTTCTGCGTTTGACGTTCCTGCTCTAAGCCGATACAATTACAAGTGAGTACTATAGAGAAAGATTTCATAGGCAAAACAAAGATTACCGTCAATTTTTATGGCGGCAAGGTGTAGCCTTTACAGCGGGTAGACGAGCTCTTGTTCGCCGTGCCTGGCCTTAATCATAAAGAGATTTCCGATGACGACTGATACAGGCAATAACAATCATACGAATGCATATAATCACCATAACAAGCATAACCAGAATAGCGCGAGTGGCGATGAGCCTCATGATACACGCAATACACGCGACATGACCGCTATCCCCGACACCATCGTGCGCAACCGCAAACTGTTTGGCCTGTTGCTCAAAATTCCGCTTTTCTACCGCGTACTGATCGCCAATAGCATAATCATTTTCGTAGGCGCCACCGGTGGCACTTATCTCGCGACCCGGCTCGACATCATCACCTATGTGCCGTTAGTCATCTTTGTCGCGCTCGGCTGGTTGATCAGTATCGCGCTCAACTTCGTGCTGTTGCAAATCGCTTTCCGTCCGCAGATCGAACTGAGCAAGGTGATGAACCGTGTTCAGGCAGGCGAACGTTCTCTGCGTGCCCCTATGACCGGCATCGATCCGCAGTCCGATCAACTGGCGCGTACTTTCAATATGATGCTTGATACGATCGACGAGTCCAACCGCCATCGCGCGGCGCAGATCATCAACGCACAGGAGGAAGAGCGCAAACGCGTGGCGCGTGAACTACACGATGAGACCTCGCAAGTGCTGACCTCGCTGCTGATCAGCCTGGCATTGCTGGAAGAATCCACGACCTCGCCAACGGCGCGTGAGCGCATTGTGGAGACACGTCAGCTCGCGCACCAGACCTTGCGCGCCATTCGCAGCCTGAGCATCGATCTACGCCCAAGTGCGCTCGACGATTTGGGCCTGCTACCCGCGCTGCGCTGGTATATCAAAGAGTACCAACAAAAATTTCCCATCGAGGTCGAATTTCATACCTCCGGCTTTAAAGAACGTCTCTCCTCCGAAATGGAGACGGTGCTCTATCGCATTGTGCAGGAAGCGCTGACGAACGTGGCGCGCCACTCGCACGCGACCAAAGCTGCCATTACAATGAAAGAAGAGAATGGCGTAGTCGATGTGCTGATACAGGATAATGGCACCGGCTTCAAAGCTGGCACGTTGGAGGAAAAGCCCGCCGACGGGGAGGAACACGGCTGGGGGCTGGTGGGTATGTACGAACGCGCAAAGCTGCTCGAAGGAGATCTGACGATCGATTCCGCACCTGGCAAAGGCACGACTATTCACGCCAATTTACCGATTCGCGCGCAGGCAGTGTCGGAGCACGCAATATCAGCGGCGTAGTGGACGCGATCAGGCAGGTAAATACGTGTATCAAATTATCAGAAGATGATGGGAAGGCAGACGCGATAAAGCGAATCTCTACAGTTGTACAATACGTTCAGGGGTTGTAGCCTACCCAAAATTTGGGTAGGTGACATCCTATGTTTTATACGTGCTCTTATACGATACAAATGAAAATGGTGATTGAGCGTAAAAATGGAAATAAATATAATGGAAGAAAAAGATTCAAAAGAAACACAGTCATCCAGCTCGGCACCGGCGCCTAAGATGCGCATTTTGCTGGCGGACGATCACACCATTTTGCGTGCTGGGCTCAAGATGATGCTCAATGCACAACCAGATATGCAGGTCGTCGGAGAGGCGCAGGATGGTCGGCAGGCCATTCAAGAGGCACAACGCCTACAACCCGACATCATTTTGATGGATATTACCATGCCGGATATCAACGGTATCGAAGCCACACGCCAGATCAAACACTTGCTGCCCGATATCCGCATTCTTGTGCTCACCATGCATGAACACGACGACTACGTATTCCAGGCTTTGCGCGCCGGAGCATCCGGCTACATGCTTAAAGAGGCGGCGGATACCGACCTGATCACCGCACTGCACGTGATCAAAAGTGGTCAATTTTACCTTTCGCCCACCGCGCAGTCCGTTGTCGTAGGCGATTATCTGCAACGCGTGCATACCGGCGAAGAGAAGGATAGTTACAATAGTTTGACCGAGCGCGAGCGCGAGATTCTTAAACTTGTGGCCGAGGGCAACACCAACAATCAGATCGCTGAACGGCTGGTGATCAGTCCCAAGACGGTGGACACGCACCGCACACATATTATGGATAAATTGAATCTGCACAGCCGCGCGGAACTGGTCAAATACGCGATGCGTCGTGGCCTGCTGGAGGACTAGATCAGCAAAGTCTCGCAGGGCAGGTCGCCTGCTGGTGCGATTTAACGAAAAAACAGAGCGTGCCTATTGACCGACAAATCGGGGCAACGGATGCTGGGAGCATCCTTGCGTTGCGACCGGCGGATAAATCCAGCGCCAGTCGATAAATCTTCCCTCTACAACAAGCGACGCCTAGCGTGGAGAAGTTTCCATAAAAAAACCACGCTCAGTGAACGTGGAGGGAAATCGGTAGAATCAGGGATTATTCTTCATCTCCTAAATCGAGCACGTCGTTGCTCTCTTCGGCGAAATACTCGTCGCTATAGAAGCCCACATCTTTTCCCACATAGACGCTGACCAGGAAGTCGTCGCGCGGCATGTCCGATGACAGGACGAGGTCCTCGTCGATCTGCTCGATCAGTTTCGTCAGGTCCGCCTCCTCCAACTCACGTTCCAGGATCAAGGTGCCGTGCACGGCGGTGGTCGTGAAATGGATATCGACCGTGCCCAGGCGATTGTTGTTTTGCAGGTTATTGCCCTGCATAATGTAGTATCCCTCTGAATATGGCGTCCGAAAATGGCGCTCAAAATGAATATCGTCCATTGACTTTCTCCTCATTTTCAATGATTGTTTTGCTGGCAAACGCACTCACCACACGGATGGGAAGGTTTACCTATCGCCATGCATATTATCGCAGGGTCAGCAAGGCCTCGCGCTCGGTAGGTGAGGCGAACGTCTCTTGGTTTTTGACGATTTCCACCAGCTTTTTGCGTCCCTTTGGGCTGCCGATCATCAATACACCCACCAGTTTGTTTTCGCGGAAGAACAGGCGGCGGTAGTTGTCATTGCCCTTCTCACCCGGCTCTCGACGCGCGATGGTCTCCAGCTCTGGATTGTTCGATTCCGCACTACCGACGACAGCGATGTTGACATCGAATAGCGGGCTGGTATAGGTGGGGACATCGATATAAGGTTGATGACCACCGGCCATGTTAACGGCGACGATGCGGCCATGTCCCAGCGCGTTGTCCCACGTGCCCATGGTATGGTAGCGATCAACCACTGGATCGAAAAAGTTCGCGACATCGCCCGCGGCGTAGACACCGGGAATGTTCGATTCCAGGTACTCGTTGACGAGCACACCGTTGTTCACCTCGACGGGCGTACCTTCCAATATGCCTGTATTGAGCGTGATACCGAGGCCGACGCCGATCATATCGGCCTGGATCTGTCGCCCCTTCATCGTCTTGACATAACTCGGTACACCATTGCTGGGCACGATCTCAGCGATCTCATCACCATGGATCACCTCGACGCCGAACTTTTTGGCGATCGCGTCCACGACTTCGCCGCCCTCGACATCTAACGCGCTACGCAACCAGTAGGGGCCGCGCATCAACCAGGTGGTATCCAGTTTGCGCACAGCGAACCCATCGCACAACTCGTACGAGATGAAACTGCCACCGTAGGCCAGCGCGGTCCGCGATTCCAGCATACGCTCGACGATCGTTTTAGTATCGTCGAGCGTCACGAAGTTGTAAATATGCTTGACATCTTTGGCACCGGGCACGCGCAATGGATTGGCCCATCCACCAGTCGCGATCAGCAGCGCGTCGTAGGGGAATTCTTGTCCGTCCTCGGTCTTTACCAGGCGCGCATCCGTATCCACACTCTCCACCAATGTTTCAGTAATCAAACGCAGGTTGCGCTGCTCATGCCAGGCGAAATCGCGGATCAGCACTTTTTGTTCGGCGATCAGTCCCTGCAAAAAGCGTGGCAGCGAGACACGGTTATATAGAGGATATGGCTCGTTCGTCAGCAGGACGATATCGCAGTTCGGGTCGTTTTTGCGCAATGTTTCTGCAGCCGTTGTGCCCGCCACACCATTGCCAATGATGACATATTTTTTTTCGTCAGTTGCCAAAAATATCTTCTCCTCGTCATGAACACTCTACGTAGGCCCCTATGCCCTATGCTTCTTACAATCAAAAAAATCTTAGCATAGTTTCCCCTAGAATGCCATAGTCGACTTTTCCACAATCGTTGCATGAAGCCCACATTCTTCTGGTCCGCGTAGGGCAAACCTTGCGTTTGCCTGTTTGTAGACCGTCGTACACAAGCAAACCATGTGTTTGCCCTACGCGGACATTATGATTGCACAGCTTTGTGTAGCCGTGCTTCAGGTCTCGTCCGTCTAATACAGTAGGAGGCAGAAAATTTTCTTTGCGTAGATGTATAATCGTAGGGTAGATGCGATGCAGCGTCTTTTTTCTGCGTGACCACATACTCAACTGGTAAACAACGCGAAACGCTATTTTTGTGTACTCAAGTGAAACGTAATCAATGGAGAAAACAGTCATGGCAAATCCAAAAGCGGTCCTTTTCGATCTCGACGGCGTGTTAACGGATACCTCGGAATATCACTACCAGGCGTGGAAGCACCTCGCCGATGACGAAGGCATTCCCTTCACGCATGAAGAGAACGATGCGCACCTGCGCGGTGTGGGTCGACGCGACTCGTTGATGTATATCATTCGCGGCCATCAGTACTCGGAAGACCAGATTCAGGAGATGATGAATCGTAAAAACGAGTACTACAACGAACTGATCAAAACGATGAGTCCCAAAGAAGTGGTCGAGGGCGGTATCGAACTTTTGACGGAGCTACGCAAAGCTGGCATTAAAACAGCGATCGCGTCTGCGAGCAAAAACTGTATGACCGTGCTCGAACGCTTGCAAATTGTCGACTACTTCGACGGTATCGCCGATGGCAACTGCATCGTGAACAGCAAACCGGCACCCGATATCTTTGTGTATGCCGCGGGGCTGGTCAAGGTTTACGCTACTGACTGCCTGGGTATTGAGGATGCCGATGCGGGCGTCGAGGCGATCAAGACGGCAGGCATGCGCGCGCTAGGCATCGGACCCGCTGCGCGTTTCCATCGCGCGGACAAGGTATTGCCTGACATGGTCAATCGCCATTTGCAGGATATTCTGGCATAGTTAAAAAAGGGATGCTGATAGCAGTGGGCGGGACAACCATGCTAATGCATTTAGCAAAGAGAGCGACAACCAGGCGATAATGAAGTTTAAAAAATAAAGCCAGGCAACGCTATCAGGCGATAAATCGCGGGTGCGTTGCGATGAATCGACGCCTACGATCAGAAAAAGAAAATAGATGAATGGAAGGTGTAACCTTGGGAAACCTATGGCAGGTGACTGAAGAGTCGTTCAACCCTCATCTCAAAACGGTACACAGCCAGGAAACAGTTTTTAATATCGGCAATGGTTACTTTTGCACACGCGGCACCTTCGAGGAAGGCTTTCCGCAAGCCACGCCCTCGACACTGCTGTGGGGCGTCTTCGACCATGTGCCGATCGCGAAAGAAGAGCTTGCCAATACGCCCGATTGGACGGTGCTGCAGCTTTATATCGGTGGTGAGCGCTTCCGTCTCGACCGCGGCACTGTACTCGACTACCATCGTACACTCGATATACAAAATGGTGTTGTCAGTCGCTCGGTCCATTGGCAGAGTCCCTCTGGAGCACGCGTACATATCGTCACCGAGCGCTTTGCCTCTCTGGCGGACGAACATGTGGGCATCATTCGCTACAGCGTGACCGCTGATCAGCAGAATCAGCAAGAGATAAAGACTGAATTGCGCGGTGATGTCGACACGGCGCAGGGCAACTACAACGTGATGCACTGGCGCACAGTGGACCAGGCACACGAGCAGGATCTGCTCTGGCTGCATAGCGAAACGTTGAAGACTCACGTCCAACTCGCGCAAACCATTAGTTTCGCAGCTGACAACAAAGATTTTGAGAAAGAGTTCATCGACTCGGATGTCGCGCCGAGCATTCGCTTTTATGGCGATCTTCAGCCGGGGGTGACGCTGACGACCGAAAAGGTGGTGGTCTTCTACACATCGCGCGATAATGTCGAGCCACTCTCGACCGCGCGCTCCCACCACGAAAAACTGCTCGCCAGCGCGAAGGGGGCATCTCTCTACGAGACGCTGCTGGAAGGGCAAAAACAAGCCTGGCAGGAGTACTGGCAACAGGCCGATATCGTGCTGGAGGGGGACGACAAGGCGCAGATCGGTCTGCGCTATAGCCTCTACCAGTTGCGCATCAGTACCAACTACCATGATGATCGCTATAGCATTGCCGCCAAGGGACTGACTGGCTTCGGCTATCGCGGACATGTTTTCCACGATACCGAGATTTTTATGCTGCCTTACTTTACCTATGTTTTCCCAGAAGTGGCACGTAATCTCTTGCTCTATCGCTACCGCCTGTTGCCCGCGGCACGCAAGAAAGCGGCGGCGGCGCATAATCAGGGCGCGCGTTTCCCCTGGGAGAGCACGCTGGATGGCGAGGAAACGACACCGTCTTCCATTGTGCATCCTGAAACCGGCGAGGTCGTGCCGGTGCTCAATGGACTGATTGAACTGCATATTACGTCGAGTATCGCGCACGCGACCTATGAATACTGGCGTGTTACCGGTGACGACGATTTTATGCACGACTATGGAACCCAGTTGCTGTTGGAAACGGCCATCTACTGGGATAGCCGCGCGGAAGCGCACGAGGGCAGCGGAGAGTATACCATTTCCGATGTGATCGGCCCCGACGAGTGGCATGAGCATGTCAACAACAACGCGCACACGAACTATATGGCAAAGCATAATCTGCGTAAAGCGCTTGATGCCTTCAAATGGTTACAAGAAACCGATTCGGGCAAGGCGCACGACCTGGCGGAGGAGTTGGGACTCGATGACGCACGACTGGCACATATACGCGATGTCGCCGAGCATCTACGTTTTCCACAGGACCCACAGACGAAGCTTATCGATCAGTTTGATGGCTTCCTGCAACGCAAAAAGTTCGACTTCGACAAGTACCGGGGTCGCAAGGAATCGTTCCAGGGGATTCTGGGTATGGAGGATATTCAGAAGTATCAACTGGTCAAACAGGCTGACACATTAATGCTGCTCACCCTGCTGGACGAGGAGTTCGATCGCGAGACCAAGTCCGTCAACTGGGACTACTACTTCCCAATCACCGATCATGACTATGGCTCCTCGCTGACGCCCGCGTTGCACGTGATTCTTGCCAGTGAACTCGGCCATGTCGATCAGGTGTACGAGCTCTTTATGAAGGGCGCGCTCGTGGATATCGAGAATTTGCGCGGCAACACGCCCGAAGGTATTCATAACGCCTGCTGTGGGGCTGTCTGGCAGGCCGTTATTCTCGGTTGCGCGGGCCTACGCATTACCGAGAATGGCTATACGACCAATCCGGTCTGGCCCGAAAGTTGGACACGTATCGCCTTTAACTTTCAGCATAAAGGCGAAACCGTGCATGTAGATTTGCATCGCTAATAACAAAGGTTCGCGTAGGTCAAACCATGCGTTTGACCTACGCGGACATGGGCCAATAAATTGTGCCCCTACTGCAGCTCTTCGGGCTTGTGTGCCGCCTCTTTGCCACTTTTCTCGCTTTTCACGATGTACTCTGGATTGTCTGATGAGGCGGCCACATGATGATTTTTGATCTTCGTTGGCCTGGTCACCTTTTTTTCCACCTTGCCCTTCGTTTGCCCTTGCGACGTATTCCAGCTTACCTCGTCACCCGGTTTAATCGTGTCCGCCATTACAGGTCCTCCTCTATGTTTTCCAGACGATTATTATGCTACTCTTCCTCACCACTATAGTAGAAACACGATGCACAGATCAGCAATGTAACAGTTTATGGCGAAATTTTCAAGAAAGGAGAGGACGCCGGTAGGCCACAAGGGCTTACCGGCTATATACGACAGTGCGGGGTCAGTCAGGTGTGGGGAAGAGTTGTCGCAAGCATCTCTGCCATTGTGATGCGCTCAAATGGCTATTGACAATGGATGGTAAAAGCGCTATCATACTCGGCGTGATCAAGTGATTCACACAATTTCTTTTCACATCATGGCGCATTCGTCTAGCGGTCCAGGACATCGCCCTCTCAAGGCGGGGATCACGGGTTCGAATCCCGTATGCGCTACTTTTCTCCTCTCTCAAGCCACTTCTAGTTTGGCTTGAGAGTTTTTTATACCTCACATTTACCCTCAAATGTAGCAACAGTGTAGCAACCTTCCTTTCAGATTTCATGAAACATCGGCAGTCGTTAATCCGTCATCATCATTTTTAATTTCAGGATAGTATGCAACTGTCTCCAAAAATCTTTACGCGACTGCTATAACTTACATTCTCAAAACTGCTATGGTATCATTTAGGGTGAAAAATAGCTTATGTAGATGGGCAGGGTAATAAGGAGAGAAATACATGGCAACATCTCATAATAGATACGATGAACGATTAAGCCTTGAAGACTATTTTGCTACTGTGGAGCAAGACCCGGAACACGCTTATGAATACCTCGATGGCCGAGTCTATATGATGACGGGTGGTAGCCCTGACCACGCCATTATTGGGTCCAATATGATCGGAATATTGAGAGAACGCGTCAGGGAGCGAGGTTGTATTGTCTATAATTCGGATGTTTACTTTCAAATATCCGAAAAATATCGCGTGTGTCCCGATGTGACGGTCAGCTGCGATGCTCGCGATAGGGGTGCGCAAGATGCTATTCGTTATCCTTCGCTGGTGGTAGAGGTGCTTTCGCCAGCAACTGAAGCGCGTGATCGAGGCGAGAAGTCTTTGCAGTATCGTGCCTGCCCAAGTATTGGAGAGATCCTGCTGATCAATGCGCAGTTTCCGATTGTTGAACTCTTGCGACGCGAGAAACATAATTTGTGGACCCTCTATACACTCCAAATAGATGATATGGTCGAGTTGACAAGCCTGGGAGTGCATTTCTCTGTTCTGGACCTCTACCAGGACACTTCTTTGTTGGAGAAAACGGAGGAGTAAAGCATTTCGTACAGGACATTTTTAAAACTATTTTAGATATGAAAACTGTGTCGAGCAGGAATATCACTTCCACACATTTTTGTTTTTAATAGTGATGATAAAAATATGCGCTGACTACTTCATAAGGCTGTGAAAACAGTCTGGTCTTCTCCGTGCGTGAATGTTGCAAATATACAGCCGCAGTAGATAGTATCTCACCCAATGCCTGAATATTTTGCGCGATCAGCGATATTTTGCTATAGTAGGGAGTGTCCCATTAGAGGTGCTCTTATTTATCCATCACCATACTCAATAGATAACACACAACGAAGCATACATTTTTACCAAGGAGGATTCCTACAAAGCTTATGAAAAAGCTTTTCGCTGTACTGGCGGTCTTCGCGCTCATCACCGTGCTGGTCTCAGCCTGCCGCGTAGTCGATGCCGACACGCTGCCAAAAAATCCTAAGGACCCACTAGGTCCCGCTGTTTTCGTCAATCCTGCTATTACTATCAGCAAGGGCGAGAAAATCGACCTTGTGAATTCATCAAGTGTGAACCACAATATCGTTAATGGTCAGTGGCAGGGCACAAAACCAGTCAATGCAACAGAAGCTGGCGCGCCAACCATCAGCGTTAACGTGCAACCCGGATCAACCGCGACGATTGGTCCATTCAATACCGCTGGCACCTATCACATTTATTGTACGATTCACCAGGGCATGAATCTGGTGGTGACGGTGAAGTGACGCGGTGGCGGCATAATACATCTGGTATGGTCCGCGTAGGGCAAACGCGTGGTTTGCCCTACGCGGACCATGTATTTTCGCATGTAGCACCTTTTTTCTATCTTCCTTCCTCTCCGGTACGCCTGGCATACGTAGTACTTTTATGGTAGATCGCAGTATGCTTTCTATGCCCACTCGCACGCTCTATGTTATACTGTCTATCGATAGTGTCACTATTAACCAGGGTAAATATAAAAAGATATGCGCAAAGAATTACCAAAATTCATACAACATAGAGGTTCCAGGTCGTTCTATCTACAGGCCGCGACGGTGCTGCTGCTCGTGCTGGCCTCCATTCTAATTGCTTCGTGCGCGCCAGGCTCGACGAGCACGGCGGACAATACACCTGATACCACTCCTACTCCAACGTTGACCTTCAACTTTAAAGATGCAATCTCACCTACGCCTACACTAGCACCTTACTATTGCGGTGCCTGGGTTACCTACTCGACGCCCGCGTATAGCGGCAACGGGGTCGTGCCCATCTACGCTAAATTTACGCTCAATCAGGGCGGCAACCCACAGGGTATCGTGGGCGCGACCGCGAGCTACACCATTCAATGGGGCGATGGCACAACCGAGGTTCGCACCGCGAACACAGATGCCAGTGGGCTTGCCACTACGTATGCTCCGATGGGTCCACACTATGGTGCGCTCAATCGCATTACGCTGGTCACGGTAACGTTCAGTGGTGGTGGGCATAGCTGTTCGGTTGGATCGGATCGGCCTGCTTCGTTTGTGCTCTCGGCTGGTGGTACGCAGAAACAAAAGTAAAATTTCGAATCAGGTCTATAGCTTACTCGCATATACCAGAAATGCAGAGAATGGCGTTGATCTAGCATAGCAGGTTGTTCCGCGGACATCATTCACCGGTCTCAATCTCGTCAGAGTTCTTTTTGCACTTGAAATAGCGTAACTTAAACGACCTATAATTACCCGTAGGGAGATTCGCTATATGTCAACTGAAGAGAATAAAAGTATCGTTGGTCACTTATTTGAGGAAATGGTGAATAAAGGGAATCTATCCATTACCACGCAGATTATTGGTTCCGAATATGTTGACCAGGTTGAACGACTCGTTATGTTCGTTCGTACAGCCTTTCCTGATTTTCATGCTAGTGTTGAGGACCTGGTTGCCGAGGATGATAAGGTAACAGTCATGTTCATCGCTCATGGAACCCATCTGGGCGAGACCACATTTGCTGAAGAGGGTGAAACCCCAGTGTTTGTTTCTCCCGAACTCCCATTAAAAAAGCAAGAAACATGGCCGAACAGGATTCGTGCCATTCCAATGGATGAGATCGAAAAAAAGTTTATAATCCCTTCAACTGACAAACAGCTTACATATGTCGGTACCAAAGTTTTTCGTGTGGTGGACAAGAAAATCACAGACTGTTGGGGAGGATGGTTATCTGAAGTTGAATGCTTCATCAGTTGGGCTCATCACTGAATTACGAAAATCATTTCATGAGGCGAAGGGCTGCATGGGTTAATGCAGCCCTTCGTTTTACTTACAAACTTCGGATGACGGGCCTGGTCAGAAGCAGGAAGAGGGAGTAGACGCCGACAATCGAGCCGCAGAGCAGGACGGTTGGAGGACCTCCGATCAGGGCGATCAGGCCGCTGGCGGGGAAATCGCCGAGGGGGCGGATACCCATGATGCAAAGAGTATTCAGGCTCATGACGCGACCACGCATGGCGGCAGGTACGCGCGTCTGTAGCAAAGTGATTGTGGTCGCGCCCACCCCATTCTGGCCGATGCCCAGGATAAGCAGCATCAGCATGGAGAGCCACAGATTTTTGCTGATGGCGAAAAGCAGCAGCGCGACCACCCATATCAGGAATGAGACCAGCAGCAGCAGCCCTTTATGTTTGAAATCTCCGAGCGAGGCGATCAGGAGCGCGCCGAGGATGACACCCAGGCCAGAGGCCGAGAAGAGCAATCCAAGTTGCACGGCCTGAATGTGCAGGATCTGCGTCGCGAAAATGGGCAGGATCAGCGAGGTCGATGGGCCGAAGAAGAGCAGGGCGGCATAGCCCGAGAGCACCCAGGGTA
>CAZZWK010000001.1:144483-176614 GCA_964657925.1 uncultured Dictyobacter sp.
TTGAGCACGAGCAGACTTTGCGAAACGATTTGTAGCCAGGTTCCGATCGAAGAGACGATCAGGCTGATCCATAACAGTCGGAAATTGCGGTAGCGCAAGGCACGAAATGTTTGCAATCTTTTTTTTGTGGGCGCTACATCAGATGGCTGTTGAGACGTGGGAGACATAGACATCAATGGGTATCCAATTCTTGTTATGACGACCTTTGACAGAAAGATTGTAGCATACTATCATGACACATAAGCAACGTTCGACAGGGTCCGGAATAGGTCAAAAGCATAAACCCTGTCCCCTTTCCTGCCAAATTTCCACAAATAGCTATTTCTACTATATCTGAGCAATTGCGTTTACTTTTCGCGAGAAAACTCTTATACTGACACTATCTATCTCGCTATTGTATTATTGTACTTTTGAATATCTCTATGATTTCTCACTGCGACGATTACTATGGAGAGACCATTATGACCTTTGATTCCTCTACTAACGAATCTTCTTTGCCGGATCATCCATCTAATCACTTAAATGATGCTACTTATTCACCGTCTGACTCTACAATAACCGATTCCTCGGCTATAAGAAGTTCAAATGCTGATGTTATACTGCGGGAAAAGGACCAGCAGGATTTTACCACGCCCTCGTACGGCTATGCCGAATCACAACTCCCTGCTCCGTCACCATGGCCTGTCGACTTTGAAGAGCAGGCACCACCACAATTTTCTGGTCCGAGTTATACGTATCAGACACCGTACCCACCTTATCTATCGCAACCATCGTATGATTTCCAGCCCAACTATCAGCCTACTTTGCCCTATCAACCACAGCCGCAACAAATCTATCAGACAGCGCCTGTGGAAACGATCAAACAGGCGAAAGGGCCTGGCAGATGGGCACATCCATTGGCGCGCTGGGCGTTGCTGGCGAGTGTAGCAGGTGTGCTGGCACTGCTGGTCATTCTGCACCTCACGGGCAGCGATTGGGCCATGGGCGCGTTACACGCGGCTTACGCAGCCCTGGTCATCGGTATAGTGCTGCTGATCATTTTCGTCGTGCGTTTGATCGATGGATTGGCTTCTCCTCTCAACACGACGCGTCTGCGGCAGATCGTAACTTCTGTACTTGCATTGCTTTTGCTCGTGCTGTATTCCGGCACGTTGCAGATCGCGCAACCGAATATCCACATGGCACAGGCGCATTATCTGGAAAGTCATCAACAATGGCAACCGGCTGTCAACGAGTATCAACTTGGTGGAGAAAAACCGCCAACGGGAGCGGATCTAGCGCGCACCTATGCCTCGTGGGGACTGGCACTGAATACGGCACATCAGTACAATGAGGCGCTTACAAAATTTGTTACCGTCATCGATCAGTTCAGTGCAATACAAAGCCAGTTACAGCGCGCTCGCGACGGAAAAATTGCCGCGCTGCTCGCGCTGGGTCAGCAGGAGATGCAAAGTAAAGACTATACGGATGCTACGAATAACTTTGCCGCTATTCTCGCGCTCTCCTATTGCAACCAGGCCTGCTCTGCACGGGTAGACCCATTGGCCGCGACCGCTTATTACGATCAGGGCGAGATGGCGTTGGGGCAGAAAAGTTATACGGCGTCGGTCAATGCCTTTAACACTGTTTTAACGCAATTTTCTAGCGCGCCCGAGGCCAAACGGCTGCACAAAGATATGGCGAAAGCGCTGCTGGGTCAGGGAAAAAGCGAAATGGCAGTTTCGTGCAGCAGCGCTATCCCCACCTATCAACAACTAGCAAATGCGTATAGCGACACACCACAGGGTCGGAGCGCGAAAGCGGCATTGAACGCGCCGCAGGATGTGGAGGGGACATTTACGAACGCTGACCCCAATACGACATTTGACCAGATAGGCTTGACCCAGGGTTTAAAGGGCGATATGACGCAGGATCAGGTGTTCAACGCCTGGTACAATGCGCAGCAGACGACGATTCAGAGCGATGGTAGTTTTATCTTTCATAACGTGCCGCAGGGTGAGTACGACCTGCTGTGGTATACCAGTGATGGTACGACAGAGATAGTCGATTTCCTCTATCACCAGGGGACATACGACCCGGAGTATGTAGCGCATGTCGGTCCTTTATGTCCCGCTAACGTCGGCACTGTCTCCGACTCCACAAGTACGACCTCGAATACCTGAGATTTTCACTGCCAGGGGTCAAGATTGATGACGCGCCGCAACACTTAGGGGAAATCTTCTCTGTGATCGGGATCAAGGCGCGTCATCAATCTTGACAATGTGGTACAAATGGTCGCAGATAAGCATATAATAGGGAAGTAGCATCCTGCAAATACTGTCCACTGGTGGATGACTTGAAAAGAAAATGGAAACATAACACATGCAAGATATTCGCCTCGCACGCTGGGCGCACACCCTTGTTCACTACTGCCTTTATCTTAAAGAAGGCGACGTACTCGCTATCTACGCGACCCAACTGGCGGCACCTCTCGTTGCCGCCGTCTACCGCGAGACACTGCGCATTGGTGCTTACCCCATTCCCGTTATTGAACTCGAAGAACTCACCGAAATTTTATTGCGTGAGGGCAACGATAACCAATTAACTATAGGCTCTCCTGTTAGTGCCGCGGTCACCGCGCATGCCAATGCACGCCTCTCGATTCTTTCTTCAGGCAATCCGAAGGCGCTCAGCAACATTGATCCTGAACGAAGCGCGAAACGTCGGCAGGCGACGAGTGCAGCCACGCGCCTACAGCGTCAGCGCGAGCAAGATGGTAAGCTGCGCTGGAGCCTCACACTGTATCCGACGATGGCATACGCGCAAGAGACCAACATGTCGCTGCACGAGTTCGAAGAGTTTGTCTTTAACGTCTGTTTCCTGAACGATGCCGATCCTATTGCGCGCTGGCAAGAATTGGCTCAACAGCAGCAGCACTTCGTAGATTGGCTGGTCGGGCACAAGCAGGTGCATGTGCTGGGCGAGGGTACGGACCTGACGCTCTCCATCGCCGATCGTATCTTCATCAATAGCGATGGCAAGCGTAACTTTCCCAGCGGCGAGTTCTTTACCGGACCAGTCGAAGATAGCGCGAACGGTGTGGTCAGTTTCGCCATTCCCGCTACTTACGATGGGCGCTCGGTCGAAGGGGTACGGTTGGTCTTCAAGGATGGCAAAGTCATCGAGGCCAGCGCGACGCAGGGTCAGGATTATCTGCACCGTATGCTCGATCTTGACGAGGGGGCGCGTTACCTGGGTGAATTCGCTTTTGGCAATAACAGCGGTGTCACCCACGCTACTAAACAAATCCTCTTCGATGAAAAGATGGGCGGCACGATCCACATGGCCCTGGGCAACAGTTATCCTGAGACGGGTGGCGTCAACCATTCCTCACTACACTGGGATATGATCTGCGACCTGCGCAAACAGGGCGAGGTGTGGGTCGACGATACACTCTTTCTGCAAAATGGGAAGATTCTGGTGTGAAGATGAGGCAATCAATATGCTCGAAGAGCAAATAGAGGTAGTGGTCTGCACACGTGAGGAAGTCAGCGAAGCTATAGCCCGCGAGGTTGTCGCGCTGGTTAATGTTGCCTATATTCTGCATCGCAACATCTTTCCGCATGAGCGCACAACGCTGGCAGGTCTGGAAGAAGCGCTCACAGAGAGTGAACTCGTGCTTCTACGGACTACGCCCGAACAAAAAATTCTTGGGTCCGGGCTCATTCACCAGCAAGAGCAAGCGCTCCACCTGGGCATGCTAGCGGTTGAACCCGATCAGCAAGGCAGGGGATTGGGGACACGACTTGTGCGCGCGGTTGAGCAGATCGCGCGGCAACGATGCCTGAAAGAGGTAGTGTTAACGGCAGTACGCAACATCGGCAATGTCGATTACTACCTGCACCTCGGCTTTCGTATCGTCAAGGAAGAGCGTCTACCGGTGGGGACCTGGCAAGCGATTCGCGCCTTCGATATGGCCTATATGGAGAAACGGATAGACCAGTAGTGGCCGAGAACAACCGCACACTTTTTGACCTCGCTCGGCCTAGCGTTGTATTCTATAAGTTGAAAGAATTCTCAATCACTGGAGGTCTATGTTGCAGCAAGAACCATCACCTACTCTTTCCACGATCGCGGATGTCCAACACGCGCTAGCCGATCACCAGTATATTGCTGACCGTAGCCTTGCCACCGCTATCTATCTTGCACTTACCCGTCGCAAGCCGTTATTGCTCGAAGGCGAGCCGGGCGTGGGCAAAACCGAGGTTGCCAAGGTGCTGTCCGCTATTCTTGGTACAAAGCTTATTCGTCTGCAATGCTACGAGGGCATAGATATCAGCACGGCAGTGTATGAATGGAACTATACGCGCCAGATGCTCTATATTCGCCTGAGCGAGAGTAGTGACACCAATCGGCAGCAGGAGATGCAGGATATCTTCGGCCCGGAATTTTTGATGCAGCGTCCACTATTGCAGGCCATCGATCCACAAAACGACCGGGCACCGGTGCTGCTGATCGACGAGCTTGATCGCAGCGATGAAGAATTCGAGGCGTACCTGCTAGAGCTGCTCTCGGATTTCCAGATTACGATTCCCGAGATCGGCACCATTCACGCTAAAGAGCCACCGTTTGTGATCATCACGTCCAATCGCACGCGTGAAATTCATGACGCGTTGCGTCGTCGTTGCCTCTATTACTGGATCGACTTCCCCTCGCTTGAGAAAGAGTACGATATTGTGCAGGCGCGTATGCCTGAAGCGCCCACACGGCTAGCACGCCAGGTGTGCCAGTTCGTGCACGAGATTCGCTCGCTTGAATTGTATAAAGCGCCAGGCGTGGCTGAAACGCTTGATTGGCTTGGCTCTTTGCTCTCTATCGATCAAACGGAGCTGCTGGAAGGTCCCGCACGCGACACGCTCGGTG
Source organism: uncultured Dictyobacter sp. (assembly GCA_964657925.1). Taxonomy (GTDB): domain Bacteria; phylum Chloroflexota; class Ktedonobacteria; order Ktedonobacterales; family Ktedonobacteraceae; genus Dictyobacter. Next base: position 149,386 of record CAZZWK010000001.1, read on the forward strand.
CTTTGCTCAAATACCAGGACGACATTTTAAAAGTGGGAGGACTGGACCTGGGCAAGTTGCTGCAGAAATTGCGGGGAGTGTCTTAATATGGCGAGCCAGATGCAGTCGGACCACCCCAATCATTCCAATGGACATACGCACAACGATTCGCTCGAACTGCGCCCCATCGATATCGAGCGCGGAGAACGCCTACTCTATCGACTCACCGAGTTCAGCCACCTGCTATGGGAGGTCGACATTAACGTGGGGCCACGCCAGTTGCTAGAACTGGCCGATACGTTGAACACGATCGACATCACCAACAAAGAGGATTTCTATAACACACTCAAGTGCAGCCTGGTGACAAAACATGAGCAGGAACCGGTCTTCGATCAGATGTTCGGTTACTTCTGGTTTATGCGCGATCAGGCGGGCAAGAAGTCGGAGCAAGGCGATCAGGGCATTAAACGGCAGGAGCGACAGATGCGCCTGCCGCCATCCGAGCGCAAACGACTCGCGGAACACATGAGTGCCAAAGAGACACGTAAAGACCTGCGCGGTGAGATGCGCCCCAACGAGCCTCGGCGTCCACACAACGATGAGCGCGACACAGCGAATGATGATCGCGGAGAACCATTGGGAGCCGCTTATAGCGCGATCGAAAGTTTGCGCAAAAAAGATTTTGAAAATTTCTCCTGGGAAGAGATACAGGAAGCAAAACGTCTGATGGCGGAGATGCACTGGCATCTCGGACTACGTACCACGCGCCGCAAGACGCCCGCGCGCCGTGGTGAGTATCCCGATATGCGGCGCATTGTGCGGCGCAATCTCAAATATGGCGCGGAAATGATCGAGTTGACCTGGCGCAAGACCAAGCAGAAGCCGCGTCCGCTGGTGATTATTTGTGATATCAGTGGCTCGATGAGCCTCTATTCGCGCCTGCTGCTGCATTTTGTGCATACGGTTTCAAATGGTTTGTTCAACGTCGAAACCTTCGTTTTCGGCACGCGACTCACACGTATCACGCGCCAGCTTAAAAAGCGCGATGTCGATGACGCTGTGCGCGATGTCACCAAATCGGTGCAAGACTGGTCTGGTGGCACGCGTATCGGTGACGCGCTGCACTACTTCAACTTCACCTGGGCACGACGCGTGTTAGGACGTGGCGCGGTGGTACTGTTGATCAGCGATGGTTGGGATCGTGGGGATGCCGACACGCTACGAGCCGAGATGGATCGTTTGCAACGCAGTTGTCACCGCTTGATCTGGCTCAATCCTCTGCTCGGTTCGCCGGGCTATCGGCCTCTGACATTGGGCATGAAGACCGCGTTACCTTTTATCGACAACTTTTTGCCCTCGAACAACCTGGACAGCCTGATTATACTGGGCCAACTTTTGTCATCGATCGATGATAGCAAGCCGGATCGGAGCGCGGCATCGCGCCGCAAAGCGGTCGCGCAATGGAGCAAGACCAGGCGCAGTTGAGTCATTACGTTTATGCGGTTGTCGGGTTGCCTACTACTGTTATACTTAGACTCAGAATTTCCTGAATACAGAAAAAGCGCTATACTATAAGAATCATAAGGAGGAAGCATCATGCTCGACATACTACCCGATATCGAAAATTGGCGTGGTCGTGGCGAAAAGGTCGCCATCGCGACCGTTGTGAGTATGAAGGGTTCCGCGCCCAGGATGCCCGGCGCGAAACTGGCCGTGAGTGAGTCTGGCGAACTCGCGGGGTCTGTTAGTGGTGGCTGTGTTGAACCAGCCGTGGTGCAATCCGCCTATGAAGTGATGAAAAACGGGCAGCCGCAACTATTAGAATTTGGCATCAGCGAAGCGGAAAATATCGAAAAAATTGGTCTTGCCTGTGGTGGCACGATCCAGGTGCTGGTCGAACGTTTGGATTGGTAATCCTTTGATTTGCTTTCTGGCAACGATGTAGAGAGGAAGGGAGGGAGACCAATGAGCGGGATCTATGAAGAACTGAAAAATCAACTGGACGCGGAAAAGGGTGCGGCCCTCGCTACGGTTGTGCGTGGCACAGAAGGGATACCCATCGGTCGTAAGCTCCTCGTCTATCCCGACAAAACGGCCCATGGGACGCTTGGCAATGCTCAACTCGACGCGCAAGTAACGGACGATGCCGCACAGATTATCTGGGGTGGTGACGCTCGCATCCATACGTATACTCTCTCGGAACCCGGTAGTTCACAGACACAAAGCTTCGATATCTTTATCGAAGGTTTCACGCCTCCGCCCGAACTGCTTATTATTGGCGCGGGCCATATCGCTATCCCCCTGGCAACTATCGCCAAGACACTCAATTATCATGTCACCGTTATCGATGCGCGCGCCGCCTTTGCCACACCTGAACGCTTTCCCAATGTCGATGAACTGATTGTTGCCTGGCCCGACGAGGTACTGGAACAACGTCCACTCTATCCTTCGACAGCGGTGGCCGTTCTCACCCACGATCCCAAATTCGACGAGCCAACCCTGACCACGGTGCTGAAACGTCATCAGGGCTATGTCGGCGCTATCGGTAGTCGCAAGACGAATGTCGAGCGGGCCGAGCGTTTGCGCCAGCAGGGACTGAGCGAAGAGCAGGTTCGACGCATTCATGGACCTATCGGGCTGGATATCGGCGCGAGCACGCCCGAAGAGATCGCACTCTCGATCATGGCTCAAATTGTCGCTGTACGTCATCAGAAAGAGTAGGATGTAGTATGCCACAACGCGATCTCCGCCTGATCAACGGAAACTATAAGCTTGGGCAACAAATCTCATCGAATGGCCTCTTGAACAGCTTTACGGCCCTTGATCGCAATACCAACGATGTTGTCGGCCTCTCGCTCATCGAGCTACCGCAACACGCCCAACAGGAGAGCACCCCGCACTTTTTACAAGCATTCGAAAACAGGCAACGCGTCGATTCTCCGCATGTGCTCAAACTCTATCAGTGCGGTAGCGAAGGAAATCGCGTATATTTCGTGACCGATTCACCGCGCGGAGTGACGCTGCAATATGTCTTCGACCACGAAAATATCGGGCTTGCGCGCGCGCTCGATATCTGTCGTCAGGTGGCGCTCGGCCTCATCGCGCTTCATAATCAACATATCGCTGGTATCGACCTGCGTCCTCGCTTTATTACCGTCGATGTTACAGCAGCCACGGATCGTGTACAGATCGACGATATCGGGCTACGTTCCCTTTTGCGATCTTTGCAAGCAACAGGTACAGGTCCTTATGATGATCTCGCCGCTATCGATCCTCTCTATGCAGCACCCGAATATTTAACTGCTCAGGCGATTGGACCATGGAGCGATATTTATGCTGTCGGCATACTACTTTTTATGCTGATCAGCGGACGATTGCCCTTTGTCGGCAACACGGAAAGCGAGACCGCGAACCTGCAATGTAACAGCCCGGTGCCAAACCTTCACCTTTACACCCACGAGGCTACACCAGTGCTGCAAGAACTCATCAATCGCGCCATGGCAAAAGCTCCCGAAAATCGTTTTTCGGATGCAACGATGCTGCTCGAAGCAATCGATAGTGTAATCAAACAGCCACGTATCACCCCGAGTTCGCAAACGCTCGCGACACAGGCTATTACCTCTATTAAAAATGTGGGGACAGAAGCGCTGACAAGTTCGCCTGATGGCGAGCAATCTCATGCCACGCCGATGCTCGCGAACACGCCGTGGCACATTCCTTTGCCTACGCCGCTGGGTATTTACGCCTTTCTCACACTCGCGCAGAGCAGTGAAACGGGCACGAAGAAGGTCCGGCTCGTTGTTACACAAAAAACGACGATTATTGGGCGAGCTGATCCAAAACGTGGCGTTCAGCCCGATATCGATCTCACCCAGTTCGATCCTGACATGACAGTTTCGCGGCAACACGCGTGTCTGCGCTTCGAAGATACTTTTTTCTCGCTGGAAGATCTCAAAAGCCGCAATAAGACGCGTATCAATGGTCACATACTAGCGCCGCTGACGGCGGAACCCATACAGCATGGAGCGATACTTTCGCTCGGCAGTGTGCGCATTGCTTTTGAAGTTCCTGGTATGGATGAAACGACACAGACAAACTACGAGGTGGAGGAGCAAGACAACACCATAAGTTGAGGTGGAGGAGCAATTTCTCCCCATGGCTTTATTGCTTGCTGTGCGCGACAGCGATGAGATCAGCAAGCAGGCCCTGACCTGTCTGTAAACGTCCCGCACCGGGTCCGCTGATCGTTACCTGCGGTAGTGCGTCGGTTTCGATGGTAATGGCATTCATGACACCATCGATGGTAGCCAGAGGATCGGTGAGCGGCAACGCCAGAGGTTCAACACGAGCCTGCAAAGACGATCCATCATAGTGCAGCGAGGCAAGCAGTTTTATGCGCTTTCCCTCCTGTTGCGCGCGCGCGACATGCTCACGAGTGATAGAGGTGATACCATTTCGCACGACCTGCTCCGGTCGGAGCAACTGGCCGAATACCAGGAACGCGAGGATCAATACTTTCGCGACCGCGTCGTAGCCTTCGACGTCAGCAGTTGGATCGGCCTCAGCATATCCCTGTGCCTGGGCTACTTTGAGCACCTGCGCATAGTCATGTCCTTGCGCCATCTCGCTCAACATATAGTTTGTCGTACCATTGAGAATGCCACGTAGTGCGCGCACGCTGCTACCAGCCATGCCCTCACAGATGGTGCTGATGACTGGTGTGCCCGCCATTACCGTCGCCTCCACGCGCAACTGGACATGGCGTGCACGGGCCAGGGCGAAAAGCTCGTTCGCGGCCAGGGCAATTGGTCCTTTGTTGGCGGTGATCACATGCATACCTTGCTCTAATGCCAGACGTATGTGACTCAAGCCCGGTTCACCATCACGCAAGTTTGTGCCCGTCGCCTCAGCCAACACATCGGCCCGCGTCTCACGCAAGCCCTCCAATACCTGTCGCCAGTGGCGCACCTCAGCGTATGAAGTGTATGCAGTAAGTGGCTTGCCACTCTTCGCCAATGCCAGAAGAGTGGGAATATCCAGGCCATCCTCGTGATAGATATATCCGCCACGACCGGTTGCCACGCCCACCAGTGTGACAGTGAGATCGTACTGCGTTTGCAAGAGGTTTTTCTGCGTAAGCAGTAGTTCGGCCAATCCCTGCCCAACAACCCCAAAACCGAGTATTACCAGGCGCACCTGCTTCATAGCTTCACGACCCCTTACCCAGATAGCATGCGACTTAACTGACTTAACTTATACGGAGGACAGTTTCAAGCGATCCATTACGCGCCTCACTGGCCCCAGGAAGCGCTTGAATCGATCAAGCGAGCTGACCTCTTCGATATTGAGAAATTTTGCTGCGTATACATAAATGGTGATACCGACCGCAATTTCGATAACCAGTTTGATCATCGCCTCAAATGTTCCAATCAATCCCATCGTCTGCGTCCTGGTCGTATTGAGTATGGCATCTAGAATGAGGCGCACAATAATCAAACCGACCGCCATCGCACCGGCAGCGGTCAGGACACGGGCCAGGAAAACGGCCAATGGCCGGATCAGCAGGCCAGAGATGCGCTGCCGCAGCAGGACGAAGAGCGCGAGCGCCTCTGAAATGTTCGCCAGAGATGTCGAGCAGGCCAGCGCACCCATGCCCCAACTCGTGCCCAATGCTGGAATCGCCGCGATATTGATCAATACCAGACTGACAGCAATCTTTAAGATAAACTGGAGGATGCTGATGATCACCGGCGTACGTGTATCACGCATAGAGTAAAACGAGCGTGTAAGTATCTCGACCGCGCATAAGGCGGGCAACCCAAGCGCGAAAAACGCCAGTGGGACAGCGGTCGATTGCGCATCCCTCAGATAATAGAGGCCATGTTGCAAGAGCACCTGGATGATAGGCAAGCCCAACACGATAAGACCGACGCTGGAAGGAATCGACATGAAGAGCATGTTACGCAAGGTCTCCAGGATGGTCGCCACCATGCGATCGAAACGTCCTCTCGTCACATTCTCTGCCAGGGAAGGAAAGGCCGCGGTTGCCAGGGAAAGGCCGAAGATACCATATGGCAGGAGCATCAACTGCGAGGCCTGGTAGTATTGCGTAATCAAGCCGCCTACGCTCGCCACGCCCGCGATACCGATCAATAGCAGAATCAAACTGCGATCGACGAAAATCGACATATATACCATCGCCGAATTGAGGATACGTGGGAGCATCTGGCGCGCGATTTGTAAGATACCAGGATCGCGCCAGTCGAGGGTGAAGCTATACTGCATCTTTACTTGAAACAGGCCAAAGATCTGAATACCCACCTGGAAGATCGCGCCGAGCACCACCCCCCAGGTTGCCGCATCTACAGCGAAAAGGTCATTGCGATGGTGGGTGAGCGCGAAATAGGCTCCGGGCAACAATCCTATGATCAAGCCTACATTGTAGAGCACGGTGCCGATGGCGGGTAATTTGAAGTCTTGCTTCGCGTTAAGCACGGATGTTACAATCACACCACCGCCCAGGACAATGGATTGCAACAACATGACGCGTGTCAGGGAGGCGATCAAATCCAACTGGTGTGGTGTTTCTCCAGGGTTATACAGAGGCACCAGTTGACGAGCGAAGATGATCGCGATCAGCGCGAAGGCCACCATAATCGCTATTGCCAGATTCAATGCAGCGCTAGCGACATGCCATGCTTTTTTCGCGTTGTTTTCCCCGATCATATAATTGGTGAAAACAGGGATAAAGGCCGAACTGAGCGCACCACCGGCCACAATGTTGAAGATGAAGTCGGGGATGAGGAATGCTTGTAGATAGGCATCCGAAACTGCGCTGGTGCCGAAGACGTAGGCGAACATCGAGGTGCGCAACAGGCCGAGCACACGACTCAAAACGTAGGCAATGGTCAAGATAGAGGCCGCGCGCCCGATGCGCAACTTCTGGATCATGCCGGTATCTTGCGCGGGCGCGGTTGCCGACTGCAATTGATTATTTCCAGGGATATCCACGGACCGCTCGATCTGTAGATTCGGCGGGGCCGCCGTTGAAAAGCGGACTGGAGTGACGGTATTTTCACCTTGAGACGGACTCAGTTCTCCTGATGGGAGCGCCCCGGATGGCAATGGCGAGGAGACGCTACCCTGTCGGTTTAAAAGAGAGCCTGTTCTCTTCTCTTTGTTGCGCCAGGGAAAAACGACCGTGGCATCTGGCTGCATTCTTCTCTGTTGACGGCGCATACGCTCTTCACGCAACTGTTGCAAGCGCTCCTGGCGTAATTGCGCGATCGGCTGCGAGGGCTGAGGCACGTTCACATATTGATATTCCGTCCCCTGACCATAGCCAAGCGTCATACCCATATCGCGAATTGGTTGTTGATACCTCAGTGTCCGCTCATCTCCACTTTCACCCGGCACCCCTGATTGAGGTTGAGAGGAGGGTGCAGGAGATTGTTGAGAGAATTGAGATGGCTGTCTTGGCTGTCGCGGCGATCGTGGCGGAGCAATTTGCGTCGCATCTTGATCATACTGATCATACCGCCAACCAAAGTGCCCCTGCTCACCTCCAGAACTTTGCTCCGGCTGAGATTGTTGATTCTCTTCGTTTCCCACGTTTTGTGCGCTTATGTCCTTCTATTTTGACAGAGTTGTCCAGTTCAGAATATCATACTCCAACCCATCTGACCAGTAGGGCGACAGAAGGTACCTTGTAACCGATGCGATTCTCGTTATCACACTCATTTGCCTGGCTGCTTGACTTTCTGCTGCAAGCTTACTAAAATTTGAACCTGGAACATAGCTTCAGTAGATACAGAAAAACTGTCAGTTTCCTCCGCGACCCACACTACTTTCACCAAAGGAAAAAGATGAAACGTGCGCCCGCGATAGACATCATAGGTTTATTTCTCATTACGCGTATCGCGCTGATCTTTGTAGCATATTTCGGATATATCTTGCTCACTCAATCACGCTATTCAGGCACAAGCATTTCGCCCAATACGTTCTTGCTGCTGTGGGATCGTTGGGATGCCACCAATTATGTCCGAATCGCGCAATCCGGGTACCGTTTGCCCTATGACTTGGCATTTTTTCCCCTGTACTCGCTTATGATCGCGCTACTCGGCTTCCTGTTTGGACCCAACAGCTACTTTCTCATGGGCTTTCTCATCAGCAACCTGGCGCTTCTGGCAGCCCTTTTCGTCATCTACCAACTCGCGGTTGATTTAGGCGGAGAACAAGTTGCTCGTCGCACGCTTCTCTACCTGTGTATTTTTCCTACCGCATTTTTCTTTTTCACCGCCTACAATGAATCGCTCTTCCTACTTTTGAGCGCCAGTACATTTCTAGCTCTACGCCGCCAACAATGGTGGCTTGCTGGTCTACTTGGTGGGCTAACTGCGTTGACACGTAACGCTGGTTTGATGCTGGTTCTGCCGTATCTCTACGAGTTGTGGAGCGCGCGTGAAAGTTTGCTGGCGGTGCCGAGACGACTGATCATAGCGCTCTCTTTCATTATACTCATCCCATTGGGAACGCTGCTGTATTGCTACTACTGCTGGCGCGTCACCGGTAACCCCCTTGAATTCGCAGCGGTTCAACCGCACTGGGGACGCCTCTTTTCCTGGCCCTGGATCGGTATATCTCATTCGTTCTACGAGTTGTTCTTTGACCAGCCCTTCGGCTCTTTTTATCAGGTTCACAATCTGCTCGATCTGAGCGCCACGGTCGGTTTTCTCTTGCTGACCATGCTTGGCTGGCGGAAGGTGCGCGTGAGTTATACACTCTGGCTTGTATTGCTTTTTGCCAGTATCCTTTTCAGTTCCAGCATTAAAATTACGGATGCCCTCGTCTCCAATCAACGTTTTGTGATCGAGATGTTTCCGGCGTTTATTACGCTGGCAATGCTTGGTATGCGGCATCCGCGTCTGCACGCCGTACTGATCTGGGTCTTTCCGGCCCTGCTGGCGACGTTAAGCCTTATTTTCATTTTGGGCAAGTGGATGGTCTAGGCTGAGAAGTCTTTCTTTGCCTGCCAGTCGTCCACGCGCGGTTAGAATCAACAACGAGCTTACCCAGAGCAGTAACAGCACGTTTCTCACGCTCACTATCGGGAAGAAAATCGGGATCAAGGGTACAAGCACGATATTGTGGACCATGAGATAAATGGAAGGGTAGATCCAGGTCGTCAGGAGACTGATCGCAACCCACGGAATGACCCATAAAAGGTCCGCACCACCAATATAGGCCAGCAAAGGGATCACCCACAAGAGATATTGTGGACTGAAGACTTTGCTGGTGACCATCACGATCAACAGGGTCAACAGGCTTGCCAGGGCCAGGCCGATACGTTTCCTCCAGAGCAACAACCAGGTATGGAGCAAACCGGCAATCAGCGCGATAGTTCCCACATCGGAGATAATCGATGACAAGGGATCGATTACATTGAGAGAACCGAAGGTATAGACGTATTTTTGAGTGCCCAGACCGGCGAGGAACAGGAACCAGAGCAGTGACGACAGCAGCGATTCGACCTGTACCGGTCGCACACCGAAATAGCTAAACGGTGCCAGTGTGCCCTGCACGTTCAACAACAACGACGCTATCGTCAACACAGCACAGACCGCGACAAAGGCCAAGAACGGTTTCCAGCGTGTCCACGCAAACCAGGAGGTTGTTTTCGCCAGTTGCTGTTGTTGCGCAATCAAAAATACTGGTAGCAGGATGGCGGGATAAAATTTCAACATGGTAGCGAGCGCGAGGCAGACAAAGGACCACGTCCACTGTTTGCGCAGGCCGAACAGTACAGCCACGAATGTGAATACAGAGGGTATGATGTCGAAACGGCCCCCAACCGTAGTCCAACCGGCAATCACAATATAGATGCCGTATGCCAGCGCGGAGAAGCGGGAGCGCGCGCGCAAAATCAACACATACAGCAGCAACGCGCCCAGGATCATCGCCAGCGCGAAGGCAATTTGAAACAACGGCGCTGGAACCAGCAAACCAATGCTGAAGAACAATAGCGTCAGCCAAGGATATTCGTATGGGAGCGCGTGCAGTGGTTGTGTCACTGATTGTGCCGCGACGAACTGCACCAACCAATGAGGCATACCCCACTGCTGCACGGTTGTAGCGACGACATTTGGCGAAAGGGTCTGGCTCTCTTTTACGAGAAAAGCGCATTGTCCCGCGGGCAACGTTTTGATTGCTGGTAACCCCTGCCAGAAGGCGGTAACATAGCACTGATAGCGGGCGACATCGGAGTAAATGGAAAAATTTTGCCAGGAATTGCCGTAAAATAACAGGGCACCAATGAGTAGAAGCGCGAGAATATCAAGGAGGTACCAGAAATTTTGCTTCTTTTTAACCGGAGCATTCGTAGATACAGTACTATCTACCATTTTCTGACTATTCGACACAAGGAACTCCTCGTTTTTACACCCAAAAATATTGGTAATAAGACATATTTTTACACTGCTTGGTTGGTAGTGAAAAAGAGCGTATTTAAGATTGATCGGCCACCAGGCATAGAAATGGAAGGGCAAAACGAACAATGATGCAGAGATTACCCCAATGGCTGCTCTATATTACTACAAAACCAGGCCTTATACTAGCTGGCATTAATATTTTAGGTATCCTGCAAGGGGCACTACAAACGCTAGGATATCCGGCGGTAGTGGTTTTTGTGATGATCGAAAGTTCAGGTATTCCCTTTCCTGGTGAGACGATGCTCCTGCTGGCCTCGTTTTATGCCGCGGTCGATCACCAACTCAACATCATCATCGTCATCGCCTGCGCCGCACTAGGAGCGATTGTGGGTGACAATGTGGGTTTTTATGCTGGTCGTACCGGGGGAAAATCGATCATTGCTCGCTATGGACACTTTTTACACTTAAAACCTGAGAATATGGAGCGCGCGCAACGCTTTTTCAAGAAACACGGCGACAAAACCGTCTTTTTTGGACGTTTCGTCGCTGTTCTACGCGCCTGGGCCGCCTTTCTCGCGGGCGTGAATGGGATGCGCTGGCGCTCTTTCTTCATCTATAACGCCAGCGGTGGTATTCTCTGGGCTATTATTTACGGTTTGCTCGGCTACTACGCAGGTCAATTCTTTCACAATAACTTTTCCGAGGTCGAGCACCTGGCAAGCAGTATCACCTGGATTGTGGCGGGGGTAATCGTTCTTGGCGTCGTGATCGCCTTTATCGTTTATCGGCGACGCAAGAAAAAAGCGGATCACAAAGGTTGATTCTCTTCCTGATTCGCTGTGGCAGTAGCAGATTATTGCCCCAAAGTAGATTCTATTCAATCGATATGGTACAATAGCGGAAATTCATCTCTATGCTAGATTGTCTTCTATACCGATTTTCTAACTATACGTTCTATACACAGCGCATCTTATGAACAGAGAAATTGGGTGGTTTTATGTACAGACTGGAAGAAAATCAGAAATTCGGGCGATACCAGATTATGCGCTATCTCGGCATGGGCACGACTGGTACGAGTTATGAAGCACAGGACACGCGCATGGCACGAACGGTGCTACTCAAACTCGTTCAGCCCTGGTCGCCGCTGTCCGATTCCGCTCGTCGCCACTTTTTCCGTCTGATGCAAGAGATCAGTTATTTCAGCCATCCATCGCTCGCGCCCATCTTCAACTTCGGTGAATCGCATGGACATCTTTACATAGCTCGCGACTACACGCCTTATGGTTCGCTGCTGGGCGATTATGGGCGGCAATGGCTCAAACCGCCGTTGCCCATGCAGACGGCTATCGTGCTGCTCAATGGGTTAGCGCAGGCGCTTTCCTACATTCACGGCCAGGGCTACACGCATGGATCGCTTACCTTCACAAACATCGTGCTCCAGACGGAACCCTCCCAGGAGCTTGACCATACACTACTAGGAATTACCGACATGGGCCTCGCACACATCATTCGCACTGTGGGGCAAGCGCAAACGACGCAGCTTCCACTTACGGCAGCACCGGAACAATATAAAAAACAGCTTTCCGCTCACAGTGATCAGTATGCTCTGGCGGTTCTACTCTATTTCTGGCTGACCGGTCGCCCACCATTTTTGGGCATGCCCGGTGAAATCGAGCAGGCGAAACGAGCTGAGTCGTACTCGCTGATGCGCACACACAATTTACAAATCTCTTTGGAGCAGGAGATCGCGCTGAAAAGAGCGTTGAGCGCGCAGCCGGAGACCCGTTATGCATCTGTGCTCGACTTCGCCGCTGCATTCACTGGCTCTTACTCTATTCGACCATTTGTGCCAACAGCCGCGCATGTTTTCGCAGCACCACGTGCAAACGAGAAACCAGATTTCGGGCAATCTACTCTTTCGCAACAGGTGCCTGCAAAAAAGCTGCTTGATCAGCGCAGACCTGCGCCAGTTGCGTTACAGCCTGGCCCTCTGCCACAGACAGAGCCGGACGTACCACAACCACTCCCATCGACCGATCCTTTACCGCCATCACCACAACCGGAGCCGGAACCAGCGCCACCTCAGGTAGAACCGCCCGCTGATCCAGTTGTTCTCCCCACGCCCGCGCCCGATATCGCGCAACCTTTGCCCGATCCGACGCCATTTCCGTTCACACCAGCGCCCGAACCCCAACCGGAAAAAGAAAATACATTTAGCCATCAGGTCCTGGCACCCTCAGACATGTTTTTAGCAGCAAGTGTGCTTGTAATGACAGCGATCAATAATCGGAAGGTGCGGTTTCAGCTCAAACAGGGTGAGACCTCTATCGGTCACGCGGGCTCCAGCGATATTCTGCTCGACGACGATGAACAGATCTCGCGCCACCATGCACTCATCAGCTTTGATGACGGAGCTTTTTTCATATGTGATCAGCGTAGCACATATGGAGTGCGCGTAAACGGACGCAAGCTAGCCGCCGAACAACGTTATCGATTACACCACAACGACTATATCGAAATTGGTCACTATACACTCGTTTTCTCACTCCACGAACTATCTCACGAGCAGGCACAGGTTGTAACACAAAAACGCGAACTGGTTTCAGCCGAAACGCAACTCGCTTCGTAAACATGTTTGTTTCCGAACGGCATTGTGAGCACATGAAGTTCGGAAGCATCAAAAACCACTTATGCATCTACGAGCGAACGTGTCAGGGTCACGATGGTGACGAAGGTGCGATACAGACCCAGAAGATCCTCGGAGACGATTCTCACGCTACGGGGAGCGATAGGTTCGACGCCACGAATCCAACAAGCCATCTCGGCCATATCCGCGACCAGGAAGGTTACTTCCAGCGTTACCGGACCGGTAAGAGGGGGAGGCTGCATCGCGCGCACATTTTGTACCACGCGTGCAGCACCATCCTGCAAGAGCTCACAGGCGACCGTTGGATGAACATGTTCAGCCGCAAAGCGACCGATGGATTGCTTTACAATCACCTTTTCCGCCTGTGGCGCGACCATTTCAGCCTCCTGAACGGTTACAGCATCGCCGCTCACCAGGATAATCGGTACGTGATAGTGAGCCGCCACCAGTGCGTTGATGCCGGACTCACCGACGACAGTGCCATTCATGCGCACCTCCCAGATGGCCCTGGGATTGTAAGTATGCGAGAGCACCGCCTGCGAGGCACCGATGGAACCATGATAGCTGACAAAACAGGCTCCATCGAAACTACCATCCAATCCCTCCATCATATAGAGGGGTTTGTGCTTGCCTGTAATCAATGTCGCGCGCCCCGCCAAGTCCTGTGGGTGCAAATTGCGCATAACGCTATGTGAGTCATTCACTACGAACTCGGTCGCGCCCGCAGCCAAGGCACCGTTGATCACGGCGTTAACCTCGTTCGTCAGGAGCAAACGCCCTTGCTCGTATTCCGCGCCGCCTTCGAGAATCTGCTCCCAGGCTACAATACCACTGGTGCCCTCGAAATCTGTTGATAAAAAAAGTTTCATGCTCTTTTCTCTTACTACCTCATACGCTACACGCTGAATGTATAGCCAGGGCCAGCGGCAGCGCGACAGATATCGATGCTTGCTTTACGCCCTGTGCGTGGCTCATACTGATCTTCGACCGCACGCTGGAAAGCCTCGACCGCTTCATTACGTACTAGATTGACAGTGCAACCGCCGAAGCCACCACCCATCATACGTCCACCCAGCACGCCAGGTACCTGTTGCGCAATATCGACCAGCACATCGAGTTCTTTACAACTGACTTCGTACTCATAGCGCAAACCCGCATGGCCTTGCCAGAGAATAGGTCCGACCGCGACAACATCGTCCGCCTCTAGCAGTTTCGCCACCTGAAGTACACGTGCGTCCTCCGCGATGACATAGCCCGCGCGCTTCTGTAACACCTGCGGCAATTCATCTTTGTAGCGCGCGAACTGTTCGGGAGTGACATCACGTAGCGCTTTGATTTCGCGTGCCTGAGCGTTTCCTGGCTCATCGCGCAGCATCATATCTCGTATGCGACGCGTCGCCTCTTCACACTGCTCACGACGCTCATTATAGGCCGAACTGGCTAGCTCGCGTCGCACGCTGGTATCAATGACCACGATCGATATGGAGGGGTCGGCAAAGGGTAGATAACGATAGTCGAGCGAGCGACAATCCAGTAACACGGCATGTTGTGGCTTGCCCAGGCATGAAGCGGCCTGATCCAAAATACCCGAACGAAGTTTGGACGCGATATGCTCCGCGCGCTGGCAAAGCGCGGCCACATCCATCAGAGAAAGCGATGCATCGTGCTCACCGATGGTAATATTTCCTTGCGAGAATAGGGCCGCAGCTTGCGTTGTCGCAACTTCCAGAGCCGCCGACGAACTCATGCCACCGCCTAGTGGGACATCGCCACTTATGACTGCATCAAAGCCGTTCACCTCCAGACCGGCACGCGCCAGTTCTGTCAACACGCCCAGTACATAGCGCGCCCAACTGGGGGTCTGCTCACGTTGTTGCTCGAATGTAGCGGGCAAGCCCTCCACAGTGAACTGCGCGTACTCCTGAAAATGCGTCGACCACAGCCTGACTATACAATCAGCGCGGGTGCGACCCGCGAAGGCGGAAACGCGGTCTACCGCCAGCGGCAGCACAAAACCCGCGTTATAATCTGTATGCTCCCCGATGATATTGACACGGCCAGGAGCCCAGGCGGCGCCTAAAGGGCTACTATAGGACACATTCTCTTTGAATACCTGTGGGAACCGCTCAAGTACTTCTTTGACCGGCGGCAATAACATCGTTGTTTCTTTATCCATGCTGCGTTCTCTTCTCGCTCTCTGTCTTAGCAAACTACAAGAAGTTGCTTACTGTTCGGCCTTTTCGCGTCCGATAGCTTCGCGCAACTCCTGCGCCTTCACTACTGGCGATGAATCATTCGTCCACATCCCCCACACCGATTCGGACGAGGCGGCGTATTTCAACTTGCCGGGCGCGCGACCGATGGCGAGGATCTCAATGTGGAAATGGAAACGCTCGTCGGCCATCTGGTGCAACCCCATCAGGTAGGGCATCGGAGCCATCGCGCCATCGAAAAGCTCATTGTAGCCACGAATGATAGTGAGCAGCAGCGCGGCGAGGTCGCGCAGTTCATTGTCCTCCATCAAACCGATGTTGGCGACATGTCTACGCGCGTAAAGGTGTGTTTCATAGGGGTAGCGCACGTATGGAGGCAAAAAGGCCTGCCAGGCGGTATTCGCCGCCACCTGATACGCGCTCTCGCTGAACTCCTCGCGCACTCGACAAAAAGAACAGCCGTTTCCGGCCTCGTCATCCATCACCACTGTCTCGTATTCACGCTCCAGGAGCTGTGGCAGTGTGTCCACTCCGAACGCCTGGCCGTGAGGGTGAAACTGTGTTTGACCGATCGCGGTGCCACTGTTTTCGAAGATCATCACTGTGCGGTAGCGTGACGCCAGATCGCGATACAGGTCGCGCCACAGCTTTGTCACCTTGAACACCTCGTCGACCGTCAACTGCGGAAATTTTTTGTTGTGGTCGCGGCTATAAATAACGACGTAGGCTTCGCCGACTGGCGGCAACAATGGAGGGAAATCGTTGGGGTGCAGCCACACATCAACATCCGGCCCCACACGACCACTGGTAATATCGGCGCAGAAAGGGCATTCAGAGGTGCCTTCACGCCGGTTCATACGATGCGCAGCATTGACGAGGTACTGCCGCAATACTGGATTCCACACGAGTGGAGTGGTATTTTCTGCCATCTATTCGAATCCTCATCCTTTTTCTCTATGTTGGATCGTTTGACTGCCAAGCAGAACGCAGCGTCCCTGCTGGGCAAGCGAAGTCAAATGTTTGCCCTTATCAACCACGCCATCTGCCGCATCATGATCATCCTCAGTCAGTATCCACTCGTTCCATGTGTCCTCATCCGTGAAAAGCGCCCATGCCACTGGTGCGACCTGTTCGCGCGCGACCCGCATCAATTCTAACGCGTGCTGATAGCCAGGCTCCAATTCCTGCACAGATGGCAAACGAGCATCAGTAAGTGAGGCAAATGTGCGCACCGAGTGTATCTCGGCGGCAGCTATTTCACAGACCAGGCCTATTGTCAGGGTATCGGTCATTTGCGTTATCGAGTCGATCGCAGATAGCTCTTCACTGCGCCATACCCCCACCATTAATGAACAATGTCGAGGCAGGCTGGCGAGGAAAACGTCTATACGCGCCCTGCGCCAACCATGCCAGCTATAGGTATCATCGCTCTGCTCAAGTTTCCAGGCAATCTCAAGCAGAGGTTTCGCTGCCTGCCATAAAGGTGAGTCTGCATCATGTACAACAAGTTCTTCTGCTAACACACATCCTGCCCCTTCCAAATCTTTACAGACGAATAAAGAGGACAGTTGCCTCCATTCGCACCTCAAGTATACAATATTTTGCGTCTATTCTCGACGTAATGCCCATGATAACGCCTGTCGTGTTCGCGGTCTTTTTCCCTACTAGTTAAAAGCTTACGAATGCGCTATAATGACAGAGCTATAGAGAGTAAACAATGCAACAGATGACGGTAGTATTTGCCCTTTATTCACCAGTCTCTCTATGAGAAGCATTATTTTTAACATCAAATGTAAGGAAGGTGCATAACCGTGCCCTGGTGTAAATTTTTTATTCCCAAGATCGCTACACCTGGCGTCAAGCAGGGCGACCCTGACCTGAACGACCATATATCCTATGCCAAGTGTATCAAAGGCTATGTTCTGCGCAGTCCCAGCGATTGGGTACGCTGTGAAAATCTGCCCGCGTCAGACGCGAAATGCTGGCAGGAGGGTGGCGATACCCTTTTCACCCTGCTCACACGGAAGCAAGAACAAGAACAAGCCGTCGATCTACCCGACGATTATGACGAACAGGACTCGACCAGCGCGACTAGCAGTCGCATGAGCAACATCTGAGGTTTCATGAGCAAGCACATACCACTTTTGCCCCCTCTTGTCCAGCCCACAGCAGAACAAATGCAACACGTTCATGATGGTTTGCTGTTTTGGTACGAGCAGGAGCAACGTGACTTGCCATGGCGCACGACCAACGATGCCTACGCTATTCTGGTATCCGAAATCATGTTGCAACAGACGCAGGTCGATCGCGTCCTACCCAAGTACAAACAGTTTCTCACAGCTTTCCCTAGCCTGGCTGATCTCGCGGCGGCCCCGACTGCTGATGTCATCTCCGCGTGGGTGCCACTCGGCTACAACAAACGAGCGGTTAGCTTACAGAATATTGCGCGCCAGGTCATGGCGGAGTATGCTGGACATATCCCTGATACCATTGATGAGTTGCTGAAACTCAAAGGGGTGGGACGCTATACAGCTGGAGCTATTGCCTGCTTTGCCTATCGCAAACAGGTCGCGACGGTGGATACAAATATTCGGCGCGTCCTGCATCGTATCTTTTTAGGGCTGGAACATCCCGAACCCAGGGCCACAGATGTACAAATGCTCAGTCTGGCGGAACACGTGTTGCCGGAAGGGCAAGCATATAACTGGAATCAGGCTTTGATGGATCTGGGCGCGACCATCTGTAGTAGCAATAATCCGCGTTGCGACCGCTGCCCATTACAAACGGTTTGCCAGGCCTACAAGGATATGCGGCAATATAGCTTTTTCCCATCGGGCGCGGTTCTACGCCAGTTGCGCAAAGTGGCTGAGAAGAAGACAGGCTACCAGACACAACCGTTTACCAGTTCGAACCGCTATTTTCGTGGACGTATTGTCGATCTCTTGCGTTCGTTACCATCAGGACAACGGGTGCCACTCGCAGACCTGGGGCCACAGGTCAAGCCGGGCTTTCAACAAGAGGACAGAGAAGATGCGGCATGGCTACAGAAAGTTGTCGATGGGCTTGTACGCGATGGGCTACTCGATCGAAGCGAAGATGGTGTGTGTTTGCCATAGCTATTCGCCATATAATCAATAAAGAGACTGACTATAAATTTACCTTATCAAAAGTAGCATGAAGCTATGATTTAATACAAAACGAAAGTACCTTATGAAGGAGATATATAATGCAACTTACAAGTCCACAGGATATTAGTACAAAATATCGCCATATTTTTCTCTCGCCTCACCTGGATGATGTGGTTTATTCATGTGGGGGGACGTTAGGCATGCAGGTCAGCTCGGGTCTGCATCCGCTCGTCATCAGTGTCTTCGCGGGTGCACCGGCCCAGAATGTACAGCTCAGTTCGTTCGCCACCCAGGTCACGCGTAGCTGGGGATCGAGCGCGACAGGTGTACGTGGATTGATGGAGGCGAGGCGGCAGGAGGACAGCACAGCGCTGGATTATCTGCAAGCCGATTACCTGTGGCTGGATTATCAAGAGGCAATCTTTCGCGGAGATCCCCCTTATTATGCAAGCGAAGAGCAGATTATCGGTGGTGATGTGCACCTGGAGGACAGCGAGATCGATCGTAACTTCGCGACACTACTGCTCGACCTGCAAGCGCGCCTGCCAGATACGGCCTGGTATGCCCCTCTGGGCATCGGTCGGCATGTCGACCACCAGATTGTCAGTTCAGCCGCCGATCGGTTGCTTGAGCGTGGAGCAAAGGTGTATTTCTACGAAGATTTCCCTTACGTGGCACGTGAGGAAAACGCTGTTCAGGAACGTTTGAACGAGCTTGGTGCGGAGTATGAATACGCGCTCGTCGAAGTATCGGAGATGATGCCCTTGCGTTTAGAGGCTTCCGCCATTTATGCCTCGCAGATTGCCTCCAACTTTGGGAATGTCGAGGCGATGCAAAAGTTGATGGACACATATGCACACAATATTCGTCCAGTCGAGACGGTACAATTGGAGCGATATTGGACCGTTCGCTAAAAGTGAACAAACAGGAGAGATAGGCTGAACCTACTAGGTGGAAATAGGGTTTCCTCTGTTTTCTTCTTACTGGAGGACTGGTTTCACATTGCCCAGGTAGTGGTGGGAGGGTGGATTGATGAAGGGGTTGGAAGGGTCGAGGTTAGGGCGGTATGAGTTGCGCCTGCGCGTGGCGCAGGGAGGCATGTCAGAAGTTTATCTGGGATATGATCGCCGCGTACGTCGCTATGTCGCGGTCAAAGTGCTTTATGGGAGAGATGAGCCGTTCGTGCGCCGCTTCGAACGCGAGGCGCTCTCTATCGGTGCGCTCGCCCACGAACACATTCTTCCACTCTACGATTTTGGCGCACAACGCCCCTGGTACTATCTGGTTATGCCCTTTATCGAGGGAGGGACGCTGCGCGACTACCTTTTCAAGCGTGAGCATCTCTCACTTGAGGAGGCGGGGAGTTTCCTTGAGCAGATCGCGTCCGCGCTGCAACATGCGCATGACCATGGGGTGATTCATCGTGATGTCAAACCGTCGAACATCCTGCTGCGTCCAGATGGACACGCCTACCTCGCGGACTTTGGGCTGGCGAAAGCTCGACTCGATGCTACCTCTCTGGCCTCTTCTGGAACTATGATCGGCACGCCGGAATATATGGCCCCCGAGCAATCCAATGGCTACAACGATTATCGTGGCGATATCTACTCGCTAGGCATTATCCTCTACCAGATGTTGACCGGTCGCGTCCCTTTTACCGCGGACTCGCCAGTCGGGGTCGCGTTAAAACATATCCAATCGCCTCCACCCTCGCCTCTACAGTTCAATAGTGATATACCCACATCAATCGAAGAGGTCATGCTCAAAGCACTGCAAAAGTCTCCCGAAGAACGCTATCAAGAAGCTCAACAGTTTGCATGCGCATATCAAAAAGCCCTGTTTCAAGAAAAAACGCGTGAATTAGAAAAGGATATTCTTCTCACTATTCCTGATGTACCCGAGAAAAAAGAGGCTGTGGCCGGGGCACCGCCAACACAAACATCGCTGCTTGACAAAATCCAGGCCGAATTTGATTCCTCGCTAGGTAAATCGCAGCGCTATCCATTGAAAGATACGACATCCGCTATTGTTCACGTTGCGCAGTTGTATCGACAGCGGAGACGCATACGGCCTCTGTATATCCTCCTACTGGTTTTCCTTGCACTCCTCTGCCTCTCGTTACCGTTTGCATTCTTCTGGCAATCACCGGCCCTACATATACAAACATCGTCAACAAAGACAAACACAGATAAACAACATATACAAACGACGCAACAGGCACAGGCCACACTGGCGGCGCGCGCACATATTCAAGCCACAGCTGGTATCACCTCCAGCATTGGCGCGGGCAAAATTCTTTACTATGATTCGATGCTACAAGCCGGTGATGGCTGGCTCGACGACGGCTCGCAGTGTTATTTTTCGCCGCAAGGTTACCACGTTTATACCGGTTCTCCTTACTCGGTAGCCTGGTGTTACAATACACAACACCTCTTCGCGAATACGGTGATCACGGCACAAGCACAGTTGCTGTATGGAGATTTCTATGGTCTGATCTTTCGCTTGAATCCTTATGACAAAGCCTTCTACGCGCTGGAGATCGACAACAAGGGCGATTACCGTTTTCAACTCGCCATGGGCAATAATTTCAACGCCTGGCTGACATTGATCGATTGGACCCATTCCACTTCACTTAGCAAGGGGTATGAAGCGTCGAATGCACTAACCATCATTGCGAAAGATTCGACATTCCGCATCTATATCAACAAACAGCTTGTCGTCAATACTTTTACCGACACCACCTATAAAACTGGCTTCATCGGCTTGCTGGTCGGCAGCGATAGCGCGAATGGAACGGAGGCTGTCTTTACGCATGTGACCGTCTTCCAAAAATGACGTTGATACCCTCGATTTATCGCGTTAGTAAGGGTAAAATAGGGAGAACAGAACAAGGTTGAAGAGGGCAAAAAGATGGTATTGCAACCCGATGCTCCAATGCAAAACAACGAGGTCTACCTGGCCTTCGGATCGAATTTAGGCGATAGACGTGACACTATTATGCGCGCGTTACAGACGTTGGCACGTGTGATTACCTTTACACAGATTTCTTCGCTTTATGAAACCGAGCCGGTGGGGTACCAGGATCAACCCCGTTTTCTCAATGGTGTTTGCCATGGTTCGACCGTGCTCAGTCCACGGCAACTACTCCAGCATACCAGGTCGACCGAGGTCGAATTGGGTCGCCAGCCGACGTTTCGCAATGGCCCACGACCAATCGACATTGATGTTCTGCTCTACGCTAGTCAGACAGTGCATGAGCCTGACCTCATTATCCCTCACCCACGTATGATCGAGCGCGCCTTTGTGCTGGTTCCGCTCAATGAGATAGCGGCAAAGCTTTTTATTCCACAGTATCAGCGTACCGTCGCGGAATTACTGGCTGAGATTTCAATAGCTGGTGTGCAGACCGCCAATGTTGCCCCTATTACACTTGACCTTATTCTCGATCACATGCCGTAGATAGCCATGCACTCGAAAAGTACAAAAGTATGCACAAATAGACTGAAAGATAGATATTTTTCCCTCTTAACAAGTCTACACACTCATGCTATAATGCGAATACGATAAATTCAACCAGTTTGTGTCTGGGCGGTTAGCTATCTGGTCAAAAGACAGTGGGCGTCCGATCTGATGTGTACATATAGGAGCATGCGTGGAGAACGTTCTGTTAAATATAGACCAATTGGCGAGAGCGACTGTTGATATTGCGGCAGACAAAAAAGCTTCCGACATCTTACTGCTCGACATTCGAGATGTGAGCCTGATCGCTGACTACTTCGTCATCTGTAGCGGCAGCAACAATCGGCTGATACAGGCTATTGCAGACTCGATCGATGAAGAGTTGGGGAAACAGGGAGTGAAACTGCTCCATCGAGAGGGAGCCGCCGATAATGGCTGGGTTTTGCTCGATTTTGGTGGTGTGATTGTACATATCTTCGGACCGCAAGAACGCGAATATTATCGGCTCGAACGTCTCTGGAGCGATGCAAAAACAGTTGTATATCTCCAATAATTAGATAGAAAAGGTGACAAAGATGACATTTTTTCGCAATCGCATATTCCTCGAAGGGATTGCGCTTGGTGGCATCTGTGGCATTGTAATTGGCTCCATTATTGCCTTCACTTTAGGTGAGAGCAGCATCGAAGCTATGCGCAAAGCGCTACAGAATCGGTTCCCAGAGAAACGAGAAGTACCATTTAAATACCTCTCTCAGTAACTCTCTTGTTTCTCTTTTTCTGCTAGTGAATTTACAGGCTTGACCAATCAATGGTGGTTGCGCGGGTTACGTGGCATGGTTTAACTCTACTCTTACCTTTCTATGCATCAATCTATATAGTTTTACAGTTTATTATAGAAATATAAAAATATAACGAGGTGGCATGTGCGGCTTTTGGTGGTTATAGGCCTTTGTGGCCTGCTTTTAAGTATGGCGATTATGGGTATCACGGCGACCCATGCAGCAACAGGGCATGCTTGTGCATCCCCAGTCCCCCCTGTTCAAACAGCAACCCCTACTATCCCGACACCTACGCAAGGAATCCTGGTGATAAATGAAGCGCTGCTCAATCCTGCTTCCGTCTGGAACTGCGACAGTCGGAGCAGTAACACGGCCACAGAAAATGCGTGGATTGAAATCTATAATCCTCAGAATTATGCTATTAATCTCTATGCGGAACGAGCCGCTATCGATAGCGGCCCAAACACACAAGCCTACACATTTCCCTTCGGCTCGGTTATAGTAGCGCACGGTTTTTTTGTCGTCTTTCCCTTCATGGATGCGAATTTCGTGCCAGGCTATTTCAATAATCCACAACCATTAACGCTTCGTCTCAATCTCGAGTACACACCCTTCGATCAAGTCACGGTTCCTGTGCTCTCCAGCGATCTATCCTATGCTCGCACAACCGATGGTGGAGATAAATGGGAAGTTACCAGTCAACCGACGATTGATAGCAGCAATGTACTGCCCTTAGCTACGGCAAAACCAACCGTGAAGGCAAAAGCGACTGCTTCGACACACAAGCACAAGGCAAAAGCTAAAAAGCAGCGCGTAAAAAAGGGGACAAAGGGAAAAGCAGCGCGTGGGGGTGGTAGCAATACGGATACGTCAAAAAATGTGATGAGTGTAGAGCAACCGACCTGGCAACAAATGCACCTACCAGCATCGAATTTGCCGGTTTCTGCTCCTGGTCAAACGAATGCTGCGCCACAAAATGTAGTTTCAACTAATTTGGCGGGCCTATCTTTGACGCAGAAGATCATCTTGACGCTGGTCGCGGTCGTGCTGACATTGTCTCTTTTCGGGGGTAGTCTCCTGTTTTTGCGGCAAAAACGACCCTGGCGTATCAAGTTAGGGAGTACGTAGCGCTCATACACGCTATAGCATTGTAGCTGATAGTATAAGATGAGCAAACATGGCAGTTACATACGTCAGACAGACATTCAATGACGTGTTATATCTTTCGTATGTTGATGTGCTCGGAACTGTAGCGCGTCCGGTGTTTTGTTGTGCGAACAAGCAGAGCAGTAAGAGGAAAGGACGGTGCTATATGGGCGCCTGGACCTACACATATGATTGGCACAGATGGTTCGCCCGCATTCTACGCAAGCCTGCGCATTCCACCAACTCAACGACTTGCGACAAAGGGCGCATTCCTGCTCGTTATGAACATGCTTCATCGCGATCTCCTTTAACGAGGTATCATAATCAGGGTTCGATTATCAAGACTCACATTGCCTTAACCCACCCTTATATCCGACCTCTACACTAAGATATTAGCATACCCTTTCAGATTCGTCAATAGCAATATCGATTGCTAGCTGAAGGAACTGGTGAGAGAAGCATGTCTTGTGCGCCACCAGTTACGCCGGTTTTTTGCGAAATACGTCATTGCGTTGTCAACTGTTTATAGTACAATAGGGTTTCAGGATACTGAAATTATGGATGGTTTAGAGGCAAGTGTGAATAGTGTAAAGCAAACGACTCCGATCGACAATCTCCTTGTCATCACTGCCCACGCTGAATTTTTGCAGGCAGCTATTGCGGAGATTGAACAACTCGACAGGCAGGCAATCGAGGTTAAAAAAGTGACTGACGAGATAGCATTATGCACAGTCTCGAATGCACATGAAATAATGCAGATCGCGAACAAGAAACGACCTGTCTTTGTGCTCCATATCGCCCCTGTACAAACAATACTCTCTTTGCAGAATGACGAAAAAGATTCTGGCCGCATCGCCGTAACAATCATCGAATTGCCAGATATTGTCTTACTGGAAAGGGGCACACGTTTTGCTGTGCAATCGCGCTTTGTCAAGACCGATGGCAAGCGGGCAGAACGACCATATAGCAGTGGACAACTCAATCAAATGCTGGCCGAGGCGCTGGTAGAGGAAACGAAAGCGGTTGAAGACATCAAAAAACCGCAGGTTGTCTTATCCATTCTCTGTACGCTGGACACAGCCTATATCGGTATTTCGGAGGTAGAGGAAAACTTGAGCCCCTGGCCGGGTGGAGCAAGGCACTACGCACAAACCGACGAGCAAATCAGCCGTGCGGAATTCAAGTTGTTGGAGGCCCTAGAAACCTTCGATCTTACCCTCTCAACCAACGGACGTGCACTTGACCTGGGTGCTGCGCCTGGTGGCTGGACGCGTCTATTCCTGGATGCAGGCATGCGCGTGATCGCAGTAGATCCGGCAAGGCTGGATGAACGATTGGTAGAAAACAAAAAGTTAGAGCACTACCGTGGCTACGCTGAGGATTTCTTCGCGGAAGCTTCCGAGTTACAAAATACACAACGCCTTGGACGTTTCGATGTCATCGCCAGCGATATGCGTATGGATGCTCGCGATAGCGCCCGTATTTTACAGGGTGCAGCACCTTACTTACGTGACGATGGCTTCATTATCTCCACGCTGAAATTGCCACATGCCGCGATCGCAGTCGATCCCTTTGTCAACTTCAAAGAGGCCATGCGCATTCTGACACAAAAATATGCGATTGTGCAGGCACACCAACTCTTTCATAATCGGCAGGAAGTCACGGTTGTCGCGGCACAACCGGTGCGGAATAAATAATGATCATTTCGCTTCTTGTAGAGAAAAGGTGTATCTAGCACGCTGATGTGCTAGAACGACGAACGGACAGTGCGACCAATGAAGGAAGGAAAACCATGGGACAGACATATCCACAGGCGCAGAGATCTCCCTTACCAATCATCTCACCACAGGAAGGACCGCTACAAAAACATACACACACCTATGATCTCTTGCGCCAGTGCATCCACTGTGGTTTCTGCCTTCCAGTCTGCCCCACCTACGCTGTACTTGGTATCGAAATGGATTCACCGCGTGGACGTATCTACCAGATGCGAGCCGTGGCAGATGGCAAGTTATCTCTTTCCGACGAGTTCATTGAGCACATGGATTGCTGCGTGGGATGCCGGGCATGTGAAACGGCATGCCCCTCCGGTGTGCAGTATGGCAAACTTATCGAAGCAGCCCAAGAGCATATTCAATTAAACCGTACAGCCAGCGCTCACAACGAAGTTAGCGATCATAAGGATAGCAACAACATAGAAAAGCGAGAAGAGCCGACCGCCGCACTACAAAAAACATTGTTACGACTGTTCTTCTTTCGTGTAATGTTGCGTTCACGCGCTGTTCTTTCACTTGTTTTTGGTGGACTCAAACTCTATCAACGCAGTAAGTTACAGGCAATCGTACACAAAAGCGGGTTATTCGATGTTATCAACAATCTTCCCGGCCCATTTCAAGGCAAACTTAGGGTGCCAGAAGCATTAGTAGCAGATGCACAGGGCGATATTTTGCCCAGGCAGTTACCAGAGATTACACCAGCTATAGGTATGCAGCGATACCGCGTCGGCTTTATCAGCGGATGCATCATGGATCAAACGTTCCGCGCGGTCAATGAAGCAACTATGCGTGTGCTCGCGGCCAACGGCTGCGAAGTTGTCACACCAGCGCAACAAAGCTGCTGTGGTGCGCTACATGTTCATAGCGGCGAGGCAGAACAGGGACGAGCACTTGCCAGGCAGAATATCGATGTATTCGCAGCTTATGACTGCGATTTTATCGTCATTAACTCGGCAGGTTGCGGCTCAACGTTGAAGGAATATGATCATCTTCTGCGCGATGATCCCGATTACGCGCAGAAAGCCGAAGTATTTAGCACCAAAACGGTCGACATTCACGAATTTCTCGCAGCATATGGCAGAGATGTCGCGATGGGAAGGCTGCAAAGGACCATAGCCTATCATGACGCCTGCCACTTGCTTCACGGTCAGAAGATCAAGCAGCAGCCTCGCCAACTGTTGCAGGCTATTCCTGGTATTACACTTATAGACCTCAAGGAATCGGATTGGTGCTGCGGCAGCGCAGGTATTTACAATATTACCAACCAGAGCATGGCACAGGAACTACTCGAACGTAAGATGAACAATATCGAAGCAACGGGAGTAGATACTATCGCGACCGGTAATCCTGGCTGTATGATGCAGATCGCTATGGGCGCGCGGCAACGAGGAATATCGTTAGAGATTGTACATCCTATCCAGCTGATCGACGAAGCTTATCTTGAGGGTCATGTCTATAGGACAACTAATCTGCCGCAATATAACTATAGGCAGCAAACAAAAAACGTAGCGCTACTTGTAGGTATAGGTCTCGCTATTGTCTTACTATTACGCTTACGCCGCAGAGAATGACGATAAGGCGGAGTAGATATATGTTTCGCTCATACAACTCTATATAAAATAAAAAGAGATGAGGCGGAATTCCGCTTCATCTCTTTTGCTGTTCTCGTTCCTACT
>CAZZWK010000002.1:0-8430 GCA_964657925.1 uncultured Dictyobacter sp.
GCCACGTAATGTACGGACCCGATTTATCGCGTCCGTGCTGGCGTTGTGCGATGTCGGCCTTAACTGGTGAATGTACATTATCGTGCCCCTACTGGATGAGAGGATTGATGGGGGTGGGGTAGGTGGCGTGGGGGGTTTCGTAGGAGTTGTAGGGGGGTGATGAGGGATCTTGCGAGGGGAGAGGGATTTGTGACTGGTAGCCGTTGGAATAGCTTTCGAAGGTTTCGGGTTGAATTTTGGGCTGGGAAGGCTGGCGTTTACGCTGCTGGTGCTGGATGAAAGTCTGGATAGAGGTAGCATTCTGTTTGAGTGAGACGAGCATGTTGAGGATGGATTCGAAGAGGAGCGAGGGGGCGAAGGCGAAGTAGACGAAGGCACCAAGGCCCTGAAGAAGGAACATAATAACAAACCACTTGCCCTTCGCCATGCCTTTGATAGAAGGATTCAGCAGGCAATCGGCGAACATGAGGACCTGGAAGATGATGAGCCAGGGCAGTAAGTTGATGTAGTTGATGTATGAGTATAGCATGTAGTTGGCTCGTTTTCTTGTCAGGGGCAGGTATGCCTCTCTATTTACATCCATCTCACTAGATTTACAAAGTGTGTTGTCTTTTAAGTTAAACGTATAGGAGCGAAAAAATCAAGCGTCAACAGGAAAGTAGAAGGGTGAAGGGAGGATTTATTGGGATGTCAGCAAGCGAGGGGCGCGGACGCGATTACCGCGTCCGTACATTACGTGGAGGGGTGAATTGAGTAGATATAATGAGGCTTGGCAGAGTAGTTGGGTTTGAGTGTAGAATTTATATGTTCGGGGAAAAGGTTGTGGAGTTAGAGAAGTGGTCGAGGTGGTTGGGGTATGATGTTTTATGATGCAAACAAGGAGAATGAGAGTATGGATGTTTTTGAGGCGATACGCACGGTGTTGGCGGTACGGCAGTTTCAGGATAAGGCGATCGAGGACGACATCGTACGAGAAATCGTGGAGTCGGCGCATTTGACGGCGAGCAGCATCAATGGGCAGCCGTGGCATTTTATCGTGGTACAGGATAAGGAGATGTTGCGCAAACTGGCTCCGGTCGCGCGCACGGGTCCGTATATCGCGCAGGCACCGCTGGCGATTGTGGTGGGGATGGAGCAGAGCGTGTACGCGGTTTCGGACGCGAGCCGAGCGATTCAGTCGATGATTTTGACGGCGTGGGATAAGGGGATCGGGTCGAACTGGGTGGGGTTCAATAATCTGGCGGAGGTGAGGCCGTTGCTGGGGATTCCTGACAATATCGATATTCTGGCGGTCGTGCCATTCGGCTACCCGGTCAAGTCGATAGGGAAGGGGCGAAAGAAACGCAAGCCACTGGGCGAGGTAGCACATAAGGAGCGGTGGGAGCAGCCGTTCGAGTAGGTGAGGAGTTTGTGGAATACCGAGGGGTGCATGGAGTCCGCGGGGCAAACGCGTGGTTTGCCCTACGCGGACCGTTGGGTGTCCTCCCCGATATGTGTCGCTTTTTCCTCCATCTAACAAATTATGAAGAGAGGGGAAATAAGATGATCGATCACGATAATCTTGAGGAGTTTCGAGACCCGCAGACGTTCGATGTGGAGGATAATGGGTATAGAGAGGATTGGGCGTTGACGGAACAGTGGGCGAGTCGGCTGGGAGGGCCGTTGCTGGATGTGGGGTGTGGTACGGGACGGGTGGCGATCCATATGGCGAAACTGGGCTACGAGGTGACGGGGGTGGATGTGGTGCCGGAGATGATCGAGTGGGGGAAGCAGAAGGCAGCAAAGGAGGGGGCTTCGATCGAGTGGGTGGTGGCTGATGGGCGCGATTTCCATCTTCATAAGCAATTCGCGTTCGCTTACATGCTGGAGCATGTTTTTCAATTCTTTCTGACGCGAGAGGATCTAGAGGGGATGCTGGGGTGTGTACGCGAGCATTTGCAGCCGGGGGGATGTTTTCTTTTTGTGACGCGCAATCCTACATTGCGTAATTTGCTGGAACTACGGCATACGGAGCCGCAGAAATACGCGACGCCGGACGGAGGGCAGTTGGTCGCGACTGAACAGATGCATTATGATGCGATGACGCAGATACAGCATTATGCACGGAGGCTGACGTTTTTGAAGCCGGATGGTCGGCAGGAGGAAAAGGTGTTGCGGACAGCGTTGCGCTATGTGTTTCCACAGGAGTTGGAGGCGTTGCTTTTTTACAATGGGTTGCAGGTGCGGGCGCGTTATGGGAACTGGCAGGGGGAACCGTTGAGCGCGGATGCGCGTTCGATGATTTACGTGTGTGAGAGGCGGAGGTGACGGGTGTGGATGCGATAATACATTCACAATTAGATCGAGAGCCTATTGGATTGGTCCAGGGGTTGGAGGTAGCGGTAGAGGTTTGTTTTTAGTTCTGTGATGACGTGCTCCGAGGTAGGTGAGGCGGAGGAGAAGGCCAGGGAAAGAAAAGACTGGCGGACCTGATAAAAGATCAGGGCGTAGAGGTGGCATGATTGGGCATCGAGGTGGGGGAAACGTTTCATCCAGAGCTGTTCCATTTGAAGGATAGATTCATGCTGGAGGGTTTGAAACTCGGGAGGGATGTGTAGGGCGGCGTGTGGGCCGATGAAAAGAGAGACCAGGCCTGGATGGGTGGATTTCAGGTCGATGATGGGATCGACCAGGCGATCGATCATTTGCGCGAGTGGCAGTGTTGCTACTTCGGGTTGAAACATTTGCTCACGCAGGACGTGTAGCTCTCGCACATAGCGCTCGCCTAAATGCTGCACGATAGCTTCTTTATTGGGGAAGAAGCGGTAGAGGGTGCCGATGGAAGTCTGGGCACGGGCGGCGATTTCATTGGTGGTGGCCGCCTTATAGCCACGTTCCGCAAATATCTGTTCGGCGGCGTCGAGAAGTCGTTGCATTCGCCGCTCGCCACGTTCCTGTTTGGGCATGCTGCGCATGTGTGTTGACTGTGACATCGCGTTCCACTCCCCTCCTTGATTTGACAACAGGAATAGGTATTCGTATAATCATAGAAATGAGAGTAAAATACTCTCATTTCTATGGCTGACTCAATTTGAGTCGCACGTGGTTTGCATGTGCCGATGATGGCAAACCACTATGGGTTAATGATAGCACGTTCTGTAGAGGCGTGATAGGACCAGGAGCAGAGGTTATGAGTACGATTGAAGCGGACAACAAGGGAAGAGAGCAGGAGACGGAGACGTTGATACAACGTTATATGCAGTCGCTTAGTGAAAGAGACATTGAAAGCTGGATGGACTTGTGGGATGAAGATTGTGTGCTTGAGTTTCCTTTCGCACCGCAGGAGCGGGTGTCGCAAATCGAGGGCAAAGCAGCGCTGCGTCCTTATATCCAGGCGGTACTTAAAGATGCTGAGATTGCGCGGATCACGAGGCAAAAGGTCTATTTGACGCTGGAGCCAGAGGTGTTTATCGCGGAGATCGCGGTCGAGGGGCGCATCATTTCCACGGGGCGTACGTATAACGCAGCATATGTGTGGATTATGAGGACGAAGGATGGGAAATTACTACATGTAAGGGATTATTGGAATCCGATGGCAATGATGGAGGCGCGAAGAGAGGGGAATCGATAGGGCGTGATTGGATTTGAAGAGATGATTTTGAGGTATAGATGGATACAATACTTGTTACTGGTGGGACGGGTAAGGTGGGGCGGAGGGTTGCGCGCCGCTTGCGAGAAAGCGGGTTCGACGTATATACGGCGAGTCGAAGGGATGTTACGGGGAGTGATGGAGAGGGGATAAAACACAGGCACTTCGATTGGGGGAACGAAACGACGTACGGGACAGTGCTGAATGGAGTGCAAAAGCTTTTTCTGGTAGCACCGATCGGGGTAACGGACCCAGGTGGGCAGATGAATACTTTTCTAGAATCCGCTTTGCGAGCTGGAGTTAAGCGGGTAGTGTTGGCGAGTGCTTCGCTGGTACAGGAAGGTGATCCCGGATTGGGGATGGTGCATAAGATGATACGGGAACGGGTGCCAGAATGGGCTGTGCTGCGGCCATCGTGGTTCATGCAGAATTTTGTCGAGAACCACTATCACGCGGCCTCGATACGAGACGAAGGGGTGATTGTGGCGGCGACGGGGGATGGACGAGTTGGCTTTGTCGATGCGGACGATATCGCGGAAGTGGGCTTGCGAGCATTGATCGATGAGCAGCCGCACAATAGAGACCATATCATTACGGGTCCGCAGGCGTTGAACTACGCGGAAGTGGCGGAGATCCTTTCTGCGGAATTTGGGAGGCCGATTCGCTTTATTTCGGCTCAACCGGAGGAAGTGCAGGCGCGCATGATCGCGGCTGGTATCCCTGCCACATTCGCAAAAGTGCTGGCACAGGTGGAATACGAGGGTATCAGGAATGGGTTGGAAGATAGGGTTACGCAGACTGTGGAGCGGGTTACGGGGCGGTCAGCCCGTTCGCTGGCTGATTTTGCCAGGGCGTGGGTCGCGGTGAATGGGGGAGTTTATAGATGAGTAATCTGCGAGGGATTGTGTGTTTACCCTCGCAGATGTGTGGATAAGCTCTCCGGTGAGGTCAGAGGGTGGGAAGGGTGTGGCGGCGTTCAACGATGCGGACGCGATAATGCAGTTTAACAAAATACATCCGATAAAACGATGCATCCTGATTCATCATGCCACGTAATGTACGGACCCGATTATTGGTGCATCCGCCAAATGATCGGGTGACCCCGCGTAGGCGCGATCCCTTGCGGTCGCACGCCGGAGCTTCCCGTGCTGATACCCTGGCAGCTTGGTGCATCCACCAAATTATTGGGTGACACCGCGTAGGCGCGATCCCTTGCGGTCGCGCGCCGATGCTTGGCTTTCTGTACTCCCGCATATTTACTGGATGCACCAATTATCGCGTCCGTGGCGGCTGTAGGGGATATCGGCAATAATTTGTTAAACCGCATAATCGGGTCCGTGGGACGGAAGGGGTGCATTTATGGCTCCGCTTGTTTCATCTTATGATATGCATCAAGGGGGTGAGGGCATATATTTGAGGAAGCAGAAGCAGGGCGAGGAGGTAGGCGATATAGATGGTGAGCAGGAGGGTGGCAAGCCAACGGGTGATTGTGCCGTACCAGATGAGGGCCAGGAGGATGAGGTGAACGGCGATCATGATGGGCAGGGCAAGCTGTGTTATGTGAGGGTCAACTGAGAGGGGATGGATGGCGGCGGCCAGGCCGAGGGTGACGAGCAGGTTGTAGGCGAAGGAGCCGAGGATGCCACCGATGAGGATGTTGGCCTGCCGTTTGCGCGCGGCGGTGATGCCCAGGGCGATCATCTCCGCACCGGTGCCCAGCGATACGATGGTCGCGCCGATGGTGCCCTGGCTCAGGCCCGCGAGTCGCGAGAGGCGGAGCGCGCCCTCGACGATGGCGGGACCTCCGGCGGCTACGGCGACCAGACCACCGATGGTGAGCAGAGTAGGTTTCCAGGAGAAGCGACGGGAGGGGTGAGTGGTATTTTCGTATTGATCGTCATCATCGTCGTCGTCATCATTGTCATCGGAGGAAGTCAGGAGCAGGGCGGATTCACGGTCGGTGCGAAACAGGAAGATGGTGTAGGCGACAAAGATGAGCAAGAGGAGGATGCCCGCGGGCCGTGTGACGACGCCGAAGAAGAGCAATATTATAGGAATGATCGAGATCAGGGTTGCGATGATGGCCTGACGACGCAGGGCACGGTCGATGGCGATGGGGAAGATCAACGCGGAGAGACCGAGGGCGGCGGTTGTGATAGTGATATTGGTGCCAAGGACATCACCAACGGCAAGCGATGGTGCGCCGCGCACGGAGGCGATGGCGGCGGTGAGCATTTCGTCCGGTTCGAGGCCCGCGAGGACGATACCCAGCACCAGTGCGCTGACACCGAGGGAACGGGCGAAGTCGTTGACACCATCGAGAAACCAGTCGGCCCCGAAGACGAGTAGCAGAGTGCCGAGGATGAGCAAGGTTAGGGCAAGTAAAAGTGCAAGCACGAGCTATCCTTTCTCGATTCCTGGCATATTGTACGATAATTGGAGATGATTGAAAAGCGAGATGATAGTGGTACGTTTTTTGAAACTGGTCAAATCTCTGCATCACGCCCACGCAGATAATGGGTTCCTGTTTGGAAAGCCTAATGGTGAGTGTCACGAAACGGTCGATTGTAAGATACTGAGTGGATAGAGGAAACGACGCTTGACAGACAGAAACGCCTGGTGATAAAGTGAACACATCTTTTTCAAAAAGCAAATAGCAAGTATATCACGCAGATATATCGATGAAGCAAGGGTGAAACGTTGACAACTCCTCCAACGAATGTTCATTGTCAGCGTTCTTGCTCATAGTACGAATGTGTTCGCGCCGCATACGGCGCACAGCGAGGAGAGAGAGCAGAAATATAAGCTCTACCATTCCCATTCTTTTGGGTACAAACTATCTCTTCCTCAGTGAATACAGTTCGTAAATAGGTGTGCAGCGTATCTACCGCGCGAAAAAAGCTCGAACTTGTTTGAAAAGGTTCATGCTACTCCATCGCACCCAAAAGGGGTGCGCCTACGCGGGCAAGGGGTAGGATAGAATTTTTTTGAAAAGGTAGAACACCTCCATGAACAAATCAGCAGGTCCTACGAACACATCTGTAGGACGCACGTCTCTCGTGCTTCTTCTCGTTATCGCACTTTTGAATACGATGGGTATAACGATCATTGTACCTATTGTTCCGTTTCTCATATTGCAATACCTGGCGCATCCGAATAATCTCGCAGTCATCGTGGGATGGCTGACCGCCGCCTATGGGATCTGTCAGTTGATCGCCGCGCCAGGTTTAGGCGTGCTTTCCGACCGTTTTGGGCGACGCCCCATTCTCTTCATCTGTCTGCTTGGTTCCGTGTTTGGCTATCTCATCCTGGGCCTTGGCGGTGCGCTGTGGCTGCTCTTCCTTGGACGCATCATCGATGGCCTGACAGGCGGTAACATCCCAGTCTTGTTCGGCTATGTCGCTGATATCACAGAACCGAAGGACCGTGGCAAGTACTTCGGCCTGCTGGGTGCTGCGGCAAGTATCGGTACGCTCATTGGCCCTGCTGTTGGTGGACTGCTGGCTACGATCAACGATCGCGTCCCCTTTCTTGCCGCTGCTGGCCTGCTCCTGCTGACGCTTGTCTGGGGATACTTCTTTTTACCAGAGAGTTTGGGCAAAGAACACCGCACCACCTCGATTGCTATGAGCGAACTGAACCCCTTGAAAAGTCTGGTGTCCGTGTTGCGTTGGGCAAACTTGCGCTGGTTACTGCTGGCCTGGTTCTGCTACGCTTTTCCAGTGGGCATGTTGCAGGCGACGATAACCGTCTTGATGAAGGACAGCCTTGGCTTCAATGTTACGCAGGCTAGTCTCGTGTTCACTGTGCTCGGCGTGGTCGATATTCTCGTCCAGGGTGTGCTGGTAGGCAGGTTACTCGCACTGCTGGGAAACATCCGGCTCGGTCTCATCGCCCTGGTGCTGGTCGGTATCAGCTACCTTGTGCTTGGCTCCATCGCGTTTATCGCCACACCGATTCTCTTGCTGGTCGGTATCATCCTCTTCGCAGGTTCAGGGAGCCTTGTCGAAAACGCGCTGCGAGGTCTCATCTCTGGAATGGTGGGACGGCGCGAACAGGGTCGAGTGATTGGAGCGACGCAATCGTTGCAATCGCTTGGATGGGTTGTTGGACCAATTATTGGCGGTTTCTTGTACACAGCATGGGGGCATTTTCAAGTCTATGCCTCAGCTTCGTTCATTATTGTGCTCGCCATTGTCTGTGTATGGATCGCTATCCCGCTTATACAGAAGTACGAGGCGAAAGAGCAAACGCTCGGTGAACCAGAGGCCGCATTGCTCTCGAATGAAGAGAACTGAAAAGTTTTTCCTTTTACCTATGCTTGTTGTGAGCTACCAGCGTATTCCCTTACTTGCTTGTATATGCTACTATTTCAGGACAGTTTGGTGACAATCAGGTATGAAATAGTGATTCAGGCAGGAGCAAGGAGCGCTGGTTATGGCGATCGATGCGGTCGAGGTTTTTTATGCGTATGCTCGGGAGGACGCGGAGCTGCGGACGAGGCTGGAACGGCATCTGGCGGCATTGCGCAGGCAGGGGTTTATCAGCGAGTGGCACGAGGAGATGGTCGAGGCGGGGGCGGTGCAGGAGGCGGAGGTCAATCGCCATTTGATGGGCGCGCGCATTATTTTGCTGCTGGTGAGCTCTGATTTCGTCGCTTCAGACTATTGCTATGGCACACAGGTGCAGGAGGCCATGCAGAGGCAGAAGGCGGGCGAGGCGATCGTGATACCAATTATTTTGCGTCCGTGCGATTGGAGAAATACGCCGTTCGGACCACTACAAGCTTTGCCTCGCGATGG
>CAZZWK010000002.1:8530-12208 GCA_964657925.1 uncultured Dictyobacter sp.
CGTGCGATTGGAGAAATACGCCGTTCGGACCACTACAAGCTTTGCCTCGCGATGGGCGACCAGTGACGCTACAGCCCAACGAGGACCTGGCGTTCACGGAGATCGCGCAACAGTTGCGGCAATCGATCGAGCGACTGAGTGGAGTGAGTGTGGGTGGGGCGAAACAGAACAAGTCTACGAAGAGGATTGGAGAGGGGACAATGGGATTCGACGAACATGGCACGGGGCATACGCCGAGTGTGGGTGGTGGCGCGCACACAGGGGCGAGCAATGGGCAGGGGCACACGACGATCGGGGCGAACGCGTTGAAAAGCGCGATCAGCCACTACTATCAAGAGCTGGCGGATTATAAGCAGGGGCAGGTGGAGTCGGAGATGGGCGTGCGCTCGGCGTTTCAGAATTTGCTGGCGAACACGGCGCGCAACGTCAACTGGCTGCTAGTGCCGGAGCAGACGATCGAGGGCGGGATCAGGCCGGACGGAGTGTTGCGCGACGGCTATAAGTTGAAGCGCGGATTCTGGGAGGCCAAGGGGCCGCACGGCGATCTGGAGAAAGAGATTCGGCAGAAGATCGCCGATGGCTATCCGCTGACGAACACGATTTTCGAGAACTCGAAGCGGGCGGTGCTGTACCAGAACAAACGGCGCTATAGCTATGACTTCGACCTGGGCAAGGCTAACGATGTCAGCGACCTGCTGAAACAGTTTTTGACGTATACCGAGCCGGATATCGCCAATTTCGAGACGGCGGTACAGGAGTTCAAGGATCGCATACCCGAGCACGCGCAAGCCTTGCTGGACATCATCGAGCAGGAGCACAAACAAAACCGCAAGTTCATCGCCGCGTTCGACACTTTTCGCGAGCTGTGCCAGAAGACGCTCGATCCGCGGATCAGCGATGCCACGATCAAAGAGATGCTAGTGCAACACCTGCTGACGGAGCGGCTGTTTCGCACGGTATTCGATAATCCTGATTTCGTCAGCCGCAACGTGATCGCCAGCGAGATCGAGAAGGTGATTCAGGCGCTGACGAGCCGCTCGTTCAACCGCAACGACTTTTTGAAGACGCTGGACCGCTTTTACGTCGCCATCGAACGGGCGGCGAAGGATATCAACGACTGGTCCGAGCGGCAAGGGTTTTTGAACACGGTGTATGAGCGCTTTTTTCAGGGTTTCGCGGTGAAGAAGGCGGACACGCTGGGCATCGTGTACACGCCGCAAGAGATCGTAGACTTCATGTGCAATAGCGTGGCGGAGGTGCTCGAAAGCGAGTTCGGCACCAAAATCGAAGAGCCGGGCGTGCAGATCCTCGATCCGGCCACGGGGACAGGTAATTTCATCGTCAACCTGATGGAGAAGCATATTTCACGCCATCGCTTGAAGCAGAAGTATCGCGAGGACCTGTTCTGCAACGAGATCACACTGCTGCCGTACTACATCGCCTCGTTGAATATCGAGCACGAGTATTACGAAAAGGTGGGCGAGTACGAGTCGTTCGAGGGCATCTGCTTCGCGGACACGCTGGAACTGGCCGATAGCCAGCAGTTGTCGCTGTTCAGCGAGGAGAACACGGAGCGCGTGCAGCGCGAGAAGGACGCGAAAATCACGGTGATTATCGGGAATCCTCCGTATAATGTGGGGCAGAAGAACGAGAACGATAATAATAAGAATCGGCGTTATGCTATTGTTGATTATCGCATTAAAGATACTTATGTAAAAGAGTCTAAAGCAACACTCAAGACCCAACTATACGATGCATACGTAAGATTTTTCCGTTGGGCAACTGACCGATTGCAAGAACGCGACGGAATTATCTGTCTGGTTACTAATAACTCTTTTGTCGATCAGTTTGCTTTCGATGGCATGCGTCAACAATTTTTCAAAGATTTTAACTATATTTATCATGTTGATTTGCACGGCAATGTACGTAAGAACCCCAAGCTTTCAGGAACAACGCATAATGTTTTTGGTATTCAAGTTGGTGTAGGGATCACTATTGCAGTAAGAAATTCGAAAATCTCCAATAAGACTCTCTATTATTATCGTGTGCCTGAATTTTGGAGAAGAACAGAAAAACTTGCATTCTTGAGTGAGAAAAAAAGTATCAACAACATCGATTGGTTAACTCTTCAACCTGATGAAAGAAACACATGGATTACAGAAGGTCTACATACTGAGTTTGCTCAGTTTCTACCGATGGGTATTAAAAAAGTTGATACTCTTTCGAGCGATACACCAGCCTTGTTTCGCTTGTACAGCGGGGGTGTAAAAACTAATCGAGATAATTGGGCGTATGACTTCAATAAACTATCTTTAGAAGGAAAAATGCAGCGCTTCGTTGATACATATAATAATGACGTTAGTAGATGGCAACGTAGGGGAAATAATACCACTAGTGTTGATGATTTCGTAACTTATGATGATCAACGTATAAAATGGAGTGGAGATTTAAAAGTAGAACTAACTAGGGGGAAATACACATCTTTTTCTAAAGAAAAGATCAGAAATAGTTTGTATCGTCCTTTTGTCAAAGAATATCTCTATCTTGATTCGGTTCTTAATAATAGCATATATCTACAACCTAAATTTTTCCCCACTCCTGCAAGCGAAAACGAAAATGTTGTGATAGTTGTTAATGATATTGGATACAGGTCCTCATTCAGTACATTAGCAACTAATGTTATTCCTGATCTTCACTTACTTGCTTCTGTTGATGCGTATCAGTGTTTCCCTTTCTACACCTATGCCGAGGATAGGAGTAACCGGAGGGAGAATATTACGGACTGGGCGTTGCGGCAGTTCGAGGAGAAGTATGGTGCGGGGGGCAGGGGGGTGACGAAGTGGGATATTTTTCATTATGTGTATGGGCTGCTGCACCATCCGCTGTATCAGGAGCGCTACGCGGAGAATTTGAAACGCGACCTGCCGCATATTCCGCTGGTGAGGTCGCGTGAGGCGTATGAGGTGTGTCGCAGGATCGGGAAGGCGTTGATGGAGTTGCATCTGGGGTACGAGGATGCGAAGGAGTATAAGCTGGAGTGGATCGAGAATGAGGCGGTGCCGTTCAGCGATCGGGTGCAGAAGATGCGGTTATCTCCTGATAAGACACAGCTGGTAGTGAATGAGAGTTTGACGTTCGGGGGGATTCCGCAAGAATGTTTTGGCTATCGCTTGGGCAATCGGTCGGCTCTGGAGTGGGTGATCGATCAGTACCAGGTGAGCGTGGATAAGAGGAGTGGGATCGAGAGCGATCCGAATATGTATGGGGATGAAGGCTACATTCTGAAGCTGATCAGGCAGGTGGTGACGGTAAGTGTGGAGACGGTGCGTCTGGTGGGAGAGTTGATGGATGGGGTGCGGGTGGAGGATTGGGTGAAAACGGAGGGATGATATAAGAGGCGAGAGCAGGGAAGGCGAGCCACACGGACGCTGGGCCGCCACGGACGCGATAATGCACGTGAACACATTATTACCGAGAATGGATCACCCCTTGATTCATCATGCCACGTAATGTATGGACCCGATTTATCGCGTCCGTGCTGGCGTTGGGTGATGTCGGCCTTCATTGGTGAATCTGCATAATCCTGCCCCTACGTTAGGTGGTAAGGGGTTGGTCAATGAAGAATTTTGTTGACGAGTTGTAAGAGCTGGTCGGTCATAGCCTCTTTCGATAGGTGTT
>CAZZWK010000002.1:12308-52850 GCA_964657925.1 uncultured Dictyobacter sp.
ATTTTGTTGACGAGTTGTAAGAGCTGGTCGGTCATAGCCTCTTTCGATAGGTGTTCCGGCGTGCGGCACCATTCGTTTGCGGAGCCGAAGATGGCCCAGGCGAGGAAAATAGCTACGTCTTCGTCTACATCGGACATGCGCAGGAGGGTGGCCTGTATTTCGTTCTGGATGGCGGCTTCGAATAGCGGGTCGAACTGCTGGTTCACGCGCCTGCGCATACTCAGGTAAAGCTGCATGAAGTCAAGCACTACGTCGATAAGCTGCTCCAGGGTCAAGGCGGCGATGTTTTGCTGCCGTTTGGCTAACTCCCGGCGGAACAGTTCACGCTTCCAAAATTCGAGTAGTTCGTATTTGTCGGTGAAGTGGGCGTAGAAGGTGACGCGATTGACGCCTGCACGTTCGGCGATACTCTGGATCGATATGTCGCGAATAGCGCCACGATATTCTTGCAGCAGTTCTTCGAATGCATGCAGTAACAGGTGACGCGTGCGTACCACACGAGGATCAAGCTGGGCTTCGTTGATGGTCTGGGCGTATGTAGACTTCATTTTCGGGCTTTCGTTTAGTATCTATACAGATCAGCAGTTTTGTTGGTTGACCCCATCACATAGATAAACTACAGTTGTAGTATACATTAAAGATGTACATTTGAAAAGGAATATATGAAGGAGTTGACGATGAAAATTTTTGTTACTGGCGCTTCCGGTCACGTGGGTACAGTTGTCGTAGCTGAACTACTGGGTGCCGGACACGAAGTAATCGGGTTGGCGCGTTCGGAGCAAGCGGCTGAACTGCTCGTCAAGGCAGGTGCTAAAGCGCAGCGAGGCTCACTGGATGATATGGAAAGCTTGACCACGGGCGGGCGCGCGGCGGACGGCGTCATTCACCTGGCTTTCAAACACGATATAGCTTTTAGCGGCAATATGGTTGGGGCCGCGGAGGCCGACCTTCAGGCGCTTAATACTCTAGCAAAGGCGCTAGAGGGTACGGGCAAGCCACTGGTGGGTGTGAGCGGTACACTGATCTATGCAGCCGCGAACCCAGGACAGACGATCACAGAAACTGACGTATTGCCAGCTGGGCCGCGTATAGATTCTGAAAATTTTGTTATCGGCCTGGCGGCTAAAAATATACGCTCGTCCGTTGTGCGGCTGGCACCAACGGTTCATGGACCGTTAGATAACGCGGTTGGTTTTATTCCTGGCTTTATTCGTATCGCGCGCGAGAAAGGCTTTTCGGCGTACATCGGAGATGGCTCCAACCGCTGGCCCGCTGTTCATGAACTCGATGCTGGCAGGCTGTTTCGGCTGGCGGTGGAGGATGCACCGGCTGGTTCGCGTTTGCATGCCGTGCAAGATGAGGGTGTCGCTTTTAAAGATATTGCCGAGGCGATCGGAAATAAGCTGAACATCCCTGTGCGAGGGGTTAGCATGGATGAGGCACAAGAGCATTTCGGTTACATGGCATACTTTGCGTCGGTGGACAATCCAAGCTCAAGTCGCATAACGCGGGAGTTGCTCAAGTGGGAGCCGGTGCAACCGGGTCTTATTGCTGACCTGCATGAGGGGCATTACTTTTAGGCGATATTGAAGATTCAAAAATAAATGTGGGTATCATGGTTCCGCGTAGGGCGAAACCATGATACCCACATTTATGTATGCAAGACCATAATCGGGTCTGTACGGTATGGGGGGTGATGAATCAGGGGGGTGTGGAGCACGAAGGGAGCTGGTTTTTTGTTAGAGGATAAAAGGGATGAGGCGTCTGGTATGTTGCATGTACTCTTGATAGGGCTGGCCCAGTTGGGCTTGTAGGGCGTGCTCTTCTACGCGGATGCGGTAGCCCAAACCGATTAGCGCACAGGCTATGATGACGAGCAGGGTCAACCAGTTCATAAAGCTCAGGCCTAATCCGAGCAATATCATGAGGAGGCCGCTATAGGAGGGATGGCGAATGAGTCGGTAAGGGCCGGTTTCGATCACGGTCTGCGTGGGGGCAACGGCTACGGATGTGGTGAAGAAGGTGCCGAGCACGATAATGGCGTAGAGCCGCAACGCGATGCCCGCGTATAGCAGGAGCATAGCTAGCCAGAAGAGGATGTCGGGAATAGTGGTGATAGCAGTGGCGGGAAGCTCTAGAGCTAGCAGCACGCCGAGGAGGATACCGAACACGATCAGACAAAGGAGGAC
Source organism: uncultured Dictyobacter sp. (assembly GCA_964657925.1). GTDB lineage: Bacteria > Chloroflexota > Ktedonobacteria > Ktedonobacterales > Ktedonobacteraceae > Dictyobacter. The sequence goes on from CAZZWK010000002.1 coordinate 14,498, forward strand.
TATGTGCGAACCTTTGTCCTGACGCTGGGCACCGGCGCGGAGAAGTTTGTGCGTCTTGATGTCTATGACGGTTTCCATCACTCTCCAAGTGAGAAGACCAATGAGCAGGGCGACCAGCATCAGAGGATTATGAGCAAAAAAAGGTTGCATAGGTCACATCCTTAGCAGGTTGGATGAGATACGCTCCCATCAAGACGATTGGTTGGTGAATTTGTGCCTGGTACCATTGAGGATTAACTCCAATCCGTGCAGGAAGTCTGTGTCTGTTGTATAGTTGTTGGTTTGATTTTCACGAAAGACAGCGGCCAGGATGGAGTCGTCCTCGTAAGCGGGATCGTCAGGTGGGGCGGCCTGCTCCTCAATGACGAAGCCGTAGACGTAGGAGAGGACGGTATTACAGGTCAGGTAGGCCTGACGAAGGGGAAAGCCCGCGACCAGCAGGCTCTGGATGATCAACTTCACCAGGTTTCCAAGCGTAATAGCACGACCGAAGCCAGCGCCTGCAACCACGCGGGCACCCTCGCGATGGGTCAGCATGGCCTGTCGTAGACGCAAGCAGGTTGTTTGCAGCCAATCAGACCAGTCCTGCTCGGGGGCTGGTCCCTGCAGTTGGACGAACTGCTCGGACAACAGCGCATTCGCCATTTCGTCAATCAATTCCTGTTTGTTGCGCACGTGCCAGTAGAGTGCGCCCGGTTGAACATGGAGTTCAGCCGCGACCTTCCTCAGTGTCACGCCCTCCAGACCGTCCTGATCGAGCAGGGATATGGCGGTATCGATAATCTGTTCTCGGTGTATCTTCATAGCACTTGACATTGTAGCACAGGTATGGTAAAAATTGTACAGTGTTCAATTGAACACTGTACAATTTTTACTGGGAAGCAAGATAATCGGTGCATGATTGGTTATGAAAGGGAAGAGATTTTTATGGTGAAGATGAAGGCAAGTGTGCGTATCGCTATTATTGGTGGTGGGCCAGGGGGATTGACATTGGCAAGAATATTGCAGACGCGCGGTATTGCGACAACGGTTTTCGAGCGGGAAAACGATCCCGATGAGCGACCACAGGGTGGTATGTTGGATCTGCACCCGGAGTCGGGGCAGGTTGCGGTGAAACTGGCGGGGCTGGACGAGCAATTTCGGGCAATTGCTCGCTACGAAGATCAGGGGATGCGGCGTCTGAACAGAGCGGGGCAGATACTTTTTGAGATGAAGCCAGATGAGGGGTCAGGTGATCGGCCTGAGACGGACCGGACGGAATTACGCAAGATGCTGCTGGATGCGCTAGAGCCGGGTGTAGTAGGTTGGGGGTGTAATCTGCATGCGATTCGTCAGAGGAATGACGGGACGTATGAATTATTGTTCGAAGATGGCGTGGTGGGACCTTTTGACCTGGTGGTCGGGGCGGATGGGGCATGGTCACGTGTGCGCCCGCTGCTGTCAAACGCAGTCCCGGCCTATACCGGTGTGACGTTCATCGAATTCGGATTGGACGATGTTGATCACAAGCATGCAGCTTTGGCGCAACTGGTGGGGCATGGCAGTATGTTCGCGATGGCAAACAACAAAGGGTTGATCGCGCAGCGCAATGGGCATGGACATATCCGGGTGTACACGGGCATGCGTATCGAGCAGGGATGGGAAACGGCGGCGGGCTTTGATGCTACGAATGCGCAGAAGGCGAGGTCGTGGCTGCTCGGCCAGTTCACGGGATGGGACCAGAGTCTGTTGGCCTTGATCGAGGAAAGCGACGATCGTTTTGTGAGCAGGCCGTTGTTCATGCTGCCTGTGGGGCATCGCTGGGATTTTCGTTCCGGGGTGACATTATTGGGGGATGCGGCGCATTTGATGTCGCCGTTCTCCGGCGAGGGAGTGAACCTGTCTATGACTGACGCAGCTGATCTTGCCTGCGCGATCAGCGAATGCGACACACTGGACGAGGCGGTGCGCAGGTATGAGCAGAAGATGTTCGCGCGCGCAGAGGTCGCGGCCAGAGGTGCGGACGAGGGTTTGAACAAAGCTATTGGTCCTGACGGGGAGACGCATGTCCCTCCTGTTTTTCGACAACCTTTTCCTATCAAGACGCGCAGCGAGTCATTTGCTGATGGTCTGACGATACGTATTGACGAGCGTGGGAGCGGGCGTCCGCTCTTGATCTTGCATGGTGCAGCCGGTGCTGGCAGCGTCAGCAGTCTCGCCGAGGGGTTAGCAGGACAGGCGCATGTGCTTGTGCCGACCCATCCTGGCTTTGGGGATGAGCCAAGGCCCGAGTGGTTCAACAGTGTTGAAGACCTGGCGTTCGCCTACCTCGATCTGCTCGATCGACTCGACCTGCGCGATGTCGTCGTCATTGGTCTCTCATTCGGGGGTTGGATCGCGGCAGAACTGGCGGTGCTCAATACCACGCGTCTGGGCGGCCTGGTCCTTGTTGATGCCGCTGGTATCCAGGTTGATGAGCAGGCGACGACTATAGGACGTGCGTCGGCAACCGATCAGGCAGAAACAAGGGGTAGAGGAGCGAATGGTCCTCAGTCGTTACGGGCATACATAGGGCCGAACGGGTTGAGTGATCCCAAGTTGCGCCGCCGTCTGGGACATGTGAGGATTCCGGCCCTATGTATCTGGGGCGAGAACGATAGCATTGTGACGCCTGAATATGGGCGTGCCTATGCACAGGCGTTACCCAATGCGCGTTTCGAATCGATTGCGGAAGCGGGTCACCTTGCACAGATCGATCAGCCTGAGCGTTTACTGGCGATCGTGAACGAGTTTCTGGCTCATGATTGAATATAGCTGGGGGTGCGCGCGGGCAAACACGTGGTTTGCCTTACGCGGACCGAGGGGCGGGGCAAACGCGTGGCAAGGATGCTGAGGGCATCCTCTAGCATCTCTTGTCCTACGCGGAATTGGCGGTAGATATGTTAGAATGGGAGATGGCTGTACGGTATAAAGACGAGAATCTTTTCCCCTGCATGAAGTTGAAAATGATAGAAACGAGCAAGCTATTTTGAAACGCGCCGACCAAGATACACCGACCCTGCTGCAGGACGATGAGCGAAAGCAGGCGCGTCCCTATGGCTCGAAAAGATCTTTTACCAGTGGTGTCATGCCGTTTCTTTCGTTGCTGTGCGCGGTTGTGTTGTGTTGCGTTGTGCTGACGATACGAGATTGGCCGCGCGCGAACGCGCAGACGGCGCTGCAAACAGTGTTGCCGTTGCAAGCTCCCGGTGGCGCGAAACTACCAACGCTGCAACTCACCACGGACGAAACTCTCTTTTATGAGCAGCCCGGCGGCATCTACATGCTCTCGACCATGGGTGGCACAGCACAAAAGCTCAACACGCCTAACTATCGCTATAATCGCGCGACGCCGCCCGTTGTGATCTCACCGCGGCAGATTATTTATAGCGGCAAAGGCATCTGGCAAACTAATGCGCTGACGGGTCAGGCTAGCCAACTGGTGCCACAGCCACAACATCAGGCCATTACCTCGTTCACGGTCAGTCAGGATGGTCGTATGCTCGCATGGAGCTCGGAGCCGGGCGATGGCGCGGGCGAGGCGCGTGTCTATGCCGGACCGCTGCAAAAGACGGTGCTGATCTACGCATCATCCGCCACGCATTGCCCGTGTTTTCGCCCTTATGCGTTCGCCAATGATGGTGATACGACCTTACTGCTCAGCAATGATCGCGGCGATCACCGCGCTGTCGAATTCGGATTGTGGTCCTTTGATCTTACCCCTGGTGTCCATGCGCAACCACGTGTGGTGCTGGCCGACGATCCTTTGCAGATTCCGCTGGCATTGGCACCCGCTGGCAACGCCTTGCTGTACTCGACGTTCGCGGGCACGGTCCCTTTCCCCGCCACCGGTGGTCTACCAACCGATATCATGTCGCTGAATTACGCGAATGACATGTTGCTGGCGTCTTTGAATAGTGGACAGCCGCGATTGGGAGGTCCGCAGGTGATTTTGCCGACGCAGAACAATCCCAGCCTACCCTTCGATGAGTACCACTGGGTGGATTCGCCGCGTTTCTCGCCCGATGGCTCTTCGCTGGTCTATGTACAATTCTCCAGTAGCAGCAGTATACCGTACGCGCGCTATAACGCGATCTATGTGGCTGCGCTGCATAATGGGAACAGGTCAACATCGAATGCAGTGCGGTTGTTACCCAAACTGCTGGCGACGGCGACGACCGGCTATGTCGAATTCGGCTGCTGGCTCAACAATAGTATCGTGAGCTTTTACGCTGGCGGTTCGCTCTACGCGCTCGATATACATAGCGGCGCCATCGCGAAGCTCGTGCAAACCTATACGTATGCGCACTGCTTCGGGGCGCAACAAACAACACAACAATAAATACTATGAGTGGACAGTAAGTACGTGAACACTACTATGCAGAGCTGGTGCCGTGTCCTTTTATGGACCTTCAGCGTGCTCTTTCTTTTCAGCTATCCTTTCGCGGTCATTGGCGTGGCCTTCGATGTGCAGCCCCCTTTTTCGCTTGCCTGGGCAGGTAGTTTTCTGCTGTTCCTCGAAGGTCTCGTGCTGATCGTGGCGGCCATGTACCTTTATGGCTGGCGACGTGCGTTGCTGGCCGGTGCTGGCGTTATTGTCTTTTCCTATTTAGTGGAGACACTGGGGGTGCGTAGCGGTTTTCCTTTCGGTCACTATGGGTATAGCGGTGTGCTGGTTCCACCGTTGCCCGGCTCGGTACCACTGGCCGTCATGTTCGCCTGGCTGCTGATCGTGCTGGGGGCATATGGTATCGTCTTTTACAAAAAGAGCGGAAGGTATGCGCGCGAAAGCAGGAAACATACAGCCCTGTGGCATACCTTGTCGATTGGCTCCGCGCTGCTGGGCGCATTGCTCGCCACCCTCCTGGATCTGGCGATCGAGCCAGTAGCATTTCACGTGGTTCACTACTGGCAATGGATGCAAGCAGGCGCGCTGGCCTACTATGGCGTTCCATTTGTCAACTTTGCGGCGTGGTTCGTGACGGCCTTTGTGTTTTTGCTGTTTGTGGATAGCTTGCTGCATACTGATGGCGCGCAATTTCTACAATTTTCAAAGGAACCCGCGCGCAGCGTGACAAAAGAGTCGTATGATAGGTCCATAACGCGACGGTTGGCGCTGCTGGCCCCGCCCGCCCTTTTTCTGTGTAGCCTTTTCATGTTCGGACTGGTCGATCTCACCCATGGCTACTACTATGGCGCCTTATCAGCCCTGCTCGGCGCAGTTTGTTCGCTCTTGCTTTTGCGATATATTCGCCAATAATTGGTGCATCCGGCAAGTCCAGCGCGCGCCCGCAAGGGGACGCGGCTACGCGGGTTTCCGTGATTATTTCCTGGATGCACCAATAATGAAGAAAGGCAATCGGACAACGCTATGTGCCGATCGTGAAGATTCAGAAATACCATCGGGTATGTCGAATAGCCAATAAATTGGCGTGGGTTGCGCTGAAGCGACCCCTACAGTGGATGGAGATGGCCGACTTTATTTTAGCGTCGGTCATTCGCTATTGGAGCTAGTTTGGGGTTATTGCTCGGCCAGGCCAGGCTCTGGCTGTTGGGTAACATTGTGTTGGGTGGTATTGGCCCTAGCATGCCCGATGGCGTTTGTGGCAGAGGTGGCAGAGGTGGTAGCTTGAATGCTCCCTCATTGTCGTTGCTACTATCCAGTTGGAAGGTAGTAATACCGTTTCGTATCTCCTGGGCAAGCACGTTCAACTGTTGTGCCATCATATTGATATCATTCGCGTACGCGGTACTCAGTTTGTTGAACTCCTGCATGAATACCTGTGATGGTTGATGTGTTGCCTCTACCACCTCTGGCGACTCGTTTTGTCTGGCCTGCTCTCGCATCAGGACGGAAATTTTCACGATATCACGATCAATCGACTTGACCTCGCGCGCAAAATCACCCTGGATACGTTGTACCTCCGCCAGCAACTGCTGAAACAAGCTGTCCAGCAGGCGTATCTCCTGTTCGTACTGCGCCCTCTGCTCCTCTCGACTACGATTCGACAGGCCGGAAACGCCTGGCAAACGATGTAAGCGTTCAAGCGCGCTGCTGGCTTCTCGCATGATTTGTGGTACCGCAAGGTGGCGGGCGACCGAGTCGTTGGTGACAATGGTCTGCAAACGTTGTCGCACCTGTCGTATATGACTTACGACCGCATCATTCGAATCCACCACACGCGGCATCAGGTTGCCGGAGGCGCTCTTCCTCTCATCGCTCGTCGGCGCGCTATATCTGTCCACCGCACTGATGCCGCCCTGTGAGGAGGATGAGGAGGATGAAAAACCACCCTTTGGATTTTGCAGTGCCTGTATAAAGGCTGCCGATCGTTCGATCTCCTGCCTGGCGACCACGTCCAGTTGTTCCGCGGTCGTGCGCGTGCGTTGAACGAAACGGCGGAAACGGCCAACCGTAAAATTGAAGGCGTTCGCCAGCATGCCGATCGGATCGTTGCTGACAGGAGCGTTGATGCGCAGGTCGCCCGCGCTGACGACGCGCATGTCGGAGAACAGATGCTCCGCTGCGTTGGTAAGCGCGTCACGCTGTTTTCTTGTCTCCTCCAGTAGCGATGTAATCGTTTCTAACATAGCGTTGACCGATGCGGATACATCGGCGATCTCATCACGCCCGATCACCAGTACACGTCTGTTCAGATGCCCCTGCTCGACAGCCATCGTGACCTGTCGCAGCATGGTGAGACGTTGCACGATCGTGCCCGAAATGAACCAGCCGATCAGCAGAACGAGCAGGAAGGCGATAATGGAGGCGATGATGGTGGTCACAAGCTGGTTTTGCCCCTCCACTTGCGCCGCGTCCTGCGCCGAGTTCGCCAGTTGGCCGTTGAGCTGAATCAGCGAACGCAACGAACTGAGGGCGTCCGAGTTGGTTGGCTCTACCTGCGTCTTCACCTGATTGGCAGCCGCCGCGATATGCTTGCCATTGATCTGTTGCAAAAACTGGTTCAGGGCGTTTTGATAAAGATTCCAGGTACGCAGTGTGCTCGATGCTAATGTCTGTTGCTCTGTTATCTGCTCTGCGTGGCCCGCCTCTTTAATCAAGGCTGATTGGCTCGCGCTATTGACGAGCAGGTCGTGATGGAGGTAGTCAGTCAAGGTGCCATTATAGCGTTGTGTCAGGCCCTTCAATGCCTGCACATCCGTGTTCAACGTCTCCTGCGATGGGTTCGCCGTGTTCTCATCGTCTAAAATGGTTCTTGTCTCGGTGCTCATCAACTCCAGATATTCGGCGCCCGTGGTTAGTTGCGTGTTCACCATCAGCAGGTTTTGATCAAAATTGGATTGATTGTAGAGCGATTGTGAGTGTAGCAGACCAATCGTGCCCGCGACAAGGGCCGCGATAAGCGCGGCGGCTAGAAAACCAAGCGTGAGCCGCCAGCTTGTGGAAAGGTTGATGAAAAAGTTTCCTGCTCGCGGCGGCCTGCTCGACTGTATACGTATTGGCGTGCTCGAATTTGGACTAGCAGGCGATAGTGCCTGTGTCGAAAGTGGTTTACTCGCGCGATCCATAACGACGTTTCTCACTTTCTGGCAGAAAAGATATCGCCACTGGACGTGCGTGTGATACCTGTCCTATAGCGCCTACCGCCGGTAGGTGCAATTGATTGATGGAAATGTAGTGGAGAGCTTGCGCTTGCTGCTGTACGATGGAGGACAACATGTAGGCCAGGAATGCATTGCTCAAAGCCTGGGTATCGCCGAGCGTATACATGTGCTCGTACGACCAGAAAGCATAGCTGCCCGCGTCAATGTTCGCCAGGGTTGCCTGGTAGCCATTGATCGCCAGAACCCTCACGTTGGACTGCGGCTGGAGAACGGAAAGCGCGAGATAGCCGATGGCGCCCGGCGTTTTGGCGACGGCATCGAGTACCTGCTGCGAAGAATCTTGTCCCACCAGGCGACCACGTTCATCCAATCCGCCCAGCACATATTTGCGGAACGTGTCACGTGTGCCCGATGTCGGCGCGCGCACCACCGCTTGAATCGGTAGATCGGGTCCATGCACACCTCTGGCGTCGACTACCTGTTGCCAGTTGCTATAGGTGCCGGTTGAAAAAATATTTTGTATCTGCGCGTTGGTGAGTGAACCCAGTGGAACGTCTTTGTTGACGATCATGGTGAAGGGAGTGACACACACGATATGATCGGTGATATTGGGGTCAGGATACAAGGCGGGGTCCGCGTAAATATCCGAATCGCCGATGTTGGATACCCCATTGCTTACATCCTGCAAGCCCTTTTTGCTTCCTCCACCCGCGACAGTAATGTGCGTCTGTGGGTGCAATTGCTCAAAAGTTTGCGCCGCCTTCTGCACCAGTGGCAGGAGCGCAGTGGAACCGCTGATCTTCAGATTTCCCGTCAGGTCGCCCTGGTTGCCCGTGCCAGCTGTACACGCCGCCACTAAGCAACAAAATAATAAAGCTATAACCAGGAAAATAGAATGTTTTCGCATAACTTTCTTTCACGTCCCTATTAAGTAAAAGCTGTGAGAGAACCTGCCCACACGTATTATCCTTGTGGCGTATTAAGCAATTGTTATGAGGATGTTAAATGACTCAAATTTATTGGTAAAAATCTATGCGAGTCTTGATTAAAAGCCAGCTCAGGCATTTAACATAGAATTAGCGCAATAGTGTCTTTCTATAGTACAGAAAGCCTATTTCTTGCTCCAATACTGATGAATTCCGCCCAGCATATAGCTGCATGCGCTGCTGGCGAAACACGATGGGTCCACGCCATTGCTCAGTCTGTGTGATATCCTATGCTCAGGAAAGCAGACGCGCTTTCTTATGCGAACCATCGAAGAGTCCTCGCCCCTCTTTGCATAGTCCAGTGGAGTAGAGTGAGAAGAAATGAGAAGAAATATCGAGGATTCCGAAAAAACCGAAGAAACGAAAGAGACCAGTCGCACCGAGGCGTTTAGCGATGGTGTATTCGCTGTCGCTATTACACTGCTCGTCTTGAACATCAAGGTACCTGAGGTAGTTATAACAAGTGACGATCAACTCAGGAATTTTTTTCTCAAGCAGCAAGAATGGTTGCCGCTTTTCGCTTTCGTGACCAGCTTCGCGACCATCGGCGTAATGTGGCTCAACCATCATCGCATGTTCACGTATATCAAGCGTATCGACAACATGTTGCTTTCGCTCAATCTGTTGTTGTTGCTCATCATCGTCTTTATACCCTATCCCACGTCGCTGATTGCCCTTTATTTATTAGAGCCTACTATTCGTACGCCAGCCGTTATTTATACCGTGACCTCTTTTCTGATGGCCCTCGGCTACAATTTCGTCTGGCGCTACGCCTCGCACAACAATCGTTTGATCGCTAAAAATGCCGATCAGCGAGGGGTCGACGCGCTCACGCGCCAGTATCGCTATGGTCCACTCGTCTATCTGGTTGTCGTCATCCTGGCCTTCATCTACCCACTCGCCAGTATCATAGCGTGCTTTCTGCTGGCGATCTTTTTCGCCATCCCTGGTCGCACACAGCCCTCGCTCTCAGAATCTTAACTGCCTGCCTGCATATAAGAAGAACACAGACTATTCAAAAAATGAATAGTCTGTGTTCTTCTTATATGCGCGCTTGCGATAATGCTACAAAAAACGCTGGCTGTTCTACTTTTCCCCCTCATCGCGCTTGCGTCTGATGATGCGCATCGCTTCATCTAAAACATCTTGCGGCTCATAATGATGATCCAGCATATCCTGTTCTTCCGTCTGGAACACTCCCAGTTCTTGCTTTTCCGTCAACATCTCCTGTAGCTCGTGCTCCGATATATCCTCCAGTTCCTCGTAGGCGATCTCCGCGCCATCCTCCAATTCGTCCTGGATGATGTTGAGATCGCTCAAACCTCGGAACGTAACGCTCAATCGCTGCCCTTCACTATCCTCGTACGTGTCCTCCATGTCTTTGCCGCGAGCGATCGCTTTGTTATATGCGTTCTCAGCCGAGTCTGCCCTGATCAAGACCAGATTGTTATGCACGACTTTTTCATTTTCACCCACTACTTTGATCTCGGTGACGATTTCTGCCAGGTACCACCGGCTCTCTTGCTTTCGATTAGCCATCCTGAAATCTCTCTCCTCCTACTCGTTGTTTCCCATAATAATACTGCATTTTCCTGTCACAAAAAAGACCTTTTTACCACTGCCCTCAGCATTCAGTAGGGGCGCTATTCATAGGCCAACTTTTTCTCTATCTGCGAACCTCTTGTGATGGAGCAACAGGTGTTTTTCATCGCCGCCATGTTGTAAAATTGAATGCAGAAGTTAACGAAGATGTTTTCACCAGCACACCAGCAATACTCAAGAGCACTATCATGAACACGGTCAATCGAATGTTGCCTGCTATACCGAAGATGCCGCGCACACCCACCAACAATACGTTTGTGACGATGGCGTTACGTGTGATAAAACTCCTGTATGTTCTTTCTTGCTTCGTCTTGCCCTGTCTTGTCCTGTTGATCGCTCTACAGCTTTCCCTGGCTTTTTGGACCACTGCGCTGCTTGTGTTTGCCGCTATTCTGCTTGTTTGCCTGGTGATAACGTTGCCCTTCAAAATGGAAAATCACCTGCCCGCCTCCTTCGTACGCGTGGGTCCGCGGATCTTCTTCCTCTATGCCGAGGGTTTTCTGATGATGAATGAGGATGCGTCACGTTGTCATATAGTGCACTGGAACGAACTGGAGGAATTCTGGATCAATAGGAAATCGCAATACGTGGTCCGCCTGGTCAATGGCCTGCTGGTCAAGATCGATACGCAGGGCACGCAAGCAAAACCATTGACCGATCGTATCGAGCGCGAGGTAGCTAAACGCTATGCGCCCGCCGCCCTCACTACCTACCGGCAAGGGCAGGTGCTCACCTTCGGACGTGTACGTGTGAGCATGCAGTCTATCCAGGTCGATGATGGTTTCCAGCAACCTGCCTGGCACACGCTTTCGTGGAACGATGTCGTGAAAGTTCGCACGACCTTCCCTCATATGCTCAACAGCCCTATTAACGCTCTCTTGATCTATTGCAAAGAGAGCCATCAGCAAGGTAATCGACGCTGCTATCTGGTATACCTGAAGGATATTCCGAACATCTCTGTCTTGCAGGAAATCATCAAAGCGCAACATTGCCCGTACCAGCGGGGCACGCTTCTGTTCTGATATTACCGCTTCGTGGGCCGTGGGGCAAACACGTGGTTTGCCCCCGGTCGATAAATCTTCCCTACCGGCGGATAAATCCAGCCTCTACAACAGCGCGGACCGGTTGCCCGTCGTAGAAGCAGATCTTCTCTACTGTATCTGGAAGGTGACTGTTTGCTGATTGATGTTCGAATCCGAATCCGTGCTTGCCAAGAAGGTCATGGTATATTTGCCGGATGACGACGCGGGCGTCAGGAATACTTCCGTGCCTTGCGCGTTCGATGTGCCTGGCTGCACGTCGTCGAAATCATTCATTGAGGAGTTTCCGTCATCGGGCGAGCTAACATTGCCATCGGATTGAAGACGCGTGAAATCGGTGCCGAAAAACTCCTCGTCGCTGCTATTATTTGCCTTGAGGCTGATAGAAAGGTAGACCTTCCCGCTCTTAGCCTGATTACCACCCAGCGAAAGACTCTGTGTGGCACTGACCAGCGTCCAGTTCATGGATGCATAGGTGAATTTCTTGTTCAGTGTGACCGTTTTGGGCTGATATTTGCTCAGGTTCGCGTTATTCTGCAACGGAATATCCATCTGCTGCTCATCGCTACTGCCTACACGCATAGTCAAGTTACCTAAATCGACCTTTGCAGTCGCGGGAAAATCGACCCAGTTGGTGCGCACAACCCCCTGGTCCGGCCCCAGATCAGCCTGCGAGTTCTGCGCCGCGATGACGCTTCCGCCCGAATAGAGCATGTGGAACGTTTCGGTATAGATGAAGATCGAGTTGGCGTAATCGCCTTTGGCTATCTGCTGCTCCTTGAAGTTGACGCGCACATAGTTCGGACTCTCCCCGTACGTCGTCTGGTCATCATCCGCGAATTTACTCGCCTGCTGAATCGAGGTGACGGTAATCTGGTCGCTGGCATAAACGAAGCTAAGATTGCTGATATTCAGCGAGGCCGCTGAGGTATTGCCCGTACTCGATGCGTTGTTCCCTCCACTTGTCGAACTGGCTTTGTTCGTGTTCTTAAGCGATTGCCCCGCCTTGATCGCGCCGAAAACGCCCGCGCCAACACAGAGGACGAGCAACACCGCCAAACCAATACCCAGGTATATCCATACACTACGTTTCCTGGGCGGTCTGGCCGGTGGCGCGTATGTACCGTAGCTCTGGTACTGGTTAGGATATGACGCACTATTGCCTACCTGCCCGTTCGCGTAAGGGTCCTGCGGCGTGACTGGATTCGGTGGATAGCTATTGAACGGTGTATTATAGTCCACAGCGGACCCGTATGGTGGATTTGTAGTGGGTGGCGGTGGCGGAGTGGGAAAGCCCGAAGGTCGTTCCTGTGAAGCTGAAATAGGGTCAACTGTAACTGTAGGGTCGTAACCTGCTTGATTGTCCGGTGGATAAGATGGATTCGACGCGGCGGTTGTCGGCACATTCGGTGTGCCTGTATTGGAAAGGGCCGCTCCACAGTTGGCGCAAAAACTCTGCCCCGCTGAAGATAACGCATGGCACCTGGGGCAGACACGGGGTTCCTGAGACATAAGTTTTCTCCTCTTCCTAATAAGGCTGTCATAAGCTATTTTTAGGATAAATGGAAAGAGCAAAACAATAAATTGAGAAATAGCCTATGCTAAACAAAAATGAAAAATGATGGAATAGAGTAATAGTTTCTATTGGGAGTCGCCAGAAAGGGTTAAAAAGGATTTGATAACAATAAACATTCATATGTTCTGTTATCATTATCTCTTATATTGAGACGGATGACTATGATTTATTTCACACAAGAAATAAAAAAGGTCACTGGCGCTTCATCTGCCTCCTCAACATTGCTGCGTCGAACATGCGATTGATGGATAAGCGTCCGCGCCCGATCTGCCTGAAATCGCTATAATCGCTGGCAACAATATCGGCCCGCAGCCGCTCCAACTCCTCCGTCACGCGGTCCTCAAGAGTTTTCGTATAGTTTTTGAGGAAATGCGGCGTCTTCGCCTGCTCGCTATCCACACACATCGGCTGCCCCATGCTGATATACAGGTCCGGCCTCTGCTCTGCCAGATACTCGATACGGCTCGCCAGCGGGTATACCAGGCATGGTGCGCTCAGTTTCGCCAGGTGTGCTGCCCCGCCGAAAAAAACCAGTGGCCGATGATCGTTGGGAGAGATCTCCCCTTGCGGAAAAATCCATACAATTCGTCCGGCACGTTTGCCCTGCTTCGGCTGTTCTCTCAACAATTCTGAGGCGTAGTGCAGACTCTTCAGCGCCGAGCGCGCGTTCTGCCGGTCCACCGAGAAACAGCCTGCCCAGGCAAAGAAAAAATATCTGCGTAACTGCGACTCTTCCATCATCAAATACGTATCGATATGCAGGTGATGCTCGATCAAGGCCGCAATATAGCCATCCCACCAACTGTAATGATTGGCGCACACGATTATCGGTAGTCCACGCTGCTCTTCCGTGATCGGTGCCGTCATACGAAAAAAAATTCGATCGAAATGACTGTGCAATGAGCTGTGAATAAGCCACCACACCAGTTGCTCGCCCGGCCAAAATTTATGTGCGGGAATCATAATCATCCATCCCCTTACCCGTTGCTTGTTTTTATAGTCGTCCACGTGTAGAATAGCCCACAGGTCACACTCGTGCAAGACCCAACAATTTCAAAACTAAAGGAAAATATATGTCCAATGCCAGGCATGCCATCGTTGTTGGCGCGGGAATGGGCGGATTGTCTGCCGCCATCCACCTCGCCATCCAGGGCTGGCACGTGCGCGTTCTAGAACGACAGCCACAGGTGGGTGGCAAGCTGAATCAACAGGTGCTCGATGGCTTCTCGTTCGATACCGGCCCCTCTCTGCTGACCATGCCTTTCGTCCTGCGCGACCTCTTCCAGGCCGCCGGTCGCGACATGAACGATTATATCCAACTAGTTCCGCTCGACATCACCTGCCGCTATTTCTATCGCGATGGTACCGTCATCAACGCCTGGCGCGACCGCGATCGGCTAGCCGCCGAGTTCGCTCGCTTGCATCCACAGGATGGCGAAGCGCTGCTCGCTTTCATCGCCTACGCCCGCGAAATCTTCCAGGCCGCAGCCGATCCCTTCCTCTATAACAGCCTGGGTCGCCCACTGGATATCGCGCGCACCTTCATCGGTTACGTGCAACGCGGCCATACCTCTTCTGATTCCTCGTCCGAGCCACAGTCCTGGCTGCAACGTCTGCACGCGCTCATGGCCGCTTTATCGCCGCAAACGCTCGATCAATGTGTGCACGGCTTCTTCACTGACGAACACCTGCGCCAGTTGTTCGATCGCTACGCGACCTACAACGGCTCATCCCCCTACCAGCTTGGCGCAGTCTATAGCCTGATCCCCTACATCGAGCTTGCCGATGGCGGTTGGTATCCTTGCGGTGGCATGTATAGCCTGGCTAAAGCGCTCGAATGGCTGGCGCGCGAGCTTGATGTAGAGATCACGACCGCTTGCGATGTGCAACGCATCGTGATCGAGCAGGGCACAACCCGTGGCGTGGTGCTCGCCGATGGTCACGTCCTCCATAGCGATATCGTGGTCGCCAACAGCGACGTGGTCACGACCTACCGCGAACTGCTCTCGCCCGCCGTACGCAACGAACGCTACGTGAAACGTATCAGCCAGCTGGAACCCTCCTGCTCCGGCTTCGTGCTGCTGCTCGGCACCGATAAACTCTATCCTCAGCTCGAACATCACAATATCTTTTTCTCCGACGACTATCCGCAGGAGTTCGCGGACCTCTTCGAGCGCAAAATCCCCCTGCAAGATCCCACTATCTATGTTTGCGCGACCACGCGCACCGATCCCAGCCAGGCACCCGAGGGTTGCGAGAACCTGTTTGTGCTGGTCAATGCTCCTTACCTGACCAGGCACAGCGATTGGGAACATGACGCTCCGGCCTACCGAGAACGTGTGCTCAACCTACTCACAGCTTACCCGCAGATCGATCTATCCGATCTGCGCGAGCACATTATCCTCTCCGCTATGCTCACGCCCGAGGATTTCAGACGCAACTATGGTGCCAACGCGGGCTCGATCTACGGCCTTTCGTCCAACCAGCGTATGGCTCCCTTCACTCGCCCCGGCAATCGCGCCGCGGCCATCCACAACCTCTATTTCGTCGGCGGCAGCACCCACCCTGGTGGTGGCGTCCCCCTCGTCCTGCTCTCCGGCAAAATCGTCGCCCAACTCGTCGAAGAGGACACCATGAAGAGCTATAAATCGCTCCCATCCAGTTCCTCGCCCTCGACCGGCTCTTCGGGATAACCTGAATGCTCGATCGCCTTCAACGCGCCCAGAATCAGCGAGCGACTCAATGCCATCGCCAGCGTGGCATCGCGCTCCTCATAGGCGCGCAACAATCGCGCATGATCCTTGCTCGACTGTTCTAGCCGCCCTGGTGACATCAGGCTGCGGTGGCGCAGTTGCAGGATACGCAGCCCGAACGAGTCCAACGTCTGCTGCAACTGCTGGTTACCACAAATCTCGCCCTCGGTAGCGCGGAACGAGAGGTTGTGCCAGAAGTACGCCTCTCGATCACCCACCCGAGCCGCCGCCTGCTCGCGCTCTATGTACGTCCTGAGCGTCTCAATTTCCGCATTCGCTGCGTTTTTGACGATCAATTCCGACACCAGCATATGTAGATGTGCCCGTACCTGATAGATCTCACGGATCTCGCGTAGGCTCATCTGCGTCACATACGGCCTTCTCCGCGCTGGGATCGTCACCAACCCCTCCTGCTCCAGCAACAGTAACGCCTCTCGCACGGGAGTGCGACTCGTCTTGAACTGCTTTGACAGATCAACCGAATTAAGGTCCGCCCCTGGCGCTAACTCGCCCTCGATAATCGCGCGCCCGATCTTTTCCGCGATGGCACCCACCAGCGAATCTGGATTCGTCGAGCGCTCCAACATGCGTTCGAACACGCTATGGATCGAAACATCCATCTCTCACTATCCCTTTTTAAAAATCTGTCGACACTTAATGTATTTTACCCTTGAAAAAAGCTTCATTATAGGATATAATATCTATGAAACAAGAAATCTGTCGACTTTGAACGCGGTCTCGCGCGAGTTGACAACAACCATTATCGCTTTTTAATCGTTTTTATCTTCTCTCATTCTGTGGAGGGTTTTGAGCAAAAAAGCACACACAAAATACTATTGGATTGGACCTTGCCTGTGAATACTACCACCTCTCATCATAGCGCTATCACGCTGCCGCGACAACAGTCGCGCGCGCTGTCACGCGGCCTACCCGCATTCAAGTATCGTAACTTTAGATTATTCTGGTTTGGGCAGCTTATCTCTCTTATCGGCACGTGGATGCAGACCACCGGGCAGTCCTGGCTGGTGCTGCAACTCACGCACAACTCTCTTGCGCTCGGCACGGTCGGGGCGCTGCAGTTTCTCCCGGTACTGTTCTTCACGCTGTATGGGGGAGTTCTGGCCGATAAGCTACCCAAGCGTAAGGTACTCTTGTTCACTCAATCAGCGTCCGCCGTGGTGGCGACCGCACTGGGCGTGCTTGTGCTCACGCATACCGTGCAGATCTGGCACATCTATCTGCTGGCCTTTCTGCTCGGTATGATCAACTCGATCGATATGCCCACGCGCCAATCGTTCTTCGGCGAAATGGTTGACCGCGACGCTATGACGAACGCGATCGCGCTCAACTCGTCGATGTTCAATATGGCGAAAGTGGTGGGACCAGGACTCGCCGGACTGGTTATCGCGCGCTTCGGCGAGGGACCCCTTTTCGTGGGCAACGCGCTGAGCTTTATCCCCGTCCTGCTTGGTCTAGCCTTGATCGATACCAATAAGCTCTTTATTCACGTCAAAAAGTCAGCGCACGCGGCTGAAAGTACGTTGCACAGTCTGCGTACCGGACTGCAATATGTGTGGCAGACGCCCGCGATCTTCTTGATCATGGCGGTGGTCGCGATAGTCTCGCTGTTCGCCATCAACCTCAACGTGGTTGAGCCGTTGATCGCGACCGATCTACTGCACCAGGGCGCGCAAGGTTTTGGTTTCATCTCATCGTTCTTCGGCATCGGTGCCCTTTTCGGCGCACTCTGGGTGGCCTGGGGCAATAAAACACCCAGCCTGAAGAAATTATTGATCAGCTCGGCCTGCTTCTGCGTAGCGCTCGGCCTGGTCGGACTCTCGCATTGGTTCGTTCTTTCCGCCGTGTTCGCCATAATCACTGGTTTCGCCATGCTGGCCTTCGTCGCAACCGCCAACACGACCTTGCAAACCATCTCACCCGAGCACTTGCGTGGTCGAGTGATGGGTGTTTATATGCTGGTCTTCAATGGCACGACGCCCTTCGGCAACTTCCTCATTGGTTGGCTGGCGGGCCTGATCGGCATCTCGCTGACCCTGGTCATTAGCGCTCTCGCTGGCCTTGTCGCAGTTGTCGTCGCCTGGTTCCGTCGTGCGCCCGCCGAGAAAGATCTCAAACGCGCTCTGACAGCTGGTCAGGACTAAACATACAAAGAAGGCACCACCAAAAACCGTGATTTTTGGTGGTGCCTTCTTTGTATGTTTCGTTTATTTTCTCACCAACTCGACCACTGGAATTTTGCGTGTGGTCTTCTTCTCATACTCGGCGAAACCTGGATTCTGTACCGCATTTTTAGCGTAGATCTCGTCTCGCTCTTTCTCCCCCAGCACCACACCGGTTACGGGAAACTCCTCGGTGCCGATCTCGACGTTTACATCGGGGTGGGCGACGATATTGTGGTACCAATCGGGATTGGTTGGCGCGCCTGCTTTGGATGCGAAGATGAAGATACGCCCGTTCTCGCTATAATATACCAATGGGTTGATGCGTGGCTGTCCACTTTTCGCACCAATGGTGTGTAACAGAAGCAGCGTGGCGCCCTCGAAGGGTCCACCAACTTTACCAGCATTGGCGTGAAACTCTTCGATAATTTGTTTATTCCAATCATTGGGGTTCTGTGTCATTGTCTTTTTGCTTACTTTCTTACTAACTCGACTACCGGAATCTTGCGGCTCGTCTTCTCTTGATATTCAGCGAAATTGCTCGCACGCGCGGCTTGCTTAGCGTAGATGCGGTCTCGCTCCTCGCCCTCTATCACCACGGCCTGCGCGGGAAACTTCTCCGCGCCCAGTTCTACCGTTACATCGGGATGCGCGGCGATATTGTGGTACCAGTCAGGATTTGTCGGTGCGCCACCTTTGGAGGCGAAGATAAAAATACGCCCGTTCTCATTGTAGTATGCCAATGGGTTCGTACGTGGCTGCCCACTCTTTGCACCAATTGTGTTAAGCAGGAGCAGCGATGTGTTTCTGTCTTCGCCGACTTTCCCTTCGTTCTCACGAAACTCAGCAATCACCCTTTTATTCCAATCATTAAAGTCCTGTGCCATATTCTTTCCTTTTATTAGCCTCGTAATAAAGCAAACAATGCGATTACGAGTGGTATTATAGTGTGAAAAACGTTTCACTCAGTAAGAACTAACATTATACTAGCATCTAACAATAAGAAAGTCAAATAACGTTTACTCATCAACAACCTCGGTCCTTGGAATTGTTAGCGCCCATACAATCCATAGTCCTGCACAGATACATAGCGTCAAAATCGGACTCCAGAACGCTACTACCGCCGCGATAATATAGCATGGCACACCCAACAATGAGGCATACATACTGAAAGCAAGCTGTCTACTGCGTGGCCTTTCGCTCCCTTGCTGTCGTATAATCACTAGCCATAGCACGTTGTACGCACCATCGATCAACACGAAAAAGCCCGCGTACATGGCGCACGCGATCGAGGCCGCCGAAGTGGTCAGATATGCTCCAACTAGCGCGGTCGGAAACGGCACGACCGTGACCAGCAATAGAAAAAAGCCATTGCTAAATAGCAACAACGGATCTGACCTTCTTGCCGCTTTAAACAAATTGTGATGATAAATCCACATAATCAAAATAGTGGCGAAACTGATGACTAGCGTCAGATAGTTGGGCCATCTTTGCGACAGTGCCGCCAGCAACGTCTTAGGCGTTACAGGATTCAAATCGGTCGGTACTTTCAAATCCAATGCCAGCAAGGTAATGGCAATAGAAAATACTCCATCGCTGAATGCTTCAAGCCGTGCCGTCCCTTTCTCCCCTTGTGCCTTATGCGAAACCGTTACCATATGTCGTCTCCTTTTCCCGCCGCTCTTTCATAAAATATATGCTTCAGTTAAACTCTATCATATCTTCAATAGAGCACATGACCCGCATAAAAAACAGTCCTATCTTTCTACTCATCAATGTCCAAATATGCTATAGTAGCCTGTGTTTAGCACTGTTATAAGCATAAACTAGTAGAAATGGTGGATAAGCTTAGCTATGCAAGACCGACAAAAACAGTCACGCCGTGCTCTCCTGAGCGGTGCCGCGAGCATCCTGGTATCCAGCAGCGTGGCATGCGGACTCTCTGGCTGCGACAGTCCGCTTTCCTTCTTTTACCCCGATCTTGCTACCGGTTTCGGCTCTGTGCTCACGGTCGGCAAAAAATCAGAATTTCCCGCCACCACACCTGAAAACTACCAACTCGAAACGGCTGGCGTCTTTCATCGCCCTGTCGCTCGCAGCTACATTATCCATCTCGCCCCAACCACTAGATTTCGTCTTTCCGGTACCCAGTTGACCGCCCAACTCAATGCAGAGCTATTCTACCACGATAGCGACGGTTCCTATTGGTTGGCTCTCTATCAGCGATGTGTTCACCTCGGCTGTACCGTTCCCTTCCGCGATGCCTGCTCCAGCTTCAAATGCCCCTGCCACGGTTCTCACTATAACGTCGATGGTGCGTATCTCGGTGGGCCTGCCACGCGCAGCCTCGATCGTTTTCCCATCGCCTTCACCAGCAGCGGCGATGTCCAGATCGACACCGGCAAAATAATCTCCAACAATCCTATCCCCACGCCTGCCACCCGTCTTCTCTCCATACCCACCGCGTCCTGTCCCTCCTAACCCCCTATTCTTGCTTTAAAAAGGTATGTGCCGAAAAACTGTGAAAGTTTTTCGGCACATTAAACTACTGTATATGTTGTTCTCGATTTGTCGTGTCCCTTTACACCCCTGGTTCCATTGCTATTCCGGCGGTTCCGGCCTCTTGTCTGTCCTCCTCCAACTGCGCTTGAATGGCGGCATTCGCTCTGGTCGGACTCCAATATCCGCTGGTGAGGAAGACTGTGGGTAGGAAGAGCACGCCACCCGCGATGCATATCCACCACCATGTTGCCCATTGGCTTCCTACCTGAGTGTTTACCACCACGAAGCTGAATGCCAGCGAGGAGATCACAACGATGGCACGTACGACGAAGCCCCACACCGCGATACCGGTCGCGACCAGCGCGGGATTGACATCCTCGATCGTCTCTGTATAGCCCGCCATCCATCCTACATACGCGACCGGACCTGTGAGTCCCAGTAGCGCGCAGATGATGCCCATCAGTGTCGCGCTGGTTGGTTGCCCGATACGCGAGATGAAGAAGATGATTACGACGATATTCGCCAGCGTGCCATACAACATGAAAGGCTTACGTACTTTCAGCCGGTCAGATAATAAACCGGTCAGCACCGAGGCGATTACGTCACAGACCCAGTAGATACTCAGCAAGCTGTTTGCCAGTGCCAGCGGAAACTTGAAAATGGTGTTGAGGTAAATGGGGAAATACGCTACCGCAGCGAAGTATAGCAGCAGGAAGATGCTGATTCCCAACGCACTGATGATGATCTGTGGACGCAACATCTGCCGCCACGGATGTTTTAGAGCCGCGCCGACATCGATGCCACGCGCCCGCGCCTCGACCAGCGTCTTTTCCTGTAAGGCGGTCATGATCTGCGCACGTATGGCGGGTGATAGATCGCGCAAACCCACGAAACACAGAGCCGAAACCACCAAGCCGCAGACAGCGGCGATAATATACTGCGACTGCCACGTGCCGAAGAGGTTCAACGTCAAGCCAGCTACGAAGGTGATCACCAGGCTACCGCCCACCGGTCCTACCGTCCAGAAGGCCATAGCAGTCGCGCGTCCCAACCTTGGTGAGAAATCGCGTACCAGCGCGGGTGTGGCGACGAGGATAATGCCCTCCAAAAAGCCTAGCAATAGCGTCAACGTGACAAACGCCCATGCCACCGTCGTCAAGGCGATTATCAGCGTGATCAATGAGGCCACGATGACGCCATAGACCACCAGATTGGCTCGCCCCAAGCGATCCGAAAGGCTCCCGATCAACGAGGACAGAGCGCCCAATAAGTTCGCGCCCAATGTCAAGAAAATGTACGTCGTGAACGAAATGTGGAAATTGGCTAAAACCAGGGGAGAAACGGAAGGTAGGATATACGACTCATAATACAAAATAACGGTAGCGGCAACCGCAAGCGCCAGAAACCAGATACGTTGTGAGTTCTCAGGATAATGTTCCAGGTCGCGCTGAAGAAAAATGTTCCGACGACTGATCATACAAACCCTCCTGCACTCTTTGCAAGTACTACAGTGTACCTCTTATCCCAGCAGGCCCCTGGTCAGTTGTCATCCCTCTCTCCCACCTTGAAGTACGGACGCGATAAATGGCGTCTAAGCGCCCGCGCTCTTGTGTGCAACACCTCGTTGTGACCTTTACCCGGCTGGGACAATGATGATAATGAGACAGCGATAAAGGGACTCTGTTCACCGATGAACAACAGTGTATGTATGGAGATCAATGCAAAAAGCATACCATGCTTTGACTGAATATTCAATATGTTTTCTGCGAATTCTTCTCTTTCGGTCACGTTTCACTATGTGACCAACAAGCGCAGTCAATCTTGATTTGTTATAATGAATACTATAACGGTCATACCCCACAGCAGCAAGGAGGCTAAAAAACAATGAAACAACGCTTGCCCCTGGTGATAGCCCTTGTCCTGATGATCGTGCTTGTCATTGGGCTAGGAAGCTTTTTTTCAACTCACCTCTCGTTTGGACTGGCTACAACTACATTGTTTTCCACCAGCACACCGACGCCGACCCCTATTCCTCCTACGCCCACACCCGTTCCTCCCACTGCGACCCCTATCCTCACGCCCACCCCTACGCCGCTGGTCAATGGCTCTTCCGCCTACCTCATTGATGCGACCTCCGGCAAAGTACTGCTCGACGTAAATAGCCATCAGCATGCCGCTATGTGGAGCACGACCAAGCTCATGACCGCGCTGCTGGCGATCGAACGGCTACCACCCGATCAAATTGTTACCGTTCAGCAAGAAGAGCTAGACGAGGTGCCTGCTGGCATGAGCATCGCCTATCTGCATGTTCCTGATCAGTTGAGTGTCGAACATCTGTTGTATGCCCTCTTACTTCCCTCCGGCAGCGATGCGGCGGTTGTGCTCGCGCACGCGGTCTCGGGCGATACCGCTGACTTCGTAACGTTAATGAACGCTCGTGCCGCTCAACTTGGGCTGACCGATACGCACTACGCCAACCCCTATGGCGCGGCTGATCCCAACAATTATTCCAGCGCCGCCGACCTGGTCAAACTGGCACGTGTGGCGATGACCTATCCGCTCTTTGCACAGATCGTCGCCACACCTACCTATCATCTTGATGGGAACCTGTCGCACGTGACCTACAACTGGAACAATATCACCGAGTCTTTTCTTCAGAGCTATCCAGATGCCAACGGCATCAAAACCGGCTCGAACGCCACGAATGACGACTGGTGCATGGTCTTCTCCGCCTATCGCGACAATCGTTTGCTCATCGGTGCCGAAATGCAGGCACCCTCGCAGGCTCAGATCTTTACTGATGCCACCGATATTCTCAACAAAGGTTTTTCGTCCTGACGTTTCAAAGAGATAGCAATCCTGTTTTGGTGGTACAATGTGGCATCATTCCATAAATGCTTGTTACCCTGACTCGCAACGGCGCGCGGGGGAAAGACTGTACAATCGATGAGGAGGATGAACAAAGATGAGCGTTATCGACCAGACGCGGGTTCAACCGTTCGACATAGCCACCATCATGGGTGGCTTATATGGAGACGGCATTATTGCTCATAAAGCAGCATTTTCCCGCCAGTGGACGCAGGAATTAGGGGAAGATATCGAGACTCTTTTTCAGCAGGCGTTAAAACGACCAGACGGTGCCGTGGGACGCGGACCCAAACGCTACTATGTGGAGATTCATCCGGAAGATATTCGTGGTTTTGTCGAACTGGCCTCTCACCCGTGGGTAGTCGCGGTCTGTGAGGCCATGCTTGGACCGCAATATAAGATTGTCGAAATCGGATTCGACGTGCCACTGCCCGGCGCGCAAAACCAGCCATGGCACCGCGACTTCCCCTCTCCGCCCGATACGCTGGTTGGGCGCAGACTGAACTCGCTGGCCTTCAACATCACGACCGTCGATGTCTTCGAAGATATGGGCCCCTTCGAAATCGCGCCCGGCACACAGTGGGATGCACCTGTAGACTTCCAGCACGAGATGTTCCCACCTAAAACCAACTACCCACGTTATGAAGAGCGCGCCCAGAAGAAAATGCCCAAAATGGGCGACATTTCGGTCCGCTCCGCGCTGACCATCCATCGTGGTACCGCCAACCATTCCGACAAGTCGCGACCGGTGCTCGTGCTCGGTGTAGACTCGCCCACGGCCAACAACGCCGAACATCACGACCTGCAAATCACCCAGCGCTTTTTTCAGTCGCTCCCTCAACAGATACGCGATCACCTGACATACCGTCTCGTCGATGAGTTGGAGCCGATTCATCAGTTACACCAGATCGAAACCCTGATGATGGGCGAAGCCTGATTTGCAGGCGTCCCCATCCGATCGCATGATTGTCACAGGGTCAACCTCTCCTGGCGCACGAGGTTGACCCTCTATAGACCACCCCGTTGCCCTCACCTGTCCTACTGGCTCGATCGGCACACCCGCATCGCGCAGCATATCTCCCACGACATAGCCCACGACACGCAACTGACCCCGTGCCATCATCCACTCCTGCTCGCTCTCGACTACCACCAGCAGCGGACAGGCCGCGGGTATGACATTTCCCACACGTGTGGGAAATGTCTGTCCACGCAGGTACACATGCAAAGATCCAGTGATATGGCCCGCGCCAAAAGAGAGGAAATAAATGGGGGATGTAATTTGTAATTATAGGTAGAAGTTATTTTTCTCTGTAACATCGAGGAAAGAAAACACGAGTGGGTCTATGCGTTTTGTGCTAGAACGATTGTGCTTTTCGTTCATCGGTGCTATTGTCATTCTTATCGCTTGTCGCTCACATTCGACAATTCAACACGCTGCTTTCAGAAATGCAAATAAGATCGATTTTTGGGAAGCTAGATGGAAAGCGTCATTCAATGAAATTTGCAACAAAAGTGATTCACGCGGGTCAGGAGCCGGAGCCGGTGACTGGCGCGGTCATGACTCCGATCTTCCAAACAGCGACTTATGCCCAGGCGGGTATAGGTGATAATACGGGCTACGATTACGGTCGCAGTATCAACCCCACGCGTACGGCACTTGAGCAGTGTCTTGCCGAGCTAGAGAATGGGCATTATGGTGTCGCGTTCGCCTCTGGCCTGGCAGCGGAACAGGGCGTGCTCAGTCTACTCAAGTCCGGTGATCATATCCTGGCCTGTGATGACCTTTATGGTGGTTCGTATCGCCTCTTCGAGCGTATCATGAGCCGCTACAACATTGAGACCAGTTATGTTATGACGAACAGCGGTGCCGATTATGAAAAGGCCTTGCGTCCGAACACTAAAATAATCTGGTTGGAGACACCGACGAATCCACTGTTGCGACTGGTTGATATTCGGGCCATCGCCGAGGTGGCGCATCGTCATCACATCCTGCTTGTTGTGGACAATACTTTTTCCAGTCCCTACTTCCAGAAGCCATTGGATCTGGGTGCGGACATCGTTGTACACAGCACAACCAAATATATCAATGGGCACAGTGACGTTATCGGTGGCGTAGTTGTGACCAGGGATGCCGATTTGTACGCAGCGATCAAGTTCCAGCAGAACGCCGCGGGCGCTGTGCCTGGTCCATTCGATAGCTGGTTGACGTTGCGAGGTGTCAAGACGCTCGCGTTGCGTATGAGGCAGCACGAACAGAACGCCATAGCGGTCGCGCGTTTCCTCGCTACACATCCACAAGTCGAACGCATTTATTATCCGGGGTTGGATTCGCATCCCGATCATGAACTGGCGAAGAGGCAGATGAGTGGGTTCGGCGGCATGGTTTCGTTCCAGTTGAAGGGCACGTTGGAGGATGTTGACCGCGTGGTGCGACGTTTCAAGCTTTTCACCTTCGCCGAGAGTCTGGGTGGTGTGGAGTCGCTGGTTTGTCATCCCGCGAGTATGACGCACGGCTCGATTCCGCGTGAGATACGCGAGGCGAGGGGTGTGAACGATACGCTGTTGCGTCTCTCGGTGGGTATCGAGGATAGCGAGGATCTGATCGCCGATCTGGAGCAAGCGTTGGCGCAAGACAATGTTCCAGAAGAGCGCGCCATCGAGGTCGCCAGTGTGGCGCGTTAGGACTTTCGTCTGAGGACGCGAACGCGATAAATCGGGTCCGTACATTATGTGGACGCGATGAATCGAGAGGCTCGGTGTTGCTTCATTGGAGGATGATGAAGGGTGAAGTGCCTGCTGTGGGGCGGCACCGAGTCGGACGCGGATAAGTGACGAGCGAGATAAAAGATGTTTGACAGAAGAAAGATACATCTGCTATAATCTACGGGCAATTAGTCCGACAGATTATGTCGGCAATTTTTATGAAAAAGCCCAAACGAAGGGGCGGATGTCTCGGGGAGGAACGACTTATATATGCCCAATAACGCCTCGGCTGAGAAGCGCATGCGGCAGGAACAGCGTCGTCGGACGTTCAACCGCATCACGAAATCGGTCGTCAAAACGAATATCACCAAAGCACGCCAGGCAATTGCTGCTCCTAATCTGACGGAAGAGCAAACGAACGACACGGTCCGGGCGGCGATTAGAGAGTTGGATAAAGCCGCCAAGAAGGGCGTCATCCACAAGAACAACGCGGCACGCCGCAAGTCTCGCCTGATGAAGCAACTCAACAAGGCGAAAAGTTAAGAATAGATCTGGATGCTTTGCGTGAAAAGAAGAGATGCAAGGTATTTGGATAGATTCGCGATTTTTTCGCGCCTCATGCTCTGCTAACTTATTGATTATTGCACCACTACAGTGAGCACTGGCGCATAGCGCTCTGTCAAGGTTCAATGGAAAGGTTCGCACAGCTGGGTTGAAATCAGACAATAGCCAAACAACAAATTGTCTGGTAGTCCCATGAGTGAATGGAAAAAAATTGAAATTGACGGAAGCATAGGAGAGGAACCATGGCTGATAAACAAGCCGTAACGAAGCCAGCGGGGCGTGCGCTACTGACCGCCGTCGAAAGTGCTCAGTTACGGAACGATATTCCAGAGATCAAGTCGGGCGACACCGTGCGCCTGCAAGTGCGAGTTGTCGAGGGGAACCGCGAGCGTCTGCAGCCATTCGAGGGTGTGGTGATGCGTTTGCGTGGTACCGGAGTGAACCGCAATTTTACGGTGCGCCGTGTCACGAACGGAGTTGGTGTCGAGAGAACGTTCTTGATTCATTCTCCTCGTGTCGAGAAGATCGACGTGCTCCGTCACGCGAAAGTGCGTCGTGCGCAGCTTTACTACCTGCGTGGTTTGACCGGTAAGGCAGCGCGTTTGAAAGAGATTCGACCGCTGAGCGCCAAGCAGATCGCGGCCAAAGAAGCGGCAGCGGCTAACAAAGCGAGCGCAAGCAAAGCGGCGACCAACGAGTAAAACGCAAGCACTACCCACATTGGAAGAAGAAATGGCCCTGTTTCGACAGGGCTATTCTTTTATCGCGGGCCTGGACGAGGTGGGGCGTGGTTGCCTGGCCGGGCCGGTAGTGGCGGCGGCGGTAATCTTGAAACCGAGCGAGGAAACGTGCGTGCGGCTGGCAGGTGTGAACGACTCCAAGCAGCTATCGGAGGCCAAACGGGAACGATTGCATGATATGATTATGCAGGAGGCGTTGGCAGTGGGTGTGGGAGTTGGCTCGGTCGAGATCATCGACACGCGCAATATTTTACAGGCGACAAAATATGCTATGGGCGAGGCGATCGCACAACTCCAGCCAGCACCGGATGCATTGCTACTGGATGCTATCACGCTGCCGAAGATACCTTTGCCGCAGAGGTCGATCATCAAGGGAGATGCGCGCTGTCTCTCGATCGCGGCGGCCTCTATCGTTGCCAAGGTGATGCGAGATCATCTAATGATTATTTTACACGAGGAATTCCCGCAGTATGGTTTCGCGCAACATAAGGGTTATGGGACGCCGCTGCACCTGGCGGCGTTGCGGCAATATGGCGCGACCGAGCATCATCGGAGTAGTTTTTCGCCGGTGCGCGAGCTTTCGGGTCTCTTCGCTATGGGAGAGCTTTGATTTTTATGGATGGTGGGTTAATAGATTGCGGGTAAATGCGAGGTTTGTGCTGGCAAACGCGTGGCGGAGATGCTGGGAGCATCTCTTGCCCTACGCGGACGAGTGATCAATTGATAGTGATTAATTGATAGTAATCAATAAAGGAGAGCGTTATGACGGTTGTACCTTCACGTTATCTGACGAATCCAGTTTTTACAGCGATCTTCCAGGCTCAATATATCAATTTGACGACGTTTCGTAAGAGTGGGGCACCGGTGCCCACACCGGTATGGTTCGCGGCACACGAGAACACGCTTTACATCGAAACGGGGGCGGAATCGGGCAAGGTCAAGCGCATTCGGCGCAATCCACGGGTCATGCTAGCGCCGTGTACTAGCGCGGGCAAAATTACGGGGGCAGTGGTAGAGGGACACGCGCGGGTGATTACGGATGTGGGGGAGACGTATGTGGCACGAGGTGCTCTGCATCGTAAGTATGGTGTGCAACGCCAACTCTTCCAGGCAGTCTCAACCATTATTGGCTATGTGCGTCCACAGGCGAAAGAGGAACATGGTTTCATCGCGATCGAGCTGGTCGAGATGTAAAAGGTGAGGGTAGAGAAGGAAAAGGTGGTGATAGGCCCTGATAGCATGGTTGAGATGAGAAAGTGGCAAGAAAAAGTGTTGTCAGGGCGGGGGAGATATGTTATACTGCTCCGCGGAGAGATGTCAGAGTGGTCGAATGAGCCGCTCTCGAAAAGCGGTAAGGTTCATAGCCTTCGTGGGTTCGAATCCCACTCTCTCCGCCCTTCCCTGGAGGAGTCTCATAGTGGTCTAGTGAGCACGACTGGAAATCGTGTAAGGTTCATAGCCTTCGTGGGTTCGAATCCCACCTCCTCCGCCAGGTTAGTGAAACAATCCAGACTGAGTCTTCTAGTACATGACTAGAGGGCTTTTTTTATTGCTCTTCATCATCATCGATCATACGCTTAAAGGCGGCGGCATATTGATAAGCATATAACTTACCAGAGATATCATTTGTCTCATAGCTCGCAACTACAAGGCTTGCCAGTTCCCAACCATCTAAGCCATAGCGCTGGCAAGTGTCTATAATATCGTCTTTAAAAAGGGTTACGTGCACGTACTCCCACTTTTTCATATTCTTTTCCCTCGTATTAGTAGTATCGATGGCGACTGGCAATGCTGTGCAGAGCAGGATAATATGTTATGCTGTGGCGGTGTAGGTAGAGATCAATGATACTGGCTACGAAACTCAGCAGAAAAACGGCAAGAATGATGTTGGAGGTAGAAATAGTAGTTTTCTGCATAAATTCATCTTTCTTGCTGTAATATTGTACCAGTATATTTACTACGCATAGATACATATGCAGGTTGTCAAGGGTATAGGCAAATGCAGCAATGCAATGTTAGAATGAAGAACAGAGATACCCATATGCAGTAAGAGAGATGCTAGGATGACTATTGCAGCACAGAATAGAGCGATCAAGATATTTTTCTCTTTCAACATATTCGCAGCTAGAGATAGAAAGCTGTTCGAAGAACTAATGAAGCAGCTCAGCCCTATGGAAGAGCCGTATATGATCAAGCAATGCTACGATAGCGCGATCAGCGCGGGCAAAGACAGTGATACTGTTATAGAGGCTTTGCTGAACACAGCAGATATCATTGTATTGTTGATCAGCGCAGACTTTTTCGCCTCGAAGCGGTGTCGTGATATTGAGATGGAAAGAGCGTTGCAACTGAGCACTAGTGGTAGGGCACGTTTGATTCCTGTAATTTTGCGAGATGTCAATTGGAAGGTCTCAGCGCTTCATCGCTACAGTGCATTGCCGCCGAACGAGAAGCCGGTGAGGAGTTGGCGCAACGTGGACAAGGCGTTGAGTGAAGTGGCGAAGGGGATTCAGCAAGTAGTAGAGGAACTGGCAGGCCGGATGAAGAAGTGGACGATGCGCGGAGAAGCTGATCGTGTACAACTGCCTTTTTATCATCTCCCCCTGCGATACAATGGTTTGTTCACTGATCGTGAGCAAGTACTCAATACGCTCAATGCTTTCTTCCGTGATGCTGATGAGCAAGCAGTACCTATACTGGCCCTCAATGGATTAAGTGGGATGGGCAAGACGCAAATTGCGTTGGCCTATATCCAACAGGCGAGTAATAGGTACGATATAGTGCTGTGGTTGGATGCCTCATCGCGGGAACAACTGGCGATGCAAGTGAGCGAGCTCGCGAACGAGATCTTGTTACCGCAGGAAGAGCGCGAGCAGGATCTTTTCGCGGCGATCAAACAATGGTTGCAAGAACAACAACGGTGGTTGTTGGTCCTGGACCATATCGATGATATGGCACTGGTCAATTTGATTATGCCGGAGCGCTGTACAGGGCATCTCTTGCTGACAACGCAACAGTTGGCAGTAGGAACAATGGCAACCGCCGTTTCGATTGGACAGATGGAGACCGATCAGAGCGTACAATTTTTGTTGAGACGTGCTAAGTTGCCCTCGGTACATGCTAAGACTGATGAGGTGATAGAGCAAGCTAAGGCTATTGTGAGGGAGATGGGTGGCCTGCCACTAGGTTTGGATCAAGCAGGCGCATATATCGAAGAGACCGGATGCAGCTTTGCAGCCTACCTGGAACTTTATCGAGCAGAGCGGGTAGCTCTCTTAAAGAGACGGGGTCAGGTGGTGGATCGACACGATCACCCGCAACCGGCAGCGGTCACGCTGGCACTTGCTTGCGAAAAGGTGGCACAGAGACGAACTGAGCATATAGATTTGTTGTACCTGCTGGCCTTTCTCCATTCCGATGCCATTCCTGATAGCTTGCTAGAACAAGGGGCAAAGCAGATACACGAACCTTTGCGATCGGTGCTAGCGAGTCGGTTGTACTTTCAGAAAGCGTTGAGCGATCTGCTCAGCTTCTCTTTGATACAGCGAAGCGCAGATAGGATGACGATGAGCATTCACCCCCTGGTGCAGATAGTGTTGATAGAGGGTTTGACAAAAAAGCAAAGGCGCGAGTGGGCAACGCAAGTAGTGAGCATGGTCAATGCAGTCTTTCCTGAGGCGGTATTCGAATATTGGGCGGCTTGCGAGCGATATGTTGAGCAGGCACAACACTGCGCAAGACTGATACGCGATTATCAACTGACGTTGAAAGAGGGAGCGTCACTTTTACAACGATTAGGAGACTATTGTTATCAGCGAACCTGTTATGACGAAGCCGAGGGGTATCTCAAGCAGGCGTTGCAAGTGCATGAGCAACAGAGGACCGTTGATATAGCAGCGCAGGCCGAACTTTTTAACGCGCTAGGGTTGATTTATTATCGGCAGGGAGAGTTTCAAGGGGCGGAAGAGTTCCATCAGAGGGCGCTGGCGCTACGAGAACAGGAGTTTGGGCCAGAGCATGTTATAACGGCGGAGAGCTTGCACAACCTAGCGGTGTTGTATGGCAGCCAGGGACGGTATCAACAGGCGGAACAACTGTACCAGCATGTGCTTGTGATTGATCAGAAGGAGTGGGGAGAAGAGCATGCCGAGACCGCGAAAACATTGAATAATGTAGGACTGATGCGCTATCTACAGGGGGATTATAGCCAGGCGGAGGAGTACTATCAACGGGCGCTGGTGGTTTATGAACGCGTAGCATCAGATGATGCTCCAGAGCTGACATATACGCTCAACAGCCTGGGGGCACTCTACGAAAAGCAAAAGGACTACGGACGAGCCGAAGAGTTTTACCAGAAGGCGCTGACGATTCGTGAGCAGGTGATGGGGGAGCAACATCCTGATACAGCCTATAGCATGAACAAAGTTGCGGATATCTACGAAGCGCAAGGGAAATATCGGCAAGCGGAGGAGCTTTACCGGCGGGCACTGGAGATCGACGAGCACGCGTTGGGTGAGGAGCATGCAGATGTGGCCCTGTTGCTCAACAATCTGGCGTTTCTGGCTTATGAGCAAGGTCATTATGAGCAAGCCGAGCCGATGTACCAGCGCGCGCTCAGTATTTATGAGCGGGCATTCGACGAGGAGCATGCGACGATTGCCAGTGTGCTGAGGAATCTGGGGCAGCTTTATCAGAGCACAAAAGAGTGGGAACGCGCGGAGTCTTTTTTGAGACGGGCGCTGGCGATGCGTCAAAAGACTTTAGGCGAGGGACATCCAGATACGATACAGAGCACGAGGGATATGGAAGAGTTGCTGAGCGCGCGGCACGAGGATGAAGAGGCAAGGAAGAAAAGAGCGGATGATGAGCAAGCGGACAATGGTGAGTAAAGTCGCTTTCTTTTACATTGTGCGAGTTTTAGGTTCGCGTGGCTCCTGTGGCTCTCTGCGGCCTGGTCTGACGGGTTTTGGCTTTGGTTCATCTTTATTAGGCTTTTGTGACGGTTTTTTCTTATCAGGTTTGGGCTGATTGCCGTTGCCACTCAGAAACTGGAAAAAATATGCCTGTAGCGTCGCGAGAACGGCGATGCCGCTATGCGCATATATTTCATTTCTATATGTGGATGTATCTACCTGGGGGGGGTATTAGCTATTTCGATGCATATGGGCATAAAGATGCCGGAGAGCATTGTGCAGAGGATATTCCAGCCGGTTTGCATAGACATCTTTCGTACATTCTCCTGGCGTATGAGTAGAAAAAATAGAGCACCTTACGCCTAAAGGATACCATATAAATGAGTACTCCTCAATGGAAAGTAAAAAAATGGGCTATGGGTACCATTGGCGTATAAAGGAGGGGAAGCTGGTGGGTGAAAAGAAATGCTGCTGCACGAGCATTTCGAATGGCGTATTCAGAAAATTGAGATCTGACGATTGATTTTTTCGCACGCGCGACAAATCTTTTCTCGTTCAGGGGTACGTGTTCTAGACTGTGAGAAAGCCGTGGATGGTTGGGTTATACCACATTGTGGACAGCGTTGTTCGGCTTCCCACGGCTTTACGGTGCTCATACGATAGTTTTCTCATAGGCTAGTTGCGCTGTGCGTGCAGGAGCTTTTTCTTATCGATAACGATCGTAGCCTGATCATCCTCGTCAGAACTGGTACGCACCTGGAAATCTTCGGCGGAGAGGGTTTGCTGGTAATCGCGCAAGATGCGATTGAGGTACATCACACAGGCAAGTGGGCGTTGCATGGCGAAATACTGACGTTTGGCCCAGTATTCGGCGAAAACGGCCATGGCATCGGGGAGTTGCACGACCTGAAGTAGATGGTCGTAGCTGACTACGATCTGGCGTTTGCGGCCCAGGTAGATGATACGCTGGTCCGTCAAAACCAGTTTGCCGCGATCTTTGAGGGAGTAGCGCTGCTTGTTGTGTCTCACCACGCGCAGAGGCTCGGCACAGAGGGCAGCATCGACGCAATAATAGGCCTGTTCAGCAGGATGCAGGCGTAAGGGTACGGTGATGGGTAGGAGAGGTTCGGTGCTGAGGCGTTTGGCGAATGCTTCAACGTCGAAGCCATGCAGACGTTGTTCACGCTCGACCTGTAGACTTTTCAAGCGATGCGCGCGTCGGCGTTGATCCTCGTCCAGCCAGGGCCAGGCAGGATCGGCATTATAGATGATGGGGGTCGCGCGTGGACCCTCCGCAGGATCAACCTGCTGGGTTATAGTCGCGTGGCTATCGATATCGTTGGGCATAGGAGTGCCTGGCGGAGATTCTTGCAGGTCATTTGCAGGTGTGGTAGGAATGGAATCGGAGGAGGCGTAGCGCCAGAAGCGTTCCTGGGATTTTTTGGGCAGGCCAGGCAAGGGCGACAGGTCGGGAAGGGTCGCGAGGAGGTTGGCGAAACGATTTGGGGGAGTTGTAAAGGGTTGTTCCAAAGGCTGCTGAGTAGGCGACAGGTCGAGTTGATAATCGGGTTCATCGGCATGCGCCTGGATGAATCGCGTCAAATCGTCTGGAGTGTGCAAAGCGGAGGTAGCGCCCGTGCGGACGAGGTCGTGGTAGTGAGAGAGGTAAAGAACGATGGTACGCACGTTTTCCTGTTGTGTGATGAAGTGCGCGCTAATATCGTGCTCACGAAAATAGAACGCGAGGTGGACGAACCATGTATGAAACAAAATGTGGTACGAGGGTTCGATACTGAGCAGGTCGGCGAGTTCATACGTCTCGTTATCCAATTGCAGGTAATCTGTGTAGAGTTGCAAGAGTTTGCGACGCCGATAGAAACCATAAGTACATTGCAGCAGAGGCTCCCGTGTTGTTGTCTGTGCTTCCTCTTCCACCATCTTCACCTTCCCATCATGCATGCATACCATTCATATGTTACAGGATTTTTGTCTCCATAAGAAAAACGAGGTGAAAGAAATTTTGTAACATACGATGATATATCCTATAGCATATTGATACAATATGCTATAGGATGATGAAGGAGTGAGCAAACGCATGGTGGAGATGCCGCAGGCATCCCAGGTGCATCTCTTGCCCTACGCGAGAGGAAGTTAGAAAATTTTAGTGTAATCGTGATCAGGTTTTTCGTGGTAGCCAGCGTTGCAGGGTAGATATGAAGAGAGCACGGCGCAACCGGGGCCATTGTTGGCTGAGCGCCTGTACCTCTTGTTCCTTCAGCATGGGCGGCGCGCTGACGCTATCCCAGCGATCGCGAACGAAAAGATGGGCGACACACCAGAAGAAGCTGGCATGGGAGGGCATTTGCTGGCTGAGCATCGCGCTATACTCGTAGGGAGTCTGCCACGAGCGGGGTCCCAGACCAAAACGAGCGGACAAACGGCAGAGGCGCAAGAAGAAACTGGCGGGATGCATGGGCACTGACAATGTCTGTTGGCGACGTTTGGTGGTATAAACGAGAAGGATGGCGATGATGCATAGGAACAGCAGAAGTGCGAGCAAGCTGAAGAGGAGGATACGGCCCGAGGCGGCGGAACTCGTGTTATTGGTATGAGCATGCTTTGGGGTCGATTTAGGGAGTGTTGGATGAGTAGTTTTTGTGGGCTGTGATTTTGGTGTTGCGGTCGGCGTTTTCGGTTGGGTCTGGCTCTGGTTGTTCAACGAGAAACCGGGCGTGGGATCAAAGTTTAGCCAACCGTAAGCGGGGATGTAGGCTTGCACCCAAGAATGGGCATCGGTGCCGCTGATAGTCCAACCCTGACTGGTGGGAACGAAGTGGCCGGAGCTAAAGCCGTTGACGACACGGGTGGGAATGCCGAGTTGACGGCCCATGACGGCCATGGCGGTCGCGTAGTAGGTACAGTAGCCACTTTTTGTCTGTAGCAATACATCGACCACATCTTTATTTTTGGGCAAGGCAGGGTTATCGAGCGAATATTTGAAATGGGTGGTATCGCTCAGATGGGCCACGATCTGCTGCAGGGCCTGGTAGGCGCTGGTGGAGTCGTTGGTCCAAGCGGCAGTCGTATGGGTGACCTGTGGTGAGAGGTCTTTGGGGAGCGCGAGATAGAGCGAACTGGATTGGGTGTAGTAGGGATCAGCCGACCAGAGATCTTTATTTTCGGCAGGCAGCGGAATAGCGGAGAGGGCATTGGGATCAAGGGATGGTAAGG
Source organism: uncultured Dictyobacter sp. (assembly GCA_964657925.1). Lineage (GTDB taxonomy): Bacteria > Chloroflexota > Ktedonobacteria > Ktedonobacterales > Ktedonobacteraceae > Dictyobacter. Next base: position 49,740 of record CAZZWK010000002.1, read on the forward strand.
CGGAAGTCACCTGATAAGAAACGTTGGTGGTAAGCGAGCCTTGTTGTTCTATCCAGGCGCTGGTGGCTCCCTGTGTGTTATCGCGAGTTACCAGTGTGGGAACGCTGAAGCGCACGGGTTGCGAGGGTCCGAAGATATAGTTTTGTTCCTCGTTCAGCGTTTGCAGCATCTTGACGTTCGTAGTTATGGTTGTTTGATCTGGAGCATTGATGGGGTCGACTGGCAGATTTTTTTTCGCCTGGACTATTGTTTTGATGGTATTGGCCGAGCTGGTCCAGGTATGGCCGTCGTAGAAATTGTAGGTGAAGCCTTCCAGGTAGTGTGGTTGGTGGTCTGAGCTTGTATAGGTCAGCACATCGCCAGCGGGCAGGGTGACGGTATTGGTGATCTTGAGGCTTTTGGCGAAGATATCGTTGATCGTTTGCTCCTGCCCATGACTCGTTTGCGTTGCGTGGACATTGAACAGGTTGGACCAATCGTTATTCAAATCACTCCAGAGAACTTTACCACTGGTAGGTTGATTTTGGACTGGAAGGAGCCAGCTACAGAGAAGGGCGGCTAGCGTGAGGATACAGGCGATTTGCATACAGCGACCGGTGATCTTTTGAATCCAGGCGTGGTCGGTATAGAGGCCTTCTTGTTTCCATTGCGCGATCTGCACAATGATGGTCATACGAGCAATCAGTAGCAGGATCGCACCGAGCATGATAATGAGCAACAAAACGACGTTGTGCTGGCTACCATCGACATAATTGAGATTCATGAGCATGATGGCGCAGTAGACCAGCGCGACGAGCCAGGGGAGGTGGGCGCGATAGACCAGCCAGCAGCCGAAATAGCCAAGGAAGAAGCACAGAAAGGCGAGATAGAAGGAGAAGACCATCGCGCTATCCTGCACGGACTCAAAGCCGATCTGGCCGGTAAAAGCCCGTTCGATATCGAGAAAGAGCGCATTCGGCGATGAATGGAAGGTAATCACACTGGTAAACCAATAGGCGATGAGGTAGCCGATGACACAGGCGCTAATGTGGAGCAAGGCCTGCGGCAGATAGGGGATTTTCGCCACGGCCAGACCGAGCAGGAGTCCGAGAGCCGAAGTCGTCAGCAGGGCGGCATCCGAGGATACCCAGTTAGCGGAGATGATGCCGAAGACGATACAGTAGAGAGCGATGGCCGTGAGCAGCAGAGGGAGCCAGCCCTCCATTGGAGCCAGTGGTGCGCGTCTCGCAGGTGGTACCGGTGTTAGTCGTGGCGAAGGTGTTGGTTGTGGAGAGGGCGCATAGGTTTGAAAAGAGGGAGAATGAAAAGGCAAGGGCTGATCTTTTACACCTACTTGACGACGACCGACGGGACCTGACCGCATGCAACACTCCTCTAGCAACGGGAAAGACAGAGAGCACCCAAAGTGGCTTCGCTCTCTTCAGTTTATCATACATGCTCATAAAAGAGGCAAGAAGTGGGTGTTTTAGACCAGGAACTGCTCCTTATTTGACGACGAGGGCAAGAAAGATAGATAAAGCATCAGGCAATACTCCTCTTGCCGAAAAAGAGCAGCAAGAGAGTGGGAGAGATGGTGAGACAGAGCGCGCCGAAGATGAACGATGCAGACAGGTTGATATCGGTCTGCAACCAACCGGCAACGGCGGGTCCGATGCTATAGCCGATACTCCAGGTGATCGAATAGAAACCGGCCAGAGTAGCGCGATAGCGATCGGAGACGCGTTCCATGGCGAAGGCAGCATAAACGGGATCGATCAACGTGCGCATGAACGAGCGAGCATATTCGCCACTGATGGCTAAGGGTAGGGTTGGGGAGAGCCCAATCAAGATCATCAGGGGCGAGGTGAGATATTGGACCGCGACGATCAGGCGTAGCTTGCTCCAGCGGCGCACGAAAAGGGGAGCGGTCAGCGAGAAGATGCCGCCGATCAGGCCTGAGAAAGTGAATATGATGCCCAGTGTGCCGGGGAGCAGGTGGAAACGCAGCACGAAATAGATCTGGATGAGCGCCACCACGGAGCCTTCGCCGGTCGTCAGTAGCAGGTCAGGCAGCAAGAGTTGCAGGAACAGCAACGTGGGCAAGCGGTTTTTCGGTTTTGGCAGAGCGAGTTTTTGTGATGGAATCATTGCAGAGGCTTCGGATGTGCCAGGGGTAACAGGCAAGGCTTCTGACTCATTTTTGTGTAGTCTTTGAGGTTCGCGCAAGAGCCAGAGCGGGATACCGAAGACGAACGTGAACGCGGAGGCGGTAAACACGCCCCAGCGCAATGGCAGTGTGCTGGCGGCTGAGACATGGAGAATAGCGGCGACCAGCTCTGGTACCGCGCCACCTAACAGGTTTCCCAGCGCGCCAATGCCCAATAATAGGAAGCTATTCATGGCGAGCACGCCTACGCGCTGGCGTTCGGTGGTGCTTTCAACCAGTAGCGGCAGGTTGGTTACCCAGTAGCCAGTCGAGCAGAGGCCCTGGATGAACGCGAGCAACAGTAACAACGGGGCCGAAGTGGCGAGTGCGCAGAGGGCGAGGAACAGGGGCGATAGCACAGCCGTGAGCAAGAGCACCGGTTTACGCCCGATGCGGTCGGCCAGGCGACCGACAGGCAGCGCGCTGATAAGCGAGCCGATGGCGGGTACAGCGCTAAATATGCCGATGAAGTCGGGCCGGTAGCTAAGGCTATGCACATAGTAGTTGAGGGTGAGGGCCGCGATTGTCAATTGAAAGCCCTTGCCGAGAGTAAAAATCAACAGGATATAGACATTGCGCGGAAGGCCCAAGAGAGTTGGTTTACGCGGCATATGATCGAATTGCGTTGTCGTACGGGCAGCGGACGTAGATTTTGGGACAGGGGACACAATAAAGAAGCTCCTCAGCAAGAATGACAGATTCTGTTGATAGCCTATCATAGTTTGGCAGGGCGCGACAATGTCCATAAGGACAGAGGCATGCTTTTTTCTGCGTTTACGCTCTTTTATTTCTCCCATAATGAAACGTCTATGGAGATAGATGAAATAGCATAAGATGAAAGGAGAGAGAAGATGAGCGTTGAGCTTGTTTGGATCATAGTAATCGCGATATTGATCGTATTAGCGTTTGCGACGCGGGACTTCAAG
>CAZZWK010000002.1:52950-113279 GCA_964657925.1 uncultured Dictyobacter sp.
TTCAAGACGGCAAGCGAAGAGGAGGCAAAGAAGCATACAGCCGCTCATGAGAAACACAAACCGGTGTGGAAAGAGCCATATTGACATGCTTATAAACTTCAAGATTAACCTGTCCAAACCCATCCTTGCATAACAAGCAGACGCAGATTATACTCTAGACAAAGATGTCTCTGTTTTGCTCACTGTGGAGGATCGAAGTATGACGACGCACGAGACTGGCCTAGCGTGGCCCGAGATTAGCCAGCACACCATACGGACGGATCGGCTGACTGTCGCTTATCTGCAAGCGGGCAGTGGAGAGATTCCGATCGTGCTGGTGCATGGAAACTGTTCCTCGTCCCTTTTCTTCGTCGATTGTATGCACGAGCTCGCGCAATCGGGACGGTACACGATTTACGCGCTCGACATGCGCGGCTATGGCGATAGTGACACGCTGCCAGTGGATGCCACACGAGGTGTGCGCGATTTTTCAGATGATTTATACGCCTTCGTGCAAGCGCTTGGTCTGCAAACATTTCACTGTCTGGGCTGGTCGCTGGGTGGGAACGTCGTCATGCAGTACGCGATCGAACACTGGGAGACGTTGCGCACGCTCGTACTCGAATCACCGGGATCGCCTTTCGGGTTTGGGGGTACGCGCGACGCGGAGGGAAGTGCAACCTGCTCTGATTTCGCGGGAAGCGGTGCGGGGACGGTCAACGTCGATTTCGTGCAGAGGGTGGCGAGTGAAGATCGGGGCAGCGATGCTACTTCACCACGCACGACGATAAATACGTTTTATTTCAAACCGCCATTTCACGTGTCGCCGGAGCGAGAAGAACTGTATGTCACATCTTTGAACAAGACAAAGACTGAACCTGGAAATTATCCTGGTGACTTCACGACATCCACGAACTGGCCGCTGGTCGCGCCAGGCAAGGTGGGGGTGATCAACGCGCTATCACCGCAATATCTGCATCAGACCGATCTGGCAGATATCGCGGTCAAACCGCCTATTTTGTGGGCGCATGGAAACGATGACCAGATCGTAGCGGATAGCTCTTTCTTTGACATGGGTTATCTTGGGCAAATCGGATTGATACCGGGCTGGCCGGGAGCGGAGGTTTTTCCGCCACAGCCGATGAAGACGCAGGTGCGTACGCTGTTGAACGACTACAAAGCCCATGGCGGCTCATATCAGGAGCACGCGTTCGCCGAGTGTGGTCACTCGCCGCATATCGAGCACCAGGACGAGTTCGTCTTGCTTTTGCGCGCGTTTGTCGACGCGTACGAAACAACGTGATTACACAGTAAGCAGGCAATAAGGGTACAACTTCCACCGATGACGCGCGTATATCAAGAACAGAACGTGTGTTGTATACGCGCCGGTCGTACGCGAACGGAGCGATTGGCGGAGTAAACAGCGGTTACAGGGAGGCTACTTTCATGAACATTGTCGTCCCCGGCGTGCACATCGGTGCCGTGCTGGTACCAGGAAATATCATCTCGTGGTTGGTGATCGGTTTGATCGCGGGCGCGCTCGCGGGTACTTTTGTACGCGGTCGTGGTTTTGGCTGCCTGGGTGATATCGTTGTTGGTTTGATCGGTGCGGTCATTGGTGGTTTTATCGCAGATGCGCTCAACCTGGGCACATTTCATTTTTGTGGTAGTTTGTTGATCGCGTTGGTCGGCGCGTGTATTCTAGTCGCGATTATTCAGCTTTTCACAGGTGCGTACAGGCCGAGAAGGCGGTTGTAGTGTTTTTGTGTTGGGGAATTCACAGGGTAAAAAATCGATCTAGGTGAGGAATCTGGCGGATTTGAGCATGGGGGTGAAGTACTTCTGCATGGCCTGGGGATAGAGCGAGTCGGGCAGGTAGAAGTAGATAATATAATAGGTTTTTTGATGTTGGACCGCGATCGAGGTGTAATGCACTGTTGTCGCGGTCCCATTTTCGGTGGTGACGAATGTCGCGTCCTGCTCGGACCAGATGAAGCCACCGATAGTGGGGCGATAGTCAGAGGTTTTGACAAACTGAACCTGACGAATATTCTGGATCTGGGTCAGGCCCTGGATGTTTTCTTGATCCAGCCCATTGGCGTTCACATATGAAGCCGTTTCGTTGGCAGGAAGATGGGAGAGATAGAAACTGATAGTTGTCCCTCCGGGGGATGTGATGCCGATAAAGTGAGAGCCATCCGCCAGGGACTGTGTGGTGGCGCTCCAATCAGTCGGGTAGCGCACGGACATATTCACGGCTTTGTCAATCACCAACTTGAACGCTTTTGGGGCGGGGAGTGTCGGAGGATGGACAGTCGAGGAGGAATGGTGGGTGGAAGAGGTGGTTTGCAGCAGGGATGAGGCCAGATGAGGCAGCGAAACACGGCCATTGGCTGCGAGCAGCATCAATGTTCCAAAGCTACCGAGCAAGGGAGCGAGGATAAGAATAGCAGCCACGAGTAGATTATTTTTGAGTGCGTGACGCAGCGTGGCGGATTTCATTATCCTCGCTCCTAATCAAGATTTCATGTTTTGACCAGGCGGCAATCGAAGCGGATCGAGCCTTTCTGTCGATCGACGACCGCTTTGATCACCTCGACCCTGATTGATGCACCGATAGTGGTCGGGATATCCTGCTCATCGAAAACGTAGCATTCAAAATGGCGATTGGGATCATTTTTATCGGCCAGTATGCAACGTACATATGGACGGTCCTGTCCCTCGAAGAAAGCATGCAAGCCAGCTTCCTTCTCTAAAAGTGTTCCTTCTCGAATCACGTCGCTTACCTCACAAGATGCGCTCCGTTTAATTACAATGATCGAAGGGAAATGGGAATTCTGAAGAGTGGGTCAAAGTTACTGTTCTATCAAGCGCTCATTGATGGGTTCTTGTCAAACTCTGGGTTGTGCGTTAGGATTGCCAAATTTTGATGGTGCCATCGGTGAGGGCGACGATCAACTGGTTTTCCGTGAAGGAGAGCGCGCTAATGCCCCAGGGATGATAGAATTTTTGCATGATCTGGCCGGTGGGGATGGACCAGAGATCGATGACGCCCTCATTCACCTCGCTATCCTCGCGCGCGACCGCGAGCCATTGTCCATCGGCTGAGATCGCCATACGAGCGATGCTGCTCATGGTGCCACTGGCGATCTCGCTGTAAGTACCATTGAGGGTATCACAGACGCGCACCATATTGCTGGCGTAGACGAAGGCAAATAGCGATGCGTTGGGAGTCATCACGTAGGGCGAAGTGCAATCCTCGCAGCGACCAACCAGGATCGAGGAGACGATGACGGGACTTTTTTTGTGTTCCAGGTTCCAGCGCCTGATAATCGCCATCTGCTGATCGTCGTCGGGAACATTGGCACACGAGAGCGTCACGAAGGTACGGGCATCCTGTGAAAGGTCGCGCGCGCGTACGGCCCAGAAACGCCTGTTCTCGATCGTCTCCTCGGTGCACACGAGGGGATCGAAAAAAAGGCTATTGGGACGATCGATATCGTGGTGGACGATGTCGGTACTACGCACGCCCCAGGAACGCACGGAACCATCGGCCAGGTAGGGGAGCGCGAGCGTGACCGAACGTACGCCTGTAGGTGAAATATGCAGCGAGGCGTCAAGCGAATAGTAGGTGGAGACCGCACGGTCAGTCACAGGATAGCTCCACAGGCGCGCACCCTTGTAGGCATCCCAGAGGTGTATGCCCAGTCGGCCCCAACCGATGAGCAGAGAACCGGCAGAGGAGAAACGCAACTCGCGCAGCGACTCGACGGTGAACGCGGGGTCGCTGGCGAAGTTTACGACACCGGTAACGTCACTCTCGCGTTGAGCGCCATCGATAAGTTGCCAGATGGTACCATTGCCATCGAGCGTGCCCGCCGCGATGATGGTGCCGTAGGTTGTGCGGAGCGCGCTGAGCGCGGAGATAACGCCGATGCGGCTATTTATTACTGCGCCAGAATGGAAGAATCCGTGGGTACTGAACATATTCAGGCCAGAGAACTCGACATCTTCAGGGTTGACTGGCGTATGCGGACGCTGACGAGGACGGGGTACGGAACGACGTTGGTCAATCACGCCGCCCAGGATCGTATCGTATTGCTCGCGTTTCTCAGGGTCGCCAAGCACCGCGTAAGCGCGATTGATGCGTTTCATCTCGATGGCGCCGCCAGATCCGGCCAGGTCGGGATGGTAGCGGCGGGCGAGCTGACGATAGGCGCGTTTGACAGTATCGTGATCGGCGTTGAATGGAACGCCTAAAACGGCATAATAATCTTCAGGTGTGTCCATAGTTTTTATCGTATCACATTATTAAAGCCTGTTAGAGAGAGACAATGCGTGTTTTCGCACGGGCATTGTTTGTTTCTAGACGACGTATGGCCCATAAATACCAGGTAGCGAACGTGCGGTAGGGACGCCATAATTCTCCACGCTCCAGTAGCTCCTTTGGTTTCGGACGTTGCGGCAAACTATAAGCGCTGCGCGCACCCTCAAGCAGGCCCAGGTCATCGACGGGTAACACGTCAGGCCTTCCGAGGGAGAATATGAGAATCATTTCAGCGGTCCAGCGTCCGATACCTTTTACTGCCGTCAACTGGGTGATGACCTCCTCGTCGGACAGGGTGGGCAAGAGATCGAGTTGGAGCGAGCCAGAGGTGATGTGTTCGACCAGATTGCGCATGTAGTTGGCTTTTGGGGTGGAGAGTCCGAGCGAACGCAGCATATCGAAGTCCAGCCGAGCCATATGTTCCGGTGTGACCGCGTCATCGGGCAGGGCCGTGCGCACACGTGACATGATGGCGTCGGCGGCCTTGACCGAGATCTGCTGAGAGATGATGGCATCAACGAGGGCATCGAAGATATGTGGATCGGGCGTGAGGGTGCAGGGTCCGACACGTTCGATCACGGTACGCATCACAGGATCGATATCGCGCAGGTAGGCGATGGCGGTATCGGTGATGGTAGTGAAGGGTGGTTGGATGGACATACACTATCTTTCTTTTTTACGGCTGAGATGTTGGATAGCAGCTCGCTGTTTTCTTCAGAACAGGTGGTGTGAACGTCATATCGGTTGTGCCGAGGACGCCGGAATAGTACAGGGCAGCGGTTTTTAAGGTAGCACAAGCGGCTGATGTTGGCAAGATGGTGAGGTCGAGGATGGGGAACGTGCTAGACTGGCGTTGCACGAGCAGGCTATAGGGGTGCTGACCTTGTGGGGGCACGTACCAGGAAACGGTCGCGACGAGGTTGCAATTTTTGGGCACAACCAGCCAGCCGCCGTACATAGCGCGTCCTGTCTCATCGCTCTGCTGATTGGTGGGCGCGCCGATTTTATCGATGGGATGGTTCTCACCATCGTAGGGATCATTGATGGTGGAGGTGGCCTGACCTGATTGCGTCATGCCCGCGGGGCAGAGCAAGCGACCATTGCCGTAGACATCGTACTGGGGGCAGTCGTTCAGGCCGCTATCGCCGCCACATAGAGGGTGATCGTAGCCCTGGTCGAAACCATCGCCCCAGAGGAACGTGCTGCTGGGAGGCACGTAGATACGCACATAGTCGTGGTAGGTATCAGGTCCATAGACCGGACCGAGCTGGTCGTAGACGAGTTTGACCTGGAGCATGTGGGTCGCGCCACCTCTGGCATCAAGCGTCACCGTGTCATGAAGGTAGGTCTGTACGTATTGCGAGGCCTTATTGGCGCTGAGATTGTCCTGCACGACATAAAGGCCATCATGCTGGGTCGAGCGATCGATGGAGGAGGTCGAGCCATATCTGGCGATCAAGTTCTCGACAGAACTGTTATCGACATAGATTTGCAGGTCTTTGGTCTTCATCGAATAGAGCATCTGCGAAGCCAGATCCAGCAGTTTATTCGAGGGAAGATGCTCGACGGTATCGATCAATATTTTTGACAGGCGTTGCGTGAAGAGTTTGCGTGCCTGGCCGGTATCGCTGACATGTTCGATAGTCTGCTCTTTAGCGATGCCCGCGTTATCTAACTGGTAGTAGTGCAAGCGGCTCTCCAGATTCTGGGGTGTGATGGTTTCGTTGTAGAGTGGAACTTTCACCGGACCGGTTATCTGCAAGACGCGAGTGATGAGGAAGGGTGAGAAGACGATCACGCCGTCGACCTGCGAGCCGAACTCGTACTGATATTGATGCATAGTGATCTGCGCGGAGGTGGGGAAATCGGCTGAGACGTTGGAGTCGCGCATGCCGAAGTTCGCGATGGGCCACCAGCTATTGTAGGGAGCAGGAGCATCTTTGCCCGCGACCTTATTGACGGTCGTCGCGTCATAGGCCTGGTCGCCGACGATCTCTTCGTAAGGACCAATATTTTTTAGCTGAAGTTGCGACATGCGAGCGCCATTGAAGGTCAAGGGGCTGAATTGACCGGTAAAGCCGCCGGTGGCGCGCAGTTCCGCGCGATCCATCGTCTGCACCAGGAAGGTTCGTGGCTGTCCGACGCCTAGGAACCAGTCGAGCGCGGGTATGCTGGCACCAATCTGGGGCAGGATGGTATCGATCTGGGGCAAGAACGAGAGCAGCTTCGAGAGCTGGCCGCTTTGCCGTCCATTCAATGGGAGTGAGCTGACAACGACATTTTGAGATTGCTGATACATATCGTGTACAAGAGGCGTGAGCACGGTGATATCGCGTTGGATTTCGCTGGTAATCTGGGGTGTGAGCAAGGGTTTTTGCGCGTTATCGCCGGAGCTTGTCAGCGATGAGCTAAACGGTGTTTTCAAGTTGGGCGCGACTAATGGTGACAGCATAATGAGGGAAGGGATCAGGTGCTGGCCTGCGGTGGTAGCATCGATCGCCATCGCGCTGAGGGCGCGCAGGCTGCTGACCTGCTGAGGCAAGACATTGCCGATAAGGGTGAACGTGGTGTTTTGTGTGAGATCGTTATGTACCTGGACGAAACTGGCGTGGGCGGCGTTCAATTCGATCTGTGCTGCGCGCAACTTATTGATATCCAGGTATTTCGCGATACTACTCGTGCCGCTAGTGGAGCCACCTTGAAAGATGGCCTCGATGCTTTGAATATGGTCGAGACCGCTTTGTGCCTGTTTGTAGAGGATATAGGTATTGAAGGCGGCAAAGATGGTCACCAGAGTGGGAAGCAAAATAGCGAATAATAACAGGACTAACATGAACTTGCCCACGAAGGACATCTTGCCATAGCGGGTAAGCGCGCGGTTCAGCAACTTACGTTTCAAGCGGTCGGTAAGGCGATAGGTGGGCAGGTCCAATGGTTGAGTGATACGAGGGCGTAAGAGGGCATCGTCAAGAGAACTATCCTCTATGATGGCACCGGTCTGGGATTGTGTTTCGGGCAAGGTGGTCGGAGAGTGAAGGGTAGGTAGTTCATAAAAGCAATCGAAGAAGGGCATGGGTGCAGTATTTTTTCGCTCGGCAAGCGGTCCGTAAAGGCCATTACCTAAGGGAGCAAGCGCGCGCGTCACCGGTAGACGACCGGTCGTGGTAAATGGGGAGAAGAGCGAGATATTTGTGTGAGTGGCTGACTGTGTGTCGGGGTCAGATGTTTCAGCGAGGGTAGTGTTTGATAAGCCACTTTCGACTTCATTTTTGTCCTCGGTTTGCACCTGATCGATCTCACCATCAATTTCTGGTAGGTTGGTACGCATGATCTCATCGCTATTTTCATCTAGAGCTTGCACGTTAGCGTGAGGGTCATCGCTTGCTTCTTCATTATGATCATGTGAGGGCAATGAGATGGGAGATAATTCTTCGGTGTTGAGCGGATCAGGCATGCAAAAAGACTCCGACAAGGCTAGGGATAGGAACGATTGCGGTGATGATAGCACCACTTATTCAACGCTTGTTTCTTTAAGAACGTTTTGTTGCTACGAATCGTGACGGAAATAGTGATTTAAAGGGTCACCTCGTTTCTAAGAATGAGGGCCGATAATTGGTGCATCCACTAAATCATACAGGAAAGAAAGGCATGCGCGCCCATAAGGGGACGCGGCTATGCGGGTTACCTGACTAGTTACTGAATGCACCAATTATCGGATGAGCGGGAGAACCGGTTCCCACAACTGATGAAAATAGTCATTATATGTATATGATACTTATACGGTAGAGATTAGGGCAAAGATACAAGTGGTATGATTGCCCTATCATCCTGATAGTACCAGGCATAGAATCAACCATTCTGGTCGTGGATAGAGAGTATGCAAGTTTTTGGTTCTCTTATAAAAGTTGCTTGATGCTGCTTAAATTGGAAGATTCTTTGCCTCTGGTTATGTTTTCTTGAGAGACGCATATAAAGACAGAGGTAGATACAATTATTGAATAGAAATATTTTGTGAGTTTCGTGGGCACACAAAGTTTGCCTTACGTGGACTATTGGATGCGCCTGCATCATGGAACATAGAGGAGAAGAAAAATGGTTGAGAGAAACGAGCAACATACAGATGAGAGCCAGGAGAAGTACACGAACCGGTTGATAGGGGAGACAAGTCCGTATTTGTTGCAGCACGCACACAATCCTGTGGACTGGTATGCGTGGGGGGATGAGGCATTCGAGAAGGCGCAGATAGAGGACAAGCCAGTTTTGCTCAGTGTTGGCTATTCGGCCTGTCACTGGTGTCATGTGATGGAGCACGAATCGTTCGAGAACGAAGAGATTGCCGTGTTGATGAACCAGAATTTTGTCTCCATCAAAGTAGATCGGGAAGAGCGACCGGACGTGGATTCCATCTATATGCAGGCATTACAGTTGATGACGAGGCAAGGTGGTTGGCCGATGACAATGTTTCTGTTGCCCGATCGGCGGCCTTTTTACGGGGGAACGTATTTTCCTCCACGCGACCGACATTACGGGGCACAGACGATGCCTGGCTTCGTCAGTATACTCAATGGCATTGCCGCGACCTACCGCAGCCAGCGCAACGAGGTCGAGGAGCAGGCGGCTGAGATCGCGGGCTATCTACAGCAGCAGAGTAGCGCACCGTTGCGTGTCAAAGATCCGATGCAGCCGGGTTCGGCCACATTAGCAATTCTGGCGACGGCCAGCAAAAATCTGCGCGAGGATGCCGATCAGGTGAATGGTGGATTTGGGGGTGCGCCGAAGTTTCCGAACACGATGTCGCTGGATTTTTTACTGCGCGTCTATCTGCACGAGCGAGCAGGGGAATTAGCGCGGGAGGATGGCGATACGTTGCCGTCGGAGATGGAGGTGGTCGATAGTGCGCTACAGCATATGGCTCACGGGGGTATCTACGATCAACTGGGGGGAGGATTTCATCGCTATTCGGTCGACGCACAGTGGCTGGTGCCTCATTTTGAGAAGATGCTCTACGACAACGCGCTTTTGAGCCGCGTTTACTTGCATGCGTATCAGGTAACGGGGAATGTGTTTTATCGACGCGTTGTGGAGGAGACACTAGATTATGTAGCACGCGAGATGACCGCACCGGAAGGAGGGTTCTACGCCACGCAGGACGCCGATAGCGAGGGAGAAGAGGGAAAGTTTTTTCTGTGGACGCCGGAGCAGGTCAAAAGTGTGCTATCAGCCGAGGATGCGGACCTGTTCATGCGTTACTACGATGTGACGGAAAAGGGCAATTTCGAGGGCAAAAATATCCTGCATGTAAAGCAGGGACTGGATGCGTTCGCGAGTCAGGAGCATAGCGAGGTGGAGGCAGTGAGCGCTTCGTTGGCACGCAGCCGAGAGATACTTTTTCAGCAGCGTGAGCGACGCATCAAGCCAGGTAGAGATGAGAAGGTGCTGACAGCGTGGAATGGTCTGATGTTGCGCAGCTTCGCCGAGGCGGCGCGAGCATTCGGTCGCGAGGATTATGTGGAGATCGCGCGCCGCAACGCGAACTTTCTGCTAGGCACACTGACACAAAATGGGCGACTGCTGCGGACCTATAAGGATGGGCGAGCGCACATCAACGGGTACCTGGAAGATTACGCGTTCCTGGCCGATGGTTTGCTGGCATTGTACCAGACCAGTTTCGAGACGCGCTGGTTCAGCGAGGCGAGGTCGCTGGTGGACCAGGCGATAGCGTTGTTCGCGGACGAGCAAAACGGTGGCTTCTTCGATACCGGCACCGATCACGAGGAGCTGGTGAGCCGTCCGAAAGATCGTATGGACAACGCCACACCCAGTGGCAACAGCGTGATGGCCGATGTGTTGCTAAGGCTGACGGCTTTTACGGAAGAGCAGGCATATCGAGAGCGGGCGGATGGTTATCTGCAATCGCTGGTCGATGTGATGATTCAGTATCCACAATCCTTTGGCTATGTGCTTGGGGCACTTGATTTCGTGCTCTCGGCCAGCAAAGAGGTCGCGGTCCTGGGTGATAAAGACGATAAAGAGACGCAGGAGTTGCTGGCGTGCGTGAACGAGCGGTTCTTGCCCAATAGTGTGCTGGCATGTGCGGAGCCAACGGATCGTGTAGCGACGGAAGCGATCGCTTTGTTGGCGGACAGACCGCTAAAGGATGGGCGAGCCACGGTGTACGTGTGTCAGAATTTTGCTTGTCAGGCACCAGTAAACGAGGTAGAGAAATTGAGCACATTGTTGTAGTGTAGCGTTGGAATACAAGAAAGCTCTGCCTGGCGTCAGTGTTTGCGTGAGTTTCAATAGTAGAGATTGTATGTTGTTTAGTCATTGACGTAGTGGATTTCATCTTTGAGGGCGTGGCGGCAGAGGAGACCGGAGCTGACCAGTTTGTCGAGGGCAATACGGGCGGCTGCAGTCTCTTTTTGTCCAGGGGTATGCTGGGTGGCGGGTAAAAACAGGGATGCGACCTGGGAAGTTGTTAAGACGGTGAGTTCGTGTTCGTGCTCATGGAGGTACTGCTGTAGCGCGTGCTCATACCAGGAGACCAGATCTTCGGTGCGTAAGGGAAGAGGTGGGGACGCCACCATGACGGGGCAGGGGGCGAGGTGTACGATTTTGCGGGAGACACTGCCATTGATCAAGCGTCGGAGGCGCTGTGGAAGGGTATTACCCTGGTTACCTACTACGATAAGGTGGACCTGGCGTTCGTGGGCCACGCGTGCCAGCTCTTCGCCAGGAACGCCGACCGCGATGACGTGTTCAACTTTTACTGCTTCAGAATCTATGTGTTGTAGGAGGAATGTTTGTGCCTTTTGGAGCACCTTTTCGGCCTCTTTACGTTGTTCCAGTGAGGCGGTAAACGAGACGAAGTGGTCGGCATAGTAGTCGGAAGGTTCGAAGATCACGTGAGAGAGGGGGATAACATGCAGGAGGATGAATGAAACGGTGGAGGATGGAGGTTGCAACAGGTTAGCGAGCGAGCGCAGAGCGTATTGCGTCGCGGGAGAAAAGTTCGCATCAATACCCAGCAAAATGCGTTGCTTCATAATCGAGTCACAATCTTTTTTTGTGTGACGTTCCACTATTTTCTGGTTAACTGGGCCATTGTACAGAACGGATCTTCAAGGTATCTTTATGTACAGATAAAGTATATCTGTTTTAGAGAAAAGAGGCAAGAGAGCAAGATATTTCTTAGATGATCAAGATAGAGGCATATGCGGAAGAGGGATGATGGCTCGTCAGGCGAGTACTTGACGAACTCGCTATCTTTCCATTACACTGGAGAGGGCATGGAAGAAATACCCACTTCTTTCCGCTTCCCAGGTCTCGGCATGGATGCGCTTCTGATTGTTCATACACTTCTCCTGACAAGGAAGAAGAACATCCAATGTATCGTTTCTTCTCATCGGGCGATAAAAGCCCTGTTTTCCCCGAGAAGGAATGTTTGATATAAGACCTTAAAATCCGTCTTTTGAAGAGTAGAAGCGTTTTATTACTCTCGTCCATTTGAAGAGAAGAGGAAGTAGAGAAGACGTAATGGGTATGGATAAAGCATTGCACGCAATGAGCCTGGAAGCTTTGAGAGAATGCAGCGTGCGCGAGATGACCAACTATCGTCGTAAGTTGCCGAGTGATGATAGCTATTGTCTTGAGATCCTGCGTCGGGCGATCGAACTGCGTGATGAATCGGCGTGGCAGGTGTTGCAGCGCCAGTTCAGTGACAATGTGCATGTATGGTTGAACGGGCACTCGCACAAAGAGCTGGCATTGCGTTACGAGAACGATCAGACGTATATCGACGATGCTTTTCGGCGTTTCTGGCAGGCCGTGAGCGATCAATCGATGTCGTTCAGCACCATAGCGGGAGCACTGAGCTATTTACGGCTATGCCTCCACTGCGCCATCATGGATACATTACGCGCGTTCGCCCGTAATAATATTGAGCAGATTCCTGAACATGGGCACCCGGCGGAGCCGCAGACCGAAGATACCTATCATGAGAGTGAGTTGTGGCAGACCATTCGGGATCTCTTACCGAGTGAAAAAGAGAGACGTGTAGCCTATCTGCACTTTCATTGTAATCTGAAACCGCGTGAGATCATCCGTTTTTGTCCCAACGAGTTTCAAAACGAGGAAGAGATTTATCGTCTCAAACGAAACATCATGGAGCGTATTATGCGGAATGCCCCCAAAATTCGCTGGAAATTGGGTGACAGTATTACAGTATAGAGGATGGAACCTCTTCTTACCGTAAACAGTACATACTGAAAGTGGTCATCTAAAAATAAAATGTGCGACGTTTATATAGCAATAGATCATGAGTACGGTACACAAAACTAGCCTGGATAAGGGACACGCAATGATGGATTGTATAAGTTCAAATGCACCGAGCGAAGAAGAACTTTTAAAACATGTGCTGGATGGTGAGACGCTCCAGGAAGCGTCGAAACATCACCTGGAGCACTGTGAGATCTGTCAGCAGCGGTTTGCCGAATATAGTCAGTATACTCAATTGAATACTCTTTTATTACAACAATTGTACCGTTCGCAATG
Organism: uncultured Dictyobacter sp.; assembly: GCA_964657925.1. Taxonomy (GTDB): domain Bacteria; phylum Chloroflexota; class Ktedonobacteria; order Ktedonobacterales; family Ktedonobacteraceae; genus Dictyobacter. The sequence continues at coordinate 65,810 of CAZZWK010000002.1, forward strand.
TCCCGATATAGAGAAGCTACAATCTTTTTGTTTAAATCGGCTCTCGTTTACAGATATGTTTTCTATTCACGATCATCTTAAACTATGCCCTTTATGTGCGGAGGAAGTCAAAGGAATGAAAGAGATCGTTGAGGATACTGATCTTGTCACACCAACGATACTCGATTTTTCACCGGTAGAATTTCATCGTGTGGTCGCTCAATTCATCGTGCCAGAGAAGGAACTGGTAGTACGTGGCGAAGGACACACCGCGGCTACGCGTGACTGGCCGCGGTGCTATCAGGTCAACACGATCAATCTTTCCCTGCATCTCTCGCGTGATAGCAACAATGATACGTTATTGCTCGGCATGCTCTCCAGTAAAGAGGATGAGGTGGATATCGAAGCGTTTGTAGGCTCAAAAGCCGCGCTTTATCGGGCGGTACAGGCAGAGATAGCGTCGGGAGCCGAACGCGCCTTGAGCAAAGAAGACGATCCAGATCTGATGCCACTGCTGAAGGCGGAGGTAGACGACCTGGGAACTATTACTTTTCAGGACGTTCCCAATGGCAATTATCTTATGATTCTTTATTTACCAGATGTAGAGATAGTGGTAGAAGATATTCATATTGAGAAAATGTGACGAGTAAGGTATGCTAACGTTATCTTCCTTTTTTGAGGGAAGATACACTTATTTATAGCCCTACTCTCGGAGAATATTTTCTTGTCTACAACAGATATAAAACGCTTGCTCGAAAAGTTACGTAGCTTTAATCTGGAGGATGGGCAAAGCGTATTGCGTGAGTATCTCAAACACCTCGATGATGCTCGCACCCAGGCGACGTTGCACGAAACAGGCGAAAATGGCGAAAAGCTTCCAGATTATAGTACTCTCACTAAAGAGCTTAAAGATAATTCCCTGCAACAACGCGCTGTCGATCCCTCCGTTTCGCTCAAATTGGCGGAACACCTTCTTCTCATGGGGAAATTTATTCATGACGACTCTACATATGCTCTAGGTCTGATGGCAAAGGGTGATGCGCTCTCTATCTTCGGACATGAGCAGGCGGCGATCGAATGTTATAACGATGCGGCCACTCTTTTCGAGCAGGCAGGAGATGAAGTCAATTGGGCGCGCTCACGCATTGGCTGGATGATCTCAATGGGCTGGATCGGGCATGCAGACAAGGCGTTGCTGGGCGCGGAACAGGCGCGTATGAAGCTGCAACAACATAAAAAGTTGTATCAGGTATGCACTATCGATCATAATACGGCGGTCTTATACTCGCAGATTGGACAGTACGGGCAAGCGCTGGCAATTTATGAGCGTATCCTCTCTGTGCTTCCTACGATTACGGACCAGAGTGAGGAGATAATTCAACACGCGATTGCGCTAGCAAGGCTGAATCAGGGGCGAAATTATTCGTGGTTGGGCAATTTCGATCGGGCCAGCACATTATTGTTACAGGCAAGACAGAGTTTCAGCACGTTGGGAGCATGGGGGCCAGTCAGCAATGTGGAGACCAGCCTAGCACAGATGGACGAGATGCGAGGTAATTACGGTTCAGCCTTAAGACGATACTATCAGGTATTGGACATCAATACTACTCACTTCCAGGATACTGTGGGCATTCCTATGAGTATGATGCGTATCGCCAGTTGCCTGGTGAAAGTGAATCGTGAGCAAGAGGCCAGCGCGCTGGCTGCTGAAGCGGTAGAACTGCATAAGAAATATGCGAATTCACTGGATTTGGGTGATGCTTTATTGGAGTATGCCACCATTTTGAGCGCGACCCATCAATTCAAACAAGCCTTAACCACGCTTGACGAGGCGTTGATCCTGTTTGAAGAGGGGCATCTGAGCCATCATAGTACCGCCATCAAGCTTCAGCAGGCCGAGCTACTGCTGAAAATGGGCGAAACGGAGCAGGCATACAGGCTTGCGAACCAGCTACAAACGCTATTTATTGAAGAGGGTCTTATTTCACGAGTAGTCAGTACGAACTTGATTATGGCCGAGGCACTTATCAAACAAGCGGGGAAGTCACAAGCTCAGCACGACAACCTTCTTTTGCAACAGGCACATAGACTTTGCCAGCGGATCATCACACAGGCCAGAGAGTCCCGTTTCCAGGAGCAGCATTTCAAAGCCTCCTATCTACTGGGGCAGATCGCTCAGCTACGAGGCAATGTTCGTGCCGCCAAGGAACATTACCTGGCCGCGATTGGGCAGATAGAGGGAATTTTGAAGAATCTGGTGCTTGATTTACGCCCCTCCTTTCTGCGATCGACCTGGACGGTGTATGAGGCACTTATCGCACTCTATTTGCAATGGGAGCAGCCAGCCCAGGCGTTCAGCTATCTTGAACGGGCACGTTCGCTCGCATTACGTCAATTTCTCGATCGGCCATGGGCATTGAAAGAAGACGAGGCCAGCGAGGCCACGGAAGAAAGTGAGAGCAGGTGGGTACAGAGCAAAAATGCAGCCATACTCAGGCTGCAAAATGAATTGAAGACATGGCAAACAAACTATCGCGCGTACAGCCAGCAACTCACAAAGCTCGATCCATCGGTTTCGCCCGAATTGAGCCGTGAAGAGCTTGAGCGAGAGATTCGACGCTGCGAGACAAAGGTCAACGAGCTTTTCGAGCGTCTCTACCTCCAGCAATTCGATGCCGAGGCTGATATGGTGGCGGGAGAAGAACTGATAGAGAGTGCTGTGGATGTCGATATCGCGGCAGTACAATCAAAATTAGCGCCCAACGAACTCTTACTTACGTACTTTTTGCATAATGCGACCCTGGTCATTTTCGCGATCGATCACGAGGGGGTCAGGACGGTGCAAGACACCGGGGCCATGTCGCAGTTAGAGCGACTGTTACCGCCGCTCTACGCACATCTTGAACCGCGAGGCTGGATACATCCGACTAATCCACCACAACAGGGGATACGGCGTATTTTGCAAAAGCTGTATCAATTGCTGCTTGCGCCTGTGCTCGATTCTTGTGCGGAGGAAAAGGACACACTGCGCATTGTTCCTTATGGGCCATTGCATAACCTGCCGTTTCACGCGTTGCATAACGGGAAGCATTTCGTGATCGAGGATTTTAGGGTCAGTTATCTACCCACGGCGAATGTTCTCGGGCGTTTCATGGAGCAAGGGCGGCGGGTACGTGAAAGATCCGAGGTGGTGGGGGAGAAGAGATTGCCGCTCGTTCTTGGCTATTCCGAGGATGGGAATGTGCCGCGAGCGGTGGTGGAGGCACAATTTTTGGCGGACCTGCTGCAAGGCACAAGCTACCTTGAAGAAGAGGCTACAATTGAGAACTTCATCAGTCAAGCAGAAAAGCGCCCGTTAATTCACCTGGCGACGCATGGCAAGCTGCGGCTGGATGCACCTAATTTTTCCTATGTGCGCCTGGCGGATGGGCAGTTGAACGCGATCGATGCATTTCGGCTGAATCTGCGTGAGTGCCAACTTGTGACTTTGAGCGGGTGTGAGACGGGGCTGGCGCTATCGGGTGGTGGCGATGAACAGTTGGGGTTGGGGCGGGCCTTTCTTGCCGCGGGCGCTGCCGCGTTGGTAATGAGTTTATGGCCGGTCGAGGATAACGCAACCAATATATTGATGCAACTTTTCTACCAGAACATGCTCGCGGGAGCCAGTCGGATCGAAGCATTGCGAGCGGCGCAATGTACGCTACTGAGGCAGGCGTCCTCTGATGTGGTCTATAGCCATCCCTATTACTGGGCAGCATTTCATCTAGTTGGGGCTACGGGACCGATTTCGCTTTAATGCTCCTTCTCTTTCGCATTTCTTTAACAAGCGTTCCTGCTACACGAGTAAACGCGTGGTTTGCCACCGGTTGATCAATCTTCCCTCTACAACGCGGACCGTTCCTGATCCATGGGCAAACGCGTGGCGGAGAACCGGGTTGCATCTCTTGCCACCGGTCGATCAATCTTCCCTCTACGATGCGGACAATATTGCACAAAACTTATGATACAAAAGGAGAAGATGTGAGCGTTCATTAGAGTGTTGAGAGTATTGGATGAGTAGGGGCATTTTTTGGGAAAGAACGTTTTGTAGTTCCTGTTCTAGAGTAGTCAATACGTTTTGGAGCGAGTGGTATGCAAAATACGCAAAGTTCTGGGCGACCGTGGTGGAGCAAAATGGCGATCTACTGGCTCGACAGGCAGATCGCGCTCACATTTCATTCTAATCTCCATCCCTCCGAGGGAAAAGCAAAAATTCTTCAATCGCTGCATCTCGATGATTTCAACCAGTTTCTTACGATGCGTGGTTATACATTGCGGGCGTTCACAGCGGATAACACCAACAGTGCATCGGGTCCTAACTTCGACTATGAGAACGGATCGGACACAGGGGATATAAACGTTGTAAGCGATGATCTGACCGATCTACAGGGGAAGCATATCTTTCTACATCCATCGGGCCAGGGATCGCTCGTCACCTGTTTTTTCACACTGCAAAAGAGCAGTCCGTACTCGACTGCTGGCACCTCGGTGATGAGCAGTGTTGGATCGGTGTATAACACAAACGCTACCAACTACAACGACGAGACACGCTGGATTATCGATCAGATCAATAGCGCGCGCGGCGACCTGTTGAACAATAGCCAGGTGACTATTTTGAATGCCGCGCCCAACTGGTTATGCGCGAGCACGCCCGCTACCGGCGGGTGTGGTACGCATGGTTGCCCGTTGTCGCCACCATTTCCCGCTGAGAGTGTCAGTGGCAAATGGCACACGATGCTGCCGGATATCTCGCAAGATTTGCAGCAGAGGACGGGCGAAGGTGTCACAGTCTTCGTGCTCGATACGCGTCCCTCCACGGATCAAGTCTTAAACGCGGCCAAACTGGCCGGGGAGCAGAATCCTTTGCTGCAAACGATCGCGCAGCAGATGAGTGGGCAGAACGGCGCATTCGTGTTTACGGATCCAGATAACGAACCGTTTGTGCCGAGCGTGTTGGAAAACGATAATCCGATGCAGCCCTTTACCGGTCGCGACATTTTCGGACGCCTGACGGGTTACGAGATGAGCGACCATGGATTGTTCGTGGCGGGATTGATTCGCGATATCGCGCCTGGAGCCAGGATCGAATGCGTGCGTGTGCTCAACGATTACGGTGTGGGAAGCGCTTCGGTACTGATCAAGGCCCTGGAGAGCATTCATAATCGGATGCTCAAGCTGAATCCAGATACCAGCGCGCAAGGAGACCTTTACGGGAAGCCGGTGGTGATCAACCTGAGTCTGGTGACGACACCACACCAGGAGGATTTCTCGCAGTTATGGTCGGGCGATGACACGACGGATCACGAGCCTTTGACTGTGAACTTGCACGCCGTTATGCAATCGCTGACCACGCTGGGCGCGGTTGTTGTGGGGTCGGCGGGCAACGACTCGGACAATCGCCAGACGTTACCACCAGTTCAGCCAAGCATGATGCAGACCACGACGGCACGCATGCTGCCGCGCTATCCAGCGGCCTTCCCTGAGGTTATCGCTGTTGGTGCGGTCGATGGCAGTGGGCACGCGGCGGCATATAGCAATTATCCGGTCACGCCAGGGTCAGCGCAGAACAACGGGGTTGCGACCTACGGTGGGGGTATACCCGTACCGGTTTTTCCTACGAGTGCAGCAGCAGCCATACAAGCGGCACAGAGCGGGCAACCCTTCGATCCCGCACATATGATCGATGTGGATCGCAACAAGCTCGACGCGCTGCTGGGGCTTTATACTTCCGATCACTATCCGGCGCTTTCGGCTGATGATCTGCCCGGCGATTATAAAGCGCCGAACACGAGTGCGTGGGCCTACTGGTCGGGGACATCCTTTGCCACACCTATTATCAGCGCGCTGGCGGCACGTTTACTAGAGCAACTGGGGAAAACGGCCAATCTGCGCCCTTACCAGTGGCATCACGCGGTCTTGAAGGCGTTGACAACGGCACAGGCGCAGGAGGAATATACAGCAAATGGTGAGCCGTTACCGCGTGTGGCCGAGTTCAGCCAGGGTGGGATCAATGTCGGGCTGGTTAGGGCCGAGCAGACAGCACCACAGGCTGGAGGGGGCAGTGCGGCAAAAGCGGAGGCGGTGAGCGCGGATTAAATCTACCGGCAAAGAAAAAAGCGTTCCAGTCTACAGTGTAGGCTGGAACGCTTTTCAGTTCTTTTTGCGAGAGAAGGGAGTCCTAGTACTCCGGCATGGCGGGAGCGGCGGGCTTGTCTTTCTCGGGCAGGTCGGTGATCAGGGCCTCGGTGGTCAGGATCATGGCGGCGATGCTAGCGGCGTTCTGCAAGGCCGAGCGAGTGACTTTAGCGGGATCGGCGATGCCGAACTCGAACATGTCGCCGTAGGTATCGGCGAGCACGTTGTAGCCGATGTGCTTGTTGTTTTTCTCGGTCTGCTGACGGCGAATGTTCTCGACGATCACCGAACCATCTTTACCACCATTGGCGGCGAGCTGGCGAACCGGCTCTTCGAGAGCGCGGCGCAGGATACCGACGCCGGTCGCGGCATCACCTGTCAGACCCAGATTGCCCTCCAGAGCTTCGACGGATGTGAGCAGGGCCACACCACCGCCGGGGACGATACCTTCTTCGACACCAGCGCGGGTGGCGGAGAGCGCGTCCTCAACGCGGGTCTGGCGGTATTTCAACTCGACCTCGGTACCGGCACCGACTTTGATGACTGCGACGCCACCGGACAGTTTTGCCAGGCGCTCTTGCAGTTTCTCGCGATCGTAGTCGCTGGTGGTGTCATCGATCTGGGCTTTGATCTGATTGACACGGGCCTGAATCTCGGCGTTGTCGCCGTGGCCTTCGATGATGGTCGTATCCTCTTTGCGGGCGGTCACCAAACGAGCGGAACCCAGATCTTCGAGGGTGGCGCTATCGAGACGGCGACCCATCTCCTCGCTGATCACCTGTCCACCGGTCAGAACCGCGATATCGCGCAACATCTCTTTGCGGCGATCGCCGAAGCCAGGGGCTTTGACAGCGATAATATTGAGGATACCACGCAGTTTATTGACGACCAGGGTAGCGAGTGCTTCACCATCTACATCTTCAGCGATCAGAACCACTTCGCGGCGGCCCTGCTGCACGATCTTCTCGATCACGGGCAGGATGTCCTGAATGGCGCTGATCTTCTTATCGGTAATCAGGATGTAGGGATTATCAAGTGTGGCTTCCATCTTCTCGGAGTTGGTCACGAAGTAGGGAGAGATGTAGCCTTTGTCGATCTGCATACCTTCGACGTAGTCGGTCTCGAAGTTAATGCCGCGCGACTCCTCGACAGTGATGACGCCATCTTTGCCGACGCGATCCATCACTTCAGCGATCAACGCACCGATCTGCTCATCGGCGGCGGAGATCGAGGCAATCTGCGCGATGTCTTTTTTGCCCTCGACCGGCACAGCCAGTTCGCGGATATAAGAAACAACGGCCTCAGTAGCTTTATCGATGCCGTGTTTGAGCTGCATGGGATTGGCGCCTGCGGCGAGGTTTTTCAGGCCCTCGTTGACGATGGACTGCGCGAGAACGGTCGCGGTCGTGGTACCATCACCGGCGACATCGTTGGTCTTGGTCGCGGCCTCTTTCAGGAGTTGCGCGCCCATATTTTCGAATGGGTCCTCAAGCTGAATCTCTTTAGCGACGGTCACGCCATCATGGGTGACATTGGGTGCGCCGAATTTTTTGTCGAGCGCGACGTTACGACCCTTGGGGCCGAGCGTGGTCTTGACGGCACCCGCGAGAGTGTCGATACCTTTTTTCAAAGAACGGCGAGCTTCTTCATCAAATATAAGCTGCTTTGCCATATCTATTTACCTTTCCCTTCATTCCACAGTACAGCGGGAATTTCTATGCTTACATGAGTACAACGAGCATCTTAGCCGATGATGGCGAGGATGTCGTTTTCTTTAAGAACCAGATACTCTTCGTTGTCCAGTTTGAATTCGGTACCGCCGTACTTCGCAAACAGGACGCGATCACCTTCATGGACATCTATGGGAGAGCGATCACCATTATCCAGGAGGCGGCCATTGCCGACAGCGATGACGACACCTTCCTGGGGTTTCTCTTTGGCGGTATCGGGGATAACAATGCCGCTCTTGGTTACTTCTTCTTTAGCCGCGGGCTTTACAACCACGCGATCACCAACAGGACGGATACTAGCCACGATCTACACTTCCTTTCACCTATGAATTCAAAGACTCTTTCAAAGCCTTTTCATCTGGACCATAGTGAATAACACCTGAGATTTTTACCGAGGCATATTGCGAATAATCGCAGCAGCAGGGACCACCAGCGGCGCAACCGGTGCAGCAGTAGAAGTTTCCGTCCACCACTGTCGGCGACCAGAGGATAGCGATATCACAATTCGCACAACGTGGCGCATCATGACGCGCAGATGTTGCCGCCAGCGACATATCATGACGCGCATGGCTCTGTTCATTGTAGATATCAAATGCCTCTTGTTTCATGGTAGTCATTGGTTTATGCTTCAGTAATTATCGCATTGTTTGCAACGTCTGTTATCAACTTTACAAACAGGAATCTCCACGGAACGCATGGAGTTGGGCGCATGCCCTTTGTTTTTGCTATCAATAGTATGACATAGGAAGTGTTAGATCCGCGTAGGAGAAGTGTTAGAGGAATGTTAGAATTATGTAACATGTAGGCACAGGTGAGGTAACGATGACAAATGCACGGTTTGTCCAACGCTAACAAGTGGTAGTTGGCAGCGGATTTTTAGCCTGTCTTGAGATAGGAAAAGAGAGCAAAATCAACCGTGGGGCGACAAAATTCGGTATAATGAAAAAGGTTATGCAAGTGTGTAAACTTAGGAGGTGAGGGAGCAATGCACGAGATTCGTCCCGCTGGCGGTGTTGAGTGGGGATACCCGCTTCATGATGATCATGCTGACGAGCAAGTGTATTCGCTGGTGGGACAGACTACTAGCGAACAGCAGCAACGAAAGAAGCTCGCGTACGCGCCGATTGGTGTGTTCGATTCGGGCGCGGGCGGATTGACGATTCTCTCAGCATTACGCGCACACCTGCCCTATGAGCAGTATATCTATCTTGGCGATACCGCGAACTGTCCTTATGGCACGCGGAGCGAGGATGAGATTACCGCGTTGACGGTACGCGCGTGCCATTTTCTGGTCGAGCAAGGGGTCAAACTGATCGTCGTCGCCTGCAATACCGCCTCACAGGCGGCATTGAGCGCGTTACGAGAGCAGTATGAGCTACCGTTTGTGGGGGTAGTGCCCGCGGTCAAACCGGCGGCGCAGCTCACGCGGGTAGGACGGATCGGGGTTGCGGCCACAAATCGGGCGGTGCAGGCAAGCTATTTGCGTTCATTGATCGAGAATTTTGCCGCGCATATGCAGGTTTATTCCGTTGGGTGTCCCGAACTGGTCACACTGGTTGAACGGGGTGAGCTGGCTGGTCCTATTGTGGATGAAACATTGCGACACAGCCTGGGTCCGCTCATAGAGCATAACGTAGATGTTATCGTGCTTGGCTGCACACATTTTCCCGCGCTACGTCCCGCGATTGAGAATGTAGTAGGGCCGGAGGTGCAGGTGATCGATAGCGGCGCGGCGATCGCGCGGCGCACAGATTCGCTGCTTCACGATCAGGAGATGCTGCATCCGCAACAGGACCAGCAGGGAGAGCCACAGATCTGGTGTAGCGGAGACGGTGAAACATTCAGTCGCGTAGCAAGCGCTGTTCTTGGGTATGCTGTTGTAGCACGGCAGGCTACTTTTTTTTAGTTTGCATCTTTTTAGTTTTCATGGCATTTTGCTTAAAACATATACCTATACCGAACCTACTGCATATGGGAGCAAAAAGGACGTTTATTTGATGTCAGAAAATACGGCTCTATCGGAGCATGAGGAACAAGAAGCGACCGCGATATCACCGCCAAGATGGCATATCAATGTCGCGCGTTTTCTCTCCACAGCGTTTTCCCCGGTGACTATTTCATTACCCTTTCTTCTACTCGTCGCGCTGGCGATCCATGCGTCCAACGGTTTCGTCTTAGCTATTATCACTTTGTGCTTTCTCAGCATCGGACCCGCGATCTATATTGGTGTGGGCGTCGCGCTTGGCAAGTTGAGCGATGTAGATGTCAGTGTACGGTCACAACGGACGGGACCTTATCTTTTCAGCTCTGGCTCCTGCGTGATCGGTTTCGTTGTGCTGACGTTGGCACACGCGCCCAGAGGTATGCAAACGATTCTTTTGCTCAATGCTATCAGTAGCATCGTTTTGATGCTGATTACGTTACGCTGGAAGATCAGCATGCATGCCTCGTCGCTAGCGGCAGTCATCACTATGCTGAATATGCTCTATGGCAGAATTTTGTTGCCCGCGTTCATATTGCTCATTCTGGTGAGCTGGTCGCGAGTGGTGCTCAAACGCCATACGATCGCGCAGGTCACGGCGGGCTCGCTTTTCGGGATGGCATTGACATGGACGCTGGTGACATTGCGAGGGTTTTAGGGTTTTGTTAGTACCTTCGGAGGGTGGTGGCTAGCCAATGTGCGCCAGGAGGTTCTATACTAGCAGCTATATTATGACATCATTATTTTAAATAGAGATAAAGGCTTGTTGTGATGATTGCAAAAATACAAAAATTGATACAAAAGTTTTTCGCGCTACGTATTATTCGTTATGGCCTGGTGGGTGGAATTGGGATACCCATCAATCTACTGGCACTCTTTATTTTTACGCGCATCTTCGGGAGTGGGACGATCGCAGGCTACATCTCGATCTTTTTCGCCTTCGAGGTGAGCACGACGATCAATTTTATTCTGAATCAAGTTTTTACCTACCATGACCAGAAGCTTGAGGGGCGTTCGGAGTGGGTGAAACGGGCCTTGAAGGCGCAACTGGTCAGCATCTCCTCGCAAATCTTCGCGTATCTTATCAAATACGGTCTGCACTTCAACCCGTACCTGGCGAATGTCTTCGGCATTGTGTGCGGCTTTTTGTTCCAGTTTTTTGTCGCCAAACGCTTCGTGTTTCGTGAGACCACACCACCACCCCTTACGGAGACAGTTTCGGAGGAGCAGACGCCGGTACATTCATAAAATTGACGTGTTCTTCATGATAAAAGTTTTTGTACCTGTGCAAGAATAACGGGCCAGGGAACATTGTTGTTGGGGGGATAGAGATCGGGCTGGTAATAGACAGCGATTCCACGCTGTTGAAGGGTAGTCAGGCTAGAAGGAAAGGCGGGGTCCTGCGCGAGTTCGGCACTGGCGCGAGGGATGGCGAGGATGGGCAGATGTTGTTGTTCGGCCTGGAGCAGAAAATGGAGGGCAAATGTAGCGGGCACGCGTTGTGCCCATTTTTTTATGCTGTTGAAGGTTGCAGGAACAATGACGACTGCGTTGAAGGCTGGAAGACTATCTGCAGCGGTGGGCATGTCGCTGATAACAGGGTGGGTCGTCAAACGAGTCAGAAGTGGCAGGTCGATGAATGTGAGGGCATTGGGGGTCGCGATGAGCCATACGTTGTAACCAGCAGCCTGTGTTAGAGCGACGAAATCCTGGATGGAGCGAGCGGGAAGGGCGGCACAGACCACCACAGCCAGATTTAGAGAGCAAGCAGGACGAGAGGGCAAACACGTGGTTTGCCCTACGCGATCCATGTTATTCTTTGCTGCTGGTAGCGGCGCTGGCGCTTTGCGGGATAGCGACACGGGTGGGAACGGCGTCGCGCAAGGGCAAAGGCAAAGCCGGGGCAGTGGCTTGTTCGCGCAATCGTGCGCGGATACCGGGAGCCTGCGCTTTGCGCGTGGTTGACGTGGTGACACGGGTGACCAGGCGGAAGAACGCGAAGAGGCCAACCCAGTTGACAGCGGCAATCACCGTCAAGAAGACCCAGGTGGGCAGGTTGAGGCCGGTGATGACGAAGTAGAACAGGCCGGTGACCAACACGTTTGTCAGGGTGACAGGAATCAGGATCAGCCAGGCGAACTGCATCAACTGGTCGGCACGAAGGCGTGGCAACGTCGAGCGCAGCCAGACGAAGACCGTGACGATGATGTAGACCTTCAGCACGAAGTAGACCAGGGCCAGGATGTTGCCGAAGAAGCCCCACAGGAGCGAGTGCAGGCCGGTCAGGTAGCCGACGCCGGGGCCGGAGAAGCCACCGAGGAACATGTAAGTCGCGATCGAGGAGACGATCAGCATGTTACCATACTCGCCCAGGTAGAACATGGCCCAGCGCATACCACTATACTCGGTCATGTAACCTGCAACGAGTTCCGACTCAGCCTCGGGCAGATCGAAGGGGGCACGGTTAGTTTCGGCTACGCCACAGATATAGTAGATGAGCAGCATCAGTGGCTGGAAGAGGAAGAACCAGGACCAGGGAGTGAAGCCTTTGAAGAAGAAGTCTAGAATGGGCGTAATACCATTGGCGGGATAGGCCGAGTTCTGAAACTGCATGATCTGTAGCAGCGAGATCGAGCCGATGCCGTTTTGCCCGAAGCTAGGGAAGCCGGGCTGACCGGCCAGCACACTGGTGAACATCACGATACTGACCAGTGCGAGGAACAGAGGAAGTTCGTAAGAGATCATCTGGGCGGCGGACCGCAGGCCACCGATCAACGAGTATTTGTTGTTGGAGCCCCAACCAGCCATGATCAGGCCGACAATATCAACTGAACTCATCGCGATCAGGTAGATAATACCGGTTGCCAGGCCACTGCCGGGTAGCTGGATGTAGGGAGAGAGCGGAATGACGGCGAAGGCCGCAATTACCGGAGACATGAAGACGGCGGGGGCGAACATGTAGAGAGATTTATCGGAGCCACCGACGTGAATATCTTCTTTGAAGAGCAGCTTCATCACATCGGCCACCGTCTGTAAAGAGCCCCAGGGGCCGGTATGGACGGGTCCGACGCGGTCCTGCATGTAGCCCATCACCTTGCGTTCGAGCAGGATCACGATGACCGCGCTGGTCAAGACGAAACCGAAAATGGAAAGGAAGGCCACCGCGAACTGCAAGAAGGACCAGGAGATGACACCAGTATGGCCGTTTGCGTTTATTCCCAATAGTTGGAAAATAAACTGGTACCAGGGAACATCGGCACTAACAATTGCAAGCATATGATAACTCCATCTGGAAGAGGCAGGGGATAAATGTGTTGGATAAGAACGCCTGCCTCGACAAAGGATAAGGTACTGTGTTTAGCGATCGACCTCGCCCAGGACAATATCAGTGCTACCCAAAATCGAGATCACGTCATTCATTTTATGGCCGCGCATGAGTTCGGGCACGATCTGTAAATTGACGAAGGATGGTCCACGCAATTTCGCGCGCCAGGGATATTCGCTCCCGTCGCTGATAAAGTACACTCCGAGCTCGCCTTTGCTGCCCTCGATAGCGAAGTAGGTTTCGCCACGTGGCGGGCGCAGCTCGATAGGAGTGCGCACACTAATGGGGCCGCCGGGCATTTTATCGATGGCGACGCGACAGAGACGAATGCTTTCGAGCACCTCAGCGACACGCACAGCGTAACGAGCGTAGCAGTCGCCCTCCTGACGAACCTGTACATTGACATGAACCTCGCGATAGGCCATGTAGGGGCGATTCACGCGTAGATCCCAGTTGACGCCACTAGCGCGCAGCATGGGACCGGTCAAGCCATAGGCCAGCGCCTGTTGTGGATCGATATAACCGACGCCCTGTGTGCGAGACTCGAAAATCTCGTTGCCGCTGATCAGCTGGATCAGCTCGTATACATTTTTTTCGAGCCGGTTGAGAAAGGCCTCGCATTCGCGCAACCAGCCCGCGGGAAAATCATGCAGGACACCACCGACGCGCATGTAGTTGACGTTGAAGCGGCTACCGGCGAGGGCTTCGAAGAGACCCAGGATACCTTCACGATCGCGGAAGGTCCACAGGATGGGGGTAACCGCGCCCAGGTCATTGAGATAGGTGCCGACGCCGACAAGGTGGCTGGCGATACGCTGCATTTCGTTCGTCAACAAGCGGATATACTGGGCACGACGAGGGATATCGATACCCATCTCCTGCTCAGCTGCACCCGCGTATGCGGTTTCATTGAGCATGGGAGAGAGGTAGTCAGCGTTATCCATGTAGCGAATACCGCCCATGATGGGGCGATTTTCCAGTATTTTCTCGATACCGCGATGGAGGTAGCCGATCACGGGTGTGCAACTGGTGACGGTTTCGCCATCCAGTGTGAGCACCAGGCGCAACACCCCGTGGGTACTAGGATGTTGCGGACCCATATTGAGCAGCATCTCTTGAGATTTTAGGCCCTCAGGTTGATCCGCGCCATCTATGAAATCTGTATCTTGATTTGTAGCCATAAAGGTTCCTCTGAATTTGATTATCTTTTCTGCTGCCACCTACGCACACGCAGACCGAAGCTAAAAGACCACAACAACGCCAGTGCTGCCGCGAACCCACCAAAAAGAAAGTGATTGCTATCGTTCATGATGAAGGTATAGTAGGCGGCGAGTCCCCAGCAGCCCAGCGCGACCAGTGCTGACATCATCATTCCCTGGGTGCCCTGCACCGCGCCCGCGGAGCGAGCACGTGGAGCGGAAAGGGCAGGCTGTGCCTGTTGTAATTCTACCGCGCTAGTGACTCTTGTTTGTTGCGGCTTCTTCACGACCGCATCCACGACTTTTTTTCTTCTATGTACTCTACTTGTTTTTGGCATGACGCGATTCAATCACTCTTCTCACGAACATTTGAGACATGACGTATACACATGACATATAAGTATTTCGCTAGGATTTTTTCTCTTCCGCCTGTTGCGGAGGCACAGACGAATTACCACCAGGCGATGAGCCTTCCACATTCGCTGTTTTTTGCACTGATTCCTGAGTATGCAAGAACGTAGGAGTACCGGGGTGAAGGCGTTCTTCGAGGCCTTGTCCCAGTTTTTTTTGCACCACACGTTCAAGGTGTTGTTGTTGGAATTGGCCCGCAACCGCCATGTTGGGATCGACCTGTGTGGTCGCGCGTGGCTTTACTGTAAAAGGCACCTGATGGAACGTTTTGAGCAGAGGGTAGCCTTCAAAATCGTCATCGAGCAGCATGCGACGCAGGTCAGGGTGACCAGTAAAACGGATACCGAACATATCGTACGTCTCGCGTTCAAGCCAGTTGGCAGTGGGCCAGACCGAGACGACGCTATCGACCTCGGGCAGATCCTGCTCGACGCGCACTTTAAGTTGGATGAGTTGATTACGGGTTGTTGAGCGGATATGGTAGACCGACTCCAGGTGATCGAGCATATCGACGCCAGAGTTGGAGACGAGGATATCAAAGGCAAGCTGGTCGCGTAAGAAGCGGCATACGGCAACCAGATGCTGGCGATCGATATCGAGGCTCAGGTAGTCTCCTTTTTGGAGTTTGGGATTGACCGGTTTGCTGGTGATCTGCGCGATAGGAGCGAGCGCGCGTGCGAGAGCAGCGTTTTCGTCACGATAGCCAGTAGTGGCACTGGGGATATTAGTAGAACGTGGGACTATATCCATCGAGTAACCCCCTTCTTCCACGCATAGACCAGACCGAGAGCAAGCACAACAATAAAGAAGACGATTTCACAAAAACCAAAGATGCTTAATTGCTTGAAGATGACAGCCCAGGAAACGATAAAGACGATATCGACATCGAAAGCGACAAACAGAAGAGCGAAAACATAAAAGCCCAGTGGATATTGTTTCCAGGCGGTGCCGATAGGGGTTTCGCCTGATTCATATGTTTGCAGTTTTTCTTTTGTCGGCTTATGCGGCGCGAAGATGTTTTCAATCGTCGTCACAAGCAGGACGAAGACGAAACCAGCGGCGAGCATAATGCCTGCATATAAATATCCAAGACTAGCTGGTGTAGACACAAGCCGTTCCTCCCAATAGACGCCATCCATCTCGGAAACGGAGGCGAAGAAATGCTAATCCGATTATAGCACAGGCAGGAAGGTGCGACAATTTTAGGTGCCAGCAGGACCACACTAGGACAATTGTGGCATTTGCACCGTTTCTGGCTTCGCCAGCAGTTGGATGCGAGACATCGTGGCCGTATGAGCACCCGTGCCCGAATCGGTCACATGCACCACGATGACGCTCACATTGTCCTCGCCGCCACCTTCTAATGCCGCCTGTATCAGTGCCTCGCCAGTTTTATCCGGATTAGGATCGGGGGTGGAGACCAGCGATTCTATTTTGGGGTCGCGCACCATATCCCACAGGCCATCCGAGCAGAGGAGCAATTTATCTCCCATTTGCAGTTGCACGGTGAACGAATCGATTTCGACATCTGGCTTTTCGCCCAGGCTGCGATAGATCTGGTTGCGTTTGGGATGGGTGTAGATGTCATCGGGCTGGATGATGCCTGCTTCGACCAGACTGGCGACCACCGAGTGGTCATTGGTCACCTTGCGCAGGCCGATACCTGGACGATAGAGATAGGTGCGGCTATCGCCCACGTTCGACACGTAGGCGATCGCATCAATGACGAGGGCGGCGGTAACGGTCGTGCCCATATCGGCGCGTTGCTGCATATTATGGTCGTGTACCGCGAGGTTGGCCTGTTGAATGCCGGAGGCCAGCAGTTGCGCATAGCGTTGATCGGGCATAGGTTCATTCAATTGCGAGAGTTCGGGCAAGAGGTGGTCGATGATGGTCTGGATTGCCAGGCGACTGGCATCCTTGCCATTAGCGTGGCCGCCCATACCGTCGGCGATCACAAAGAGGCCAAAGTTCTGCGGTCGTTGGGATGGTGAAAGCAGGCCCTGGGCAGCGAAGAGGCTATCCTCGTTGGGTTTATATTTGCGTTTAATGCCAGGGTCGGTATGTGTACCTACGAGCAAGCCAAAATGCTGTTTGTTCACCTGGCGCAGAGCGAACGGAACTGTTTTTTCTCCATCTTCGTCATCTGGCTTTTGCTCTTGCTGACCAATTTCACGGGTCGGTTGTTCTGCAATCGATAGAGGTGGAGGTGGGACCATGGTTGGTTGATCAGCCGCGATACGTGTGGAAGCCGGGGTAGATTGAAGTTGGGGCATAGGTGGCAGCGACGACACTGGCACGGGTTGTGCGGTCGGGAAAGCACTTTGTCCCACGGGCATGCGCAGATGATGGCCTGACTCCGAGGGGGACAAGGGAGCACGACAGGAAGGGCAATAAGTACTGCCTACAGTTACTAGTTGATGGCAATGTGGGCAAGATTGCATAACTGGTGATTGTTGGGGTAGTGAACCAGTACTCTTGCTTACAGGGAGATGACCAGTATCGACATGAACGTTAGGAGAGGCTTGAGCTTCCTCCATCTGCCGGATACGAGAAGCCTCCAAAGATGCCTGCTTGTTGGCCTCGGCCATTTCTACTCGTAGCGCATGCCTGCGTTTGATACGGGAACGTGTGAGGAAAAAAGCCAGAAGCACCAGTATGAGCAAGATAGCCAGGGCAACCAGAGCGGGCCGCCAGTTTTGGCGAATATAAGCAAAAGGGGAAATCGAGTCCAATTTTTGTGGACCAAGGCCTCGTTGTGCGGTGCCAGAATTGGCCGACATCTGTGCGGACAGAGCAGCCATTTGTTGAGCACGCAAGAAACTATGATTGGCATTGAACGCATTTTGGAAATCGGTTTGGGCCCGTGTAAAACTGTGTTGATTGTAGGCATTGATGCCACTTTGCCAGTTTGACTCCACAGGGTTCGTCGAGTTGGCAGCAGAGATACCCAAACGAGCATTCGAGATTGTACTCTCAATCGTTGAATAGGGAAGGGATGTACCATTTTTGAGTCGCATACCACTGAAATAGCCGTTGCTATCGACGAGAGGGGTACCGGCTTCGAGATCCAAAGCTGATGCGGGGGTCGGAGCAGTCGTAGCGACCGGTGTACTATCAGCTTGATTACCCACAGTTCCACTAGTGGTATCTGGTACTGTTAACTCATTGGGGGAAAGATAACTTTGTAGACTCATATTATATTGAGTACTTTTAGCTGGATTGTTATTAGAGGCCAGGATCTCTCCTGGCAAACTGTTACTACTATTGGTGAGAGCGATTACCTGTTGCTCTGAGAGATTGACCGAGGGAGAGTTTGAAGCGTTCGATGCAGAACTTATCACTGGTAGGGGCTGAGTATAGGAGTCCAGCGAGAAGACCGCGATCTCTTGCGCGCACTCTGTAGGTGTGGGAAGGCATTGGGCAGTTTTGGCAGCATCAACGATTGGTGACAGTCCGGTGGATGGTATGGCGGTTGCACTATAGCCGCTATTGCCATTACTCATGTAGACATCTATGCCAGACAGCATAGTATTGGAGGAAGAGGAAAGGCAAGATGGAGCACCGTTTGGATTCAGCAGATTGCCATCGGTCAGAATCCAGGTTTTGTAGGCATTCGGAGTGGAGTTAGAGCCGTTGGTGCTGGTTGGATCGCTCGCCACTACTACTCCTAACCCTGTACATTGCATGGAAGGAATAGTGTTACGGGCAGCGGAGCTACGATAGGAGACCACGAGGCGAACGACGGAGACGCCTGAGCGCAACACCGACGTTTGCACGGGGGGTTGGTCTTTGGGAGAGGCCAGGACGTGGGTGGGGAACGCAGCCTGTAAGAGCAGGATGAGTCCCACGAGTAGAGAGAAAGGGAGCAAATGCAAAGCATCTTGCCGCCTGGTGATGACTTGACGCGTACTCATTAGAACGTTCCCTTCATGGTGGATAGACAGTGCATATGTAATTGCCCCTTACCGTCCTAAGCGATTTTTCAAACTATAATACAACTGTTGCACCGCGGGATTGTTGCTCAAAGGTCCGATAACATAGCCGCACTGGGTAAAGGCTTCTTCCAATTTATTTTCGCGTTCATAGACCTGGCTCAACAAGAAGCGCGTCTGATTATCACCGGGATTGGTCACCAGGACTTGAACGAAGGAATGTTCGGCGAGTGGTAATTGATTCGCGCGATGCGCCAGTAGGCCCAGCAT
Source organism: uncultured Dictyobacter sp. (assembly GCA_964657925.1). Taxonomy (GTDB): domain Bacteria; phylum Chloroflexota; class Ktedonobacteria; order Ktedonobacterales; family Ktedonobacteraceae; genus Dictyobacter. The sequence continues at coordinate 84,814 of CAZZWK010000002.1, forward strand.
ATAATGGAGGCCAGCGCGAAGGGTTGGGGGCTGTGGAGGTGCCAGGCGCACGGCTTCTTGATACTCGCGTATAGCTGCATCGAGCTGATTGGTTTTCTCATAGCATTGCGCGAGGCGTTCGTGCGCCTCGAAATCCTGCCCATTCAACTTCAACGACTGCGAATATTCGGAGATGGCATAGGCGAGATTGGGGCGCAAGAACAACCAGATATCGCCGATCAGTTTATGCGTTTCGGCATTGTTCGGGTTGAGTTGCAGAGATGTATTGTACGCGCGCAAGGCGTTATCGATCCACATGGGTGTATGGGGAAGGCGATGAGCGAAGACGCGTCCGAAGAGCTGGTGCACGAGCGCATTATTGGGCTCCAAAGAGTACGCGTAAGTGACTGCTTCGTAGGCTGGATCGACCCTGGGTGGGTTAGCGGTCAGATGACCGAGCGCAGTGAGGATGTAACTGCCAGCAGGTCCCGTGGTTGACGAAGTAGCGGGCTGATTTTGCGCGATCGATGGAAGAGATTGAGGCGATGCCAGGGGGGGAACGGAGATGGGCATATTAGGTGTGAGCGCCTGACCCTGGTTAGGTAGTTTCGTCTGCATGCCCTGGTTTTGCAGTAAAGGTGGCACAACGGTGATGGGGGGGAGATTGAGCAGGGCACGTTCCATGGCATCGGCGCCAGCCCAACGTTGATCGATATTGGGAGACACAGCTTTCATAATGACCTGTTCAAAAGCGATCGAAACATCGGGGCGCAGCGAACGAATGGGCGGAAAAGAAAATATGGTTGGTTTGTTGTTTGTCGCATCGTGGCGGGTAAGCAGGCGGTGAATGGTAGCGCCGAGAGAATAAATATCGCTACGCGGCTCTGGCATGCCGTGCAACTGCTCCGGTGGAGCATAGCCGAGCGTCATAATCACCGTCGACTGTTGTTGTGATTGAAACGTGCGGGCAATACCGAAATCGATCAATTTAATTTCATCCCGATCCGTGATCATAATGTTGGATGGTTTGAGATCGCGGAAGATGATAGGAGGGGTTTGGCGATGCAGGTAGCTGAGGACGCCGCACATTTGGCGTGTCCAGTCGCGGGCACGTAGCTCTGTAATGCCACGGACACCATTGATCTCGACTACATTTTCCTGGATGTCCAACATATCCGCCAGCGTATGGCCTCTGATAAGATCCATCACCAGATAGTATTTGCTGCGTTCAGTAAAGAAATCGCGGACGCGAGGGATGCAGGGATGATTGAGATCGAGCAAGAGGGTGGCCTCGCGCGAGAACCACTCGACCGCTTGCGAACGCTCGTTATCGTTACGAAACTCGTCGAGCATCTCTTTTACCGCACATGGGCGGTTGAAGCGTGTGTCAGTAGCCATATACACGGCGCCCATGCCACCGGCAGCAATCAATTTCTCGACCTTATAACGACCAGATGAAAGCTCGGTACCCGCAGCTAAGCGGCGGCGGTCTTTGTTTTCTTCAGTTGAACGTACACCATTGTTAGAGGATGATGGCGTGCTTGGTTTGTCCGCTAAACCACTATCTCGCTCACTTTGTGCTTGAGCAGGATTATTTAGAGGCACTGCATTTTGAGAGTCTGACGAATAATTATTTGCCATAGAGTCGTTTGCACCGTTTATTCAATAGTTTCTGCCGCTACTCAAACCTTTTTTAAGATGATATGAAATTTCTCCAGGGAATATTTTAACATAATGCTCAAGGATATCGCTCCACACATTCCATTTTACTCTTCATGAGAGCACTAAAAAGCGGTATCCGCGCAACGTGTTTTCATTATACGCATCTGTTACCAGACTTACCAGACTGTCAACTACAGGGGGCATTATAACATATCTTTCCTTTTCTGAGCAGTAGTCTGCCATATTTTCCAGGTTATGATGCAACAGTCATAGCTGCCTACTTTTCTAACGCTGAGAGTAAGACGGATTGGGGCGTTCAGTTACCGCTTGTGCATGTGCGGGAAAGCCCTCGAATGTTGCCAGGCGACGGGTTGTCTCGGCAAGTTGCGTGTAGCCCTCAGCGGTAACATAGCCCAGTCCTGTGCGTTTCAGGAAATCGAACACGGATGTGCACGAAAAGGTATGGGCAAAGCCACCGGTGGGCAAGATGGCATTGGTGCCCAGGCTATAATTGCCGATGGAGATGGGCGCGTATGGGCCGAGCAGGATTTCACCCGCGTTCTTAAGCTGAGGGAGTAGCGCGAAGGGTTCGCGCGTATGCACAGCCAGGTGTTCGGGCGCGTACTCGTTCACGAAGGTGACGGACTCATGTGTATCTCTGGTCAGCACCAGGCCACCAGTGCCTTTTTCTCCTGTAAAGCCTTCGTAGCAGAATTGTCGGCGAGGAGATGGGAGGGCAGCGATCCTGGCGGGCAGAATCTGCTGGATCGCGTCTATAAGGGAGCGTGAGTGGGTCACCAACAGGCTAGACGAATCGGGTCCGTGCTCCGCTTCAATAAGGAGATCGCGTGCCACCAGTTCTACATCCGCGTCTTCGTCGGCGAGCAGGATCGACTCGCTGGGACCCGCGGGCAAGCCGACATCGACGGTTCCGTAGAGCAAGCGTTTCGCGGCTGATACATAGGGATTGCCCGGTCCAGTGATTTTACGCACGGGCGCGATACTGTCTGTGCCGTAGGCCAGGGCGGCGATAGCCTGGGCACCACCGACGCGGTAGATCTCGTGGACGCCACACAGATCGGCGGCGACCAAAGAAGCTGGATCAACCGAACCATCAGCCGCGGGTGGAGTGCAGACGACGATGCGCGGCACAGCAGCGATGCTAGCGGGAGTAGCTAACATGTACATGACGGAAGGAAAAGCGCCTTTGCCGCGAGGTACATAGAGGCCGACACTGGTGATCGGCGTGATCTTTTCGCCCGCGAGCACGCCAGGCGCGACCTCGCTAAACCATTGCTCGTGGGGCATTTGTCGCTGGTGGAAGAGACGAACATTGCTGATAGCATGCTCGATCGCGTGATAGACCTCTTTATCCAGAATATCGTGCGCATGCGCGATCTCCGCGGGGCTTACGCGCAGGCTATGCGGCGTGAGGTGCACGTGGTCGAACTGCTGCATATACTCGATCAGCGCGGCGTCTCCGCGTACGCGTACAGCTTCTACGATAGGGCGTACGTACGCAAGTAAATCATCGATTGCCAGCTCGGCTCGACGTAGCAGGCGCGTACGCTGCTCGGTATCTATGTGTGCTAAGTCGTAGAAATGGATCATAGTTCCTCTTTGTTTTCCTCTTAACGCATCTTGCTGATCGTTACGCAGTACCGCGTTGTATGTGTATGAGCACACGCAACGGCTGGCAGTATGACGGGCATCAACCGCGTCGCATAATATATCTCGGCTCACCTCTAATGATACGCGAGCCAACACAATCTGTCTATACGGATCATGCAAAGGTCATGCCACCTCTTGTTGCTGTTTGCGCTCCAGGTCGGCTTGCTCGGCGCTGACAACATCACGACCCATCCAGCGAGAGCCGAAGGTGCCGACCAATCCGGCCAATACCAGAGCGGGCGTGCAGGTAATAAGGAAAGCGCGTGTGAGATCAGCGCCCGCGGTATCAAGTTGAAAATGCATACCGTGTGTTGGATCGAAAGTGGTCGCGAGCACGCCGACCAGCGTTGGGGAGAACGCGTCGCCGACTAAATGGGCAATCAGCAGAGAGAGAGCGATCGATGAGGCGCGCAACCAGGATGGCACGATATCCTGTGTCGCGGCAGTGCTGGGACCGTTATAGATAGCGAGCAACAGGACTGAGAAGAAGAAGAGAAAGGTAAAGAGGGTAAAATTGCGCGAGGTGATTGCCAACACGTACACGGGTGCACTGACCAGGAAAGCGATGCCACAGACCAGCACACGCGCGCCCGCGTACCAGCGACCGATAAGATCGGCCATGTAGCCACCGACGATATTGCCGACAAGGCCGCCGAGTACAACCACAACACCGGAATAGAGACCAGCGAAACTGGTGCTCAGACCGAAGGTATTCGACTGGTGTAAATAGATAGGGAGATAGGTAACATTCACACCGAGCACGAAAAAGGCAAATACCTGCATCACGATCAAGATGACCAGTGTTTTGATGCGCAGCAGTGTGAGCGTCTGTTGCCAGATCGAGCCTGTGTTCGCAGGGGTAGAGGAGATTTGTGGTGTGTGTTTCACGACTACGGAAGGGGCTAATTCGTCCTGGATTTGCTCTTCATCGGCCTGGTTACGACGTGGTTCGTGTATGCGCCAGATCAGGAAAGCCAGGAGCAGGCCGGGGATACCGGTGATCAGGAAGCCAAGGCGCCAGCTGCCCAGGTAGAGACCAGCCACAGCGCCACCGATGCCGAAGCCCGCGAGAATGCCGATATATTGGCCGACATTCCACCAACTCATGATGCGAGAGCGTTTAGCACGGGCGAAATAGTCGCTGAGCAGCGCGGTGCCCGCCGGGAAGTAGCCTGCCTCACCGATGCCGAGGATAGCGCGCGAGACGAAAAGCGAGAAAAAATTCGTGGTCAGAGCCGTCAAGGCGGTTGCCAGGCTCCAGACGGTCACACAGACCGCGACCACATTGCGACGTTTCGAGCGGTCGGCCCATAGACCGAGCGGAATCGTGCTGATGGCATAGATGACGATGAATGAAGACGTGACATAACCGATTTGCGCCAGCGAGAGGTGAAACTCTTTGCCGATAGTATCGGACGCACCGACAAAGACGTAACGATCCATATAGTTAAGAAAACTGATGGCGAACAGCAAGGTAAAGACATAATTGGGGGAACGAGAGCGAGTAGTAGTTTTCTGGGTATCAGCGGCACGCGAGGAAACAAATTTGCTCATATCACCTCCGAGAGTGCTGGATAAGCAGGGACAGCATAGGCCAAACAGGCACAGCCTTTGTGCGCATGCTCATCATACTATAAGAGATTGGGTAGGGCAATAATGTGGAGGAATTGGTGTTTGGAAAACGTGTGGTTTGCCAAACACGAAAAGGGGGAGAATTTTTGGCGTATGATATGATGCTTGAAAGCGCTATAAGTTGGCAACAATTCTCTATCAATACTTCTCTATAAGGAAACTGCTATGGCACATCAAGATGCTAAGTTAGAGATCGTGCAGAAGCTGAAGCGATTTCTGCTGCCCAAAAAGAGTAAAATTCTGGTGGGAACGGACGAGGATGAAGAGCGCCAGGCGACGCTACGTTTTTTGAAGGAACGTTTGTTGCCGCAACGCCAGGTTTATCTGGTTGCATTTGAAGACGAGAAAGGGTTGGAGCAGGGGTTTGTTTGCTATGTCGAACAGGACAAGCAGGGGAACTGGCAATTCAGGGGAGCCGCTGGTGGAGGAATCAGTGGGTCACCCGGACCAGTAATTGAGCGGGCGTGGGCGAGTCTTGATGGAGGAGGGATGCCTGACCATTTTTACGCTGGTGGATATGTGGCCGATCATGGGGAGCAGGTGACGAAGGTGCGGCTGGTAGCGAAAAATGGGACGGAGATCGAGGATACGGTGGAGGATGGGATCGTGCTTTTCCTGAGTGAGCAGCCGGTCGAGTTGCCAATCGAGGCCGAGATGTACGATGGGGCGGGGAAGTTGGTCTACCGTCATCGCGTGCTGGGTTAAAGAACTCGTGAGCTAGTGAGACTCGTTTGTTCTTACCATCTCCAGGAAGGTCCAGGATTTGAGGTCGCGCTCAAGGTGAAAGCGTAACAGGCTATGCATAGCGGTCTCGACCTCGACTTGAATGGCGCGCTCCAGGTGGAGGCGGGGAACTTTAGACCACTCGGTGCGCTGGAGCAAGCGTAGCAGTTTGAGTGCGTTCATCGAAAGGGCCTGTGACCAGAGGTGAGAGCAGTTGGGGCAGAGGGCACCACCGAGCGAAGGTGAGAAGCCGTTCTCTTCGGGTTTCAACTCGGTATTACAATGGGCGCAACTGAGCAGGACAGGCTCGTAGCCGATAAAAGAAAGCAGGTCTAGCTCGAAGAAGCGCAGCAACAGCCAGCTACGATCGTAGTCGAAACTCGAAAGCGTTTCTCCGTGGGCATGTTTATCGATGAACGCGGCAGCGTCATTGTCAAGCACACGCAGAGATTTCAGCAACAGCATATAAACGTTGGCTTGCTGGCTATCGTCCTCTATGAAACGCTCGACCAGTTCGGAGAAATAGAAGCCGCAAGTCATGTGCCAGATTTCGCGGCGCAGGTGAGAGAAGTTTTCGATAGCCTGAGCCTGCGTGACGATATCGAGGTTGCGACCGGTAGCGAGTTGCAACTGGCTGTAGCAGAGCAGATCGATATGACCAGCCTTTTTGCTGATGGGGCGGCGTGAACCTTTAGCGACCGCGCGTATTTTCCCTTTGTAGGGTGTAAACAGAGTCAAGATGCGGTCGGCCTCGCCCAGGTCCATATGTTTCAGCACAATTGCTTCGGTTGGGTAACTTCGTTGTTCGCGCATAATGGGGTGTCCAGGGATGGTAAAAAAGAAGAGACGTGGAAATTGCCACGTCTCTTTGTAGAGGCGACGAGCGGAATTGAACCGCTGATGCAGCTTTTGCAGAGCCGTGCCTTACCACTTGGCTACGTCGCCGCGCATAGAAGTAATGGATTAATAGAGCGGGAGACGGGATTCGAACCCGCGACATCTTCCTTGGCAAGGAAGTGCTCTACCACTGAGCCACTCCCGCAAATGTGCGCTACTGCGCATCGGCATATAGAGCAACATAGGCGCTTTTCACATGTGGGATTAAGATATCATAGAAGCACGATTTTGTCAACGGGATAGCGAGCAAAAAATAGCAATGTCTAACCGTCGATAGTAAAGCCACGCTGGCGCAACAGGGTGAGGAGGCGTGGGAGATCGGTCTCTCGCACATGTAGAAGGCGTGTTTGTGAGTCCAAGACCGGGCCGAGCAACAGGGCCAGATCGGCGTCTAGCAGTAAATCTTGCAGTACATCGGCATGGACGGCCAGCAATGGCGCATGCTCGACAGCGACAAACGGGGTATGCGAGGAGGCGGGGTAGCCACCACCCCAGAGTTTGAGGCGGATCAGCAACGAAGGTGGGATACCATCCAGGCAGAAGTGTTGCAAAAAGGCGAGTATTTGAGGTAGCGTGATGTCTGTATGTAAAGCGCGTTGCAGTGAGGTGGCCGTGATGCGCAGCCGATCAGTGGTCTCATCACGTTCACAGAACTGCTCGGCCTCAGCGACAACGTACAGATCGGGCACGGGATAAATGGGGTGGAGGGAGCCATCATTTTGTAAACGCCACTGTACTTCATGTTCCAATGGTAGCACAGTGCCGATATGTTTTTGTTCGGAGGCGGACGAAACGGCGGGCACATAGTTTTGTTGCCAGAGTATCTCTTGCAATTGCTGGAGTTGCTGTGGTGTGACCTCGGCGAGCGTGGGCGAGAGACGGCGTTGGAATAAATCGCGGGTGCGAGGGTCATCCAGGAACGTATCGAGAAAGGCGGGATCATCGACCTCGAACAGGGTGGTCTGGGGCCAGAGCTCGACGCGACGTGCCTGCCGCTCCCACTCTTTTAGAGAGTAGCTTACATTTTGCGGAACGTCACCTTGCGAAGCCTGTTCGAGAACGGATTGGATATCATCGGCATGCAAACCGCGTTGAATGCCGCGAGTGACACTGTTCCTGCTTATACGATACTGCGCGATATGTTCAAGACTCACGCGTTCCGCGAAATGGTCCAGCGAGACCAGCAGCGACTCCAACACGGGATCTAGCACGATCAACTCGAAATTTGGCTGTACCACCAGGCGCGCAGGAGTTTGCTCCGGTTGTACGATAGGGTTGGGAGAGAACAAGGCGGGTAGAGCGGGGACGAGGTGAAAGGCGTTAGGCACAATCACGCGATCGAGTTCGACCACACCCAGCCAGTAGAGAGGACCGGAGACAAGTGCGCGTATAAAACCGCCTTCGACCATGTACCATCCCTCGCGGTGAGTGAGCCAGCCATGTCGCAGGCGGAAATCCCAACCGTAGGGATTGTTCGCGGCAGAATAGCGTTCAACGCGACCGCCGTACTGACGAGGGAAAAGCAGGTAGGGCGCGTAGAGTTTGGTGCGGGCGATGAAGGTCGTAAAATTGTGCCATGGCTGAACATCTTCGGCCAGCAAACGTTCAGCTACAATCTGGCGAGAGCGCACCACTTCCTCGTGCGCGGGCTCCAGGGGCGAGACATTTGTGCGAATAATTACATCGGGCAGGTAGAAAAGTTCATTCCAGAAAGGAGTTGTCAGATAGGTATGACAGCATAGGCGAGCACGTTCCGCGAGTGGCGATGAGAAAAAGGGCGGAGAGGATGTAGCATAGACCGTGTTATTTCTTACATAAAGCACGCCCAGTTGGATGAGCATCAGGCGTAAAAAGAGCAAGGAAGGCGCGTCACTCTCCTGGCGTATGCCTTCGCTTTGTGCCGTCATTTGCATATGCTCAACGACCTGGCGCAGCGAACTGCGCGCGAGCAAGCCATTTTGTACCAGAGAGAGTCCGTCGCGTAGGGAGAAAACGAACGACCAGTAAAAATAGAGGGAACGTTGGAAGGCATGGGCGCGTTCACCGACCGCGACCGGCTCATCGGTATCGGTGGTCGCAGATTCTTTTGGTAGCAGCCATGTTTGTAAGACTGCTTCACGCACCGCGTGTGGCACGATCAAAACGCCATCGTGGACACCACTGTTATATTCGCGACCGGCAAAGTTCGTCTGGCGTCCCCAGAAGACCAAGCCCAGCAGCAAGAGGTGGCGGATGGTCTGTTCGAAGACGCCATGCGGATGAGCGATTGGATATTGGATGGAAGAGGATGAAACCGAGCCCATGGGGAAAGCATTCAAAGGGGGTGATGAGGAGCGTGCGCTCTCATCAGTTTTTGCGTCTGCACCAGCGTCCTGGCTTTCGAGCAGTCCTGAACCGGCAAAATAGAACGCGAGGTCGCGGCTATTGGCGCGACCACCACAAGCCACCAGTTCTTGTAGAATCGCTCGATCGGCTTCGCGCAATTCTGGCAGAAGGAGTAAGATGGGTGGAACAGAGAAGAGTTGTTGCGCAATCTCTTGCAATAGGGAGGGTGCCACAGCTGTATTTTCACCCAGCGACACGTTATTAGGAAGGGAGACGCGGCGCATCCTGACCATTGATTGTAGATGGTAGGTGGGCACGTCCTGCAAAAGGGTGAGGTCACGCTGGTCCATACATCTCCTCATTGTGCACAAGCGGTGCCTGGCCGCGATGTTTAATGTCCTCGCTCAGCCCTTCCGCCGTGCCGGGTTTAAGTAGCAACACGGTTGATCCAATCGTTTGTACAATGGCTGCGTCGATTGAGGTCGTCGCAGAGAGCTCGCGCATGACCGCCGTATCGATCGTTTCGAGCACGCTCGCGCCTGTATAGATGCGCACACGTCCATAATTCTTCATCCATTGCTCAAGGCGGGAGAGCAACGCAAGGCTACGGGTATCGTTATGCGTATTGCGTGCCGCTTCTTGCAATAGTGACAGCAACGAGGATGGTGGGCTACCGTGGCGCAAAGCGTCGCTGAAAGCACCAGGAGTCAGGCGATAGCGCAAGTTACTATCGTGTACACCCATGGGCTCAGTAAACTGCTCCAGCACCTTGATGGCGCTGTATGCCTGTGCGGAACAAGGAACGAGGAGTTCGTTAGTATCCTCAACACTCAAGAGAGAGAGCAGAGTAGCGTCAACTTGCTCGGCTTTTTGGATAAATACAGAATTTTGCAAGTTGGATGAAGGGCCTGCATCCACGCTTTCATGCTGAAGTAATCGGGTAGACATGGTGGTCAAGCGAAAGGCGAGCAGGCGTCCGTCGGAAGAAAGAATATGGTCGCACAGGCCGAACCAGTAGAGCGGGCCGACGATCAGGCGAGCGATATAGTGCAATTCGCCGCGCAACCAGTCGTTCCATTGTAAAGGATTGAGGGGTCGTTTTGCCTCCTGCTCTAACCACCAGTGGGGTGACGAGAAGAGGCGCTGGCGTTTTTGTAGGAAGAGCGGGTTCAAGCGATACATAAAACGGGCGAAGGCATGGAAGTTGATCCATTGGCCCTGGGAGGTCTGGGAGAAGATGGCCGCCAGTAATTGACGGGCCTCGCTGTTCTCCGCGTCCAACTCGCCGGATCGCATAATCGGCACACCCATCACGGTGGCGCGGCAGCAGACACGAATACCACTTTCGCGCAGGTTGAAAAGTTCGCTGTAGGAAGCATGTTTCAGCCAGAGATCGAAGAAATTGGAGAGCACCTCGATACGATCGGAGCCGAGCAGGAGATCGATGGCGTTGGGTAGCAAGCGCAGTTGTGAGGCATCATCGGCGTACAGAATCTCTGTAGAGCGCAGCAAGCGAATGGCGAACGATAGGAAGTCCGCGGGCAGAGACAACCTGGCCTGGAGGTAGGCGAGCAGGTCCAGTGAGGGTGTATCAGGTGGAGACGGAATGGTTGCCGTTGTTTCGTTGATCACCGACGTTGTGTGGCGAATGGATGCAGAGCTTTCAGCGGTCGAGGCGCCGGGAAGCGACCAGTTGTCGCTGGGCTGCAATACATAGCCCTCTAATGCGCGCGCCACCAGGAAGAGATCATCCAGGATATGCAATGGAACGGATAGTTGTTCCGTGATTGCACCATAGCGCTCGTTCGCCTGTTCCAGGTCGAAGACAGTAACCGGCACCTGGACATGGAGCGCAGAGATGACTTCAGGTGGCACATACCAGGCGATATCCATCAGGGAACCATTCAGTGCCTGGCGTGAGGAAGAATCGACATTGGTCATGCTGGTGCGAAAGAGGAGGGCTTTACTTTGTAAAGCCAGCAGAGTGCGTTGTAGCTGGCTGGGTTGTCCCAGCGAGAAACGTTCGAAGACGCCGCGCAACTCGTCGTCGCTCATGGAGCCACCGGCAAGGGTCAGGGCAGCGAGAAACTGGCGCTGCGGTTTTTCGAGCAGCGAGGCGACGTGACGAACCATGTCGGGTTGTTGCATTTGTGCCAGTAGCGCCTCAGCCAGTTGACCTTTGGAAAGGCCGTTAATGACGATTTCGTACTCGCGCGCGATACTCCTCAGTTCGCTCAGGCTGAGTTGAGAGATGATCTGGACGAGCTCATTACTGTAGTGAACAAGTTGGGCACTACTCACGGTAGGCGTAATCTCCTCGCGCGCGGGTTGCTGTGTATCAGGCGACGAAGGAGGCGCGGAAGATTCTGCCGCAGGGGTTTCTAGCGAGGGAAACGTGGCAGGCTGCGCCAACCATTTGTAGAGCAAGGCAACTGCGTGCACACAGAGGAGTGAGGAGTGATCTGTGCAGGAGCAGGTACGCGTCCAGGATGAAGCACTTTTCATCTCGACCTCGACAGTGAAGGAGCTGGCAGTACTCATACCGAGCTGGTCATCGAGGGTATGACTGTTGAGTGAACCCAGTTGCGCGGGCACATCAACAATGCCACGGAGGCGAGCTCCCTGGCGTTGTGTATGATGGATTGCGGCCATGCGGGCATATTCCTGACCGACAGCGGCTTCAGCGAGCCCCGCCATACGAATGATATCGGCGGCACTCAAACGTTGTAAGGGGCCTGGTACAATAAGTTCCATGAATTACATTTACTCAATACGACACAATTTGATACGAGACTGTTGAGCCATGATAGCAGAAGGGTAGTCGGTGGTCAATTTCTGGCCTGGCACCACGACTATTTTTCCTGCCAGGAGCATGCACATGTGCCTATCTCTAGTATGACGAACAACAGACCCTATCTTTAAATAACGACGAGTAATACTATTTTTAGCGATTGGTTGTGACATATTCATTATCATAGACACAACATCATGCCTGAAAAGAGTTCTTGATGACCGAAGTAGACAATTGAAAGTATGCATGCGACATCTACATTTATGATATAGAGAGATACAAATTCGTTCGTTCTTTTGACAGAGGTGCCTCTCTGCGTTGACATACCACATACGACCATGGCATAATTCTCGTATGTAGACGAGAGGAGGGCAAACGGGAAATGCTGATGTTCGAGTACAAGATAGATGGCAGCACACAGCAGTACGTTGCGATTGAAGAAACGATCCGTGTGACCCAATTCATCCGCAACAAAGGTGTGCATCTGTGGATGGATGTGCGTGGCACGAATCGCAACGACCTACAGTGCATGTGCTCCTCGCTCGCCAACGACTTTCCCTTTGTTGCTCTCCTCAACTCGCAAGCGCGACAAGCGGCGGCTGATCGGGCGTGGTTTGCCATCTCACGGTTCTATGAGCACTGCAAACAGAAGAAAGCGGGCAAGAAAGGCTATCCACAGTTCCAGCATGATAACCGAAGTGTTGAGTATAAAGCAACAGGCTGGAAGCTTGAACGCGATGGGAGACATATCACCTTCACCGATGGCGGTGGTATTGGCACCCTTCGCATGGTTGGCACACGCAATATTGCGCTCTTTCCACTCCAGCAGATCAAACGCGTACGTATCCTGCGACGTGCTGATGGGTACTTTTTGCAGTTTGCTGTCAAAGCCAACCGTGTGATGGAACACCTCCCAACCGGCACACAGGTCGGCATTGACCTGGGTTTGAACGTCTTCTTCACCGACTCGGAAGGACACACCGTCGAGAACCCACATTTCCTCAAGAAGTCCGAAAAGAAAATCAAACGCTTGCACCGCCGCCCGAAACATTTTAAAGAAAGCAAGAGACCGTACCGTCGGGCAGATGGAAACGGACACCCTCGCGGTGTGAAACGCTTCTGGACATTGGACCTCTCCTCATTTGATGCAAGTCAGATAAGCAAGTCTGGTGGTAGAAAGAAGAATCTCCTGCACTTGAGTCAGGGGAGTGTCAATCTATAGATAGGTAGAAATGTTCTAACAGGGTTCTTCCACAAGATATTGTTGGGTATTGGACCGGTGTTGAGGGGCAAAAGTCACTTTATGTTCATGTGTTATTGTAGATAGGAATTATGGGGTGCGAGGACAGTGTGCGGACCTTGCGCGATAGAGGATAGAGATCGAACAGGTTTTTTCACAGGAAAGAGGGGCTGAGTTATGGCGAATATCTTTCGCTTATTGGCGGATGAAGAGAAGTTGACCGATGAGTTGTTTGATTTTATCAGCGATCCGAACGCGGATAGTCGCAACGAGCGTGCTATTGTGAGTGTGCTGCATGAGATGGCGCCACAGATCGTGTCCGTGGCGGAATGCATGATTATCGATGGTGTGGATGAGCGGCGCTATGTCGAGGACTACGTGCACGCGATCATGGCGGGCTACGGTCTGGACGAATAGCGTTATAGTTCCAACGCATAAAGTACATTAGCGACGGTGGCTAAGGCGGCAGTTTCGGCGCGCAGAATACGCGTACCGAGCGAGACGACCTGGACACCGTCGTTTTGCGCCTGCGTGACTTCTTCGACTGTGAGTCCGCCCTCGGGGCCGATAAAGAGCACGACCGTTCGTGGTGTACTTGTTGATTGGATAGAAGATGATAAAACTGCGCGCAAGGTGAGAGCACGCTCTTCTTCCCAGGGCATCAGCGCCAGGGCGTCTTGCGGTACATCTTTCAGTGCCTGTGTAAGGGTGAGCACGGGTGAAAGCGTGGGCACACGCGTGCGACCGCATTGCTCGGTCGCCTCCTGGAGGATACGTTGCCAGCGCTGCGTTTTGGCCGTTCCAATCTCCTCAAGACCCGAGGTAGAACGCTGGCAGAGCATAGGTACGAATGTGCTCACGCCTAGCTCGGTACCTTTTTCTAGAATGAACTCGAAACGAGCGGATTTGAGCATACCCTGGCAGAGAATAATGCGTGTAGTCGGTTCACGATTGGTATGGATGCGATCACCGACACTGACGACAACGCTCGCACGCAGACTACTTATGAGTGTGGCATGATACTCTGCGCCGTTGGCATCAAAAAGGGTGAAGGTTTCGCCTATTTTGAGGTGAAGCACGTCGCGGACCTGATGCGCGAGGTTATCAGGCAGGGCAAACGATAGCCCTGGTGCGAGCACGGAATGCTGATCAGAAAGAAAGAAACGATGCATGTCACTGGTCCTTTTTGCGCAGGATCAACGCCAGCCAGTCCTCGATTTTCTCTTCACCTACCAGTTGCAGACCTGAAGCGAGCAGAGGACCCTGGGCATCCTGGCGACGTGCCTCGATGATGCCGCTGACCACCAATGTGCCCTGTGGAGCTAAGACGCGCGCGAGTTGGGGCGCGATCGAGCCAATGATGTGCGCGATAATATTGGCGAAGACCAGATCGTATTGATCGGCCATGCGCGTGGCCGATGCATCGTCGAGCACGCCTAATACGTTGGTGATCGTGCTGCTCAGCCCGTTCAAAGCGGCATTGGCAGTGGCGCTCTCGATGGCGACGCTGCTGTTGTCGATCGCGTAGACGGAGGATGCGCCGAGTTTGGCGGCGGCGAGGGCAAGGATACCGGAACCAGTGCCGACATCAAGCACACGCATACCTGATTTCACCAATTTCTCGACCTGTTCCAGACATAAACGGGTGGTTGGGTGAACGCCGGTGCCGAAGGCCATGCCGGGGTCGAGTGTCAGCATTACCTCGTCATTTTTGGGTGTGTACTCGCGCCACGAAGGGCGAATGACCAGGCGATCGCCGATATGGGTGACGTGATAGTAGTCTTTCCATGCATTGGCCCAGTCCTCCTCATTGACCACGCGTGTACGCAGTTCGCCTACAAAGTGCGCGCCGATACTGGAAAAGTGCCACAGTCCCTCGGCGATCTGGTGCGTTTTCTGCTCCTCAGTGCCATCCAGTGGCAGGTAAGCGTGCACCTGCACGGGCTGACCAACGAGGATGCGATACTCCTGCCCATCGTCGGAGAGTTCGTAGGGTTCTTCGATTACGATACCATCGCGGCTATAAGCGCTTAGAAGTTCGCTCACGGATTCTACCGCATCGGGATGAACCTGCACGGATAATTCTAACCATTGCATAGTGTTTTACTCGCTCTAGAGGGACAATGAATTGCTTCAGGCCTATAAATAGTGCCCCTACTATAGCGGTTTTCGTGGTTCTTTTCAAGGTGGGGCAAGAAAAGAGGATTTTTGTTGAAGAGGTGTTCGTGGCTGTGATATGGTAGTCTAAAAGTGAGGGGAAAAAGCGAAAGGGAGCAGTTATGGGTGAGCAGATTCTTTCACAGTCTCGTCCATCGCCAGATGATCGAGCCGCCTGGCTTAGTTATTGGAGAGAGAGCAATCAGCCGTGGCGAACGGAGCCTGAGATCAGTACTGAACGGCAGGCGTATCTTGAGCAGTGCCGCGCAACAGCGCCATCTATTCAACGAGGGATATATGCTTTTAAAAATGTGCGTTTGCAGCGCGCCGATGTCGAGTGGTTGCTGGCGACGCATGAGCAGGGGCGAGGTCCGATTGATTGGCAGGACCAGACACAACGCTCACGCAAAGGACTAGATCTACGGGGAGCAGATTTGCGGGAAGAGAATCTGCAATATCTGCCATTAGCGCGTCTGCTGGCGGGCGTGAACTGGACTGAGGAGGAGGGCCTTACCGTAGCGCTACTCGATGCTGCGGCCATTCAATTGGATGGTGCGGATCTGAGTAGTGCGCACTTAGAGGGCGCGCACCTATGCGCCATTTCGATGAGAAGGGCGACATTGTATGGAACACATCTAGAGCATGCGAATCTGGCCGAGGCGCATATCGAAAATACCCTTTTGTATGGCGGCCATCTGGATTATGCAAATCTCGAAGATGCACATGTGGAGGGGGTGTATTTCTTCAAGGCACATCTGGATGGCGCGAACTTGCAGGGTGCTTTTTTTGATGCCGCGACCACCTTGGACCACACGGCTTTTGGGAAACGCGAGGGAACGGTGGCTTCATTTGCCGATGCACACTGGCATGATGCCAACCTTTCGATCATCGATTGGTCATCCTTCTCTATGCTGGGCGATGAATACACGGCACGACAGGCGAAAACAGAGCAGGGCAAAGCAAAAAGCCGCGAAGAGCGCCTGGAAGACTATCTAACTGCGGTGCGCGCCAATCGGCAGATCGCGGTCGTCTTGAGAGAGCAAGGGATGAACGAAGACGCGATGCGCTTCGCCTACAAAGCACAGCGGTTGCAACGTACCGTCTTATTTTATCAACGACACTTTTTGCAATACGGCTTTTCGCTGTTTCTCGACCTGCTCGCGGGCTATGGATATAAACCGGTGCGTTGTTTTATCGCGTATCTGATTGTTATCTTTGGTTTCGCCAGTGGTTATTACCTGATAGGACCCAATGTGCATTTGACGCTCACACCGCTGGAGGCGGCAGTTTTCAGCGTCACCTCGTTTCACGGTCGTGGCTTTTCGCCCAGTCAGAGCATCGGATTGGGAAATCCGCTGACCGTGCTGGCGGCGTTAGAGGCGTTCATTGGATTGACGATCGAAATTACTTTTATCGCTACTTTTACGCAACGTATTTTTGGGAAATAGTTTATTAGAAATAGTATGTTATGGGAAATAGCATAACAATAGCGCATTAACAGATTCATGCGAATGTCTGATCGTCAAGCCAGTGGGAGAGCATAGTAGATGTAGGTGGTACGTATGCGGAAGCCGCAGGAGGTGTAGAGGTTGAGCGCACGGGTGTTGGTTACATCGACCTCTAGGAAGATACTATGCAGGTCGATGGCAGGAAAGTCGTTCTGGGCGGCAGTAATGGCAAACTCAAGCATCTGGCGTCCATAGCCGTGGCCCTGATAGAGGGGCAAAAGGCAAAAGGCGTAGATGCCGATCGTGGTGGTAGTGACATCTAAACGGAATGCGCCGATGGCAGAGTCCTGTTTTTGTTGATAATTCGCTTGATGATGCGCGAGAAACATGAGATAAAAGGGCGTATCGGAGTTGTGTAAAAGTTGAGACACGCGATGATGGGTGCCATTTTCGTGTCGACCGAAGCCTTGCTCTTGAATGAAGACGATTGTATCCGCGTCGTCCGGCACGGCACGGCGCAATGAGAGGCGGTCAGAGTAGGCGTTACGGGGTTGGAAAGCGGTGAGAAACATCTCATGTTCGGCCAGGTCTTGCTGAGCATTGAAGGCGAGGGCACAATCTTTGCCTGAGCGCGAGGAATCTTCGCAGACGAAGACGATGCGCTGCATGCCGCGCGCTTTGCACTCCTGGGTCGCGGCGGCGAAGAGTTGACGAAAAATGCCCTGACGACGGTAGCGCGGGTGAACGAGCGCGATTGTTTCTGATTCGTCCATCGCGCCCTCTTCCAGCGCGAGGTAGCCGACAAGCGCACCATCGCGATAGTAGAGAAAATCGTTCACCAACTGACCACCGCGCTTCTCCAGCATCGACCATTCGATACGCGTGTGCAGATGTTCAAATTGATTACAGGCAACAACCAGTTGCTGGATCGCGGCCAACTCGGTTGGTGTAAGCGTTTGTTTGCTGACCAGGCCATTCGAATGGCTTCCAATCATGAGTGCTCCGTTTGTTTTTTATAGAATAGGAGCCGTTTAGCATGGACGGGCCAATAAATTGGCGGTGAGCATGCTGAAGCGGCTCTTACCGAAGATCGAGAGGTTTAGACTTCGATGGAGAGGGCGACCGCACCACCACCACCGAGACAAAGTGTCGCCAGACCGCGGCCACCGCCGCGACGACGCAACTCGTACAACAATGTGGTGAGAACGCGGGCACCGCTGGAGCCGATGGGATGACCAAGAGCGATAGCGCCACCGTTGACATTGACACGTGACCAGTCCCAATCCAGTTCTTTACCATTGGCGAGTGCCTGGGCGGCGAACGCCTCGTTGACCTCAATCAGGTCAAAATCGTCCAGGCGCAGACCGGTACGCTCAAGGAGGCGATGAACCGCTTTAGGGGGCGCGGCGAATATATAGCGAGGGGTGATGGCGGAGGAGGCGTAGCCGGTGATACGAGCGAGCACCTCTAATCCCTGTTCGCGCGCGAGGTCCTGATCCACGACTACAGTGGCGGATGCGCCATCGCTCAGGCCGGGCGCGTTACCAGCGGTGACGGTACCACCCTGCTGGAACGCGGGCATCAGTTTTGTCAGGGCATCCATCGAGCTATCACCGCGAATGGGTTCGTCGGTATCGACAGTGAGCGTGCCCTTTTTCCCTTTCACCTCGATTGGGACAATTTCGTTCTTGAAGCGACCAGAGGCGGTGGCCGCGGCGGCGTGCTGGTGACTCTGTAAGGAGAAGCGATCCTGTTCCTCGCGTGTCACGCCATACTTTTCCGCGATCACTTCCGCCTCTTCGCCCATATGAATGTTTTCGAAGGCGCACCATAGGCCATCGTGTACCACGCCATCGATGATCTCGCCATTGCCCATGCGATAGCCAGTACGCGCTTTCGGTAGCAGGTAGGGCGCGTTGCTCATGCTCTCCATACCACCTGCCACAAAGGCCTGGGCGTCACCAGCGCGAATAGCCTGCGCGGCAAGCATGACCGCCTTGAGACCCGAACCGCATACTTTATTGATAGTGAACGCGGGAATGTCGACGGGCAAACCGGAACGGATAGCTGCCTGGCGAGCTGGCGCCTGACCAACTCCAGCCGAGACGACATTGCCCATGATCACCTCGTCGATCGCTTCAGGCGCGATACCGGCGCGACGTACAGCCTCGCGAATCGCAATCGCGCCCAATTGGGGAGCGGTAAAACTGGCGAGGGTGCTGAGAAATTTGCCCGTCGGTGTCCGTGCCGCGCCGACAAGGACTGGGATATGTTCGTTCATAATGCGGTCTCCTCCAAAATGTTTATGCCTGGATCACATCTCCTGATGGCAAGAGTCTTTATCTAGGGCACACAATCTCTATGCTATCTTTCTTTATTGCTTATCATTGTATATCTTGCCCTGTGGTCGAGGCAAATAAGCAGGAAAGACCTTGACATAAAGCTGCCTTTCTTCTATTATATCCATATTGGATATATCCATTCAAAATAGAAACAGATTGGATATATTTCTCGAGGGAGAATGTTACCTGTATGAGAGGGGTTTTGAATGGAAGTTGAAGAATCTGAGGTACAACGCTTTTTACCGCTTACGGCTGCTGCTTTCCACATTCTGTTAGCGCTTGCTGGGGAAGAGATGCACGGGTACGGCATTATGCAGGAGGTGATCGCACGCAGTGGGGGCACCGTTCGTCTAGGCCCTGGTACATTGTACCGCTCTATTCAACGCTTACTGGCTGATAGTTTGATCGCGGAGTCCAGCGATCGACCGGACCCTGAGCTTGATGACGAACGGCGTCGTTACTATCGTCTCACCTCTTTGGGTTTGCGAGTGGCGCAAGGAGAGGCGCAACGGCTGGCGGCACTTGTGAGGGTGGCGGAGTCTCGACGCCTACTACCTGGCTCAGCGTTGGGTATGGAGGGACAGCACTGATGCCGCAAACAGCCACACCACATGAACCATGGAGAAGAACACGATCGATAGTAGATCGTCTGTATCGCTTGCTGCTCTATGCTTATCCGAAACAATTCAGGCAGACGTACGGTGCGCTTATGGCACAGGCTGTTCGCGATCGATTGAGAGGGAAAGGTTTGCCAGGTTTGCTGTCACTATGTTTATTTCTATTTTTTGACCTTGTCTATAACGCTTTTTGCGAGCAAATAGAAAGTATCGAGAGGAGAATCGCTATGGGCCAGCAGAGTAACAGTTGGAATTTCTCGCCGCGTCATTGGGTCGCGCTGAGTGTAACAGGTATTACCTTCGTCGTCGCGCTCCTGGCGAGCATCAATCTCTATTTGCTCGAAGATAATAGTTCATTGACATCGGCGGCCTATAGCGCGTCCTCGCTACTACGTTGGAGCTATGATGGAGTGTATCTTTCCGCGCTTGTCGCTGGCGTCGCGCTCTGCGGCATCGTCGTTTACGCGATCGTGCGCTCCAATACACTGGCTATTGGAATACTTATGACTATGGCATGTTTTGTTGCCCTTGCCGGTTTCGGGGGACTATTGATACGTCATGCCAGCACATTTCTGGTCCTTTTTATGGCTTTCGCTATCGTAGCAATTGTCAGTTTTCTGGCTGGCAGAATGATCACAATCAGGTTACAAACGCGTTTGAGTGGGCGGAGCTCAGATGTGCTGGGAGCATGCGTCAGTACGGGTGTCGCGTTACTGATCAATGTGGTTTGCTTGGTCGTCCACACACTTATGCTCAATCCTGTGAGTCACGCGCTTTATATGCAGGGGCAGATGGGCAGCTTGCATTTCGACACGTTGCTTGTTGCCATGCGTCTCGAACTGATTGCTTTCGTGGTTTGCGCGCTGTGGCTTGGATTTATACTGCTTGTACCAGCAGCGCCGCCGGTTGATGAAGGCCGATAAAGCACGTTTAAAAATGAATCCAGATATGAGCAGGTGGGTTGAAACAGGAGGCATTAGCCGATCAATCGGAGTGCATTGCGGTAAACCGATGCCTACAAGGGTGGAGATGCACTTTTATATGTTTAACAATAGTATCGGGTCAGACTGGTTTCCGGCCTCGGGGAACAACTTCCAGCAAGCAAATTAACTTTTCGCAGGGAGCTGGCCGAGGTGGAAACCGGAGGGCACTGACATATCCCATGTTGAGTCCGGCACTTGCTTTGACACAAGCCACTGGACGTTCTGATACAGTGGTTGTTGAGAAGAACTCTGAAGCACATTTACCGGCATGTAATTCATATCCAGCAGTAAAACCGAGTTACCCCAACGTACACGATAGACGGGCTGATTGTTGAATGTTCCTTTGCCTAGATACGTGGCCTGGCCGTCTGCGAGATCGTTGCGCAGGTGAGAGAGATTCTCGAAGATGGATGCATTGCTTTGCCACGAGTGCGCGTTCCACTGGGCCACGTGATGCATCATATCGAGCGCGAGCGATTGTTTTGTATCCTGTACGACGACCACATCCAGGCTATTGCTCATCGTTGTTTCGCTGTTGGTCATATCGTCGGTCATGTCGTGATAGGTTTTGACCTGATACTGCTGGCCTTGAGCATTCGTCTCTGTCTGAGTATAGTATACGACCTCCTGGCTCCAGGGCAGGCTTTTCGGCAGGGCGAACGCTTGTTGTTGATGCGGCGTCAAGGACGGTATGAGAGCGGTGAGCGCGATCAGCAGGATGGCAGCAGCGGCGGCCATGCCAATCAGAGCGGTGCGAGGTCGGGCATGACGAAAATCCGGTCGACGCGCGAGAGAGGTCGTACTGACGCGCCTGTTTAAAGGAATGACCTTTTTGCCAGGTGTACGTTGGGCATAAATAGCGTTCATGACCGCCTGATCCACGTGTGCCGATGGTTCGGATACGGCCAGGCTGGCGACCAGTGTTGAGGCCTGTTTGATCTGCTGGTATTCGCGCATGCATGTAGGACAGGAGCGAACATGAGCCATAATTCGTCGTGCCTGGGCCGGTGGCAGATCATTCCATACAGCGATATAGAGGGAGACCACCTGACAAAAATCGGGAGAACCCTCTGGTGGTATGGGTGGAAGATGTAATGTATCACTCATGCTTTTTCCCCTTTTTTAGCAGCATGAGAACTATTCAATTTTTGATACTGCTGTGCAAACATCTTTTTTGCTCTCGAAATACGCGTGGCAGCCGCGTTCGGTGAAACGCCAACAATTTGAGCAATTTCTTGATATGGGATACCCTGGGCAGCGTGTAGTACCAGGACGACGGAATATTCCATAGGGAGGGCAGCTAATGTGAGGCGAATCACCTCGCGTTCAGCAATGTCTGGGATGCCGCCATCGTCCGCCAGGAAAGAGGAGATATCGTTGGCGAGGTTATCCTCGCTTAACGATTCGTCGCCATGGCGACGCGAGTTCAACGACCGCCAGGAGATACGTTTACGGCGTCGCAAGATATCGACGCAAAGGTTGGTCGCGATACGATAAAGCCAGGAGGAGAGATGCTCGTGTTCACTGAGCGTTTGCCAGGAGGTGAAGGCGCGAATAAACACTTCCTGTGTTACATCATCAGCATCTTCCTGGCTACCTAGTAAGCGAAATGAGTATGAGTGGATAGGCCGACGAAAACGCTCATACAGTTGAACAAGTGTTGCTTCATCAGACCTCGATAGTGCTTCTTGCTGCGCGGATTTTTCAACCGTCATGCCGGAACGTGCCTTTTCCTTCTCATAACTATTGATGTTTGTGGGAGCATTCATTGCTCCTTGCGGAAGTAGTATATCACTAATCGATGTAAGAGAATAAAGCATACGGCATGACCCCTCCCAAATGGCTGTTAAGAAATAGTGTGTGCGCCTTCAGTATGTGACACGTTCTTGAGGAAGGGGATTTACAGCGGAGTTAGAGGTAGTACTATTATTCGGGTGGGTTTATTCGAGCGACGAAAATGGGGAAGCATGATTTAGCGCGTATTGCCAGTACTATATTACCATTTGCTTTTCTCTTGTTTTTATTCTTTGTATGATTGTTCTACATCAAAATCAAGAGAAAAAGCTCTTCGGTGCGAAGGGGTGGGTTGAAAGGGTGAGGATATGTTGACAGGGTTATTACCACGATTTGTTACGAGACCGAGACACGTGGATTACCAGGAGCAGCCATACGGACGCATTATGGCGATTATGACGCCACTTTTTTTACTGACAGTAGCCACAGGAGTGATGACTTTTCAACTGGTTCATTTTCAGCCCGCGCAAGCGATGGATGCGACGAACAACAGTGGGATGCTGGTAGCTTTTCAGGCGGCAACGGTGCGTATAGCTCAGCAATTGCAGGTGGGAACGCTCGACCCTGGTCAACGTCTCAGCCTTTCGATTGGTCTACGTCCTCAATATGAGGATGAACTCACCGATGAGATTCAGCAGGAGTCGGAGCAGCCTGACAAACGAGCAGACATATCCGAGCGTTTCTGGCCTGCGGTAGGTACATTTAGGCGTGTAGAGCGGACGCTTATGGACGCGGGCTTCACAATTACAGGCAGCTACGATCATGCCCTTTTCCTCACCTTCAGTGGAACGGCCAGACAGGCAGAACTTTTTTTTCACGTTGCGCTCGACACCTACCACGATGGAGACATGCAAAAAGGCCTGCACACATTATTTTATGCCAACGCAAGCCCACCACTTGTGCCTGTATGGATGGCGCAAGAGATCGTCAGTATTAATGGGCTAAATAATATCGCACAATGGCAACGCGCGCCATATTACAGTTCCACTGTAGCACCGCAATTGACAGAGATACAGTCAGCCACTGGGGCGAGTCTCTGTCCGAAAGAGGGCACAAATGGCATGGCACCTGACCAGTTTGCGAGTGTTTATGGTATGGACGGGCTTTATCAACAACATAATGAGGGTGAGGGGCAGTCAATCGCGCTTTTCGAGTTGGGTGTGGTGCAGGAACAAGTGTTGAAGCAAGCACTCAAGGCATATACAAGTTGTTTTGGGCAGAGTCGCACACCAGTAAGTATCGAGCAGGATAAGGTGGTAAAACAACTATCTGACGATGCCACAAACGAGACACTGCTAGATGCTGAACTGGTGCTGGGTATGGTACCTAAGTTAGGAGTGCTGCATATCTATGCAGCCAATGATAACGAGAACAGTTATTTGACGCAATGGGCGAGAATTTTGCAAGACGCGCCAGACGTAGTCTCTACGAGTTGGGGACAGTGCGAAACGCATGCGACGCCCCAGGTGATCGAGCAAGAAAACATCTTTTTCCAGGTTGCGGCGCTCCAAAGGCAAAGCATTGTTGCGGCGACTGGAGATGGCAGTCAGCAAGGATGTGCTGGAGCCGCACGTAGCATGCAGGCGGGTGTTGATGATCCGAGCACGCAGCCTTTTGTCACCAGCGTTGGAGGTACGATGCTCACCACGCGTATGCTCAAAGGTCAACAGGTGTATAGGGGCGAAGCCGCGTGGGACCCAATGAATGTCGCGTCCCAGGGCACAAACGCCGATGGTGGGATGAGCCAGTTGTGGGCCGCGCCAGCGTGGCAGCACATGTTTGGCATCACGAACGCTGCTTCCAATCAGACACAGCCATGTCAGCAGCAGAGGCAAGTCAAAAGCGCGCGTGGCAGCTTGCGCTATTGTCGAGAGATTCCTGATGTTGCTCTGAATGCCGACCCCAATCATGGTTATATGCTTTACTGCGCGGGACTTTCCTTTTGCTCCAATAAAAAGCCATGGGCGATGGTCGGAGGAACTTCCGCGGTAGCACCATTGTGGGCCGCATTTGTGGCACAAACGAATGAACAGGCACATAAAGTTGACCGGGCGAATGAGGGTTTTCTCGATTCACGTCTCTACGCCATCGCGAACGATGCAGTAGCTTATAGCGAGGCATTTCATGATGTCACCATTGGCAACACCGGGCCGGGCGATGGAGCGGAAGATTATCCCGCGACCGTGGGTTATGACATGACGACGGGCCTGGGCAGTATGAATGCAACGGCGCTCGCTAAGAAGCTGGTGGGCGAGTAGTGAGAGTTTTGCATAGTGGGAGAATGTGACGAACAACGGGGCGAGGATCAAAAAATAAGGATTGACACAGCTCTTATTTCGGAATACTATGGTTTGGGATAATCTCGTAAGAAGAAAGTAATAGAGGTGTTGTTTTATTTGTGCAAACCGGCATGATAGAACACTGCTTCAGGTACTGGATGCGAAGACGCATAGCTGGCGTCTCATCACAACAACAAGGATCACCCGACATGTCACAGCGACAAGATGACGATCATACTTTCCCTTATGATGAAGACGACCTGGAGCGTCAACTGCTAGAGGGCGTTTCATCGTCGGCACAACCGACGCAAGTGGATCGTTCAACCCCATTGTCCTCGACCGATAGCGACCCCGAAGAGGACAGAGAGACGAATAGTGATCGTTTTCAAAACGCGCTGGCACTTTTCGCAGAGGCGGCGCAAGATATGGCGACGGCAGGCGTAGAGTTAGGGCTAGGACGCCATTTCGCCTGCGTCGATTTTTGTAATCAAGTCGCTGAAAAGGCTGCACAGGCGGTGAGCGTGCTGCGATTCGGACATCGTTCGACGTATAACCACGATCTCCAGGAACTGGGCATCGTAGTTGGGGCACCAGAAAAGATTCAGCAAGCAATGGCGCGTTTAACACCATTTCATCCTGAAGCATTTTATGCCGAGACACCACCCGAGGTTGCGGACGAGGTTATCAGCGCAGACCAGGCCAACGGATATATGCTCAGCGCACGCGCGGTACTCAACTGGGCACGTAGTATTGTGCTAGCAAACGAGTGATAGAGGAGGATAGCAGGGCTGCATGGTTCGTTTCGCACTACAATACGCTTCCTCGCCTTTATCACCTGTTCATCGTGAGCAGACTATATTGCTCTGGTTGTCCACGTCAGGTTTTCTGTATTATTGCCTTTCTTATGCATTTTCACTTCAACAGTTTTGATAATACCGAGATTTTTTACGAGGCAGACAGTGCAGTTTCAACGCCCGTAGACAATGTCGCTGGTATTTTTTTGGATAGAGAGAAGCTGCTTTATCCTATTTTTGACTCGTTCAGAGAATTTGGAGGATTGCTCTATGACACAGCAGATTACCCATTCGGAGTTTGAGGAGGCGGTTAAAAATTCTCCTCGTAAGTGGGTTTATCTTTTCAGCGAAGGTAACGCGAAAATGCGCATGCTGCTCGGCGGAAAGGGCGCGGGCGTTGCCGAGATGACGAACGCGGGCCTACCTGTCCCCCCTGGTTTCACCATCACGACCGAGGCTTGTAACGCCTACTATGACGACAACAAACAATTCCCGGCAGGTGTTTGGGAGCAAGCGCAGGCAGCACTGAAGATCATCGAGGAGCAGACGGGTAAAAAATTCGGTGCGCAGGACAATCCATTGCTCGTATCTGTGCGCTCGGGTGCGCAATTCTCGATGCCAGGCATGATGGACACCGTGCTCAACCTGGGCATTAATGACGAGACGGTGCAGGGACTAGTGAAATTGACGGGCGACGAGCGTTTCGCCTATGACGCCTATCGCCGCTTCATCCAGATGTTCAGTAAAATTGTGCTCGACACGAATCCACAAGATTTCGAGGCCACACTGGAGCACTATAAAGAGGAAGCAGGCGTCAAAACCGATGCTGAAATTCCGGCGGAAGCATTGAAGAAAATGGTCGTCGAGTTCAAGCAGATCGCTGAGAAAGCATCAGGCGAGCCTTTCCCCACGGATGTCTATCAGCAATTGCATAAAGCTATCGAGGCGGTTTTCTCCTCCTGGAACAACAAACGTGCTATTGATTATAGGAATTTCAATAAGATTCCGCATAGTCTGGGCACGGCGGTGAATGTGCAGAGTATGGTGTTCGGCAACATGGGCGAGACCAGTGGCACTGGAGTAGCTTTCACACGCAATCCCAGCACAGGTGAGAAGGTATTGTATGGCGAGTATCTACTGAACGCACAGGGCGAGGATGTGGTCGCGGGCATTCGCACACCATCACCCATCAGTCGCTTGCAGCAAGACCTGCCCACAGTTTACCAGCAATTCCAGGAGATCGCGCAACGGCTGGAACAACACTATCGCGATATGCAGGACCTGGAGTTCACGGTCGAGCAGGGTCGGTTGTACATGTTGCAGACGCGTTCGGCGAAACGCAACGCACAGGCCGCGGTGAAGGTCGCTGTCGACATGGTTGAAGAAGGCGTGATCACGCCGGAGGAAGCGGTCAAACGTGTCGATCCCACGCAGGTCTATCAACTGCTGTTGCCACGCTTCGATGACGCGGAAAAGAAACGCGCGGAACAAGAGGGTCGCTTGCTGGCGAAGGGCTTGAATGCTTCTCCAGGAGCAGCTTATGGCAAAGCTGTTTTCGATGCAGACCGCGCAGAGGAGTTGGGCAAAGCGGGTATAGCGGTGGTGCTGGTACGACCGGAGACCAGTCCGGATGACGTACATGGCATGCTGGTGGCGAAGGGTATTCTTACGGCGCGCGGTGGTGCGACCAGTCACGCAGCTGTGGTAGCCCGTGGCCTGGGACTTCCGTGCGTCGCTGGTTGCGAGGGTATTCGTGTCAGCGAGAGCGAGCATTTGTTGCGGGTGGTTGGCTCTGACATCGTGCTCAAAGAAGGCGAGGATATCTCGATCGATGGCGCGACGGGCGAAGTGTTCGCGGGCAAAATCAACACGGCGGACGCGGATTTCGATAAAGAGACCGATCTGAAGAAACTGCTGGGCTGGGCCGACCAGTTCCGTCGTCTAGGTGTGTGGGCCAACGCGGACTATCCGCGCGACGCCAAGCGCGCGATAACATTTGGCGCGCAAGGTATTGGGCTGTGCCGCACTGAGCACATGTTCATGGAGCAAGAGCGATTGCCGATCGTGCAGCAAATGATCCTGGCGAAAAATCCACAGGATCGTCAGGTGGCGCTGGACCAGTTGTTGCCATTTCAGCAGAGCGATTTCAAGGGTATCTTCGAGTCGATGGTCGATACAAAGACGGGCGAGGGCTATCCGGTGGTGATCCGTCTGATCGATCCCCCGCTGCATGAGTTCTTGCCTTCGTACGAGGATCTGCTGGTCGAGGTGACCAGGCTAGAGACGGAGGGTGGTCACGAGAAGGAACTAGCCGAGAAACGCGAGATGCTCGACGCTGTCGGCGCCATGCGAGAGATGAATCCTATGCTGGGTCTGCGCGGCTGCCGCCTGGGTCTGCTCTTCCCTGAGATCAACGTCATGCAGACACGAGCTATCCTGGGCGCGGCGGCTGAACTGGCGAAAGAAGGCAAAAAGCTGCATCCGAAAATCATGATTCCGCTGGTGGGACACGTCAACGAGTTGAAGGAAGTGCGTCGCCAGCTTGAGAGTGTCGCCGCCGAGATCGCACAGCAGGCGGGCGGGCAGATCGAGTACAAGTTCGGCACCATGATCGAGTTGCCGCGCGCGGCAGTGACTGCGGACCAGATCGCGCCAGTCGCTGATTTCTTCAGTTTCGGCACCAATGACCTGACGCAGACCACGTTTGGCTTCAGTCGCGACGATGCCGAGGGTAAGTTCTTGCTGCGCTACGTCGAGGGGCTTGACGAGCCTGGCTTGAAGGACAAGGTGAAGATTTTGCCGGTGAACCCGTTCCAGACGTTGGATCGCGATGGTGTTGGTCAGCTGGTCGCGATGGCCGTCGAGAAGGGTCGCAAGGCCAATCCTGACATTGAACTGGGCGTCTGCGGCGAACACGGTGGAGATCCCGATAGCATCGAGTTCTTCAACAGTGTCGGACTTGATTATGTAAGCTGCTCTCCCTTCCGTGTGCCGGTCGCGCGTCTCGCAGCGGCGCAGGCAGCTTTAAGTAAGTCAGAGAAGGACCGCTAAACCGTCCTCGTTAAGAGAAACGCCAGCGATAGATCTTTTGCAAAAGATGGCAAACAAAGTCACAAAGCCAAGGGAACTCTT
>CAZZWK010000002.1:113289-131995 GCA_964657925.1 uncultured Dictyobacter sp.
AAAGATCTATCGCTGGCGTTTCTTAGTCTTTTATAAGAACATAGTGTTTTTCAATAGTAGTTAGTTCGCGCCATCGATGTATGTTTGAATGACAGGAACGATCTGTGTGACAAGCGATTCAATGGAACTCTCTGTTAGGTACTGTATATAGAGCACATCTTGCATAGTAGCAACGCCTAATAATACAGAAGCAATAAGACTCGCTCGAAGGTATCTCTCTTCACCATCTAACCATTCGGCAAGTGGTTGAATGAAATGTTCCTCCAATCCCTGACGCAACAATATAGCACCCTGCGCACTGGTTGCGGAGCGCAGCAAAGCAAGAATGGGATAAAACGTGGTGTCAGAGTCATCTTGTAAAAGATAGCGGACCAGACGTTCTCCCATTTCTTCTCGTCGTGTTTGCAGAAGATCGCCCAGGCGAAACGCTTCCGTAACGGATTGCGCAAAGAGTTGATCCTTTGACCCAAAATAACGAATGATTAACGCACTATTGATACCGGCTTCGACAGCAATGTCACGTACGCCGATCTGCTCATACCCTTGCTGACTGAAGAGTCGTTGTGCCGCTTGCAAAATATTCGCGCGTGTCTGTGAAGAATTGCGTCGCCGAGGGGAACTTTCTGCCATACTTTTTCTCACAATCACATTTACTAAAAGTAAACCACTGTTGACAAATATTGTCAACAGTGGTTTACTTTAATTTGTAAACAATCGTTTACTTTTATTAGCGTTAGAGATAGGGTTTTAGGAGGAACTTTTATGTCTACTCTTGTTGTGTTAGTCACTGGTGCCTCTTCAGGGATTGGAAAAGCTATTGCACAGGCAATGCTTGCCAAAGGATACACAGTTTACGCGACTGCTCGTCAGCAGGATGCATTAGCGGACCTGCCTGATGTTCATCCACTTGTGCTCGATGTGACACAAGAAAAATCGATGGTACAGGTGGTACAGGCCATTGCCTCAGAGCAGCAAACGATTGATGTTTTAATAAATAACGCTGGTTTCGCGTTAAATGGTCCGGTTGAAGAACTTTCTCTTGACGATATCCGCAATGAATTTGAGACAAACGTTTTCGGCCTTGTGCGTATGACACAGCTTGTGCTCCCATTGATGCGTACGAAGCATTGCGGTCATATTATTAATATTGGATCGATAGGAGGAACGTTTACTGCTCCTGGAGCGGGGGCATATCATGCCAGCAAATATGCGGTTGAGGCTTTTACGGATGCATTGCGTTATGAGGTACGTGAATTTGGTATTCAGGTTTCCCTGATTCAGCCAACGGGAGTTCACACACCTTTCTTTGCGAAGCAGGCTGCAACATTGCCGCAAACAGGCGACGAAAGTCCTTATGCTTACTTCAAGGAAAGGTTCAGTAAAACGACCGAACGTATGTTTGCAGGCCATATCTATGGATTGATCGAGGCAGATGATGTCGCGGCTACTGTTATGCAAGCAGTACAAAATCATCGACCGCGAACACGCTATAAAGTGGGATTGAGCGCACATGTATACTACCATCTGCGCCGTTTGCTTTCCGATCGTGCATGGGATTGGATTATGGGCTTACAATTCCCTATGCATGCATAGTATGAAACTTTGTAACGCGACTGAGGAAAGCCTGGAATCTTTCCTCAGCATATTTTGCAAGGATGAAGCAAAACTGAAATTACTGCATGGAATGCAAGACTGTGAAGGAGTTATCTTTTTTCCAAAACTCGGTGATCTTGCCATCAACGATACGCACAATAGTGATGCCTTTGTAATTGAACTGTTTGCCCGTGGGTGTGCCCATACCTTCGCCTGTATGGGTACCGTGTGAGTGCCACTGCATAACCACTTTTTCGCCTTCAGCGATCGTGTCATCGATAGTGTTGGTCCAATCGGGAAAGGCCTGGCAGGTTTCAACGATGCCTTGTTTGTATAGTTCACGATGGGATTGTGTAGTTTCGCTCTCAATTTCATGATTGAAGAAATCGGTGGAGAAAAGGGTATCTATGAGCGAGGGCTTGCCTCCCTCATTCCAGGCATCTACGTAGAACTGGCGCGCGATAGCTTTGTTATCGATTATAGACATATTATTTCCTCCTTTACTTATCTATTCATCTCTCTCCTACCTTAGTCTTTTATGGACAGTGCAGGCAAACGCGTAACAAAAAACGTTGCGAGGCTGCCGAGTGCGAGCGCGACCAATGTCCACCGATAGACGGTGCTATAGGCAGCATGTGTGATGCCCAGGCCGAAAAGCGGGAAGAGTATAATCATGGCGGCGCTGAAGAGGCCGGTCTGGAATGATAAGATGGTAGCGCGTTGTGCTTCAGGGCTACGTTCGTTGATATAGGTGCTGATCGCGGGCATGAGTACAGCGGTCGAGGCCTGGAAGAAAAATAGGTAGCCCAGCACACCGAGTACGGGCGAGTTGGTGCTCATCAAGAGCAGGCCGAGTAGTTCGGCGAGCACGAAGGTCGCGATCAGCCACTTCGGGCGCAGAAGGCGCATAAACCAGGGTGTGGCGGCGGTAAACAGGAAGTACGTGCCCGTGCTGAGCGCAACGACGATGCCGATAAGGGCCAGGGTGAAGCCCAGGCCATGCAGGTAAAGCTGGTAGTAGAAGTAGATTGTCTGCCAACAACTGGTGGTCAGGCCGGAGATGAGCAGGAGTCCCACCAATAGTGGCTGCTGTCTGACGGTACGTAGACCAGAGCGAAAATGGCTGAAGGGATTGGGACGCGGCTGATGTGCCTCGAAGGTCGCCCTTTGTTCAGGGATAAAAAGTAACGGAATCGCGCCCAAAGCGGTGAGCGTAGCCTGACAGATGAAGGGCAGAACGACGAGGATTTGACCGAGGTAACCACCGGAAGCGGTGCCGATAACCTCACCGATCAAACCCACCAGATATAAACGACTGACCAGGCGACTGTAACGGCGAGACTGGTTCGCGGGATCAATATGGGCGGCGATATTCCACAGGATAGCCTCGTCCGCGCCACCACGAAAGGCGAACGCGGTACCCGCGAGGATGAAGCTGAGGATCATCAGCGGTGGCGTCGGATAGAGGAAGAGCAGATTTTGCAACGCGCTGACCAGACAGTAGATAATCAGGCTTTTGCGGCGACCGAGCAGGTCGGCAAAGATACCGGTTGGCACCTCGGCCACGAATTTGGCGATGTGGAAGGTCATTTCGAGCAGGCCGATGGCTAATGGGCTGTAGCCATGTGCCGAGAGATAAATCACCCAGATTGCGCTGGTGAACAGAGTGTTCGCGGACAGGTTATAGGCATCGAAGGCCAGCAACCAGCGTTTCCAGGGTTGTTTCGCGGATATTGGCAATATCGGCTCTGCACCGGCCTCGATCTCGGGATTGGTATTGGGAAATGGGCTATTCAACGTTCCATCCTTTGCGTTTTATGGAGTATCAATTTCAAAAAGGGCAAAAGAGAGTGCAGGAACGCATAAGTCTGCGAATTTTGCTTATGAAAATGCTCGTTATAAAGCAATGGTGGAAGCGGGAAAAGAGGCAGGAAGATTGCATGAAAAGGTAGGTCGAGCGAGGGCACACGCACGATCTACCGAGGTAAACGTGTGGTTTGTCCTATACGTTCCCAATAGTGGACCTTCTCGGCGCATCGTTCCTTGCCGCACAAGCAAAAACGCCAGGCTTATGCGGCCAAGAGATGCAGGATGTGGCACCGATAGAGATCGAGTATTGACATGGTTATCGTCTCGTGGAAGCTTTTGATAGGGCCAGCGAGACTTTTTTCTTGAGTATTCACGAGGGTGATGATACACGATTGGGGGAGAGATTGCAAGTTTTATATTTTAACGAGCACTTTGAGGACGCCGGATTGGGTGGCGCGATCGAAGGCAGGCAGGGCTTCGTCGAGGGAGAATCTGGCGCTGATGAGTGGTTTGGGATCGATGCGTTTGTGGGCGAGGGCGCGCAGGGCCGGTGGGAAGGGACCGCAACGAGAACCTTGCACGCGAATTTCGTCGATAACGAAGGGGGCGAGGTGGAGATTGCTGTTGTCGGCCACAGTCGATTTCAAGATGATGGTGCCGCGCGGGCGCACCAAGCGGGTGGCAAGTTCGAGGCCTGACGCGGAACCTGTGCACTCGACCACGATATCGGCGCGGTGAGCGGGGTCGAAGGCGTCGGAGGGCAGGTTCTGGACAGTTTGGGTGGCGATACCTAGATTGTTTGCCAGTGACAATTTTTCTTCGTGTTTGCCGAGCATGGTCAGTTCGCAAGAGGTGAGCGTGAGTACCAGGGCGGCTAGCTGGCCCATTTTGCCATCACCGAGGATGACCACACGGTCGGTAGGTTTGATATGTAGCTGCTCCAGCATCTCGAAGTTGGCGGCGAGAGGCTCGGTAAAAACGGCCTCCTCGTCGCTTGCGTTAGCGGGTACAGGGTGAAGATTCTCCAGTGGGAGACGCAGATATTCGGCGAATGCGCCACCACGATTGAGGATACCTAGCGTAGTGCGTTCGGGGCAGTGGGTGGGCATGTTACGCTGGCAATATGGGCAGGAATCTTTGTGGCAGGAAGCGTTGATCTCGCCCACCACGCGTTGTCCCAGCAGGTGCGCGTAACGTTCTTTATCGCCGCCTTCGTAGATTTCTTCTACGGTGCCGACGAACTCGTGGCCCAGCACGCCTTTGAAGTCCATGTAGCCACACACAATTTCTATATCAGTATTGCAGATGCCGATCAGGCTGACATGTACCAGGGCTTCGCCGGGAGTTGGCGTTGGTATGGGATAGTTGCGTTCGAGCGATAGGGTTGAGCCGTTGAAGGTAAGGGCACGCATAGTTTGCTCCTTATGAAAAATGTATTAATACAATCTCACCCTTTATTTTATACTGTATTGATTGAGAATGGTTTCTTCTAATTTCAGGAAGGGCAAAGAGATGTTGACAATTTTCTATTCTCCGCATGCTACAAGTATAGATAACGAGGCTGGGCGGGCTTCAGGTCACGCCGATGTTCCACTTTCTGAATTAGGTTGGAAGCAGGCACAAGAATTTGGACAACACTACGCGAAAGAAAAGTTTGATGCCATCTTTTGTTCAGACCTCCAGCGAGCATGGTATACTGCAGAGTTAGCTTTTGCAGGGCGAACACTCCCTCTGCTACGAGATTCACGGTTGCGTGAATGTGATTATGGCGAGATGACGCAGTATCCTGTTGCTGAAATAGAAAAAGAGTATATGATGCATATTGTTAAACCCTTTCCTGGTGGAGAAAGCATCCTTATGGTAGTACAACATGTTGGTGCTTTTTTGCGTGATGTTTACCGTAAGTATGATGGAAAAATCATTCTTGTCATCGGACATAGAGCAACAAAGTACGGGCTTGAATACTGGTGCAACAACACGTCGATTGAGGCCGCCGTACAGGCTCCCTGGGAATGTCTCGCCATTCCCATCTGGCGTTATGAATTTCATGCATCTGGCTTGAAGAGAGACTAAGATGTTTGCAACTATCTAAAGATACATTTAGGGATTCACGCTTTTTTTGATTTTCAAGGGAACGAGCAATAATGGGGGGGGATTTTGAGATATTTTTATCAGCAAAGACCAAACAATGAATTGTCGGAACGGGCCTCTGAAGAGTGCCCATGCTGTAGTTGTGTCATGATTGTTTTTTGTACTTGTCATCAGAGTGATGGGGGCCTATACTGATACTAGTGTGAGCACGAAGGCAGATTAGAGGAAGGGTGTTAGCGTAAGAGATGGATGAGTACGATTCCATTGCTCCGTTTTATGATATTGAGCATGCGCGGTTCGATGAGGATGTGGATATGTATCGCAACTTCGCGGAACTGAGTGGGGGCACTATATTGGAGCTAGCATGTGGTAGCGGGCGTTTGATGATTCCACTGGCGCAGGATGGCTATGAGGTGACGGGGGTGGATTCTTCACAGAAGATGCTGGACCTGGCGGAGCAAGCGTTGGTGGACGCGGGTGTGAAGAAACTTTGTACGCTGGTGCGACAGGATATGAGTGCGTTGCAATTGGAGCGGAAATTTCGCATGGCGTTTATCGGGCTGGGCTCGTTCGCGCATGTGACGACGCGGGCGGCACAGCAGAGGTCGCTAGCGGCGATACGGGCGCACCTGGGCAAGGGCGCGACGTTTATCGTGGATATCAGTAACGCGGACGCGCGCTATATGGAGGATGTGGGTGGGCAGGTGTTGCACCAGGGGACATGGCAGGGAGAGGATGGAAGATATTTTACGCATTTTGTCAGTCCCGCGACGGCGACCACGCAACACTTGTTGGAACTGACGCACTTTTATGATGTGCACACGCAAGGGGGAACGGTCGAGAGAACGGTGGCGACTACATCGTTATATTTATTCGAGCGAGGCGAGATGGAGTTGTTGCTGGAGGGGGCGGGATTTGTGGTCAAGGAGGTTTATGGGGACCATGATTTAGGACCCTTTGCGCTGGAAAGTCCGAGGATGATTTTTGTCGCGGAAGCGAAATAAGTATTGGTCATTATGAGCATTTTAGGATAGAAAGAGATTGTTGATATGGCATCGACGGTGACACATGAATGGAATCTGGATGTGAAGGACGCGATCGCTTTACAGAATGAATTAGCACAGCAGGTGGTGTTGGAGGATCGGATCGGCAAGGTGCAGTATGTGGCGGGCGTGGATATGGCGATCAACGAGGAGCATGAGATGGCGCGGGGAGCAGTCGTGTTGTTGAGCTATCCAGATATGGAGATGGTCGAGAAGCACGTGTACGAGGAGCCAATACGCATGCCATATGTGCCTGGTTTGCTATCGTTTCGTGAGGCTCCGGCTGTACTGGGAGCATTTCACCAGTTGCGGCAGAAGCCAGATCTGGTGATGGTTGACGGGCAGGGCATCGCGCATCCACGTCGACTAGGCATCGGTGCGCATGTTGGATTATGGCTGGGGATACCTACGATTGGGTGCGCGAAATCGATTCTTACAGGTCATTATGATAAAGATGCATTGGGCGAGGAAGCAGGTTCTTGGGTACCTTTGATTTATAAGAAAGAGACGATTGGGGCTGTTGTGCGCACGCGCACCAGGGTAAATCCTATGTTTATCTCTCCTGGTCATTTGATCAGTATCGAGACGAGTGTGCGTTATGTGCTGGCCTGTGGCAAGGGCTACCGATTGCCGGAGCCGACGCGGCAGGCGGATAAATTATCGAAAGATAATGCGTGGGTCGAGCCTGTAAATGTGGAGGATGAGCAGGGGGCGGTGCAGAAAAGTTTGTGGGAGTAGTATTTGGTTGAGGATTTGCTGCATTCGCGTAGAGCAAACCATGCGTTTGCCCCGCGTGCCCGATCCGTGTAGAGCAAACGCGTGGTTTGCCCTACGCGAGTGGTGAGGGTTGTTGGGTGTAGCGGGGAAGGGTGAAGTAGAAGGTTGAGCCTTTGCCAACAGTGGTGGTGAAATCGATCATGCTACCATGTTGTTCGACGATCAGTTTCGCGATCGAGAGGCCGAGTCCGTAGCCGCCTAGTTTTGATTGTTGGCGATGATTCGATTGATAGAAACGTTCGAAAATGTGCTGACGATCTTCTGGGGCAATGCCATAGCCGGTGTCGGTGACCGAGAGCAACACGAACTGGCTATCATAGACGCAAGCTCCGATGGTGACGGTGCCAGCGGGTGGAGTAAACTTGATCGCGTTGGTCACGAGGTTGTTCAGGACTTGTTTGACACGCTGGGGATCAGCGTAGAGCGAGGGCAATGTATCGGGCACATCTAGCAAGAGGGATACCTCAGCTTTTGTGGCTTGTGGTTGTAGGCTACGAATTACCTGGCTTATAAGGCTGTGGAGGTGAATTTCCTCCTGCTTGATCACAAATTGTCCCAGGTCTGAGCGCGTCATGAAGAGAATGTCCTCTACAATCGAGATCAGTTGTTGTACGCCCTCGGCGGTATAGCCGAGGTAGAGCTGCTGCTCCTCGGTCAGTTCGCCCATATGTCCCTGCAAGAGCAGATCGATAAAGCCATGCACGGAGTTAAGGGGAGTGCGTAGTTCGTGCGAGACCATTGAGACAAAATTCGAGCGCACATGATTGGCGACTTTGAGCGCGGATAGATTGCGGGCGGTAAAAATAGCGTAGCGTTGATTGTCGATGGTGATGGGCACTACGCTGGTAGATACCTCAAGTGAGTGATCGGGCTGGGTGCCGATGACTATTTCCGCGTTAGCGAGTGCGCGTTTGCTCTGGAGAACTTGAACCAGAGGGCAGCTCGAGGTGCCACAGAGCACCATACGATTGAGATTTTCACAGCGCAACACCTCTGAACATGATTTGCGCAGGCTATCTTGCTCAGAAACGGCCAGAGTCGAACAGGCGGAGGGATTGAGTGCAACCACGTGAAAATCTTCATGCAAGGCGAGCACTACATCGGGAGTGTGTGCAAAAAGCGCATCAAGGGCGTGTAACCACGTTTCGAGCTTGAGTGACATAGTATTTGTGGCTTCCGTTTCTCCTACCACGACCAAATCGTTCGGAAAAACCTTTGGTGTCTCTTCACGAACATGCAATTGTGTTTGTGTCTGCTTCCTCAACGTATCCCACCTTTCCACTTAGCACGATATAAGCAAGAATGAACAAACGCGCTTTTAAATTATTATTTCATGAATTTGTAACCAATACCACGGATAGAGATAATATGTTTTGGATGTTCGGGATCGATTTCCACCTTTGTGCGGAGGCGGCGGATGTAGACATCGACGATATTACTATTATTTTCATCCTCATTCCACACAGCGGTCAGTAGTTGCTCGCGTTTGATCACCTGGCCGGGACTGCATATCAAAACACGCAGGACTTGCATCTCTGTGGGTGTCAATGCTGTCTCGCCACGGCCATCCACAACGACTTTTAAATCGGCTGGGAAGAGTTCGATACGACCCCCGCGAATACTTTGATCGGTGACGACATGATCTTTTTTGACACGACGCAGTACGGCTTGCACGCGGGCCACCAGTTCCTGGTGATTGTAGGGTTTGCAAATATAGTCGTCGGCCCCGATATTGAAGCCATGGAGACGAGATTCGATGGCATCCTGGGCGGTCACGAAAATAAGGGGAATTTCATAGCCATCGGCACGCAGCTTTTCAGAGAAGTCGAAGCCATTGATATAAGGCATCATCACATCGAGGATCAACAAATCTGGCTCGCGGCGCTGAATCATTTGTAGAGCTCCGCGAGGATTATCAGCAGTTTCTACCTCGTAGCCTTCTTTACTGAGGGCAAACTGCACAAGTGTATTGGCGAAATGGTCGTCATCGATGACAAGAATGTACACAGGCATCCTCTCTTCTGAAGTCACATATTTTTGTCCATCCCGAGTAAGGATGAATCTTCCGTTATCTATTGATAAGTGTTGATGATGCGAATGGGAGAGTGCGTAAAAGACAAAAATAGGGTGCGCTCGTTTTCCGCCATCAAGATAAAGCGTGGGTAGCACGTTGTTTTTCCAGGTAAACCATGAGAATCGCGGCATCAGCAGGGGTAACACCTTCGACGCGGGCGGCCTGTCCGACTGTACGAGGTTGAGTACGTAGAAGCTTCTGACGAGCCTCGGTGCGCAGATGCGGGATGGCGGTATAATCGAGCGACGCTGGAATGCGCATCTCTTCCAGATGTTGTGTTCGATGCACCATTTGCTCCTGCTTGCGAATATAGTTCTCATATTTGACCTGGAGGTCCACCTCGTCCGCGGCCTCATTCGCAAGGGTAGGCAAAGGAGCAGTCGGCGTTTGAGTAGACGGCATTTCGGACTGAGCATGTAAGGCTTGTTGGACGAGAGCGGCCAGCTGTGTTACCTGTTGATAGGAGACATCAGGTCGGCGCAGCAGTTCTTTAGCGGTCATGCGTTGAGCCGGGGGATCGATCGCGATCTCTTGCGCACAGGTCTCAATCAGGCGTGACGAAGTAAAGACGACGGACTCAAGGCTGGTGAGCGCTTGTTGGACGGAGGTACGTTTCTGGACTACCTGGAGATAGCGCGCTTCATCGATGAGGCCCAGGCGAAAGGCGTAGTCGCTCAGGCGCAGATCGGCGCTATCAGGTCGCAGCAGCAGGCGATGTTCGGCGCGTGATGTATGCAAGCGATAGGGTTCACTCATTGGACGAGTGACAAGGTCATCAATCAGCACTCCGATATAGGCCTCGTGACGACCGAGCACAAAAGCATCCTCATGGCGTACGTGGAGGGCGGCATTGATTCCGGCCATCAAGCCCTGTGCCGCGGCCTCTTCATAGCCCGAGGTACCATTAATCTGGCCCGCGAGGAACAGCCCGGCAACGAGTTTGGTTTGCATGGTTGGCAGTAGCTGATCGGGCGGTACATAGTCGTACTCGACCGCGTACCCGACGCGCATCATTTCAGCGCGTTCCAGTCCGGGGATACTGCGCAGCATCGCCAGTTGTACATCTTCGGGCAGGCTGGTATTCATGCCCTGCACATAGACCTCGCTCGTGCGCCACCCTTCCGGCTCCAGGAAGATCTGGTGCGATACTTTGTCCGCGAAACGAACGATTTTGTCCTCGATCGAGGGGCAGTAGCGAGGGCCGATGCCCTCGATAATACCGGTGTAGAGGGGTGAGCGATGCAGATTGTCGCGAATGATCTGGTGGGTGCGTTCCGTGGTGCGCACCAGATAACAGGGCAGTTGGGGTCGCCAGCCGTGCAGATCCTCATCGACCACGGGATAGATAGGGTTAGGGCGACCGGTGGGAAGTTGTACATCGTCACGCACGGCATGATCCTGCGAGAAGTAGAGGGGGACGCGGCTGCCCGGCTGTGGTTCTGTCTGTGAATAATCGATGGTGCGAGCATCAATGCGCGGGGGTGTACCGGTTTTGAAACGACGAACTTGCAGGCCGAACGAGCGCAAGGATTCGGAGATGCCGAGGGCTGGACCCTCGCCAGCGCGACCACCTGGCAGTGTCTTTTCGCCCACGACCAGGCGGCCATTGATAAAAGTACCGGTGGTAAGCACAACGGCGTCAGCTAGATACGACCAACCATTATTGGTGACGACGCCAGTGATAGTAGCACGACCATCGTGTCCTTGCTCACTCAACAAAGTCGTGATGGTGGCTTGCTTCAGCTCCAGGTTCGGCTGAGACTCTAGAGCGAACTTCATGGACAGGCGATAGGCCTGTTTATCGCACTGGGCGCGCAAAGCCTGCACGGCAGGGCCTTTGCTCGTATTGAGCAGGCGAATTTGAATGAAGGTACGATCGGTGTTGCGTCCGATCTCGCCACCCAGAGCGTCGATCTCTTTGATCAGGTGACCTTTAGCTGGTCCGCCCATTGATGGATTGCAAGGCATTAAGGCCACGCTATCGAGATTCATGGTCAGAAGCAGGGTTTTGCGGCCCATACGTGCGCTGGCGAGCGCGGCCTCACAGCCTGCGTGGCCCGCGCCCACGACGATCACGTCATAGATTCCCCTCATTTGTTGAGCTGTGGGGAGCGACTCGCGCTTGATGCCATTGTTCATAATCACACACTACCTAGTTTGCTTCTCTATGCTGGTTCCACACCAAGTGGTGGTATTTCACGGCGTTCTGTTGTGTATTATGCCTCAGATAGCATTGCGCGTCAATATTTCAGTGTATCGAACTAGTATTTTTATCTTTATCAT
This sequence comes from uncultured Dictyobacter sp., assembly GCA_964657925.1. Classification (GTDB taxonomy): domain Bacteria; phylum Chloroflexota; class Ktedonobacteria; order Ktedonobacterales; family Ktedonobacteraceae; genus Dictyobacter. The sequence goes on from CAZZWK010000002.1 coordinate 124,960, forward strand.
CCGTAAGCTGTTATCTTGTATAATAATAGTATTGTATAAGAAATGTAGTATTATAGCTGCTTCTAATAAGATAATGAGAAAGGGGTTATCATCATAGAAGATACTAGAGGAAGGGAGGCGAGGAAAGGGGGGTGAAAATGATTGACGAACGGGCGTGGTCATGATACTATCAATACGTTCTTACCTGGGGCGATGGCGGAATGGTAGACGCCGGGGACTTAAAATCCCCTGACCGCAAGGTCGTGAGGGTTCGACTCCCTCTCGCCCCACTCTCTTGAGAAGCCTCTTCACAAGCCATCCCATTCAAAACCATTTAGAATAATGCAAGTCAGGAGACCCTCACTTTTTGCTATTTTTGGTAAAGTCTCCTGACCCGTACAACGTCACTTAGGTCAGGAGACACATGAATCCCCTGACCTGAAAGAACCAATTTTCCTTTTCAGAATTTGAAGTTTATTCCTCCTTTTTCCTACGAGACCTCTTTTTCTTATTTTGTAGATGAATTTCGCCAATAGGAGAATAGGCGTTATGCTCACGACGTGCTTCAGAACTCCTATAATCTTTGAGGTAAATTTCTGTCACCTGGACAGTGCTATGACCCATTTCACGAGACAGCTTGAAAATTTCGCCACCACGATCAAGATAGAACTTTGCGAATGTATGACGAAACGTGTGAGCGGAGACACGAACCCCTTCGATACCACTCGCTTTTTTCACATCTTCGATCACTGACTTCACACCTCCGTATTTAAGGGGCTCACCATATCGACCAATAAAAAGCGATGTTTCTTCAGGATTACGAGGTTTGCGATATTTATGAATGTACTTCCATACCAGTTTCCCTACTTCTGGATGCAGCCCTATTTCCCGTTCTTTGCGACCTTTCCCAAGCACCTTGATATAGCGATCTTGAATATCGGTCACATGCAACCCGCATAACTCCGAAGCGCGCATACCTGTATCGAGAAACAGTAGTAGTAGCACATAGTTGCGAAAACCCTCACCCGTGCTCAAATCACATGTTGCAAGCATTTTTTCTATATGCTCTAGCGTAAAAGTAGGAATGAGGTATTCAGGAGCTTTTGGCTGTACTAAACGAGCGGAAGGATTGGAAGGAAGTAACTCTTCATCAACGCACCAACCAAAAAAGACTTTCATCACACGAACATACCCACGAATAGTAAATGGAGAAAGAGGCTTATCCTTTGTTGGTGTACGCGGATTATTCTCTCCCGATTTCGTGCCCATAAGCCGCTGAACGAACTGACGTAAGTGAAAGATTTTCACATCTTCAAGCTCAGTTACTCTTGCATCTTCTTTTAACTGCCTTACAAAAAGCATCAAACGTTTACGATACCAAGAAGTCGTTTCATACGTGAGACCACGAATCTCACAATCAATCAGAAACTGACTTACCACCTCATCTAATTTCATAAACACACCTCCTATGCTACAAATTTCGCTCTATTGGCTTGCCGTTGTTGCTGGCATTGATAGAACCAGATATTAATAATTCTTCTCGATAGCGGTTTCCCTTCTCCTAATGCCTCTCGCAACACTCGTTTATGCAAGCGTCGGTACTCATCGCGCATCAATTCGCGTGCCTCTGTTTCGACCAGGGCGACAATCTGCCGTTTCTGTTCCTGATACGCTTGCGTGTGCTTCTCAATGCTTGCCTCTAACGTTTCAGCCAGTTCTGCATAGCGCTCTTGCTTGTATGCCTGCACATCTACAAACTCTTCCATCTGCCGATCCATCAGCAACCAAGACGATTGCTGTTCCTGCTCTTCTTCATCCTCCTGTGTCTCTTCTGCTGGAGCTTCTCCCATCACCTCATGCTCAACCCCTGCAAACAGCCGTTTCCGCAGTTCGGACACCTGCTCAGGAAAGAAATGATGCGAGTAACACAACCGATGCGCCTTGCTCACCTTTTCTACCTCGACTTCCTCATCCTCTAGCACCATCTCCCCCTGCTCATCATGCTTGAGTTGGTAACTATGAGTTGATGTTGGCTCTAAGACAGCGGATTGATGACGCTCTTTCACCTGTTTCGTGCCTCGCTCGTCATCAGTCAGCGCTTTCATTAGATATTTCGTGACGTAGCCAATCGCTCGCGCATTGCGTACCCGTTGAATATCGGCAATCATCGCCCCCTGTCCCTCGTCCTCCTCGGTTGCTGGTCGGTAATGCGTTGCCGACATCCAGAGCGGTTGGAGCACCTCTTTGTAGGGGATGTACTCCACACCCTTGATCAAGATGTGCCAGTGAAAGCCGTTGCGCTCGAAATCGCTGTGTTTTTCCAGCACCGCAAAGTACTCAATGGGATAGGCTTCGCGCATTCCCGCATGGTTCTTTCCCCGACCTTTTGAGCCACGCCGCAAGGCTTGCATGAAGGTGGTCAACGCTCGACGCGACTCCTCAACCGTCTTTCCCGCCTTCGAGAGAGTCAAGAATAAGGTCGGTTCGGCTTCCTTGACCAGTTGCCGCCACAGATTGACCTTGCGCGGGCCACAATGCCGACATTCCCAGCGGTTACAGCGTGCGCGCTGGGTAAGGCCCGTCTCTTTGTTGACCCAATAATGACGCAACGCCCACGGATGTTTGCAGTAGTGCAATTCATCCGTCCCATAATACTGCGCGTACTCCATTTTTTCTTCTAACGTCGGTGTATACCACCGTCCTTGCTGTTCCATACCCACAATTTCACCCATACACACCTCCGTTTCTTTGTTCTCAACATCAACGATCTAGTACTTGTGTGACATCTGCTTATAAGGGTCAAGGGAAGGACCCAGGCGGCTTGTACGTCGTCCGGCGGGGACCCCCAACCCCCGCTCGGCGCGTACAAGCCGCAGGAAACCAGACGGACGGGCAGCGGGTCCTGGCGAACGGGTCAACGGTGATCGAGATAACCGACACCGCAGCATCACGGCTACCGCCCTCTTGAGCATCCCTGTCGGTCGGATCGTGGGGGCGATGCCGCCCTTGACTCAGCTGGATGAGCGCTACGCGCCGAGAGTGACCTAGCACTGCATTGGGACGTGTCCGCAGCCGGTCACTCTCGCTCTTCGAGTCTATCCAGCCGGTCAAGGGTCGATACTCTCGGCATCGCTTGTTCCCCACGATCCGCCGACGCGGGACGTGCTCGCTCGTCGAGATCTTGCCTCAAGCTCCCAAAGATGCTTGGGAACGTCGGTCGCTTGCTTGGTCGGCACCCAAAGATCACTCGACCGACGTTCACCACCCCTCGCCCCGTCGCATGGCTAGCCATTGACTACTGACACCAGCAATCAAAGCAGGCCCAGGACCCAAGTGGCACTCCACGCGGTACGTCGGACTGATCCGTTGCGCAGGCATCGAACGAGCAAAGACGCAGCCCACAGTACGCACACACAACCGTCGGGGTATCCGTTCGCAAGCAGACCGAACAGGCCACGACCAGGGCGCGGCTTGCCGGAATCTCAGGAAGAAACGCGTCGATCACCACCGGAACGACTCCGTTGTACTGTTTCTCTCGCTTCATACGCATTCTCCTTTCCAATGGCTAGCCATCAGCCGCTAGCCCCATTCACTCGTTTCCTCTTGACCCGCTTGATAGCGTTGCACCGACAATCCATGTCGTAACTGTTCCAATTGGAGCCAGCGTTGACGCTGTTCCCAGGAGAAATCATAGGCCCCGTGACAGGATGGACAGAGCGCCGCCAGCCGTGGCGAGGGGTTCCAGGGGTCATGATCCAGGTGGGCCGCCGCCAGATAGACCGTATAAACCACCCCTGTTCGTTCGGAGATGGCAGTCTCTCCATGTGCGATCCCACAATGCTCACAGCACCAGCCCGCACGCTCTTTGCATTCCCAGGCTAATTGTTCCCAATTGGCGGGATACCTCCACCGATGTTTCATCACGACCAGGACAGATGCACATGCGGCAACGAGCGTAGCAGCTCCGACCAGGGCAGCACCCCCAGGACCGTATGCGACACCTGCGGCCAGAACCACCACAGCAGCACCGCAGCGACCACCAGGATCAGCACACCAAGCCGCCGTAGCACCATCAGCACCAGGACCGCCACCATGATCCAGATCACGACCGTCATTTCCATAGGCATCTCCTTTCTTGACCAATCGCTAGCAGTTCGTTTGACGAGACAAGCAGAAGAGCGTTTCTCCTTGCCTGTCTCATCTCTCGACACTACGAGCGACCCTGAAACTGCTTGTAGGCTCGAATCTGCTCGATATAGCCACGCAGCGAGTCATACAAGCCGTCCCCAATTTCATCACCAACAGACGGCGCTGGAACAGGATACTCCTCGACCAGACTGCTATAGCCCTCTAACTCGCCCTTCATCGCCTGCCATGTACCCGCAAGATGCTGACTGAACTGCGCGAGACGTGCATCAATATCGGCCTTGATCTCGGCATACTCTTGTCGCAGGTGCGAGACCGACGGCTCATAACGCTGGGTGACGCCCTGCCAAATCTGCCCCAACTCCTGCTCTAACAAGACGTGCTCTTCCCGCACTCGATCGGCAAGCGTCGTATCGTAGTACTGTTCGATGTATTGGGAGAGCAACACACCCAACTCCCCAGGGTAAAGCGCTTCGAGTGCATCCAGTTCTACGGCCCCTTCTCCATGCCGCTCTTCAAAATCCTCTCGCCGTCGCTCGGTCTCTTTGATCGGCGTGCGCGGCAACTGGTAATACTGCACTTGCTCTAGCGTGAGCACCACCGGAAACACGCGAATATCCAGATCCAGCCCCGATTGCCGCACAAAGTACTCAATCTTGCGCGAGACTGCTACCGGCATCGACTGCCCCGCTGGGTCGAAGTCCGACACATAGAAAATGCGCGCCGGTTTGTCCGCCGCCTGGAGCCGCTTGACGAGCGAGAGTGTCGCCGTGATACTCATTTCTCCCATGCCCGTCTGCAAGTTGGCCCCATAGCGTTGACACAGGGGCGAGAGCACATCATTCATGGTCGATTTCTCGCACCAGACTTCCAAATGGTAGGGCTGGACGCCGTGATAGCTGTACACCGAATAATCCGGCAGGTCGGGAAACCGTGGTAACTCAATGCCCGCACGTGGCAGCGATCCATTCACCGAAATCCACGGATCATAGGGCGTACGATCTGGTGCAAAGATCATCGTTTCAGGGGTGCGCCGATCATTGAAGGCCGCAGGATCGACCATTTCCAGGTAGCGCGCCGCCTTGGAGGCCATGTTGAGCATATCCCAACTTTCGACCGTGTTTTCGTATGGCTTGCCATTGGGCATGGTCACCGTACCCCCTTGCGAGACAATCCAGTAGTGAATGCGCCGAATGTGTGCCCGCTCATCACCCACCCGTTGCCAGATGTCGGCGAACCAGCTTCCCAGCGCTTGATCATTGGGGGTGCCCGTATAAAACGGGTCGTTTTGTGGTGCCAACGCGATTAGATCATTGACCGAGACGTTATACTGTTTTGCCGCCTGTTTGATCCAGGCATAGTTAATCATGAAATCATCAGAAAGCATTGTCATAGGCAGTTCCTCCTTTTAACTGTTCGGATGCCGAAGCATAAAATGACGGTATTGGTGACGGTTCGCGAACTGGACGGGTAGCCCATCGGCGATCGTTTGCCGGATGATTTCCGCCTCATCCGCTCGCAACCGTTGCCCACCGGAGACCAGCAGCACGCCGGTGGACGGGTCGATTCTTAGGGCACTGCCACCGGCTGCGGTTGTGCTTGTGGTTGACGCACCCCAGGCGGAGGACTGACTGGACCCGCTGGACGTGGCACCGGCTGGGGTTGCCCGTTTGGGCGTGGCGCTGGTTGCGGTCCTCGATTGGGAACCGGTCGCATTCCTGGCCCATTGTTCGCCGCAGGTGGTGCAGCTTGTCGCATCCGTCGCTCTAGATCCATATCCAACACCGCTAAACAGGGACCAACCAATGGGACAACGCAGTACAACAGGTAGGTACACACAATGTTGGTGCTCGCCAGCGAGGGCAGCGCGTGCTGTAACCAGCTCGCATCCTGGACGGCTACTTGTGCCTTCGCAAAGTTAGTGTAAATCTCGACGAACTCCACCACCAACACCAGCGGGATGTACCCCAACACCGACTCTTTTTGCATCAAGCGATGGGCGAGGCCACGGGTGACAAAGTACCCAAGAATCCCCAGGCCGATCGAAATCGCATTGGTGATATAGACCTGCGTGGGGTCCGTGCTATCGAGTGGAGCGAGAAACCACTGAATGGCGTGTGCCGATCCAAAGGAGAACAGCAGCGAGACCAGTTGCAACATCGGACGCTCTAAACGCCGAATCAACGGGACCTGTCCACGAAACACACTATTGACGAATTGCTTCATTCACACCCCCTTCCTGCTAGGCCGCAGCCTCAGCAACGGCTTGAAGAAACCGACAGACCAGGGTGAGAAAGGTCCCTTTACCCTTAATGCGCAAGACCTCAATTTGCGCAAAGGAGTAGTCTTCTGGGAGATTCGTACGCAGTCGGTTGACGGCATCCTCGTACTGTTCCTGCGTCGCACCCTGTTGGCGCAATTGCTTCAGTTCTTCGAGTTCGTCAAAGCCGTCGTTGACCTGAACCTCATACTTTTCCTTGCTATCCCGATCGAGGACGGACATGTTGACGGAGTAGCCAGGGCGGCCTACACCGGTCACCTGATCATAAAAAGTGTTTTCACGCACGTTCGTTCCTAAAATCATTGCATTCATGTACATAAGCTGTACCTCTCTTTCTTCTCAAAAAACCATTGTTTCTACAGATGCTCTAGAAATCTATTAAACAAGGCCATCATCTTGTGGGTGCAAGGCCGCATAATGGCGGCGGGCTTGCTCACCGGTGGGATCGTTCCACCACAGGCGTAAAGGCTGATGACACTTGGGACACAGAAACACTAATGGGGTAATCACCTCAGGATTGGCGGCACAATCGCGATAATGCACGACCACCGCATCATCACCCAGGACACTAAAAACGTAGGCCCACAACGCGTAGCCGCAGCGATGATGCACCAACTTTCCTTCACTCAT
>CAZZWK010000003.1:0-21411 GCA_964657925.1 uncultured Dictyobacter sp.
ATGGTACCGATGTTCACATGCGGTTTTGTTCGCTCGAACTTCTTCTTCGCCATTTGCTAAATTCGCGCTCCTTCTCGCAATCCTGCTCGACAATGATACAGGTCGCGGTAGCTATAGACATGCAGCAGCCGTCCCCTGTAGGTAATCGTCGATTATTGAATAGACCTTTCCAATGGAAAAGAGAGGAAAGGTGACGATCAATCAGAAGACGGCAGCAAGTGTTTTCCGAGTGTATGTGAATGACGAGCGAGCATGACTCGACGTGAGTTGCTGCGACCCGTTTTTTTCTTTTACTCGCGCGGAGCTCAGTGCCGAGAGCCTCTTAAGTGACTTCTTAGAGGAGGCCGAACGGCACATGAAAAGACCACGAGAGCCCGTGATGGGATTTGAACCCATGGCCTCATTCTTACCAAGAATGTGCGCTACCCCTGCGCCACACGGGCAAACTACTACCGAGATTTGGTGTCGGTATGGTGGGCAGTGGAGGATTCGAACCTTCGAAGCTTACGCAACTGATTTACAGTCAGTCCCATTTGTCCACTTTGGTAACTGCCCTAGTGCCAACCACCAGTTCGTCTGAGTGATCAACGCCACTAATTATAGCCGACGCTTTGTGTTGTGTCAAGCATTTTTTCTAAATCCACTACCGATGACAAAACGGCTTTTGTGGCTTCGGTAGATATAGGTAGTGTGAGGAGCATGATAGCGGAAGGCGAGGTATCTGTCAAACGATGAGTATTAATGTGTTTCATTGTGGTGAGATGGTAGGAGAAAAAAAGTCCTAAAAGCATTGCGTCTTGCTTGGATTGCTGGTATAATCTCCGAAGTTGAAGAAAACCCAGACACCTGACGCGGCATGGCCGCTACCTGATAATATATGTTATGCAATCGAAATTATTAGGAATAAGAGGTAGCTTTATGACCACGAATTGCGACTTCAGCCGTTCGTCCTTGCTCAGCGAACAGTATCAACACGATATGGAACTGATCGCGATCGCCTTGCAAGAGGAGAGCCAGGAGGAGCGTGATGAGCGTCTCAGTCTCGTTTCTCGTTCCTGGTCGCTCACAAGCGCCTGTTTCCACGCGCAGTTAGAGACGAACGAAGCGTCTGTGTACCCCTCGGCAGTGTTCGCGCGACAGTAGTCGTTTCGGAACGGCTTCTGTGAGAAGTTAGTAGAAAGCAGTAGTAGTTGTAAGTGCTATGCCTCATCCGCCAGAGATTGTACCTGAAGAATTAACGTACCAGACGCCTGTGCAGTTTGGTATGGTATATTGGGTCAATTTCGGTTACCCCACTCTCCCCCCTGGTATCGAAGAGAAGCGCATCCTTGATTGGCATCCCGCCCTGGTTGTCTCCGGCGATCCTTTTTGTCGCCACGCGGGTGCGGTAAATGTGGTCGCGCTGACTTCCTATCGTGGCAAATTACGTCCCTATCATCACCTGCTCCTGAAACGTGATTACCCGTTATTGGATACTGATAGCCTGGTCAAGACCGAGTTGATGTATCCGATTCTGCGTTCGCTACTGGCCGATCAATTCGCCATCTGTCGACTCAACGACGCTGATCTGCGCGCGATCATGGGCAAGGTAGCCAACAGTCTGGCGATCACGATGTTTTATTCTTTGCATTAGCGTCAATAGCGATACGTATTATGAGTAAGCAAAATCCTTTTCAGTCTCTTCCTTCCATCGATGAACTGTTGCGTAGCGAGCGAGGGAGAGAGATGGAGGGCAGTTTTTCGCATGAGATGGTGGTGAACGCGTTGCGCACGACATTAGCGCAGGTGCGGGTGGAGTTGCGTGAGGGCAAAGCTGCTTTAAGCCAGCATGAGATGTTAGAGGCTGCCGCGTTTCTGTTGCAACGGCAGCAGCGTCCTCATTTGCGAGCGGTCATAAACGCGACCGGAGTGATTATCAATACCAATCTGGGACGTGCTCCACTCAGTCAGGAAGCTTTACACGCTGTGCGGGAGGTTGCGGAAGGGTACGCAAATCTTGAATATGAGCTGGATGAGGGTGAACGCGGGTCGCGCCATACGCATGTCGCGCAACTTTTGCAGGAACTGACGGGGGCGGAAGCGGCGATTGTGGTGAACAATAACGCGGCTGCGGTACTGCTAGCGTTGAGTACGTTAGCCAGTGGACGCGAGGTGGTTATTTCACGAGGGCAGCTGGTGGAGATCGGCGGAGGCTTTCGTGTGCCCGACGTGATGCGGCAGAGTGGATGCCAACTCGTCGAGGTGGGCACGACCAATCGAACACGTATAGCAGATTATGCTGATGCGATCAGCGAACGTACCGCGCTGCTCTTATCGGTGCATCCAAGCAATTTTTTGATCAGTGGGTTCACGGAATCGACCGGTCTTGATGAGATGGTGGGTGTGGCGCGGCAGCACGAGGTGTTGGTAATGAACGATCTCGGGAGCGGCTGTTTGTTGGCGAGCGAGCGTTTTGGGCTTGCACATGAGCCGACGCCACAGGAAAGTATTGCCGCCGGAGTGGATGTAGCCTGTTTTTCGGGCGATAAGTTGTTAGGTGGACCGCAAGCGGGCATACTTGTGGGCAAGCGCGAGGTGATTGCGCGCCTGGCAAAACATCCCTTGATGCGCGCGTTGCGTATTGATAAGATGACACTGGCGGCGTTGGAAACAACATTGAGACACTATCAGCGTAAGCAAGCTGAAACGCATATTCCGGTGTGGCGGATGATCTCCAGTACGTTGGAAGAGATTACGAGGCGTGGGCAGGGATGGGTGCAGCAATTGGCGCAACAAGGGGTTACGACACGAGTGCAGAGAGGTGAATCGACGATAGGAGGAGGTTCATTGCCGGGCGAGACATTGCCGACGAGCCTGGTCGCTTTACATGCTCACCACTGTGCATGTTCATTGGACGAACTGGCGAAACGGTTGCGGCAATACCGTACGCCGGTGGTAACGCGCATCGCGCACGATGCTTTACTGCTCGATCCACGCACTGTTTTAGAGGAGCAGGATGAGGAGGTATTGCGCGCGCTGGCTGCTGTCTACCATGTATAGGTCGCACAATGTAATATTTTCCTCTTTTTATGCTGCCGGCTGTATTTCTCTAGATTAGAGCCGATTTTTTTGATACAGGCAGCCCTCACTCGTCTTCTTTAGGGTGAACGGTAGTTATGCAAAGAGGAGATGCTTTATGGTCCTGCCTGGTAGTAATGGATTTGAACTGGTCATTTTATTGTCCAGTTGTGTACTTCCCCTATTGATTGCTGCTCTCTGGCTGTGGGGAGTGATCGAGGTCGCGACGAAGGAGCGAGTGGGGGATGAGGACAAGATTGTCTGGCTGCTGATTGTTTTGCTGTTACCCGGTCTAGGAACGCTTATTTATTACCTTGTGCGAAGACCGATGCGGACGAGAATATATAGGTGATTGTGTAGATGTAGATGCAGGCAAGGAGCGCGCACACAGGGGGAGATGGGGAGCGCGCCCGCAAGGGGACGCGCCTACGCGGGGTATGATATGGGTTTTCGAGAAGGGATCAGCGTTCCTCACCCAGATACATACGGATGTAGCTGTGGTGACGGCGTTCGTTGATGTGACCGTCCTGAACAGCTTGAATAACAGCGCAACCTTCTTCATCGATATGGGAGCAGTCGGAATAAAGGCACTCGTCGATGAAGGGGCGGAACTCTATGAAACAAGCGGCTAGCTCTTCTGGAGCGATATTCCAGGCGGCCAGGGCGCGAATACCGGCGGAATCAGCCAGCCAGCCACCGTCGGAGAGCGGGTAAAGCTGTGAACTGGTGGTAGTATGTTTACCTTTGCCGGTAGCATCGCTGACCAGACCGGTACGGATAGCCATGCCGGGTTCGATGACGTTGACGAGGGACGATTTGCCCACACCGGATGGTCCGGTAAAGAGGGAAAAGTGATCTTTCAGCAACCAGCGCAGTTCGTTGATGCCTTCGGAGGTGTGGGTGCTGGTGTGAATAACGGTATAGCTGATGCTTTGATAGAGGTGTGCGTCATCATCCACTGTTGATGAGTGGGCGAGGTCGGCTTTATTCAGGCAAATGATGGGGTGTAACTGCGCGGACTCGCAGATAGCAAGGTAGCGATCGAGCAGGCCGAAATGTGGCTCGGGCTGGGCTATCGCGAAGACGAGGATGACCTGATCGAGGTTGGCGAGCAGTGTTTGTTGAACGACTCTTTTCGCAGTCGAGCCGGAATCTTTGCGGGTGAGTTCGCTCTGGCGCGGCAGGATCTCTTCAATGAGGCCATTGTGATCGTCGAGTCGTCGTATTTTGACATAGTCACCTACCGAGAGGCGCGTGGGAACTGGGTTTTCGCTGCTATCGCGGTGCTCGATGCGCTCTTTCGAGGGCGATGAAGCGCCAAAAGGTTTTTGCGGGGACGATGATTTCGGTTTGTGGATGGGGCGACCGGAATTTGCCTGTGCGAACGCTTTTTTCAGTTTGCCGCGCAAGGTGCAGCGTAGGACGCCTTCATCGGTATGAATATCATAGATACCGTGGGCACCGCTGAGGACCATGCCAGTGAGAATTGCTGGATTGTTGATCAATGCTCTACATCCTCCAAAAGGGATAGAAAAACGGGAATGGTAGATGATTGTAAGTGATTTGTCTACCGTGTGTTTGGAGGGATGTGAGCGACAAGGTACCCCTTCGTTGGCCCTGGTCGCATGCGCGTTAGCGCGAGGCTGGTATATACGTGATAGTCGAGCGACCAACGAAGTGGTATGTGAGCGACTCTATCCCCTCATGTCGGTAAGACAAGGTGCATACAGGCACAAGTGGTGAATATAAGAAATTCGCCATAGCACTGCACCTCCTTCGACTGGACGGGCCAGAATTTGAAAAACAGTAATCTTGCTAAGAGGATACTCGACTGTTCGTTGTTTGTCAATGCTTTTCCTATGGCTGTTTCGGAGTCTTGTTACTGTATAGCTTGACAAGTCGCAATAAATGGAGTATTTTATAGGAGTCGGCGCGGGGTGGAGCAGTGGTTAGCTCGTTGGGCCCATAACCCAAAGGTCGAAGGTTCGAATCCTTCCTCCGCTATCAGCCTTTCACACATTTTCTCGACGCGGGATAGAGCAGTGGTTAGCTCGTCGGGCTCATAACCCGGAGGTCACAGGTTCGAATCCTGTTCCCGCTATATTTCCACAAAAGAGAACACTTCAATACAGCATAGAAGCTCGTTGAGGTGTCCTCTTTTTTATTTTTCTGTGTCATTTTATGGTCTGTTCTGTTTTATACAAGTAGTTCACATGGTATGATGGAGCAGTAATAGGGCTGAGTATGAGAACTTTGTGGGAGGAAAGAGGATGACGGCTTTACCTCGTTTGCCAAAGATGACCGTGCAGGAATATTTACGGCTTGTGGAAGAAAGCCCTGATGCGCGCTATGAATATGTCAATGGACGTGTTGTTATGTTGGCAGGGGGGACGTTAAGACATATGAAAATTGGGATTAACGTAATTAATGCTTTGAGTGATCTACTTAATGGAGAAAATTGTACGATAAGCAATTCAGATATTATAGTACGTTTAGCTGAGGGTGTTTATGTATGCCCAGATGCGGCAGTGAGTTGTAATGAACGTGATAGAAATGAAGACAATATTTTATACGTTTCCCGCGGTTAGTGGTGGAGGTGCTCTCGCCGAGTACGGCGGCCTATGATCGTGGAGAGAAATTCAGGTTGTATCGAGCCTGTGCGACGATTCAGGAGTATATGCTGATCAATACGAAAGAGCCTTATGTCGAATTGTTCAGACGTGAGAAGGGGGATATCTGGACGCTGCATAGTTTTGAGAAAGAGGATGTAGTAAGACTGGCGAGTCTGGATATCGAGATGCCGGTGATGGAATTGTATAAAAATGTGCAGTTTGTCGAGGATGAGAACGCGTAAGTGTGAAGATTGATGAACTGAATTTTGGCGAGAAAACACCTGTATCGACCGAGATACAGGTGTTTTTGTATGTAAATGGTTTTAAGTTCAGGCAGAGCCAGGAAAGAGGTGACAGAGGTCGTTTTTCGTCCGCACCTCTCTTCTTGTTGTGCAGCAGCATAATTTCAGACGTGAATAATATGCAGGACGTTGATGAGTAGCTCGGCGATAGCGTGATAGGTCAGGATGAGCAGGGTGAGAGGAACCAGGATCATGTGAATGATGCGCCAGGAACGTAAAATCTTGCGTGCACACGTTTGTTTTTGAAGTGATGCGGCCAGACGCGCGTGTTGTTCCAGGTAGGTGTAGACGACGCGAAAGTCTGGTTGTTCGGCGGGTGGAATGGAGGGGACGACGGATGAAAGCGTGCCGCTATTGGTGAGTGCCTGAGTGCAAAATTGTTTAAAGGAATCGGATTTACCCGCGTTATAGCGTTCTATTTTGTATTCGAGTTCGAGTAGCGCGGATGGAAGCGCTTTTGCAATGCCTACTTTATTCGTGCTGGCCTCCTGGGCGATGGTGCGTGTTTGCCACATATCGAGGAAGCGGCCCACGATCCCGCTGACCACGATGAAAATGAGTAGATAGAGGGAGGGAATGCCCATGTAGTGAGAGGTGAAGCAACTGAACTGTGTGCAGTAGTTGTGGAGGACGAAGCGGAAATCGGCATGCAGGAGCGCGAGTAAGACTGCCGCGATGCCCAGCCAGATGTGCATCCAGACCCAATTTTGCGTTTTCCAGGGCAGGTTGTGAACGAAACGGGTGCGTAACGAGTAGGAGGCGACGGCGAGGATCATCAGGTAGGACATGACGCCGCAACGAAAGATGTTATCGAACCAGGGGCCGGTGAAGATGCGCTGTGGTCCGCGCAACCAGGCGTAAAGCAGGTAGAAAAGCGCGCAATAGCAAAAGGCGAAAAGCGCCCAGTAGAGCGCGGCTTTCGATATGGGGGTATGCCATATTCTCCGTATTGAAGAGGACTTAGCGGTTGTAGTCACGAAAGTGTTCCTCAAGCTTTCTCTTTTTTATGCTTACTGAATATCGCGTTCAGTGTTTTGAATAGGTGTTTTGCTGGAGAATATCCTCGGTCGAGCCAAAGAACTGCGTGGGCTGCACGCGGAACGCGGCACCGGTAGGGCAGGCTTGGATGCAGGCCTGGTTGTTGTAGCCCGTGCAGAGATCGCACTTGATCGCGAGCTTTTTGCGCATCTCTCCCAGGGCATCCAGGGGTTGTTGGGGATTGAGTGGGCCGGGGGCGGCAGTGTTATTGAGTACGGGAAGGAGTTTTTTGCCGCGTTCTTGACCGGTGCCTTTGTGCATGAATGTGTTGAATTTTTGCCATAGCGAGCGTTCTTGTGTTTCTTCAGTGAGGGTAATAATACTGATGTTGTCATAGGGACAACGTTCGGCGCAGATGCCACAGCCGATGCAGCTTTCGGTGATGTAGACCTCGCCACTGGGCATACGCGCGATGCCCGCACGACTACAGAGCATGCAGATGGGGTCCTGGCACTGGCGGCAGGCAGTCGCGATACTGATATTGCCGACAACCATACCGGTGCGATTCATGCGCGAGTGGCCGTGGCGGAGTTCGCAGGCCTGCTCGCATTTATCGCACTGCACACATTTATCCAGGTCGATCACCAGCACCTCGGTGCCCTCCACCACGCCACCTCCGACGAGCGCGCGTAATCCCTGGCGAGCCGCGGTGCTCGTATGCTGACTGCTAGTGGGATCAGTAGCCAGTGATGGCGTGGTGCGAGTGCGTAAGAGATCGAGTGAGCCGATGAATGTCTGTGCAGCGGCGGCTGACGAGTAATAGTCGTGCAAACGTTGTTGGAAATACTGATTGATAGTGGGGTAGCGATTCAAAACCAGTTGCATGGTAGCGGGCGGAAGTTCAGCGACGCGAACACGATTAATGGCGGTGGCTGTAACTGGTTCGCCATTGCCGAGTAGATCGAGGCCATTGGTGAAATAGTCGCCGCTCTGGCGATAGGCGATGATGCGCTCATTGATTACGTTCTGACCGGTGGAAGCAAGTGTTTTGTGAGTGATTTTGACGAAACCTTCGAGGATGACGAGAAACCTGTGTGCATCTTGTGTTTTGCTTTGATGTTGAGCAAAAAGCGTTTCATCACGATCATAGGTTTTGAATTGAAGGACTTGCGCGATCCACTGCATATCGTTTTCCTGAATGCCTTGAAAGAGGGGCAGGCGTTTGAGGACCGATGTGATCGAGCGTTCGTTGTTGCGATGTTCGAAGTAGTCATGAATGGCAGGAACAATCTCCATCATGCGCTGCATCACCTGTTCGGGTACCTCCAGGATCACCGCGTGTGTCTGGGTACGCGCCGTTGCGTTGCGTGGCTGGCCGGTGAGCATACCGCGTTCACCCATGATCTCGCCGCGTCTGAGGATGGCGATGGGTAGATTTTTGCCGCCGGGTCCCAGCGAAGAGATTTCGACGTGGCCTTCCAGGATGAAATAGGTTTCGCGTCCATACTGGCCTTCGATGAGGATTGTGGAGTCCGGTGGCAGGGAGAGCACTTTGGAACTGGCGAGGAAGTGAAGCAGGTAGTTTTCGGGGACCAATTTAGGATCGTGAAACGCGGGTTGCTCGCGTACACGATTGAGCAGGAGTGGGAGGTCCCAACCTTGTGGCAGGTAGTCGAGAACACGGCTGGGATCGATCGTGCCATCCCAGGGGATACCAAGGCGTTGTTTGAGCGAGAGCATCAGCAGGTCGCGATGGTTGTTGACGGGGCAGACGGGCACGCAGGAGCCGCACATCACGCATTCTTGCGCGAAACGCGCGACATGTGGCGCGATTTCGGAGGAGACGGTGGCGAGATTGAGACTGGCGATCGAAACCATCGAAGAGAGCGGGATGGGGCAGGCGCGCATGCAGCGATCGCAGCCGATGCACATATCTATTTCGAAGCGAACTTCATCCTCGTTAAAAGGGGTGATGTCTTGACGATGTTGCAGGCCGATAAAAGGACTATTTTTCATCAATATGTATCCTTCATAAACTACACAGTTTGGGCGAATGAACTACCACAACTGGGGCAGAAACGCGCGGTAGAGGGATAAGTTACCCCACAATGGCGACAATGGGTCTGATCATCCACTTTTGTATTGGGAGATGGCGTAACGGATGAGATAGTGTGTTGCGGAATAGTGAAGTAGATGGTTGTTGAGCTAATAGTGATACAGTCGCCATTGGAGAGGTGATAGGCATTATCGATACGCGTTTTATTGACGCGAACGCCATTGCTACTGCCAAGGTCGCGAATAGAGAAGCCGTGTTGGAAGGAGAAGATTTCAGCATGTTGGCGCGAGACGGACATATCGGGCAGGCAAACTTCGCAGTCAGCGTCGCGGCCAATGCGCAGACGTTTACCAGGAGTGAGTGGGATGACACGCGCAGCGTTTTTATCGGTGACGAGCAGGGCTGGACCCTGGCGCAATTGGGCGAAAAGGGAGGGTGAAAGCCTACTTTGCGCGCCTGGCAGCAGGAGCGAGCCATCGGGCTGAGCAATAGCGCCACGTAAGGGCATTTTGGTGGGAGATGGAGAATCAACCGGAGCTAGCTGAGATGTATGAAGTTTTGGAGCGCGTGGAACACATCTCACGGCGGAGATAGGGGGTGGGACGCCCTGTTGGTCGAGCCAGGCTGAAAGGTTGAAGACGGGATCGAAGAGGCGGTTGAGGACGGGGGTGAGATTGACGGCATGATCAATCGCGCGTTTGTAGGCCAGCACGTGTTTGCGATTGCCCATGCCGAGCATGCCCACCGCTCTACCCTCTTTAAGAATCACTTTCTGGTAGGTGCGTGGTTGAGGGTCAGCCTGGAGTTCCTGATAGTTGTGTTGACCTTTGGGGAGAGTGGAGAGGCCGACCGAGGCAAAATCGAGTCCGTAGAGCATAGAGGCGTTATAGAAATTGCCAAAATGGAAAACCTGAGATTCGTCGAGCTTATCGAGCATGCTGTATGCTGCCGCGCGTGCCTGTTGGATGGCTGGATACCACTGTCCGATGACACGAGTCTGTCCGGTGAGTGGATCTGTTGTTTCGGTGAGGTCGCCTGCGGCATAGATATCGGGCTGGCTTGTGCGCATAGTCGCATCCACTTTCACGCCACGACCACAGGCGATAGCGGCAGACTTGACGAAGTGGGTCAGTGGTTCGATGCCGATGCCCAGGAGGACGAGGTCGCAGGCGATCTGTGTTTTTTGCGTGGTTAAGACAGCGGAGACGGCACCATTGGTGCCAACGATTTCCGTGATTTCCTGCTCATAACGAACATCGACCCCGTCGCGCTGTTCCTGTTGTAGGACGAGATCGGAGGCAATGGGGTCGAGAACCTCGGACCACAGCGTACGGCGACGCAAGAGATGGGTGACGTGATAGCCGCGATGACGTAAGGTCTCGATAGTTTCCAGAGCGAGTGTGCCGCTACCAGTTATAACTACACGGTGAACATTGTTCAAACGGGCCAGGACGCGCTGATAGTCAGCAACGGTACGGAGGGTGTGCACGCCATCCAGGTTGGAGCCGGGGCAGCGCAGACCGCTGGCGAGTGCTCCGTGGGCCAGGAGCAGGCGGTTGTAGCCGATAGTACGACCGCTGTGAAATTGGACCTGATGGTTGCGAGGGTCGAGCGCGACAACCTGTTCGTTAAGAAAGTTGATGGAGCGGTCAGGATAGAAATTGATGGGGCGGGCCCAGAGCTTATCCTCGTGAACTTTTCCGGCGAGGTAGTCTTTGAGCGCGGGACGGTAGTAGACGGGGTAAGGGTCATCAGCAACCACTGTAATATCCGCGTGAGCATCTTCGGCCCGTAGCGTCTCAGCAGCGGTCGCGCCCGCGATACCATTACCGATGATAAGGAAAGAGGTATTCCCAGCCATATATCTTCATCTTCTCTGTACTAGATTGTGAGAGATGGTACAAAAATTTGATATATTGATATGTATTTTATGATACATATTTTGGTTGCTATTGTACAATCATCTCGTATAGTACGAATTATAGCAGAAAATTAGACATTATCTGTGTTGTAGTTAGCTCTTTTTTTGTGAGCAAAAAGACAAAACGAGGAGTTGAGCGGAAGGGTCAGTATTCGATAGGGCCATCGAGTGCTTCGCGCAAGGTTGCACCTGCCTGTCCAATCTCGTGGTTCAGGCGATCGAGATATTTTTGGATGGCGTAGATGCGTTCAACCAGGCGAAGCGTGTCGTGTTCGCGGCAGAGCCCGATGGATTCGATGGCGAGCGAGATACCCGCATTGATCTCGCCACCATGGACAAGAGCCGTGGCGCGCGCGGTTTTAAGCAGGATATCCCAGTGTTTTGTCCGGGTCAGGCTGGCCTCGGCCTTGTCGAGGTAATCGAGGGCCTGTTGAGTTTGACCGAGATGGGTGTAGCCTCGACCATACTCTTCGTAGACGGTGCCCAGGCTATATTGACCACGGGTGCTACTCTGGTTGGGTTCGATCAGATAGGCTAAAGCTTCGGCTTCGGCCATAGCACGTTCGAAGGCACCGAGATGATTGGCACGTAGATGGGCGCGACCAAGAAGCTGGGTAGCATTACCTCGCGCGGCTATATCAGCCTGTGGCGTGGTATCGCGCGCAGCTTCCAGGTAGGTGATGGCTTTGGGGAGGTCGCCGATGCGGCTGTACATGTCGCCTTCGTATGTGAGCGCGATATTGAGCAGGGTGTCGTCATGCAAAATGCGCGCGATTTTTTCCATTTCGCGATAGTAGATCAGCGCGCTATGGCTATCGCGGGCGCGTGTTACGACCGATTTGATATAGCCAGCAAGATGGAGTGCCTGGGCAAACGAGCGGAGGAGAGAAGCATCCTCGGTAGTGATTTGCTGGCGCAGGTCCTGGATGAGTGGATCGATGAGCGCGTCGGCCTCGCGATTGCGCGCGCCATCTACCAGATTCCAGATGTGGGAGATCGACGCGGAAATTTGTTCGAACGACATGGAGGCATAGCCTGGAGTGGTGACGCCGAGGCGCTCTGGCTCGATTCCCAGGAGGGCGGCGACGCGTCTGAGTTCACGAATATCATTAATGACGGTTTCACCACTTTCCCAGCGACGCAGTGTACGAACGTCGATATGGAGGTCGCTGGCAAGCTGTTCCTGGGTAAGGGTATAGGTGTCGCGGTAATCTCTGATAACGAGCGAGAGTGAAGATAGTGAGTGTGATTTGTAGCCACGTGACGACATAGTGTGTCCTCCTCCAAACATCTACATATCCCGAAAAACTGTACGTCCTGTGAGAAATCATGTGTGTGTGCGCGTCTGTCAAGCAATTGTTTTTAGTGTAGCAGACATTATTTTTGTTGGCAATATAGGTAATAGAAAGGATTGATGCACAAGAGAGCAGAGAAGATATAGCGAGAATGGGATAAGATGGTGGAGAGCACGTGATGATATCTATTGACACCTGTGATATTATGTGTCCAGAAATCGGACAGACGAAGATAAAAATTCGTCGGGTATGATCTTATGGCGGTATAGCTCAGTCGGTAGAGCAAGGGACTCATAAGCCCTGTGTCACAGGTTCGAATCCTGTTGCCGCTACTCAAATGGAAGGGCTGATCATCTTACAGGTGATCAGCCTTTTTGTATAGTGGAGAAAAGTATGTTGTGGTAAATGTTGAGTTTGGTGGAAGGCGAGAAAATTTGGAGCTAGACGGGTTATTGGTTCGTTACAACAAGTAGAGGTTTAGTAATTATAGGACGCGTGTGAAACGCAGAGTATTTTCTGGAGACATCCACAGGATCAAAATTTTGTAGTGTGTTGCTGGTATGAATGGCCGACAAGAGGTGATATGATGGCGGACCCTGAGAGCGAAATCGTAGTGGAGAACGAGATTCTCCAGCGAGCGGTATCAAAAAAATGGAATAAATTCACGTGGAGCGGCCTCATCATTATCGGTATTGGTTGTGTGCTCGTTGCAGTAGGACTGCCTGTGTGGACTCAGTTTTACGCGAATGCCGGTATTCTCCTTGTCGGATTTGGAGCGATTGCTGTGTTGATTGGCCTGATCCGTGTTTTTATAGGCTTGATCAATCCGACCTTGCCGAGCGACTTACGCCGCCGACGCCGCAGGAACTCTGCTAATAACGACCAAGAGATTTTGAGAACGACGCTTGGTCCAGAATCAGAATAGACTTCTACCCCATATGGAAAAGAGCATGTGTGCGGTATTTGAATGGGAGAGCCGTGGGGGAAGCTTATTTTTGCGAGGGAGGAAATGGCTCTTTCGCCAGGCCGTGGAGCAGGATTTGCACAATTACTTCGGCGCGGTTGCTTTCTAGAGAGTGATACGTTTTTGTCTCCTGGCTGGTATTGTCGTCAGGATTCATTACGAAGCGAGAGAGCATACTCATGAAAAGATGGGCCGCGGTCAGGGCATCGACTCCGCCCTCTTGTGGTGTGTGTAATAAGCCCTGGCACATACCATCTTCAAAAATGGAGGCAATGGGAAGAATCAGGCCGGTATGGAAGAGGTGATGGAGGGTTGCTTGATGTTGTGGATGGAGTTCGTGCCGAATGTCGTGCATCATAATATCCAGGTTGTACCGCGTGGTGTTGAGTAGGTAGCGTACCGCATTTTGTAAACGTTCCTGGATATTTTCCGTTGTGCGTATGATGTACTCAAGGCCAGCCTGTGTCTGGAGCGCATTCGCTCGTACGACCTCGACGTAGAGATGTTGTTTGTCGGCGAAGTAATGGTAGAGGGCGGGTTGTGTCAGGTGGCAAGCGTCGGCGATCTGGCGCGTGGAGACGGCTCGATAGCCGTTTTCCATAAAGAGGCGTTCGGCTGTGTGGATAATGGTCTGGCGCGTCTCTTCTGGCTGTTCCTGGAAGGAAAGTGTTTTGCGTGATGGGCGAGGCATAGCGTTCCAGCTTTCCACAGAGCAATTAGGAGAACAGTGTTCTTCAATCACAAAGGAGCAAAAGAATTCAGTGCGTTTTTATTTATCGACCGATAAGGTATTATAAACAAAAAAGGCTGGCTGTCAAGGTTGCAGTTAGAGTGAGAGAAAAAGATGAGGTGGAAGAGGGGGTAATGGCGAGGAGTGGCAACGTATAGAGCTTTCACACGTAACTACTAAAAGGACTTCATGAGTACAGTTTTATGAAATATGAGATGGGCCCTGGTAGCGTGAAAGGAGAGAATAACGATGGCTATGACACAAAGTTCGGTTGTGATTGGTGTATTTCCAGCGCAAGCGCAGGCGCAACAGGCTCTCCAGGCATTACGCAATGCTGGCTTTGGTGATGAGGAGATTGGTTTTCTCTCGCGGGCGGGGGCGACGCAAGATATAAGTGATGTCAGCGCGGGAGCAGCCTCAGGTGTAATTGAAGGAGGGATAGTTGGAGGTCTGCTAGGCGCCGCGGTCGCTCTGTTTATTCCTGGTTTTGGTCCCGCGCTGGCGGGTGGAATTATTGCAGCGACCTTGAGCGGTGCCGCGCTTGGCGCGGGCGCGGGTGGGATATTGGGTATGTTGCGTGGTATCGGTGTGAATGAGAATGATGTGCGTTTTTATCAGGACGAGCTTGCTGCCAATCATGTGATTATTACTGTCAAGGTATCGTCCAGTTTACAGGACGCGGAAGCAATTTTGCGCGCAAATGGGGCGACAATGGTCAAGGTGCATGATAGTGTGATTGCGTCTGACGCGCGTACACCGCCCGATCCTAACCAGTAAGTGGGGATATATAGAAAGAAAATATATGTGGTATTAGGGCCAGACCTGGGCGAGAAGTTTGAAGAAGACTCCTCGCCCAATCTGCGAGCACACGACTTTCGAAAGCCGGAGGTGTCGCTGATGAGGCAGAGCAGACAGGCCAGCGGTCCCTGGTAGGGAGCGAGGCAGATCACTCTGGCGTGTGTGGAAGATACGGGGGCACTTGCGAGGTTAAGTGGAAAGATTTCTGTTACGCTGGCCTCTGCCCTTCTCACACATGCTCATACGATGTGATTGTTGTTGGAAAATATCTTTCTAAGAAGAAGGATAACCAGGCAGTATTAAGACAATCTTATGTGAAGGTTATTTTTGTGTGAAGAAAGGTTACAGGAGAGGGGCAAAAGTCCTGGTGGCAGGAGGTGGAATGCGTGCCATTTGGGTCATTTACAATGCTGAGGTACTGTGCTACACTGCGCCTGGTATGTACCGCTGACTCAGATCACTGTTTTCTAGGTGTTTCACAAGGAGGTGCCTTGATGGCGCGCTGGGAAGAAGAACTATCGGTGTTACTCGGTGAACTGGGGGTGAAGCAAGAAGAGCCTCAGAAGTATCTCCGTCAAAAGCGAAAGCCTCTCCATAGTGATGTGAAACGACCAGACCTCTTCGCGGATGCTTTATCATGGGATGAAGACGAGGATGACGAACTCTCGATCAGGGATCTGGATATGA
Source organism: uncultured Dictyobacter sp. (assembly GCA_964657925.1). Lineage (GTDB taxonomy): Bacteria > Chloroflexota > Ktedonobacteria > Ktedonobacterales > Ktedonobacteraceae > Dictyobacter. Next base: position 15,401 of record CAZZWK010000003.1, read on the forward strand.
TGCGTCGCGAGGTGGATACGATCGTGAGTCAGGTGGTGTTGTTGATGCAACGCGGTGAGTTGGATAAGACGCTGAAAGAAGACGTAATCGTCGTGTTACGCGCTCTGCGCTATCATCTACCGTCCGTGCAGCAGCCGGTAATGAGCGATGAAGCATACCTGGAATCCGCTTCAGCAGTGCTCCATTTCTGTCGGCTGGTATTGCAGTTAAGCGAATTCGCGCCGGGCGATTTTTAGACGTTTGCCCTCTTTTTATTTCTGTTACAGTCCCGGTCACTTTTCTATTTTTTCGATGCGCGCAGTGGTTTTCAAGATGCTTCTACCATGTAGTGGATGAGGTTTTATCACTGCGTGGTCATGTCTCTTGTTTGGTAAATGGTAGCGACTCATTCTCTTGTAACGTATAACAATGGGAACTGAGTTTTTTTATGTTTTCATTTACTGGGAGGGATGCTATGGATGTAAAAGAGAGAACGATCCGAGAGGCTCGGCGTTGGTTTTTGGATAGAGCACCTGTACTGGATACACGGACACCATTGCAGCGAGGGATAGATAGGGTGTGGGGTGCGAGAGAAAATGTATTCGATCAAGACCGAAGTTTTTGGATCGCGTTCAGTTTTGGTATAGGGCTGGCCGCGGCGGGTATTGTTACCTTCTTCTGGTGGCAGCGTCGTTTTCAGCAACAGGAAGATGAGACGTTGATTCAATTGCCGAGCGATCAGGAAGGTCTTGTGGAAGATGTCGGTGATGCAAGGGTGGGAGGAACGATTGTCGCTGTGGGTTCTGATTCGACAGAAGAGGTCTCGCAAGAAGGGGATGCGGCGTCTGAAGGTGTGCAAGACGAAGATACTGTCTCAACGGAAACGTTGGTAGCGAATGCGTTAACGGATGCGACTTTTGTGGGTATAGTGGATACGAAGCGCTATTATCCATTGGAGACGCCTCTGGACCAGTTGACGGCAGAAAATGGTGAGGTGGCGGATGTTGTCTATTTCACATCCGAGGAGGACGCACAGTCACAAGGATTTGTGCTGGCAAGCAGGGAGTAGGAGCACACGTGGCCCTACTCTATCGTGCGTAGGATTATCTGTAGGCGGTGTATTACCTAGAAAGCGAAACACTCAGTCGCTTTTAGATTAATGCATTGCTTATTGATCTTCGTCGCGAGAGGTATTAGCCTGACCATGCTCGTTGAGTGTGCCCTGTTGAAGCATGTAGCGAAGGAAAGCCAGGCGACGTTGTTCCACGGGTGAGAAGGTAGGATCGCTCTGTGTCGCATCCTGTTTTTGCGTATTGCCTGGCAGGAATTTCTCTGAATTGCTGGTAACAGGATCGTGTCTTGTATCATCTGGAAGCGAGCCAGCCAGCGGGAGTGCATCTTCGTTCCAAATGATGGGAGGAAGTGGAAGCGTTGTTAGATTGAGGTCGGTTGCCTCTTCGTTGTCAAAAGAGTCGGCCTCTAAGATAAAGTCGTCGATGACGATGGAGATAATGCCAGGATGCGATTCCGGTCCATCTATTGTTGATAGCCATGCCGCTTCTTGTATTGCGTTGCTATTAGAAATATCGGGAGATTGGGAATAGGTGTGGGGTGAAGCATGTTTCCAGGGCCACCACGCGAACAAATGGCTCAGCCAGCGTTTGAGCTTTTGCGTGATCATATTACTCTTCTTGCCTCATTGCGTAAAGGGGACATATATGGGTATTGTTCGAGCCGCACTACAGGGTGTACACAACGAACTATGAAGGTATATAGAGACATAGTAGCATATGATTGTAGGTGAGTCAAACAGTTGAGAGTTATGCTCCACGAAGGGTGTAGCCAGGGTTTTGTACTTGCAATTTGCTATATGGCGTGCCATAATTCACACTATGAAGTTCCAATTGAACGATCTTTAGAGGTAGCGTAGACGTTCTTTTTGTGATGTTTTAGGTGAACGCGGTGGAGAAGAACATAGGTAAGGTAGTACCTATTGTGATTCTTATAAGTATTCTGGATCTGTATAAGTTCCTTGTACGAATAGAGAGTATGCAGGTTATTTTGTTGCTTTGTAAATGATGCTTTTCGTAGAAAAGCATAGAAAGACAGGTGTCGGACATGCAGGAAGATGTTCTTGGGACCCGACGGACTGCCATCACTGAGACATACGTCAATTGTGCGCGCTGTGGCAAGGCTACTCGATTGCGCTATGCTCGCATTATCCAGAGCGACGTGCTTTCTGATGATAGTCACTCTGAATATGAATACATTTGTCCAGAGTGTCAGAATGCTCTGGCGCAGGGGGAAAAAGATCTACCTTTGGCGTAATGCGGGTATGAGATTTTCTGTAAGCAGGTACGTATGGTGCTAGCCGAGGGAACGTGTATGCGTTCTCCTTGGTGCATGCGCTCTTAACTCTATTCCTTGTTATTCCTGATTGCGGGAATATTTTCCTGTATTTACCCTGTTAAACTCATCACCTATAACAGGGATGAGTGTTTTTTATTTTTCATTGCATTGTACCCAGAGTTGTGCGTATACATGATCTACTCTACGTGATGGAGGGTCAAAGAGCAATGGAGAAGAATGTATCGTTGATCGTTAGTATCCTCTAGAGGGATAAATAGCGACGAGGATGGGAAAACTATGCATATGCGCTATCGGTATGTGAGCTATTGCAGCAATGACGGTGCACAGCGCCTGCTAGAGCAGCATTATCGCCAGTTGTTGAATGATGCATTTCAGCAGAGTCAGCATCTGGTCTTGCAGTCCACCAACAAGTGGCGTCCTCCGGCTGATATTCTTGAGTCGGAAGCAATGATCAGGGTGAAAATCGAGCTTGCTGGGATGAAAGAGGAAGATATTGAAGTCACGTTATATGACGACGCGCTTGTTATAAGTGGTGAGCGGCGTGACGATCGTGCGTACCAGGAGGGATTCAGTTATCGCGAGGCGCAGATCCGTTATGGACGGTTCCAGGTAGAAGTTTTTATCCTCGCTCCAACCGCGCGGGATCAGGCACGGGCACACTACAAGGATGGGATACTTTCAATCGATTTACCAAAGGTGCTGGTGGAGAATGAGGAACAGCCATATATACAGAGTGCCAGGCAAGGTACGCTAAAAAAGAAGTAAATACTATTCATTAGAGAAGATGTTTTATGCAGAAAGAAGAAAAGTATCAGGGGATGGATTATGCCGATGAAGCCGTATCAGAAGAGCATACCACCAATGATCATCAGGAAATACCTGATAAAGGGAGAGAAGACGGGGGAGACGAGGTTGCTGACCAGGAGCAGCAGGGGGCAGACGATATGGAGGAGACGGGGAATAGAGAAGCGATAGAGCAGCCGGTTGACGACCAGGAAGATATAAAAGACGAAGACACTGGTGTTGATGGGTTGGGTGGAGAAGAAGAGCAAGCTAACCAAACATCTCGTGGTGATACAGATGACGAGGAGCAACTTTCAATTCCCGAGACGTTGCCGATTCTCCCATTAAAAGATACTGTCATCTACCCATTCTCGGTGCAGCCGTTTTCAGTAGGCCAGGAGCGTTATATCCGGCTAATCGACGATGTGATGCGTGGAAATCGCCTGGTGGTGCTGGCCGCGCAGAAGTCGCCCGACGTAGATAACGCGGGTCCCGACGACATCTACCACGTGGGAACGGTCTCGCGTGTGGGACGCATGTTCCGCATGCCGGATGGTACCGTGCAGATAGCGGTGCAGGGTTTGGAGCGCGTAACAATCGATGAGTTCACGCAGGAGCGTCCATATCTGGTTGCGCACGTGACCGCCAAACCAGATGTGCAGGAGAACGATACCGAGACCGAGGCGATCAAGCGGAATGTGATCGGCTACTTCCAGCGCCTGGTCGCGTTGGTACAAAACGTGCCCGAGGGAGTCGCGGCGGCGACGTTGAACCTTGAGGAGCCGCGGCAGGTTGTGTATGTGATCGCCACGTTCGTGCAGATGGAGATGGAACTGCGGCAGAAGTTGCTCGAAATCGACTCTGTGCACGAGAAACTGGTGCAACTGAGCAATTTCCTGGCGCACGAGCTAGAGATTCTCGAACTGGGCAAAAAGATTCAGACTAGCGCGCAGGAAGAGATGGGCAAGGTGCAGCGCGAGTACCTGCTGCGTGAGCAACTCAAGGCGATCCAGCGCGAGTTGGGCGAGGAGAGCGAGGAGCAGGCGACCGCCAACGAGCTGCGCAGGAAGATCGAGGAGGCGAAGATGCCTGATGAGGCCTATAAAGAGGCCAATCGGGAACTATCGCGTCTGGAAAAATTGCCCACCGTTTCGCCGGAGTACAGCATTATTCGCACCTACGTCGAGTTGCTGGTCTCATTGCCCTGGAGCAAAGGGACGGGGGAAAAGATCGATGTGCCGCACGCAGCCGAGGTGCTCGATCAGGATCACTACGATCTGCAAAAAGTGAAGGAGCGTATTCTGGAATACCTGGCGGTACGTCGCTTGAAAGAGGACCGGCAGGGAGAGCAGCGGGAAAAAGAGCGCGAGCAGGTGGATATCGAGGATGGGGTCGAGGTAGAGCAGATCACGCCGACGCAGCCGTTGCAATCGCAGCAGGCCTCGCGTGTGATCAATCGTGAGCCGATCCTGTGTTTTGTGGGACCACCAGGAGTGGGCAAGACCTCACTTGGTCAATCGATCGCGCGCGCGCTTGGGCGCAAATTCGCGCGTATGTCGCTGGGTGGTATTCGTGACGAGGCCGAGATTCGTGGGCACCGGCGCACCTACATTGGCGCGATGCCTGGACGTATCATTCAGACGTTGCGACGTGTGGAAGCCAACGATCCAGTGATTATGCTCGATGAGGTCGATAAAGTGGGCGCAGACTGGCGTGGAGACCCATCGTCCGCGTTGTTGGAGGTGCTGGACCCGGAGCAGAACTATAATTTCCGCGACAACTACCTGGACCTGCCGTTCGATCTCTCGCGGGTGATGTTTATCGCGACCGCGAACTCGCTGGAGCCGATTCCTGCGCCCTTGCGCGATCGTATGGAGATTCTTGAGCTTTCGGGCTATACCGAGGAGCAGAAGCTACACATCGCGCAAAACTACCTGTTGCCGAAACAGTTGGAGGCGAACGGGTTGAAAGAGGGCGAGTTAGAGATTGATGACGATGTGTTGCGTCGAGTCATTCGCGACTACACGCGTGAGGCGGGCGTGCGTAATCTGGAGCGCGAGATCGGCTCGCTATGCCGCAAAGTAGCGAAACAGATTTCGGAGGGACATGAGACGCCGATCGTGGTTACAGCGGAGCAGGTGTCGGATTACCTGGGTCGGCAGCGTTTCTTTGAGGAGGCGGCTGAACGTATCGACCGGCCTGGCATCGCGACCGGCCTGGCGTGGACACCGGTTGGTGGCGAGATCATGTTCATCGAGGCGGCGACCATGCCGAGCAAAGAGGAACGGCTGATTCTGACGGGTCAACTGGGTGATGTGATGAAAGAGTCCGCGATGGCGGCACTCAGCTATGTACGCTCGAACGCGGTTGCGCTGGACCTGCACAAAAATGTGTTCGAGGGTCAGAATGTGCATATCCACGTCCCCTCGGGAGCCATCCCTAAAGATGGGCCATCAGCTGGGGTAACCATGACCACGGTGCTGGTCTCGCTGGCGAGCGGACGCAAGGTGCGTTCGAGCGTCGCTATGACTGGTGAAATCACCTTGCGCGGCAAAGTGATGCCGATCGGTGGCATCAAAGAGAAGGTACTGGCGGCATATCGTTCGGGCATTCGCACGATCATTATGCCGGAGAAGAACAAGGCGGACCTGCTGGAAGATATTCCCAACGAGCTGCGTGAGCAGATGACGTTTGTGTATGCAACTGATATTCGGCAGGTGCTTGACGCCGCCCTGGAATCGAAGGCGGAAAGCGACAAGCACGCGGAGAATGGCGACGAGCACGAGCATCACCACAAACGCAAAAGTGAGAAGGCGGCGGCGAAGGCGTAAAATTGTATTGTTATAACAATCGCGGGGGAAAGGTCCGCGTGGGGGAAA
>CAZZWK010000003.1:21421-128352 GCA_964657925.1 uncultured Dictyobacter sp.
AAACGCGTGGTTTGCCCTACGCGGACCTTTCCCCCGCGATTGTTTGTGTTACCACTGCAATTTTTCCTTCAGGCTGAGATAGCGTGGATTGCCGATGATCAGGTGGTCGAGTAGGTCGATATCGAGCAGTTTACCGGCTTCGACGAGTTGATTGGTAACGTCGATGTCCTCGGGTGAGGGCGCTGGGTCGCCGCTTGGATGGTTGTGGCAGACGATGATGCGGGGGCAGTTGCGTACGATGGCGGGTCGCATGATTTCTGCGATACGCAGGACGGAACTATTGACGGTGCCTTTATAGCGTTTGATGTTTTCGATGACTTGATTTTTGGTGTCGAGAAGAAGAATATGCATCTCTTCGTGGTCGAGATACATCATTTCCATACGCACGAGGCGAGCGGCATCATCAGCGGAACGAATCTGGTAGCGTTTCTCGATTTCTAGCATGCTGAGGCGTTTGCCGAGTTCGAGCGCGGCCTTGAGTTGGGCGGTTTTGGCCTGGCCGAGTCCATATTCGTTGCTGATCTCGTGGAAATCGGCACTCATCAAGCCTGCCAGGCCACCATATTTGATTAAGAGCTTGGTCGCGAGTTCCATTACATTTTCGCGGGTCGTACCGGTACGTAGAATGATGGCGAGCAGGTCTGAGGTGGAGAGCATATCTGACCCCTGTTTTTGCAGGCGCTCGCGTGGCCGATCGTCCTCGGGGATATCGTGGACGGTGGGGTGATATTCGGGTGTGATAAGTGAGAGCGGAGGTGGAGTGGGATGTGTAGGAGGGGTGGACAGCGCGGCGTTCAGCAGGTCCTGGAGATCATCGTCGTCGAATGGTTGAGCATTGAGCATACTACAGTTCTTTCTCCTGCTAGCGATCGGAGGCTAGCGACATATATTTTCAAAATAAGTGTGGTATAGAGACATGTATAGGTATTGATAAGCTGATTTCAAGGGTACAATGTTGAAGATACTGTACAGGGATGCAGATGTAAATAGGCAAAATAGGAAGCGAGGAGTGATGAGGGAGAGAGAAGTTGAAAACTCTAGAAATAGAAAGAGAAGTATGCTATATTCTTCATGCATTCTTACCATATAGCAAGATGTATATATGTTTTATTTAGAAAGGTATACAATGAAATACTTTAGAAAGAAACCTTTTCTCCACTTCCAACTTGGAGGAGGTTTTCTCGTTGCGAGTCTTTTATTTTTTGCTCTTTTCCCGTCAAAAACGTTTGCAGCGACAAGTTGGCAGAGGATTTCGTCACCTAATAGTTCATATGCAGATACAGGTCTTTTGGGTGTTGCTGCAATCACTGCAAAAGATGCCTGGGCTGTTGGATCAGCTGCTGGGGATGATCCACAGGGTAATAATAATCAGGTAGGTATTACTGAGCACTGGAATGGACAAAAATGGAGTCTTGTTCCTTCCCCAACTAATACTGCCTACGACGAACTGGATGCAGTAGCAGCCATCTCAACGAATGATGTGTGGGCTGTTGGAAGTTCTGTTTTCAACTCACTTGCTGACAGAGAGGCATTGATAGAGCACTGGAACGGTACAAAATGGAGTCTCGTTCCAACTCCTGTTCCTCCGGCCTATGATTCGTACAATCTTAATGGGATAACTGCTATTTCTGCAAATGATATATGGGCTGTTGGAGATGAGCTTGTTCCGAATGATGATGTTCCTCTAACTATGCATTGGGATGGAACTTCGTGGAAAATAGTGCCAACTCCTATTCAACCAGAGGGTTATGCTTCTGAACCATATGCTCAATCACAACTCTTTAGTGTTTCTGCCATTTCATCCAATAATGTTTGGGCTGTTGGTTCATATGATGTTGGGTATTCATCTTTGACACTTCACTGGGATGGTACAGCATGGACAGTTATTAATGCTGCACCTTCTGGCGGAGCGTTGCAATCCGTCTCAACAGATAGTACAGGTGATGTGTGGGCTGTCGGCGATAATAACGTTAATTCAAATGCACCACTAGCCGAGTATTGGGATGGAACTTCCTGGCAAATCGCTCCATCTCCAACCAATGCGACACAAAATCATTTTGATGGTGTAAAAGTAGTGAGCAGCACCAGTGTATGGGCAATTGCACCAGGAGGGGTTTTCCATTGGAATGGAACTGCCTGGAGTAATATTTCAGATGTGAGTCAAAGTGATGGTGCCTATTTGAGAGGAGTTACATCTGCGGGCGGCTTTACTGGTGCGGTTGGTTATATTGGACGGGGACCGCAAACGACCTTTATTGAGGGAGGGGTTGGAGCCTAAATAGACCGACCCTTTTTTTATGGCCTGCGCTTTTTCGTAAGGAAACGCGTAGGCCGTTATCCACCCTACACCAAGGCATTGAAAGCAGTTCAATCAAACAAGCAGGCAATACTTTCGAACTATGTTCAGCGTATGCAACAATCCTTCGATGCGTAAGTCAATAAGCGGTTATATATTTACATCTTCTATAGATTATGCTGTGCAATACTGGGAGTGTCCAATGAGTAGTTATTCTCAAAATAATATGAGTACGAAGCAGGAAGATGTGGTGAAAAAGAATCCGCAGTTAAGGGCGGTCATACCGTTGTTCGCGCTATTCCCAATATATTTCGTGTATTTAATTTCTAATTTGCCTTCCGCGGTGCGTTCGGGCAATACGTTGGCAGTGGTGTCATCTCTGGTGGTGATCGTTGTTTGGAGTGGCGTATTTGTCTTTGCGATCATACGCTTACTTTTTTTACGGCGCATCGAGCGGCGCAGGCAGGCTGCGGCACGGGGTGACGCGCGTTTTCTGGCGGAAGAGCAGCCAGCCGAAAATATTGATGTCGTACAACCACCTTTTACCATTGCATTGCGCACAAATTGGCGAGCTTATTTTATATTTATAGGCGTTATATCGTTGCTTGTACTCTTTTTAATGGCTATTTTTGTTGCTGCTGATGCGTTCTTTCTGCGTGCTGTTCTTCCGCTATTCATTGGCATTATTCTGGTAGCTGTGGCCTGTTTTATTGTACTCGTTGTGGCTGTCAGTCTCCTGCTCACACGCAGTAAAGAGGAGATTACGGCGACAGCGTATGGGTTGATCAAGAAGAACGGGGCAACCACAGAGCAGATCGCGTGGCACGAGGCACGGCTGTTCGCGATTGATGTGATACCCAATGCAACTAAATATCCATATCCAGCAGCTTTTGAGGTCGCAGGCAAGGATCAGGTGGTGAATTTTCAATGGGTACACAAATATAATGGTGGGCTTTCTTTCTTCTTTGCAAAGCCATTGCTACCATACGAGGAATATGATCGACAGATGTGGATATTGTTGACAATTATCAATCGTCAAACGGGTTTGCCTTTATGTGATGTGAGAAAGTCTTTATGAAAAATGTTCAGGTGAATACTATTGCAGGTGATAGAGCTGCCAACGTGGTGAGAAAGAGCCCACCGAGCATGGTGATCACACTGCTGGCTCTTTTTCTCCTTTTGGTGCTGATTGCAAAAGATGTATTTAGTGTTTTTGATGCTATAAATTTAAGGAATACGCTAAACACAATATCCTCATCGTTTGAGATATGCGTGTTTGTTGCGTTGTATATCTTCTTGGCTGCGACGCTGCGTACCTCGCGAAATATGGAGCGAAAGAGACAGGCGGCGGCGCGAGGTGATGTTCGACTACTAGCGGAAGAGCAGCCAGCCGAGGATATCAGTGCAGTGATGCCTCCTTTTACAATAAGGGTACAAATGGATCGGCGAGGCTTTGTAATATTCATTGGTATATTACTGCTGTTCATAGCTCTTTTTATTTGTGCAGATTTTATTTTTGTGTATACTACCTCGTTTACCTGGATTGGAGTCGGCTTATTGATACTAGCCGGGTTTGTGGGAGTGGTGGTATTTATGAACGGTCTGTTTCCTAATAGAAATCAGGAGATTACGGCGACTCCGTACGGACTGACTAAGAAGACTGGAGTGGTGGTGGAGCAGATCGCATGGCGCGATGTACGGTTGTTTGCTATCGATAGCGCTTTTGGTTTAGGGAAATATCCCTATCCCTTGCTTTTTAAGCTGGCAGGTAAAGATCAAGTAGTTGTTTTTTACTGGACGCATAAATATAGCGGAGGTTTGTTCATTCCTATGACAAGGCCAGTAGGATCATACGAAGAATACGATTGGCAGATGCGGATGTTGCTGACCATTATTGCGCGCCAGACAGGGTTGCCTTTATGTGATGTGAGAAAATATCTATGAACAATAATCAAGCAAATACTATTACAGGTGAGAGAGTGAAGAGAGATCAACAGATAGACATAGGATGGTTTTTGACTATTGGCTATGCTTTGGTTTTTGCTCTTTACATTTCTTCGACTGTTTTTACAGTTTCTCGTTTGCAGCATGCGAGTAGTGCTGATTCGATATCATCACTTCGGTTTGATCTAGGTAATGATATTGCTATATGTGTCCTATGGGGAATGTTGTTTCTTTTCTATCTGTTGCGCTTGCTGTATTTGCTTAAGTTGAATCGTAAGAGGCAAGTGGCGGCGAGAGGTGACACTCATCTTTTAGCCAGTGGGCAGCCTGCGATGGAGGGGCAGAAGGTGGTGTCTCCACTGGTAATTAAATATCAATTTGTCTGGCGGAATGGCATTGTGGTGGCAGGTATTACATTACTCGCTTTTGTACTTGTTTTCGGTCTATTCTCAATACCGTTTTTTTTGTGGGGAAATCAGGTATTTGGCAATCTTTTGGGTAGTTTTAATTGGGTTCTTATTGTACTGGGCGTTGTTTTCGTGGTAGTTATTGGTGGAATAGTGATCTGGTCAACACGTGCCAGTTCGAATATAGATGTAGTGGCGTTCTCTAATGGCTTGTTGAAGAAAACTTCTATGAAGGAGCAATTTATTTTGTGGGTGGATGTGCGATTGGTAGCGATTGATAGCAAGGCGAGGATAGAGGGAGAGTACAAGCCAATGATGCTGGAGGTAGCGAGTAAGGATGAGATGATTCAATTTCCGTGGGTGTATCAGCAGAGGACGTGGCGAACATTGTTTATTGTGCCACAGCCGGTGGTGCCATTCGAGGTGTATGAGGGGCAGATGCAGGCGTTGTTGAAGGTGCTGGTGGGAGAGACGAGGTTGCCGTTATATGATCTGGATAAAGGGCGATAGGGCTAAGAAACAGGAGCCATTCGAGAGATGTTCGAGATGGCTCCTGTTTCTTTTATTGAGATGATCAGGGGGCGGGTTGTGGTGTGGTGGTGGGTCCATGCACCACAGGTTTCCCATGAACCCAATCCACTCGATCAATGCACATGACGCGGATGGTGCCCTGGCTACCATCCTTATTGACTGACCACTTATGATAGACAATCCATGACTGCGTACCAATCTGAATCAGCGATGCTCCGGCGGGTCCGATAACGATGGGATGCGATCGACTTTTGAGGATAGGATTATTCGACGCCTGTTGGCAAGGTCCAAGGGGACCACGGCATGTCGCGTAGCCTTCCGCGTAGCTACTATTGGCGTAGCTGTTGCCGGAGAAGAAGAGGTAGTAATGATTGGCATGGATGAACATGAAAGGTGCTTCAACGACCTGGCCCTCCCACTTCTGGGTATTGGAAATCAGACTGGTCGGATGCCCTTTCACATGCGAACCATTAGCGGTGAGCTGTTGTCCCCAGAGCGTGGTAGTGAGACCAATACTGTTGCCATCGTTTTTGAAGTAGAGGTAGATTTTTCCCTTCGACACCAGCGCGGCGGGATCGATAGTTCCGCCGATGTTACTCTGGCAGACGAGAGGTTTTTGACTGGTATCGGAAAATGGACCAGCCGGATTATTACTAGTCGCTACGCTGACACACTGGGTCTTAAGCCCGCTGCTATGCACTGTATAGTACATGATGAAGCGATGATCGAAGGCTATAACCGAAGGGGCCCAGGTCAGGCCAGGACTGCTCCAGGAAGGTAACGTTGGTAAGGCATCGGGAAGCTGTGTCCAATGCACTAAATCAGGCGAGCTAGCGACCTGAATATTTCTATTGCTGCTATTTGTCGCGTAGGCGTAATAGCTGCCGTTGGCTTTGATGACATCGGGATCAGGGAAATCGCTGTTAATAACCGGGTTTCGGTAAGTCTGCTTTTGCGCTAACGTATGCTGTGCATGTAGTGTCGCGGCCCGAGCCGCCGGTGCAGGTCCACTGAGGAAAGCCATTTGCACTATGAGCGCAATCCCCAAAATGATGGCTGTAAGTATTGCGACGTGTGGTAGAAAAAGGAAATAGCGGTGCTTCATAGGGAAACTCTCCTTGTTATTCTAAACGAACGTCTACATTGACATCCTGACCCTTCTCACATTGTACAAATATGGTACGGGCAATGTACAACTTAAGGGTACATTTGTTTGCTACCTTCACAATTACTGTAAGGAGGGTTAGCCGAGGGAAGTGGTGCCGGTAAGGATCAGACTGTTGGAGGCAGCGCAAGGGACGACAGGGTTGTAGCCGATGGCGGCGGTCGAGATGTAGAGGCTACTGGGGATGGCACCACTGATCTGCTGTTTGAGGGTTTGTTCGATCTGGGCGTTGTAGCCATTTTCGGGAAAGGTGAAGAGCGAGAAGAGCTTGAGGCTGGTTTTGGTGACGTGCAAAACGAGCTGCCCATTGCTGGCAAGAGGCTGGATCAGGGTGGTCGCGGTGCCCAGTTTGATGCTGGCTCCCAGCAGCGAGCCGTAGATATCCGAGGTGACAACGAGATTGTTGCCCTGGACGTTGGCCTGAATATTTTTGGCGGTCAGGCTACTATTGATAGGTATAGAGCCGATGCTACTGCCAAGGGCGGTGAGCGAGGTCGCGGGGATCTCGATGTAGGTCGCGATGGGTTGTGCGTTGGTGGACTGAGCGGCGACCATCGATGTATGAAGCGGGCGTGGTGAGGATTGATGGTTACGGATAGTGAACGTTGCCGGACGCGATGTTGTTGGCGTGGATGGTTCAATGAATGCTGTTTGATTGCTACCAGCAGCAATGGTGAGATGGGTAGCAAGCGCGGCATCGCCACAGCCGGGAGTGGTATTGATGCTTTGCAGGCTCCCGAAAGGAAGCGTGAAGGTCTGAATGGGTCCATTGATCAGGGATGCGCCACCGAGAGATTGCGCACTGACCTGGATGGTTGAGGCGTTGATGACCTGGAAGGTGACGAGCACATGCGCGGTACTTGGTTTCGGGTCGCCCGAGTAGAGGCTGATGGAGATGGTCGCGTTGAGGCCATTGGCCTGTGGCTGCAAACTGGTGATCGCGGAAGAGGGCTGTAGGAGCGCTTTCGCCATTTGCGAGGCCCAGCCCTGGTCTTGTTTTGGCAACTGGCCGGTTAAGCCTTTCAGTGTACTGCTGAAGGTGCCAGGAGTCTGCTGATTCAGACTTTGTTGAAAGAGGGGATAGAGGCTATTGGTCGTCAGATACGCGGTTGCCGCGATGCCTTGTGTTGCCCTGGTGCTTTTTTGGGATTGAGGGTGCAGACCTGCGGCATTGACCGGTGTAATCAGGAGTGTCAGCACGACAGCCGCGATGAGCAGCAGCGTTATAGGTAGCCAGACTTTGCTGATGAGGTGTGAGGTGCCTCCCTCCTGTATGCGTTTTTTTCTATGTATCCAGGTTGTAAATAATGGTTGCATATTAATCGAATATCCTTTGTTAGGTACGAATTGAGCCAGTAAGTGCAAATCAGGAAAGAGCATCGGTCTCACGGTAAAATATTTTTCAGATTGACATTGCCCAGAAAGCAGACGACCTGCGGCAATTTGATGATGTCCAGACCCTGGGTCGATGTGATATTGACCTGGAGCACCAGCAGGGCCTCACCTTTGCTAACACACGAGATAGCTGTATTGGTATGGATCGAAAGGAGTGTGACTCCGGCAAGTTTGCTACGAAGCGCGGGCATGATCGCTGTGGCGATCATCTGATTAACGGCAGTTTGCATCTGGGCAGCCACGAGGGGACCTGCGTCGATGCCGTCACGTTTCACATGCAGGACGGTGAGTTGGATATTTTTGTGGCTATCCATACCCACGCGGCAGTCGAGTTCGACGGGAAGCGCGCGTTGTAGGCCCAGCAGATTAATGTGCAGGGTAAAGTTGAGTTTTAGCTGATCGTCTGGCTCCGGTGTTGCGGTGAGGCCACTGATAATACCGGCGGGCACCTGGAGTTGTTGGGTGAAGATAGAGGTTAAAGCGGTTTTGTCCAGGGCTAACTTCATTGTATGCATATTGTTGGCTGAAGCGGAGGCAGGTGGTGTGTTGATGCTGCCGATCACGCTGGCGATAATGATCACTAAGGCCAGCGTTATGAGTCCGGCAAGCACAAGTTTGCGGCGGCTGGTGAAGCGGTGGGCTTCTGGATTGATCGGCGCAGCCTGCGCGGCTGGCGGAAAAGGCTCTTCGAAGGCAGTGTGAAACTCGCTGGCACGTCCCCATAGGAAGCAGGCGGGTATGATCGCGAGCAGGCACATACACATGGCGATAAAGAAAACGGTAGTGTAAACGTCGCGCGCGGACTGCAGGATGTAGGCGGCATAACCAGAGATCGCGGCCACGAATTCCGGGCCGGTCATCACTGCTTTCATCATGGGATAGCTTCCCGCCAGTATGCGAAAGTGCGAGAGGGCCCAAGAAGTCAGTATTGCCAGGCCAAGGATCATACCGACCATACGCAAGGCTGTGACGATGGCTGAACTCATTCCGGCCTGCGTGGAGCGTACGGCATTGATGGCTGTAGTGCTGATAGGAGAGATGACCAGACCGAAGCCGAAGCCTGCGACGACCGTGCCTTCTGTAATCTGTGTCCAACTCACGTTGACGGGCCACAGGCTCATCAGGTAGAAGCCGAGCGCGGCGAGGATCAGTCCCAGTACTCCTGTAATGCGGCAAGAGATACGCCCACAGAGCCAGCCGCCGAGGATTGCGCCAATAGGAATCATCACCGTCAGGCGCAAAAGTGCGAGACCGCTGTCGATAACTGTCCATTGCAGGACGGTATCCACGAAGATGGGAATATCGGCCAGCGCGGTGATTAGCGCGGCCCCCACGAGCAGACTGACGAGCGAGGACGCGCTAAATGCATAGCGACGGAAGAGGCCCAGTTCGATGATGGGCCAGCGCTGTGGCTGCTCCACCACGATGAAGGCGATGAAGAAGATCAGGGCCAGGATCAGCGTCAGTGGATTGCTTTGTGAGACTGGCTGGCTGGTGGAAATGGGTTGGAGCGATGATCCTTGTTGGGCCAGGCCCAGGCTCAGGCAGGTAAGGGTCGCGGCGAGCAGCAGCGTGCCCAGCCAGTCGATGCCCTCGTGCAGATGCGGACCTTTGGGTAGCAGGAACCAGGCCATAATGGCGAGAATGATGACGATAGGGATGTTGAGATAAAAAATATATTGCCAGCCGAAGCGTTCTACGATGAAGGCGCCGTAGAGAGGGCCAAGCGCGCCACCAGCCTCGGTGACCGCGCCGATAATGCCGAGCGCGAGTCCACGTTTCTCCTGTCCGTAGAAATCGCTGGCGATCGCCATCGAAACAGGAACCACCGCACCTCCACCGATCGCTTGAATTAAACGGGCGGCAATCAGCCAGATCAGGCCGGGCGAGGATGTGTCGATATGCAGCGGAGCCAGAAATTGCAGACTGACGCTATTACCCAGTGCGGGCGCGACTGCGCAGAAGAACGATCCGAAACCGAAGAGGAAGAGACAGAGCAGGAAGATACGACGACGGCCATAGAGATCGGAGACACGACCCATCAAGGGCATGGCGACCACGAAGCCGAGCAGGTAGGCGCTGATGATCCAGGCGGCGTGGTCGAGTTGAGTGATAGGGATATGCAAGTCGGTGGTTATTTGTGGCAGGGCGGTGACTACAACTGTCTGGTCGAGTGCGGTAAAGAAGACGCCGATGCTGGCGACGATGAGCGCGAACAGTGCCCAGCGCCTCTTGCTGGCTAGCTCTTCATCGACGAGGGACGTGTTTGGTTCTTCTGCATGATCGTCGGTATCTGTATTTTCGTGATCGACGAGCGAGATGGTTGGTTCCTGGGCACGGATGGTAGTGATGTCTGTAGCCTCGTCGTGATCGACGGGAGGCGGGACGAGTCTGCGAGGACGGACGGTAGTGATATCTGTAGCCTCGTCGTGATCGACAGGAGGTGGGACAAGTTTCTGAGGGCGAACAGTAGTGATATCTGTCGCTTCAGGATCAACGGGAATAGGGGGAGGGGTAAATTTCTGAGGGCGAATAGTAGTGATGTCTGTAGCCTCGTGATCGATAGGAGGGACGAGTCTCTGAGGACGGACAGTGGTAATGTCTGTATCTTCCTGCTGTGGATGCTGTGGATAGTCCGTTGTATGACGAAAACTATTGAATGAGGTTGGATGGATAAATTGTCTCTGTGGTGGGAAAGCGGCTTTCGGGACAGTGGAGTCGTTCGCGGCAGCCATAGTGGGAGCAACGCGCCCGTTGCTCGATATTTTGTTTTCTATTGGTAGTGAAACGGAAGGTGAAATTTCTTGTTTTTCTTCTGGTTTATCCATCAAATCCTCGCAAACAAAAGTATATTCTTCTAATCCAAAGAACGCGTTGAGTGTCTTTCTTTCGTATGTTTTGTTTGATCAGGCTAGATTTCGGATGGGACAATAGTACATATAGGCAGAGTAGAGAAAGGTACTTTTTATGCACAGCAGAAAAGTACCTTTCTCCAGTATAACTATCAGACGCGAAGTCCTAAGACAGCGGTCAGATGAAGCACTTCGGCTCCGAGGTCGAGATCCTTGTGCGCGAGGACGTCCTTCGCATTTTGGCGCAGGAGTTGAATAGTTTCTGGTGTGTTGAGGTCATCGTCCATGAGCGCAATGAAGCGATTATGTAAGGTGGAATTTGTGCCATGGCCGGATGAATCTCCCACGAGCTCGCGTACTTTTTTGAAGATGGAGGCCGTTTCAGCCGCGATTTTGAGATCTGCGGGGAAACATTCCCAGGGGTAGCGATAATGGTGGCTTTGCAGGACGATGCGAATAGCGTCGGGATCATATTCTTTGACCAGATTGCTGACCAGTGTCAGGTTGCCGAGCGATTTGCTCATCTTTTCGCCACCCTGGTAGACCATACCGGTATGCATCCAGGTCTGGACGAAGGGATGCAGGCCGGTAGCATGCTCGGATTGAACGATTTCACAATCGTGATGGGGAAAGATGAGGTCATTGCCACCGCCGTGAATATCGATCTGCAAGTCAAGGAAGTGCATGACCATGCTGCTACACTCGATATGCCAGCCAGGTCGACCAGGTCCCCAGGGACTGTCCCACGCGGGCTCAGCGGGTGCCTGCGCCTGCCAGAGGATGAAATCGAGCGGATCTTTTTTGCGCGTGTCGTCGGGAAAGTTGCCGTGCTCGTTCGCCGTTGCCAACATAGATTGGTAGTCCTGTAGGCCGATGGCGTGGGCCATGCTGCCGAAATCCTGGTCTTTGCGCGTATCGTAGAAGACGCAGCCCTGGCTCTGGTACGCGTAGCCGCCCTGGACGAGGGTCGAGATAAGTTCGATGATGCGAGGAATCTCGTTGGAAGCACTGGCATAGACATCGGGCATACGTACATTGAGCGTTTTGAGATCATTGAGGAAGCGAGCGGTTTCGCGTTTGCCCAGTTCATCCCAGGCCATATGCAACTCGCGCGATTTGCGCACGATGTCGTCATCAATATCGGTGACATTTTGCACGTAGCGAACGGGATAGCCTTGATATTCCAGGTAACGAATGAGGGTATCGAACGAAACGTAGGTAAACGCGTGTCCGAGGTGCGTGGTGTCGTATGGTGTTACTCCACACACATAGATGGTGACCGTCTCAGCAAGCGGTTTGAACGTTTGGAGAGATTGTGTGCGGGTATCAAAAAGCTTCATCCTTTGTTTTCTCCTGATTGTGTACATGCGTGGTGTTGTACTTTGTAGTATACAAGCAATTCGCCTTTTGTGGTTTGTCCGCGTGGACTATTTTCTGTGGTGTGCGGCAGGAAAACGCGAGGTATGCCCTACGCGGAGATAGTGGTGTGCCACAGGCAAATTGACAGAGCTGTCATAGTTTTCTGATTATCGCTCGTAGTTATAGGAGAAGATGTTTTTAGTGAAACAGTGTGAGAAAGTGGAGAGCAAACATGGCGATAGATAATCGAACAGTAGTGATGGGTGTCTTTCGTGACCATACGCTGGCAGAACAGGCTGTCCAGCAGTTGCGACAGACGGAGTGGGGCGGAGAGCAGGTGAGCGTGTTAAGCCATAGCTCCGGCGGTTTTCTGGATAGGTTCAGGAGTGCGTTCACGGAGCATGATAATGCCCAGGAACAGAATCCTGATGCGATGGCGCAACTTGATTTGCCGGATGAGCAGCGACAGTATTACCAGCGCGAGTTAGATAATGGAGCGACCATTGTCATTGCGCGCCCGGCGGGGCATCAATTGGAGACGCGGGACATCCTCAACCGTTATGGCGCGTATGGAGTGTTTACGCCATTCCAACTCGGTCAGGAGCAGAGTGTGCAACTGCGCCAGGAAGTGCCGGAGGTACAGAAAACGGTGGTGCAGGTGGGTGAGGTGCGTATCCACAAACATATTATCACGGAGCAGAGGACCTTTACCGTGCCGGTAACGCGTGAGGAGGTGACGATCGAGCGAGTGCCCAGCAGCAATAGCAATCAAGCTGGAGCACAGGGGACTGTGAATGTTCCGACGCAAACAGGAGTGGGTAATGGGTTTGTGCAGCCGAATTTAGCGGTCAATACACCGGACACCACTGATGGAGATGCTTATACGGATGCCACGAGTGTTGGTACTACCGCTGCTGGCACTAATCCTGTGAGTGCGCTGAATAGAAGCGCAGACGAGGTATTGCAGGGCGAGGGGACGCTAAGAATTCTAGTGCATGAGGAGCAAGTTTTTATCAACAAGCAGACGGTCGTCACGGAAGAAATTCTTGTGCATAAAGCGGTGTTGCAGGAGACGAAGCAACTGGTCGAGCCAATCAGGCATGAGGAGGCGCGTATCGAGCAGGTGGGGAATGTGCCGATACGAGATGCGAGTGTAGAAACGGGTACGCCATCGAATTTAGCATGAGTTTGTGCGTATAGTCAGTCTTTGTCGAATGCCCCAAAATTGTAGATATACCCTGTGTTGTCTACGATTTTGGGGCATTCGAGTTGAGGGCAGTGATAGTTTAAGCGGATGGAAGATGAAAGAGGCGGGTGGCATTCGCGGTGGTGATAGCGGCGATCTCTTCCAGTGTCATGCCGCGCAGTTGGGCCAGTTTTTCGGCGGTATGTTTGACGAAGAGCGGCTCATTGCGGCGGCTCTTTAGTGGTTTGGGAACCAGATAGGGGCTATCGGTTTCGACGAGGACACGATCGAGCGGAACCATGCGCGCAACATCTGGTAGTGTGTTGCCCTCTTTGGTGAGAGGACCGGCGAATGAGAGCATGAAGCCACTGAAGGACAGGCACTCTTCCGCCTGCGCGACATCGCCTGAGAAGCAGTGAAAGACGCCACGTAGATCATGACCGTACGTGTGCAAGAGTTCCATTACATCGTCATGAGCATCGCGAGTATGGATGATGCATGGCAGGTTTGTTTCGCGCGCCAGTGCGAGGTGAGCGCGAAAGACCGCGCGTTGCGTGTCGCGTGGAGAGAGCATACGAAAATAGTCCAGGCCGAACTCGCCGATCGCGACGACTTCTGGTTCCTGGCTCATGGCACGCAACTGCGTTTCGACCTCGGGCGTGTAGGTAGTTGCGTCATGCGGGTGTACACCGACGCCAGCGAAGACGACAGCGGGATAAGCTTTGGCGAGCGCGAGCGCGTTGCGACTGGAGGGCAGGTCACAGCCAGGATCGATAAAGCGAGCAACGCCACCGGCGATAGCGGCTTGAATGACTGCGTCACGATCGGCGTTAAAACGTTCGGTATCGACATGGGCATGACTATCGATGAGCACGGAATGGTCCTTTCGGGAAAAAGGTGTGGGTAGCACGGTGAGTGCCACCCGTGGATACTATCATTTTTTGAGTGCAGGCGTTGGTGTGGCCGTGGGCAAGATATTGGGAAGATGCGGAATGGGAAAGACGGGCAGGATCGAGACGATGAAATGCGCCACGATGAGCAGGATAGTGACGTAGATCAGCAGTCGGATGGTCTCACGCATGATCAGGTGGAAGCCGATGGGAATCTCGGTGCGAATGGCACCGCTGGCCGCCACGACCGCTGCGGGCAGTGACCAGAGGGCGATGAGCACCAGATGTGGTGTGCCCTTTGGCAGACCGAGATCGGCAACGAACAGGTAGGCCAGAAACAGCAGTAGCACGTAGACCACGCGGCTCCAACCCAGGCCGATAGTCGTTGCGAACGTATGTTTGCCCGAGTGCTCGTCACTTTCGATATCACGCATATTATTGGCGTGGATGGTGGCGGCGGCGAGAAAACCGAGCGGGAGGCTGTAGAGAAACGCTGTTGGCGAGACAATGCCCTTCGTCTGCAGCATATAGCCGCCCAAAGTCAATATCGGACCAAAGATGAAAAAGCTGATGACTTCGCTGAGGCCGATGTGAGAGAGCGCAAATTTAGACGCGCTATAGAAATAAGCGCACAAGGTGACGATGAGGCCGAAAAGCCAGAAGAGAGGGCTACCGATCATGACCGCGAGAACGATGCCGACGAGCGCGCCGACGCATAAAAAGCCTAAGCCGATATAGAGCACGCTGGTGGGTTTGATGAGTCCTTGCTGGATGAGTCCACCGGGTCCGAGGCTATTGCTGGTATCGAGGCCATTGAGATAGTCGTGATAATCGTTGATGAGGTTGGCTCCGACCTGCACCAGGATGACCACGACCAGTGCCGCGATAAACGGGACAAGTTTGAACGTACCAAAGAGTTTTGGTTGACCCAACGTGCCGAACCAGGCCAGCGTCGTGCCGAGAAGAACGGGCATGAACGCGAGTGGGAGATATTGCAGGCGCATGCCATCGCGCCAGATAGAGAGCCATTCTCGGATACCACGGCGATATTCCAATGGTTGTACGACGAGCGGCGTGGGCACCTTGGCCGCCTGCATCGATGTGACGGAATGGACTGCGACCTCTGGCTGAAGTGCGTCAATGGTTTGTAGTGAATCAATCGGAATGGTTGGGATTTCCTCGGCCTGAACCGACTCCGCAGTAACAATGTGCGCGAACCCGTTGCCCCTGCTGAGAGCGGGCTTGTCAGCGGGTACGCTTAGCGAGCTACCTTGCTCTATTGGTTGTTTATCGTTTTCCATACGCCCCCCTATTGGCGTGGTGATCGACCTGAGCACGTGCGGCATGACCGTCGCGACGCAAAGAAATAAAGAGAATGCAGGTCCATATATTCATTTTACAACAACTCAAGGAAAAACGAGAGCATTACATACCCCTGACGCTTTTTTCACTTGGAACAAGCTACAACAAAGGACATGCATTATAGGTAAATTCAAGGTAAGGCACAGAGAAATGTTACTGTTGCCGAATATAAAGACGTTTGAAGTGGATGAATAGTTCTTTTTGTAGCCAGTTGGCATAGCTCTATGTTCATTACAATCGTCACAATCGTTGTTTTTACAGTGGTGTGCGCAAGCGCAAAAGATTGAATCAGGCTTCTTCAGAATTGGGCTGTCGATACTCCTGTAAACTGGTCTGTACGTCGTGCATTGCCTGTTGAAGTTGTGCCTGGATGACCGCTGCGGTAAGATCGCCGCGTGTTTTTTCGAGGATGCCGCGTGCGGAATCGGTGGAGCGACGCAGGCCGCTGGTGATGGCATCGGGAAAATCAATCAGGATAAGCAACGAGTAGATATCATCCATGTAGTTCAGGTAGGGTTCACAGTTTTCGACATGGCCTCTGCGCAGCTGATCCAGCAGGTAGCGGCGGAGTTCACCGACAGCTTCGGCCAGGCCATTGAGATACGCGGCATAGCCAATAGAGAGTTCGGTAGGGGTTGGCAGTATCTGGTGGCGTGTCAGGGCCAGGAAGGTGACCGCCTCGGCATATTCTTTTTGCGCATCCTGCACAAAGCCCGCGTAGTAGATATCGCGATGTTCGCGCAGGTCGTTGTTAATTTCGGCGAGGAGGCTGGAGACCTGCGCGATCAATGTTTCGGCATTGCTAAATTCCTGGCGATGGGTCGCGCGAATGCTGTTGGCGCAGAGACGGATGGCGGTACGAGATTTCGGCAGCGCGCGCTCGCGGGCCGCATGTTTAAGGGTGAAATAGTCGATAGCGTCGCGACCGATGGTATCTATATGCTCGGGCATAGATTTCTATCTTTCTTCTGTATAAGAATGTATCAGGTGCTAAGTGTAGCACGTTTTGGGCGGTTTGAGATGGAAGAATAGGAAACTTTGTCTTATCACTCTTAAAACGAACATCGACCTGATTTTCATGCAGGTCGATGTGGGAGTGCGTTACTATTTTTCTAGGCTTAGATTAGCGGAATTTCCTGCGTCCAGGCTTGCGGTCGGTATGCAAGAGAACGGGATAGACATCGATCTCGGGTGGGAAACTCATACGTGTAATGTCGCCGGACCAGAAGAGGCTTTTCATCATTTCGGCGACGGCGTAGAGCAGGTGCTGGAGCGTGGCCTCTCGACTCTGCTCGTAGGCGACGCTGCCCTCGTATTCGGACATCTGTACAAAACTTGTATTGAGTGGTGTGTGGTCGCTGAGGCGCACCAGGTAAATATCCATTTTCACGTCGCCATGTTCGGTTGGCATAATAATACGGAGTTCGGGCTTCTGGTTCACGATATCCAGGCGATAGAAGACGCCGTAATGGTCGCGTGATGCCTGGAAGATGGAGATCTCTGGAAGAGAATCGCTATCGTAATGTAAATCTTCGGCTCGTTCCATTTCTACTCCTAGTTCTGCCAGAAAGTGATCAAACTGCTCGTTGATGTTCATATAATTTCCCCTCATTTATAGTAACCCTGCCTGTATCATCATTCCGAGAGGGGCAACAAAAAGCGGCAATTTTTGGTGTGAAAAATGAGTGAAAATTCGTTTCTGGAAGAGAGTGGATGCGGATGGATGTGGAGTGGAAAAGGCAATCAGCCTCCGGCGCGTTTGACTTTGTAGCCAAGAGAGGTGAGTTTGGTCTGGATTTTGTCGCAGTGGTCGCCCTGGATCTCAATGGTGCCATCTTTGACGGTGCCGCCGGAGCCACACAGCTTTTTGAGTTGCTGGGCCAGCGAGGTGAGTGCCGCATCATCGCCGGAGACACCAGTAATAACGGTGACGGTTTTGCCGCCACGTTGTTTGCGATCGCGCATAATGCGTACAATACCATCGCTTTTCTTGGGCGATGACTGCTGACCTGGCTGGTCGCAGCGACAGTTTTTATAGGGTTGGCCGCAACGGGGGCAATTGGCGACGCGGCCACTGTCGGTCGAATAGACAACACGATCTGTCATGCGCTTGTTCCTCTCATTTTCTTGACTGCCTTTATTTTAACACAGGGTGGGGAAGAGTGTTCGGACAAACGCATGGTTTTGTCCTACGCGGTTGACGGATGGAATCGAAATTCTCTAAATTGTGCAGGGAATAGGTGATATGCATAGAATTTTGTAGATTTTGTTATTGCCAGTCGCTTGAGGACGCGTTATGATATGAGCAAAGTCTATCGATATCGATGGGCTGTCAAGTACGAAAAGAGAAAAGACCTGGAGTATCCTGAGCAGGGGTGAAGATAATTTGTGCTGACTGGGATAGAGAGAATAGTATGCAAGAGAGGGCAATATCAGATATGCCGATAGCTGAGAACACGGGCTACACGCGTTTTCTGGCGGCATGTCGTTTGCAGCAGCCGGACGCGACGCCGATCTGGTTTATGCGCCAGGCGGGTCGCAGTTCCGTTGGGTATCAGGACCTGCGCCAGCACTACGACGTAATGACGCTGATCAAGACACCAGAACTGTGTACGCAGATGACGTTGTTGCCGGTACAGAGTTTTGGGGTAGATGGAGCGGTGCTCTACGCCGATATCATGTTGCCGCTCGAAGGCATGGGTATCCAACTGGAGATACGCAATGAGGGGCCGGTCATTCACAATCCGATTCGCACACAGCGCGATATCGATGCGTTGCGCGCAAGCGATGTCGAAGAGGCGATGCCATATGTGTTCGAGGCATTGCGCATGGTGGATCACGAACTGGCTGGTAAGCAGGCGCTGATCGGTTTTTCGGGCGCGCCATTCACGCTGGCATGTTACCTGATCGAGGGCAAACCATCGCGTGATTACGCGGTCGCCAAAACATTTATGTATAGCCAGCCGGACGCCTGGAATGCGTTGATGAACAAATTGACGGATATGGTCACCGAGTACCTGCTGGCGCAGATTAGAACTGGCGCGGATGTCGTGCAGCTTTTCGATAGCTGGGTAGGGACGCTGGGTCCGAGCGCGTACCGGCGCTATGTGCTGCCCTTTATGCAGCGCATCTTCGCGGCGGTCAGGCAGACGGGTACACCCTCTATCCATTTTGGCACCGGTACAGCGTCACTACTGGAAGCAATGGTGGAGGCGGGCAGCGATGTGATCAGCGTGGATTGGCGTGTCGATCTGGATAGCGCGTGGGAGCGTATCGGGCACGAACATGGCATTCAGGGAAACCTGGACCCGACTTTGTTGTTGTCCTCGTGGCCTGTGGTCGAGGAAGGCATGCGCGATGTCTTGCGAAGGGCGGCAGCGCGACCAGGACATATTTTCAACCTGGGGCATGGCATTCCGCAGACGGTCGATCCAGCTATCTTGCGGGAACTGGTGGACGCGGTGCACGCGGAGACGAAGCGATAAGCATAACACGGAGAGGAAAGAATAGAGCGATGGATAAGAAGCATATTGGTGTGATATTGATGACCTATGGCTCACCTGCCACATTGGCCGATATTCCAGCCTATATTAAGAATGTGTACGGTGGTCGCGAACCCTCGCAAGAGGTGTTGAAGGAATTCCGGCGACGCTACGATTTGATCGGTGGCTCGCCGTTGATACAGATTACACAGGCGCAGGCACAGGCCGTCGAGCAGGAGTTGAACGCGACGAGCGACGATGGAACCACGTATCACGTGACCGCAGGTATGCGTTTCTCGCCGCCGTTCGTGGCGGACATGGTGCCGGAGACAGCCGAGGACGCGCATGTGTTGGTAGGCATCATTATGTCGCCGCAATACTCGCCGATCATCATGAGTGGATATGTGAAAACCATTGAAACCGCGGTGGAGAAGCTGGGACGCGAGGACCTGGAACTCAAGCTGGCGACCGACTGGCATATGCAGCCATTCTTTTTGCAGGCCATCGCGGACCGGGTGACGGAAGCGCTGAATCGTTTTCCCGAGGATGTACGTGAGCATGTGCCGGTGTTGTTGACCGCGCACAGCATGCCCAAACGCGTGATCGAGAACGAGCCGGGGTATATCAACGATTTGAAGGAGACGGCGACAGCGGTCGCGCGCCTGACAGGCCTGCCGGATGATCGCTGGATGTTCTGTTATCAAAGCGCGGGCCATACTCCCGAGGAGTGGCTCAAGCCGGACTTCGCGGATGTAATGCCGGAGCTACGAGCCGCCGGTCAGACGCACGTATTGATCGCGCCGGTGCAATTTTTGGCCGACCACCTGGAGATTCTTTACGATATCGAGGTGGGCGCACGCGAGCAGGCGGAGTCACAGGGCATTCAATTCGCGCGCATCGAATCGCTCAATACTTCACCGCTGTTTATCAAGGCTCTGGCGGCGGTTGCCCGTGATACGATGGCGCAGCAGGAGTCGCAGCTGGACGGGCAATATCACGATTACGCGAATATCCTGGAATAATACCAGTGCGCAAAACGAAGAAGGGCCGCGTAGGGCAAACCATGCGTTTGCTCTACGCGGCCCTTTTCGTGCCTCAACTCAGTGAGTTCGCGATAGCGGTAATCTCGCTGGCAGGGAGTTTACCGGAGATGCTGATGCCGATGTTATGCTCGGTCCAGGTCAAGGTACTGGTGCCATTTGATGTCGAGATCGCGCCGGTGGTGCCACGCAGTTGAACTTTTTGGCCTTGTGAGGGCAGGAAGGCCA
Organism: uncultured Dictyobacter sp.; assembly: GCA_964657925.1. Classification (GTDB taxonomy): domain Bacteria; phylum Chloroflexota; class Ktedonobacteria; order Ktedonobacterales; family Ktedonobacteraceae; genus Dictyobacter. The sequence continues at coordinate 41,559 of CAZZWK010000003.1, forward strand.
GCGATTTGCTCTCGGTGATCGTGAAAGGGATGTTGCCTTTCATATAGCTGAGCGCATAGGTCTGATTACCGTTGGCTCCCAGGGCGGTGACGCCATTGAGCACGTAGTTCGCCTGGCTGGCGGGAATACTGAGCAGGTGATAGCCTGCCTGTTTCTGGGCTTGCGCCAGGTTCAGTGCGCCTGTATTGCTGGAGCCGTTATTACCATTACCATTGCCATTTTGATCCTGGAGCGGAAGCACTTTGCTGCCGGATGGGGGCGTAAAAATGAACAACGAGGGTGAGAGCGCTGGATTGATCTCCAGTTTTGTGATATCGACAATCACATTGCCGAAGCCGTTGACGTTGAGATTGACGCGGACTGGCAGCTGCGTTTGCTTGTCGATGTACACTTCGCCGGTATAGTTGAATGAATTAATGGCGCTATTGCTGGTATTGTTCTGGGGAACAACATGGATATCGTAAGTATTGTGGCCGTCGATGGTGGTAGAGGATGAGCGCAAGGTACCGCTGCTTTGCGTGAAGATCAACTGGATGATGTTCAAGAAAAGCTGGCTTTCACCTCCACTGGTGGTGCTGACGCCGTTACCGCTGGTACCCTGGTCCGAGCCGCTATTGGCCGGTCCTTTATAAACGGTATGGGTGGCGGGATTGTACTGCCAGATGGTTTTGCCGTCGGTGACGGTGATGGAGCCGCTTTGTTCCTGCGAAATGGTCGATTGTAGAATCTGACTGCGGCTCTTTGTCGTGCCCTCTTTCCACACCTCGGATGTGATACTACCCTTGAGGGACTGACCACTGGTGGTGATGTCGAAGGTGCCATGCAGTGTTTTGGCGCTATTGAGCTTGTGCGACATACTATCTAAAATAGTTTGACCCGGGCCAGACGTGGGAGTTGGGGCTACAGTCGGTGTTGGCGTAGTTGTTTTTTGCGCAGTGCTGCCACTGCCGCTACATGCGCTGAGCAGAACGAGCAGCAAGAGCGCGGGTATTGAAAGTGCTGTCCATTTTTTAAAGATCGTATATTTAAAGATCATGTATAGGTTCGTGACCAACCTCCGATGAGAGAGGGCCATGTGAAGCTCCTTTGTGAATAAACGTGGACGCGAGGACAAACGTGTGATTTGCCCTACGCGGACCTGAGACATGGGCAAGTCGATTATGTTTCAAGCAGTATAGCATACGTTGATATATTTTGATGCAGGAAGCTAGTCGTTTGATGAAGGTAGAAAAAGTTTTGCTAGCGATTGTTGTTTTGGTGTAGTTGTTAGCAGAATCAATCGACGTTGTTAACTTTGTGAGAAACGCTGTGCTATAATACGAGTACGAAAATCAACCGCTGAGGAAGGTACAATGGGGTGCTGGTGTGAGTTCGTTGCTGCTGGAGATTCAAGCGCGCTAGTCGCGCTTTCCCAATTTTTATCGACTCCATTACGGTGCGTCCCCTTGCTTTCCCACCTTCAGAATTGAGGAAAAGATGTATAGAGGTCGATCAGGAATGTGGTCCTGGTTGTTGCATCGTATCACAGGACTTGGTTTGCTCCTATTTCTGTTCATACACATCGTCGATGTGTCGATTCTACTCTTCGGTCCCACCCTTTATGATCAAAGTGTGGTCCTCTTCGATTCCTGGATTGTGCGTTTGCTCTCTTTATCTTTGATTGCCGCGGTCTTTTATCACGCGCTGAACGGGGTGCGCATCGTGCTCATCGATTTCTGGCGCAAGGGCAGCCGCTATCAGCAACTCATGTTCGGCATTGTTTTAGCAGTTACAATCATCGTGTTCATTCCAGTGGCTTATATCATTATCGCCCCCGTCTTCAATCATGCCGCGAGCGCGACGTTTGAATGGTTCGTGCAGCCGCTCGCGCAGCGTTAGTGGTGTTGATACTACTAAAGAGCATGAAGATAGCGATAGAATGATGTTGGATTTCTAGGAAAGAGAGAGATGTATGTTACGTGTATCGACGGGACGAGGGCCGCGCCCAGCGGGCGGCGGATTCGAAGCTTTTTCGTGGTACTATTTCCGTATCTCGGGTATCGCACTTATTTTACTGGTAATTCCACACCTGTTCATCATGCATGTGACCAATGACGTGGCCTGCACGACCTACGCTTTTGTGGCGGAGCGCTACTCCAATCCATTCTGGCGTTTGTTCGATTGGTTGTTGCTCACACTGGGTCTTACACACGGCATGAATGGATTGCGTATCGTCATCGACGATTATGTGCACTCGCCTGGTCCGCGGCTGTGGCTTTTGTCGATTTGTGGCATCTTGTTGCTGGCATTCTTTATGCTGGGAACGATTACCCTGATCACATTCCCTCTGCATCCAGCGAACGTTGGCATGAGTTGTGTGCGGTAAAATGGTTATGAATTGTGTAAGGCGAGTTGTTATACTAGAGTTTGCAGGGTAGAGCTAAAAGGGCTATGTTCTTATAGTATCAAGTAGTGCGATAGAGTTTGTGCGGAAATTTCGCCTGGGTTCTTGCGTGGCACATGTGAGCAATTTGAGCCATGTGTACGTTGCGCAAAAGAGGATAAGCTATGTACCATAAATTCGATGTCGTGATTGTGGGTTCTGGCGGTGCCGGTCTGATGGCGGCGATGCAGTTGCCCAATGCTAGTGTAGCGGTGTTGACCAAGGTGTACCCGACGCGTTCGCATACGGGCGCAGCGCAGGGTGGGGTCGCGGCAGCACTGGGCAACCAGGAAGAGGACCACTGGCAGTGGCATATGTATGATACGATCAAGGGCGGTGATTATCTGGTGGATCAGCCAGCCGCTGAGGTGCTCACGCGCGAGGCGATCGACGCTGTGTATGAGTTGGAGCATCGCGGTCTGCCCTTCAACCGTACGGACGATGGTCGCATCGATCAGCGCCGTTTCGGTGGTCACACGCGCAACTATGGTGAGGGGCCGGTGCGCCGTTCCTGTTACGCGGCGGATCGCACGGGCCATATGATTTTGCAGACCATGTATCAGAGCGCCATCAAGAATCAGGTGAATTTTTTCAATGAGTTTTTGATGCTCGACCTGTTGATGAACGATGGGCAGGCGTGTGGTGTGGTCGCGTTAGAAATTCGCACCGGTGAGATCCATACATTCCACTCCAAAGCGGTGCTGTTCGCTACCGGTGGCTATGGACGGGCCTGGCGTGTGACCAGCAACGCGTTCGCCTGTATGGGTGATGGCATGTCGGTCGCGTATCGTCGCGGCATCCCGTTGCAGGACATGGAGATGTACCAGTTCCACCCGACGGGCATCTATAGAGTGGGCGTGTTGTTGAGCGAGGCCGCGCGTGGTGAGGGTGCCAAGTTGCTCAACGGCAAGGGCGAATACTTTATGGAGCGCTACATGCCGACACTGAAGGACCTGGCTCCACGTGATATCGTCTCCCGCTGTATTATTCAGGAGATCAAGGACGGCAACGGCGTCGATGGCAAGGATTATGTGTTCCTGGATGTAAGGCACCTGGGCGCGAAGAAGATCGCGGAAAAGTTGCCGGATATCACCGATTTCGCGCGCAATTATCTGGGCGTTGAGCCGATCACGGAGCCCGTACCGATCCAGCCGACCGCGCACTACGCTATGGGTGGCGTTCCTACCGATCTCGATGCACGTGTCGTCACAGATGCGCAATGGACGCCGCTGCCAGGGTTTTATGCGGCGGGCGAGGTCGCGTGCGTCTCGGTGCATGGCGCGAACCGGCTGGGAACGAACTCGCTGGTGGACCTGATCGTCTTTGGGAGGCGCGCTGGCAAACACATGGCGCAATTTATTCAGGAGAACGATCACGCGCCCCTACCGGATCAGCCCGAGGCGTTCGCGCGTGAGATGGTCGATCACCTGTATAGTTCCAGTGGTGGAGAATCGGCGGCCCGTGTGCGCAGCGAATTGCAGAGCGAAATGATGGAAAACGTCTTCGTCGAGCGTACTGACAAGGGATTACGACACGCGCTGGATACCATCGCGGGTTTGCAAGAGGCATATAAAAATATTCAATTGCAGGACAAGGGCAAGCATTTCAATACAGAGCTGGAGGAGGCTATTGAGCTTGGTTTCTTGCTTGATTGTGCCGAATCCACAATTCATGGCGCGCTGGCACGTACGGAGAGCCGTGGGGCGCATTTCCGCCTGGATTATCAGAAGCGAGACGACGAGAACTGGCTCAAGCACACGCTGGCATACCGGGGAACGAAGGCACATGATGTGCGGCTGGACTACAAGGATGTGATTCTTGTGGATGATCCGACTTTCAAACCGAAAGAGCGTAAGTACTAAGGGCGTTGCCAATATTGCCGCTACAACGCCTTCTACCAGTTTTCAGGATAAGCACAATTGTTTTGGAAATGATAGCGGGCGATGGAGAGGCAAACTGAAATACCAGGGAAAGAGTTTGACATGAATGTACTAGTACGCATTAAACGTTACAATTCAGAGCGGGACAAGAAGCCATATTGGGACGAGTTCCACGTCGAGGCTGATCCAATCGATCGTTTGCTCGACACACTCAATACGATCAAATGGACGATGGATGGCACGCTGACCTACCGACGCTCCTGCGCGCATGGGGTGTGCGGCTCGGACGCGATGCGCATCAATGGACGCAATCGCTTGGCGTGTAAAGTGTTGATGCGTGACGTAGGCGAAAAGGTTACCATCGAGCCGATGCTGGGCTATCAGGTGATCAAGGATCTGGTGGTCGATATGGATCGGTTCTTTGATAAGTATAAGTCGGTGAAGCCCTATCTGATCAATTACGATAACGAACCGGGCACGGAACGATTACAGTCGCCCGCGCAGCGCGCGCGCTACGACGAGGGGACCAAATGTATCCTATGCGGCGCGTGCACTGGCTCCTGTCCATCGATCTGGGGCAATCCAGAGTGGATAGGACCCGCGACCATCGTCAACGCACACCGTTTTATCTTCGATAGTCGCGACCAGGGTGCAGCCGAGCGTTTGCAGACATTGAGCAGCAAGAATGGCGTGTGGCGTTGTCGCACCATCTTCAACTGTTCCGATGCCTGCCCGCGTGGCATCCCTGTCACTGACTTGATCGAGGATGTCAAGCGCGCGATTGTGTATGGTGGGGCGGACGAAGAGGGCTAGGTACGAGGAAGAGGGTCCGCGTAGAGCAAACCATACGTTTGCTCTACGCGGACCTTTTTTATTATGAATCAGGCGGAGTCCTCGTGCTAGCGTTGTTTCGACTGAGAGGCCACGGATCGAGGCATCGACCAGTTCGATAGGATGCAGCATGGGCACGTTTTTATCCATATGCTGCAACGACGAGCGAATCTGGAGTAAGCAACCGGGATTGGCGGTCGCGATACATTGGGGGTCGAGACTGATGATGTTGCGCGCTTTGCGATCACCCAACTGGCGAGCGGGTACCGGTTCGAGCAGGCTGTAAGTACCTGCGCTACCGCAACAGAGGTCGGTCTCGGGAATATCCAGCACCTCCAGGCCTGGTATGGAACGCAGTACTGAGCGTGGCTGGTTGCGAATACCCTGCGCGTGGGCGAGGTGGCAGGCGTCGTGATAGGCGAGGCGCAATGGGAGTGGATGACGGGGCGCGACCGGTGTCAGCTCGGCCAGAAATTCGGTTACGTCGCGTACGGAGTCGGAGAACGCCTGAGCGCGTTCCGCGTAGACAGGGTCATCGCGCAAGAGATAGGCGTATTCCTTCATACTGGAGCCACAACCGGCGGCGTTGACAATAACGGTGTCCACGCCCCATGCTTCGAAGGTGTCGATAAGTTCACGGGCGTAGCACAGTCCCTCATTTTCGCGACCGGAGTGAATGCTGAGCGCGCCGCAACAGCCCTGCGTCGGAGGAATGACGACATCGCACCCTTCGGTAGTCAGCACGCGGATGGTCGCGGCATTGACGGGTTCGAAGAAGACGCTCTGGATGCAGCCGGTCAGCAGTCCTACGCGTCGTCGACGCGTGGAGCGGGCGCGTGTGAAGGCGCGCGGACGCGAGAGGAGCGGATGCATGCTGACCGGCGGCAATGTGGATTCCATGCTGAGCAGGCGTGCCGGTATCTTGTTCGCGATCTCCGGTTTGTGCACTATTTTACTCAGGCCGAGTTTTTGGTAGAGCCAGAGGAATGGGAGCATAGCTTTGAGGCGTTTGGGGTGCGGGAAGAGCGCGAAGATCAGACTGCGGAAGAGCCGATCAGGTAGGGAACGGTGATAGTTGCGCTCGACCTGCGAACGGGTGGTTTCAATCAGTTTATCGTATTGTACACCGGAGGGACAGGCGGTAACGCAGGCCATACAGCCGAGGCATTGATCGATATGGGTCGTGAAGGTGGTGTTGATGCCGATATCATTTTGCGAGACCATCTTCATCAACTGGATGCGACCGCGTGGCGAGTCCATTTCCTCGCTCCAGAGCGTATAGGTCGGGCAGGAGGAGAGACAGAAGCCGCAGTGCACGCAGTCGGCGAGCAGTTCGGGATCGGGCGCGTGATGGTCGTCGAAGGGTGCACCACGTGTTTTTCTGGTCGCGCGAACGTGATCGGTGCTGGTTACCGGAGATTCGAGGCCGTGCGGTCCTGGCATCTCTGGCGAGTGATTGGCTGGTAGTGTAGACAATTTATATTCCTCCCACGAAACGACCTGGATTCAAGGTTGACTGCGGATCAAAACGTGCTTTCAGCTGGCGCATGATTGCTAGAGATGGTATTGGTCCCCAGATGTCGAGTTGTTGTGCTAGCTGTGGCAGGGCCTGGGTTACGACCAGACTACCCTGCCGTGCCATCACTTGTTGGCGAGCAGCGTTGATGATTGGTATCAATGTCGCTGGTTCGCCGTGGAGGCGCGCATGGACGAGACCATAACCGGCGTGGGCGCGCCACTGGATCTTTATCGCGCTCTGTTGCAGGTGTGTCAGCCAGGGTCCTACTTCCGTGAGCAGCAGACTGGCTTTTAATTGCACTGTTGAAGCATCTTCGCAAGCGTCCTGGATATGCGAGACCTGTTGCCAAAACTGGCTTTCGCTGGCGTCTTCAAGGGCCACGGCGCTTGTATTGAGCGAAGCGGCGAGATGGTTCAGCAGTAGCTGTGTTTGATCGTGGATGCTTTGCGGCTCTGTTTCGAAGCGTACCGCGAGGATACTATCCGGACTATCGCCCTGGGGGCTGAACAGATCGAGCGAAGTGGGTTCGAGAATGGAGTCCAGAATTTTTTCGACGAGCGAACAGAGTGGTGTCAAAGTGGGTGAGTGAAGCAAGATAGTCTGTGAGGCAGGACGGCGAGGATAGAGGCGAAAGGTGGCGGAGACGATCACGCCCAGAGTGCCGAGCGAGCCTGTGAAGAGTTTGGGTAAATCATAACCGGCCACGTTTTTGACTACTTTGCCGCCACCCTTGGCAATAGTGCCATCGGCTAAGACCACACGGAGGCCGATCAGCTGGTCACGTACACCACCGAAGCGCAGGCGATGCGCGCCAGATACATTGGTTGCCAGCAGTCCGCCGATGGTCGCGTCTGCATCGAGAACCGGGTCCAGGGCCAGCCACTGGTTGCTTTGGGCGAGAGTATTTTGGAGATCGATCAAACGCATACCAGCCTGGACGGAGACGGTAAGATCGTGTGGTGCGTACTCGATCAACCCATTTAAGCGTGTAGTGCTCAGCAAAATATCGCCAGCCTGTGGGGGTGCGCCCATGTTGAGTTGTGTGCCACCACCGCGTATGAGCACTTTCAACCCATGCTGGTTCGCGTAGGATAGGACGCTGGCTAGCTCTGTTTCATCGATTGGTTCGACAACGACGGAGGGTTGAATGCCCGCGATACTGTCGGATGATAAGGCTGGATAGGCTCGTTCACCTAGCAGAGCGAACAGGTCGTCGAGAGAGACATTGGAAGATATACTCATAGGAAACCTCGTTCCTCGTCGAATGAGTGGGCAACAATATGGGTAATAATATACGTATCTTGACGACTGATATTTATATCCCAATTGAAAAGATCAGAAGCGTTCGGCCAGTCCCGCGATCTCGGCTGGATGCGGTTGATAATGTCCGGGTGTCTCGCCGCAGAGGCGAGGCGTTGGATAGACTTTATCTGGATTGCAGAGATTGTCGGGATTGAGCGCGCAGCGGATGAGTTGGTGCGTTGCCAGGTCTTCGGGTGTAAACATGATCGCCATATGGCGTTTCTTTTCCATGCCTACACCATGTTCACCGGTGATGCTGCCGCCGTGTTCGACACAAAGGCTGATGATATCGCCCGCCAGGTCTTCCGCGCGTTCCTCCGCGCCTGCGATACGCTGATCGTAGAGGACCAGGGGATGCAGGTTGCCATCACCCGCGTGGAAAACGTTGGCTACGCGCATACCGTAATTATCGGAGAGTTCGGCGATGCGGTGGAGCACCTGTGGTAAGGCGGTGCGTGGGATGACGCCGTCCTGCACGATGTAGTTGGGGCTGATGCGGCCCATGGCGGCGAAAGCGGCTTTGCGTCCCTTCCACATCAAGGCGCGTTCACTATCGGTGTGAGCCAGGCGGTACTCAAGTGCGCCAGTTTGTTGGCAGATGGTTTCTACATGGGCCAACGAGAGTTCTACTTCGCTTTCAGGTCCGTCGAGTTCGATCAGCAGGACTGCGCCGACATCGAGGGGATAACCAGCATGCACGGCCTTTTCCGCGGCTTCGATCGCCAGGTTATCCATCATCTCGATAGCGGCGGGTACGATACCGGCAGCGATAATGCCGGAGACGGCCTCACCAGCGTCGTCGGTATCATTGAAAGAGACGAGTGCTGTACGAACCGTTTCGGGTTTGTGCAGGAGACGTAAGGTGATCTCGGTCGCGATACCCAGTGTGCCCTCGGAACCGACGATGATGCCCGCGAGATCATAGCCGGGCGTGTCAAGGGCAGGGCCACCGATATCGACCAGATCGCCATTGGGCAACACAAATTTCATGCCGAGCACATGGTTGACGGTGAAGCCATATTTGAGGCAGTGCGCGCCACCAGAATTTTCGGCGATATTGCCGCCTATGGAGCAGATCTGTTGACTGGAAGGATCAGGGGCGTAATAGTAGCCGGAGGGTGCCACGCGTTGGGTTACCGATGTGTTGATAACCCCTGGTTGCACCACGATACGTTGATTGGCAAAATCGACATCGAGTATACTTTTCATACGAGCCAATGAGATGACCACACTATTCTCGAAAGGAAGCGCACCGCCTGAGAGGCCGGTGCCGGAGCCACGGGGCACGAAGGGGATGTGTTCGCGCGCGCAGATGCCCACGACATCCTGTACCTGCTGGGTTGATGTAGGGAGCACGACGAGCGCGGGTGTGATGCGAAAATTGGTCAGGCCATCGGATTCGTAGGTACGTAACTGCTCGTACGCATCAATAATGCCATCCTCACCGACGATACGTCGCAACTCTGCAACGACTGCTGCATTGATCATAAATGTCTCCTTGCTATGGAAACGGGTCGATAGTATGGTTTGTATTACACCATTGGTATGACGACCTGGCGATCAACAAAGATTGCCACTATCTGATGATCGTGTACTATAAATTGTGTACTATAAATATAGGACATGCACACATCTATTATAAGCATTGGTGGAGATGTTTTGATAGATAGAGATCGCTTTTATTTGTGTGAAATGATACAGAAACTGAAAACATGTTACACTAAACGAGGGAGACTGAGTGCTGAGCGCAAAAAAGTAGTGTATGATTCGTGGGTATGGAAAGTAGGGAACCAGAACTGTAGGGTGATAGATGTGCCTGTGTTTTGGTTGAATTGAAGATAGAGAAAGGGTTCGTGCGATGATGCAAGAGCAGGCGTTGGAAGCTTTAAGAGAGCTTTTCCCGAAGGAGCAGTTGTATACCGATCAGGTTAGCTTGATCTCGTACGAGGTCGACGCAGGGCTGGATAAGGCGTTGCCGGAGGCCATCGTCTTTCCCAAAACGGTCGATGAAGTTGTGCAACTGGCGCGCTGGTCCTCATCGCATCGTATTCCATTGATCGCACGTGGCGCGGGTACCGGTTTATCGGGTGGTGCGGTGGCTGAGCAAGGTGGCCTGGTAGTGGACTTTACACACATGAACCATATTTTGGCCTTCGATCCACGCGAGCGGCGTATCAAGACCGAGCCCGCGCTGATCAATTTGCGCCTGGATGAATATGTGGGAACGTGTGGGCTGTATTTTCCCCCTGACCCTGGTAGTCAGCGGGCATCGACGATCGGGGGCAATGTCGCGGAGAACGCGGGTGGACCGCATTGCTTTAAATATGGTGTAACCACCAATTATGTCACTGGTATGGAAGTTGTGCTGGCGGGTGGTCGATTGGTGCATATCGGTGGGCCCGCGTTAGACTATCCCGAGTACGACCTGTGTGGATTGCTGACTGGCAGCGAAGGGACACTAGGTTTAATTACCGCGCTGTCATTGCGACTCTTGCGCAGACCGCCCGTGGTAAAAACGTTGCTGGCCGTTTTTGATTCCGTTGAGCAGGCGGGCGAGGCGGTTTCAGCGGTGATTGCGTCCGGCCTGGTGCCCGCGACGATGGAGATGATGGATCGACGTATTGTGCGTATCATAGAAGCGTTTGCACATGCCGGTTTGCCGCTGGATGCCGAGGCTGTGCTGATCGTCGAGTTCGATGGTTATGCAACAAGTCTGGATGGGCAGGTGGAGGAGGTGACGCATATTTTAGAGCGGCATCAGGGATATGGTATACGCGTTGCGCGCAACGAGGAGGAGCGCGCGAAGATCTGGCTGGCGCGCAAGAGCGCGGCGGGCGCGATCGCGCGCGAGGTACCGGCGCAATATACTATTGATATCACGGTTCCACGAAGCAGGTTGGCTGAGACATTGGCGGAGATCAGCGAGATCGGAGACCGACACCACATTCGATTAGGACATGTATTTCACGCGGGCGATGGCAATCTCCATCCGATGATTCTCATTCCAGATCCGGATGATACCGCTTTTATCGAACATGTGCATACCACGATTGCGCGTGAAATGGTGCAGTGCAGTATTGATAAGGGCGGGAGTTTGACCGGTGAGCATGGAGTCGGCATTGAAAAGCGCGATTTTATGCCCTTGATGCATACAGCCGCGGAACTTTCCGCGATGCGCCAGGTCAAGCAAGCGTTCGATCCGGCAAGTATGCTTAATCCGGGCAAAGTGTTGCCGGATACGCTTAGAGACGAACCCTATCTGGCTCATACCCTCACACCAGAGTCAAAAATAGATGAGGCGTTCGAGAAGGTGATGCGACCGAAGACCGCTGAAGAGGTTTCCATGTATCTACAACAATGCTCTCTGGCGCGCCAGCCGATCTTTGTGCATGGAAGGCTACGCTCGTCATTGGCGCAACCGCAGATGGTGCTATCCGAGAATTGTGGTGTAAAGGTGTACGCGCCCGACGATCTTTTCATTACCGTTGGTGCTGGTACAGTGCTTACGGAGGTGCAGGCATTTCTGGCAGAACATGGCAAACAGGTTGCGCTGGCAACGCCATGGCCTGAGGCGACGGTTGGAGGATTGGTTGCGGCCAATGTCAACGCGCCACTGCGTATGCGTTATGGGGCGATACGCGATAATGTGCTGTGTGCGACGGTTGTACTGGCAGATGGGCGTGTGATTCGTACAGGGCGTCCACTGGTTAAAAATGTGGCGGGCTATGACCTGACTAAGGCTTTTGTCGGCTCATACGGCACGCTCGGCGTGATGAGCGATGTTTCTTTAAAAATCTACGCCCAACCACGAGTGAAGCGCACGATAGCGTTGCCTATCGACGACATACAGGATGGATTATGTTATTGCCAGGAACTTCTTTCGCTGGCTTTGAATGCGACAGCGCTCGTGCTTTGTCGCGTAAAATCAGACGAGATGTTCGCATCGAATTACGCGCTTGTCTATAGTGTGGAAGGTATTTCAGAGGATGTGCAGAGCGAGTTAGAACAGGTGCAGGATGCGCTGCGTGTGCTGGAAGCGCCCGCCGCGAAAGAGATTGTCACCTTTACAGGTACGGAACTCTGGTCGCATCTGTGTGCACCATCTACACAATCTTCTCTCCTGTTGCGCATCGGTCTACCCCAACGAGAGCTAGCAGTATTTTTAGAAAAGCATGCTGATGTGCTTCATAAATGTGATTGTCTTGTCGATTATGCCAGTAGTTTTCTCTATGTGCAACACCATTACAGTGAAGATGAGAACGCGGTCAGGCTATTAGGAACATTGCGCCAGGGAGCCAAAGAGCGTGGTGGGTATGTAGTGATAATGGATATGCCCGGTACATTAGAAGGGATTGTGGATCGTTGGGGTTATCAGGCAGAGAGTTTTATGTTGATGCAACACTTGAAAGCACAATGGGACCCATATTCAATTTTGAATCCGCACACACTACTGTAAGAGAGGAAGTTTGCTCTATCACGATATTTTGAGGAGCGTGCGCCATTTAGTACTGCTCATCTACAATTTTATAGACTTCAATTGCTGAGAAGTGTATGCTAAGACTAACTACTCCATTATACAAGGAAATAGCGATGAGAGCGGTATAAGCGGGTAGGACAATGATTTGAAGGGACGTATAAAAGTGTGAGTCAGTTAAAAACGATTGTTTATATAGAAGATCAACCTATTTTCAGTAAAATTATGCTGCGTATGTTAAGTCAATATACCTCATACACTGTTATTCATGCGCCCGATGGTACGCATATACTTGATATGATAAATGAACACAAACCGGATTTGCTCATCCTCGATTATGAATTACCTGGCCTCAATGGTATCGAAATTTATGATCTCGTGCATGCTACCCGGGGTTTAGAACATATACCGGCCTTGATGGTGAGCGCGGAATTACCGAGAAGGGAGATTGTGAGACGTGGTATTGCAGGGCTGACGAAACCATGTCGTACGGAAGAATTCATGCAGGCGGTACAAACAGCGTTGATGCAGGTGGTGCCCTGCTAAGAAGACGATGTGGTTATAGAAATGGGTGAGAGATAGCTGACAGGCTGTCTCTTTTTTTGTCTTGTCCATTGAATGAGCGTGATTTTCGAAATTTTATTGCATAGGGGCATAGGGAAGCGTATCCCAATCTTTGCCTGATGCGTATTAAGAGCAGGTTACAGTTGCTTGCTTTTAACCAACACTGTGGATGAACTCAGGAAAGCGGTAGGCTTCTAAGCGCTTCCCAAGCTAACTCTTGCCAAATTAAATTTACGCTTAGAGTGTCTTATAGAAGAGCTTATGCAGCTCAAAAATGCTTGAAATTCTGGGTCAGGAGGTCTATGCTGAGAGGGTAAAAGAAAGTGAGGTTGGTAAGAATGCAAGTTAAAGAACGTAAGGTAGCAGTCAGTAAGACCGACCAGAAAAAACGCCCCGAAAAGCAGCATTATGAAATCAGTGATGGAACGCTAGTAACGCGATCGCTTGCAGGTGATCAGCGTTCATTTGAAATGTTAGTAAGACGTTATAATACTTCTCTCTTCAATTTTATCTGCCATTTTTTGAATGATTATGATCTTGCATGTGATATTTCGCAACAGGTTTTTCTCCAACTCTATATCTCTATGCCGACATTGCGCACAGGTGAGCCTTTGAAGGCGTGGCTGTTCCAGGTTGCACGCAATCGTTGTCTGGACGAGTTGCGGCGCAAGCACGCGATTCGTTTTTCGGATTTAGAAGTTACCAATAACGACGACGAGTTGTCACCTCTCGATATTGTGCCGGATACGCAGCCCTTGCCCGATGAGATGGCCGAGCGAGCGGACCTACAGCAGGCTTTGCATACCGCGATCGATTCATTGCCACCCAAGTTTCGTTCTGTTGTCCTGTTGCGTTATACAGGGCAAATGAGTTTCTCGGAGATTGGGAAGGCTTTGAGTATGCCGGAAGCTACGGCTAAAACGTACTTCCAGCGTTCGCGACCGTTGTTGCGCAACGCGTTGAGCAGCCACTGGAAACCGGAGCAGGTAGAAACAGCATCTTGATTTGGGTGGTGATGGAGTAGAGGGGAATCCTAATTGTTCTTATCTATTTTCTAAGCTAGCTTAGAAAACTTGGAAAAATTGAAACTTTTTTCTAAGCTTCTGCGTGTTAGAAACAAGCAAAACACAAGACGCAGGCTAAGAGGGAGTTTCGAGGAATGAATAGAGCATCTGAAATTTTGATCGACGACATAACTGACGATAATGATGTAGATAGAATATTTGCTCACTTAGAGCAGTGTGAGCCACCACTCGACATTGTGGAGCGCGTTATGGCTGCCGTTGCTCAACTCCCATCACCCAAGGTATATAAAGCATTCCGGTGGCAAGATTTAGGGGTTATGGCGGTGGATGAAGGAAGCGTCTCAGCCAGTTAGATTTTAATGGTGAGGAAGGCTTGAGCTTTATCTGAGGAGACGGTTATTCTCGCTTTTACCATACTACATAAAGGGAAACGTGAGGGCACGATTCGCAACTCGAATCCGTGCCTTATTTTTGTTTGCATAGCGTAAAGCGCAACGAAGAGTGAGAGGACAAGGGCGAGCAGAGGATGTCTGTGCTACTGCAAAAGATGTGTTTTTTAGGGTGCGCGAACTGTTGTGAGATAGGGTTAAGTTTCTGCGTAAGTAATAGTAACTATTCATGTGTTGTGCTGTTCCATGATTATTACTGGAGCATTTTTAGATCGTACGTTTGCTGTACAGCATGAAAGTAACGCGTGCCTCATTTTCGTAGCCATCGTTATGTAGGCATGTGCTATGTATCCATTTATTTCGAGGAGGTTTTGATGCGCAAGAGACCCAGCCATGTCCTTATGTTCGCCGTGTCTTTCCTGGGTATACTCGCTATGTTATTGAGCGCTTGTGGTCCTTCGGGAACTTCGACGAGCCCAACGAGTAGTAGTGGGAAACCTGTGAAAGGTGGTACGTGGATCGACGATATCTATGAAGATACCAGTTCTCTGATCCCGAATGGTTCCTCAGAAACATATGCAACATTGTTGGACCAGAGCATCTGGGCACCAATATTTACCGGAACGCCGAATGGAACGATTACCCCTGGTCTGGCTACTGAGGTTCCGACTGTAGCGAATGGGGATGTATCGTCTGACCTGAAGACGTGGACATTTAAGCTGCGACCTGGTTTGAAGTGGTCGGATGGACAGCCATTGACCGCGAAGGATATTGATTTCACCTGGAAGCTGTGGACAAATCCAGCCTTTGGTGCATCGACCACGACCGGTTTTAATCTGATCAAATCCGCGACTGTTTCGCATAATGATTTGTGGATCACATTCAACCTGTCGCAGGCATTCGCGCCATTCCCGTCGGTGTGGACAGATGGCGGCGAGGCGCCTCTGCCCGCGCACATTTTCAGTTCGATGAAGCCGGGCGACATCTTGAAGTCTTCGCAGAATCTGGACCCGACGGTGACAAGTGGACCGTTTACGCTTACCGAGAGCAAGCCAGGGACCGAGTACACGGTGACGCGTAATCCAGACTACTATCAGGCAGCGCAGGGATTGCCATACCTGGATAAGATTGTTTTCCGTGTGGTGGGCAACCAGGATACCATTTTGAAGGACTTGCAAGCGGGTTCGATCAACTCTTCATGGTTCCTGGACGTTTCCAAGACACCGACGTATAAGACGCTGTCGAACTACAGCATTGTCAAAGCACCGGTGGCGGCCAACTTCGAAGCCATCTACTTCAATTTGAAGAATCCATTATTGCAAGATGTCAACGTTCGTAAAGCCATTGCCATGGCGATCAATCATCAGCAGTTGATTACCACTGCACGCCAGGGCCAGGCGGTACCCCTATGCACCGACCATGCCAGCGCCTACAATCCTGGCTACGAGGCGAATGCGCCATGCCCGCAGTATAATCCAAGCGCGGCGAAAGCGTTGTTGCAGCAAGATGGGTGGAAGCTCGGTTCTGACAACGTCTTTGCGAAAAATGGGAAGAAGCTGTCGTTGCAGTATTCGACAACCTCGAACAACACGTGGCGTGCCGAGGATGAGGATATCTTGCAGAGCGAGCTGGCTGCGATTGGCATCAAATTGAACATTTCGAACTATCCGGCGAGCACGTTCTTTGGTACATTCCTGCCGCAAGGTGTGGTGGGCAAGTACGACCTGGCGGAGTTCGAGAACTCTTTCACCTATGATGCTGATGATGCTTCGGGTTTCTCATGTGCGCAGGTGCCATCCGCTGCGAACAGCTACGGTGGTCAGAACTTCTCGTTCTACTGCAATAAGCAACTCGATCAATTGTTCACGCAGGAACAAACGGGAACAACACCAGCGGCTCGCCAGCAAGCCTTTAATCAAATTCACCAGATCTACCTGACGGACTTCCCGTTCGTGACACTGTATGCGCCAGTTGATATCTCATTGGTAAAGAATGGTGCGCACAACTATCAGATCGGTTCCGAGGGTTCATCAGAGACGGTGAACATCATGAACTGGTGGTGCACGGGTGGAAAGTGCTAAGAAGGTAGTGGTTGTATCGGAATTTTAGCCCGATACAATGAGCAAGATGTTGCTGCATGGGAGGGCGATAACAACTCAAAGGCGAGTTGCGATTTCTCTCTCATGCTATGTACAGAGCCTCTGAGAAAGTGGAAGATGGAAAGACTTTCTTAGAGGCTTGCTTTCATTTAGGCGAGTTGATATAATGACGCAACCATTGTTTCACCCGATCCGCAAATGTTTGTAATCCATTGTCCCGCTATTCGACTGTGGAGGGCCCCTTTATGGGACGATACATTATCCGAAGAGTGTTACAAGCCATTCCACTCCTGCTCCTTGTCTCCATCGCCATGTTTGCATTGATCCATTTGTTGCCAGGTGGACCGGTTGGAGTATTCCTCAATCCGCGTTTGAGCGCGGCTGGTCGCGCAGATATTGAGGCGCGGTTCGGATTAAACCAGCCGTTGCCAGTGCAATACATCAAATGGTTGTTGGGCGCACTGACGGGCGATTTCGGCTTTTCCTTTCAAACGAACCAGGCTGTAACCGCAGTGTTGGGCGAACATTTTCCACCGACGCTTGAGTTGTTCCTGTCCGCGCTTGTTGTCGCATTAATTCTGGCTATTTTTCTGGGTGTTATTTCCGCGGTACGCCAGGGGACGGCGACCGATTATATAGTAACCACACTTTCCTACTTTGGTATCTCGATGCCGATTTTCTTGATCGGGTTACTTGCCCAGGGTGTGTTCGGGGTCTGGTTGCATGTATTGCCCACCTCTGGCATTCAAACAGCAGGTGTGAGTTACGATGCTTTCAACAGTGCATGGGACAATGTGAATCATCTATTTCTGCCTATGCTGGTGCTGGCAATTACGTTTCTAGCTGGTTGGAGTCGCTACCTGCGTTCGAGTATGATCGAGGTGAGGAAACAGGACTACATTCGCACTGCGCGCGCCAAAGGTGCCAGCACACCCAGAGTATTGATAGGACATGCCTTGCGCAACGCGATTATTCCGCTGATTACTGTGGTCGCTATTGATTTTGGATCGATCGCAGGTGGTGCGGCCATTACCGAGAGCGTTTTTTCCTGGCCTGGGATGGGGAAACTGTTTATCGATTCTTTGGAAGCGAGAGACTACCCAGTGTTGTTGTCGATGTTGGTGCTGGGGGCTGTGTTTGTTGTTTTGGCGAACCTGCTCGCCGATATTCTTTACGCCGTTATGGACCCGCGTATTCGCTACTCGTAGCGTGATCCAAAGGAGGTCACCATGGATCTGCCCGAGCAACTGAACTCAACTGTTAGCGATGATTTTGAGCCAATGATCGAGCTTACGCCCGCGCTCGTACAGAAGCGGCGCAGCCAGGGTCGCATCATTTTCGATCGTTTCATGCGCAATGCTACTGGTGTAGCTGGTGCTGTTTTTCTGATTGTGATGTTTTTGTTCTGTTTCCTGGGTCCGACGATCACTGGACACAATAATCCGGATGTGCTCAATCTCACGACGGTAGGCACATTCGCGCATCCTTCCTGGCAGTTTCCTTTTGGGACGGACGATGTCGGACGCGATCAGTTTGCGCGCGCCATGTCTGGTGGGCAGGTATCGTTATTGATCGGGTTGTTATCGATGCTCATTTCGATTGTGCTGGGTGTGGTTGTGGGCGCGTTCGCGGGTTACTTCGGTGGTATTGTCGATAATGTGTTGATGCGATTGACCGATGTGGTATTGGCGGTGCCGTTGTACCTGTTATTGTTCGTATTATCGTCGGCGCTCACTGATCACTCGCCCAGGAGTGTGATTCTGCTGATCGCCATTTTCGGTTGGACGACATCGGCGCGTCTGGTGCGTGGAGAGTTCATTGCACAAAGGGAGCGAGAGTATGTGCTGGCGGCGCGCACGATCGGAGCCAAAGATTTGCGCCTGATGTTCCGCCATATCCTGCCCAACGCTGCGGGTCCGATTATCGTGAACGCTACGTTATTAATCGGTAATAACATCATTTTGGAGTCGGTGCTCAGCTTTTTTGGTTTTGGCATTCAGCCACCATATGCAAGCTGGGGTAACATGATCAATTATGGACAGGGCTTCTTCGATTCCGATCCCTTGCTCGTCCTGATTCCGGGTTTTTTGATCTTCTTGACCGTTTTGAGTTTCAACCTGGTCGGTGATGGTTTACGTGACGCGCTTGATCCATATATGACGGAGCGATGAGGAAGGGAGAGAAACGCGGTGAGTGAGAACATTCTGCAGATCGATGACCTCAAGGTCTATTTCAAGGCCAAGGCTGGCTATGTACACGCGGTCGATGGTGTAAATTTCGCCGTCAAGCCGGGCGAGAAGATCGCGATCGTGGGCGAGAGCGGATGTGGCAAAAGTGTGACCGCGCTTTCAATCATGCGCCTTGTCGCGCAGCCACCGGGCGAATATGCTGGCGGTAGCATCATTTTCGATGACCAGGAGCTGCTGGATCTACCGGAAAGAGTGATGCAGAAAATTCGTGGTGGGCGCATCGGCATGATCTTTCAGGACCCGATGACCTGTTTGAACCCGACGATGACGGTCGGCAACCAGATTATCGAGGGACTCAAGTTACATCTGAAGATGAGCAATGAAGAGGCGCGCAAGCGAGCGACTACCCTGCTGGAGCAAGTTGGTATTCCAGCGGCGGCTGAGCGTCTGGGCGCGTACCCGCACCAGTTTAGCGGTGGTATGCGACAGCGTGTAATGATCGCGGTCGCGCTGGCCTGTAATCCGAAGTTGTTGATCGCGGACGAGCCAACGACGGCACTGGATGTGACTGTGCAAGCGCAGATCATGGAATTAATCAACGGTATCTGTAACGATCTCGGCACTTCATTGATCTTGATTACGCACGACCTGGGTGTGGTCGCGGGCGTGGCCGATAGAGTCATCGTGATGTACGCGGGAAAGGTGATCGAGGAGGGTCCGACCGAGGAGTTGTTCGCCAATCCCCGTCATCCCTATACTGTAGGTCTGCTGGCGTCGGTGCCACGCCTGGATGAGGCGCGACCTGCTGAGCTGAAGACGATCGAGGGTGCGCCCCCCGATCTTTTGAGGCCGCCCACGGGTTGTCCATTCATGCCGCGCTGCTACAACGCACGCGCGATCTGTCGTACTATGCCACCGCATGATCCTGTGCCTGGTAATAGTGCCCACCGTAAATCCTGCTGGTTCGATATCACCGATCCCAACGAGAAGGCGTACGCGGAACGTCGGCGGCAGGCAAGACGTGAGGCTCAACTTACGGTCATTAATGAAGCTGTAGGCACACTGCAAGGAGAATAACGCGATGGTTGATACAGCGGAAACCGTTGTTGCCAGTGACACCCTGCTCGAAGTACGTGATCTGAAGATGCATTTCCCCTTAACGCAAGGCATCATTTTTCAGCGTGTGGTCGGCTATGTGCGTGCCGTTGATGGTGTCAGTTTCAGTGTGGAACGCGGCAAGACATTGGGTCTGGTCGGTGAAAGTGGTTCGGGCAAGACGACGATTGGACGCACGATTATCAGGCTCTACAAGCCAACGTCGGGCCAGATACTTTTCGAGAATCATGATCTGTCGCAATTGAGCAATGAGGAGATGCGGCTGGCGCGCAGGCGTATCCAGATGATTTTTCAGGACCCTTATGCCTCATTGAATCCGCGTTTCACAATTGGTTCGTTGATTTCGGAGCCGATGCATATCTACAAAGTCGGTACAAACCAGGAGATTCGCGAGCGTACCGAGGAACTCTTGCGTATAGTTGGCTTACGACCGGAATATATCGATCGTTATCCGCACGAGTTCAGTGGTGGACAGAGGCAACGTATCGCGGTGGCACGCGCCATCTCGATCAATCCCGATTGTGTGATCGCGGACGAGCCAGTATCCGCTCTGGATGTTTCGATTCGTGCGCAAGTATTGAACCTGATGGAGCGTTTGCAGAGAGAGCTAAATCTGACCTATCTCTTCGTCTCGCACGACCTGAGCGTGGTCAGACATGTCGCAGACCGTATCGCGGTGATGTATCTGGGCAAGATCGTGGAGCTTTCCGATCGGGATGAGTTGTATGCGGCCCCGAAGCATCCGTATACGCGTGCGTTGCTTTCGGCGGTACCGTTGCCCGATCCCAAATTGGAGAAGAGGCGCAAGCGTATCATCCTGACAGGTGATCTGCCCAGCCCGATCAACATTCCTACTGGCTGCCGTTTCCACACTCGTTGCCCGATGGCGCAGGATATCTGTCGCGAGGTCGAGCCTCCATTCGAGGCAAAAGAGGGCCACGAGCACTATGCCGCGTGCCACTTCTCCGACCAGATCGGTGAGAAGATGGGGTAGAGAGTATATCTAGCTTAATTTGAGCAGCAGTAAAAGAGAGAGTTGTGAAGAAACGCGATACCACTATATGGTGTCGCGTTTCTTTTACAGAGAATAGGTAAGTTTCCTGTTGATATACCTGTCCTAAAAAATGAGAACGGACTGACCCTCTGTCCTCCTTGTTCTCTGCAACCATCTCAGATATACTTCCTAAAAAATTAGGAGGACTCTGCTATGGAATCCAGATGGAGCTTTGAGATTGAGAGACCTTCAGAGGGCGGCAAGCAGACAAAGCCGTTTACTGAAACCAACAAACCCAGGCCTGAAACGCAGAAACCCATTGATGAGCTACAGCTTGCTTACTATCGGATCGATAAAGCCGTGGCGAGAACTGCCAAACAACCAGATGGGATAGTAGGACGACCAAATAGCATATTAGAACTGTCAGATGGTATATCAAATAGCGATAGAAGGTTAGGAAAAGCTGCCAACCTCTGGAAAGAAAAGGCCAGGGATCTTGCGGCAAAAAATTCAGCGGAAGGAAAAGAAGCTGAATTGGACCATCAACAGGTTATGGACAGATCTGAGAGTGAAGCGGCTGGTGCATATAGAGATCGAAGAATGTTCCCCTGGAAGAAAGCAAATAAGCTGGCCCTTTTGGACAAGTTAAGCCAGGAACAAAAACGTCAACCGCTTTCTTTAGAAGGAAGAACACTGGGAGATACCGAGAAAGAGCGCAATACGCGAATATTCCAAGAAAAATTTGAAAATAGGCCACCAGTAACCGCTGAAGAATCGCAGGCAGCCGCTGAAGAATCGCAATTGAAAATCGAAACATATCGGAAAACTAAAAAAGGCTTTCAGCCTGATCCTTCTTTTGTTACTAGATTTGACACTAAGAATGGAGATACATTTATAGAGGCCGCTCGTGTAACAAAAGGAGATGAATTGCATTTATCGGATATTCTGTCTCAACAACGTAGCCATGCTGAACAAATTAAGCCTATTCCTAAGACTAGCAAAGTAACGGTTGAGACTATCCATAATGTCGATACCGCACTAGCTATGAAATACTGCGGCTCCGGTACATTTGAAAAAGGTAGCCATCAGTTTAATATCATGCAAGAATCCGTTTTTGTAAAAGCAATACGACACCTGCAGCATGATAATAGAGATAGCTTTGCAGGGAATGAGCTTACCAGGATTACAGTTGATGCCCGTTTGAGCAGAATCGAGGGAGGTGATATTACATGCGAGTTCCATTAGAGAAGCATTGTTATTTGAACGGGGCATCCAAGGACTATAGCCGTCTTTCCAGGAAAGAGGCTCGATGATAGGGCATAAACTTGCAAAGAAGCTCTATCGTGAAGGAAAACTGCTCAATAGAGCGACACGACAGCCTTTGACACTAGAGGAACAGGGCGAACGTGAGCATCTTGCGAAGCTCTTCGCGGCAGACAAACTTGCTTCTGATAGAGTAATCGAAGATCGAGGTCCATACTAATGGGTGTATACTTTCTAGATGCCTCTGCTATTATCAAGCGTTACATTCTTGAGCGAGGACAAGCATGGATTATTGCTCTCTGTAATCCAGCTAATAACAATGATTTATTCATCTCACAGGCTACACATATCGAGGTTGTCGCCACCCTTTGTCGTCGAGCAAGGGAGCAAAGCATTGTTCTTACTGAGCGTGATAGACTGATTGCTATGTTTCGTAGAGATTGCCGAGCTAGTTACAATACCTGGCCTGTAACAGATGATATTTACGCTGAAGCAGGAGACATATGCCGTCGGCATCCCTTACGTTCCTCGATGCTATCCAATTGACTTGTGCTCTTGCTCTGCGAACATCTACTCTTGCCAAACAAGTGCCAGAGCCAATTTTTGTTTGTGCCGATAATGGTCTGCTTACAATTGCAAAGGTTGAGAAATTAGGCATTGAGAACTCTAATGATTATCTCTAACCCTTTTTCTTTTTTGAGACAGTGTTTTTATAAAGTTGTCTACGAAATGGAACATACGTTCGCATGGTTATCCATATTTGGGCAAGTATATTAAAAAGTAGATGTATAACAAAAAAGCCATGAAATAGAATCAGTTGTTCTCATGTCGAATATATTGGAGACTTACCCTGTTTTGTAGCTCAGTTGGAGACATGAAAAAACCGGCTTTTCAGGCCGGTTTAAGAGGTGTTAAGGATGGGCGATTAGGGATTCGAACCCCAGACCTATTGCGTGTAAAGCAACCGCTCTAACCAACTGAGCTAATCGCCCTGGATGTCAGGGTGGGTTATAAGAAAATGGCATTCGTTTTCTATTGACGAATGCCGCACCGTGATTGGTGCCCTCGAGTGGACTCGAACCACCACGCCTTTTCAGGCACAGCCCCTCAAGCTGCCGCGTATACCATTCCGCCACGAGGGCTTATATGAAGATTACGCCGCTTATCATACATCGGTCATGCTTTTTTGTCAACAGTTTTTTTATGAGCGGGCCGGTTCAGGCGTCATTATTAGTGAAAGAGCGTTTTTGAAAGCTGTTGGTATGGAAGTAAGTCCTATACGTTAGAAATTGGCTCGTTTTTACGTTCAAATAAGTAGAAGGTTTGGATAAGTATCTGAGATCATTTTCTGGCACGTCCTACGCTATAGACTCTTGCTGTAATCAGGGTTCCTACTCGGTAGGAGCGCCTGATGGGGGTATGCTATACTGATGGGCGGATAATACATTGATATCAAGAACGGTATCGGGAACAGATAGAGAGAAAAGACGGGGGTTTATAATCAGCGGTCGTTGGAAATCGACAAAAACTGGTCAACTTGACCGGCGTACTCTGCTGCACAGGCGCTACCAGATCCAGAAGGTAATTGGACAGGGTGGTATGGGCGCGGTCTACCTAGCAAAAGATGTCAAGGACCAGGGTCGTCTCTGTGCTATCAAAGAAATGAGCCTCTCGATGGTGTCGCGGGAGGATCAGCCGCGCGCCATTCAAAACTTCAAGGTCGAGGCGAAAATTCTCTGGGGCCTGGATCATCCCAATCTGCCCTCGCTCACCGGCTTTTTCAGTCAGAATGAGCGCTATTTCCTCGTGATGGAATATATCGAGGGATACACGCTGGAGGATCGCCTTGAGCGTGGGGGTGTGGCATTTCCGGAGCGACGTGTGCTCGGTTGGGCGCGCCAGCTCTGTGATGTGCTGACCTATCTGCACAGTCAGAAGCCGCCGATCATTTTCCGCGATATGAAGCCGGGCAATGTGATGTTGACGCGTCAGGGTCAGATCAAGTTGATCGATTTTGGAATTGCACGCTTCTTCCGCTCCTCGCTTGATCCAGATACACAAATTCTGGGCACGCCTGGTTATGCGCCACCGGAGCAATATGGCAAGTCGCAGACGGATGAGCGCTCAGATATCTACGCGCTGGGCATGACATTATTTCACCTGCTGACCAATACGCTGTCGGAGCATGGTTTTGGCCTGGATCATGTGCACGAGCGGTTCCCACGTATCTCCCCGATGGTTGCGCGAGCGTTAGAGAAGGCGACCAGAATCGATCCAGACGAGCGCTACGAAAACGTCGAAGCGTTCCGCCGGGCGTTACTGAGTGTCAGTCCGTTTGTGTTCGAGAGCGGAGAGATCGCTTCGACGCCTGAGGAACTGGCGGATCTGTGCTTGAATTATCCTGAAGAGGCCAGTGAATACCTGCGCGATGAGGAGATTGAGGCTTGGTTGCATGATTTAGGCGAAGAAGAGTACGCCAAGGTCGCGCACCAGTTGTCGCAGCAGAAGGAATCCGACCCGGTTGACGCCCTCGAAGAATTGGTGCATATTATCCTGGGCAAGATACCGCAGAGCCATATGTATATAGGCGATACCGGCACCAGTATTGTTGCCTCACAAACGCGACACACATCGCCGACTATGAGCAGCGCTATGACGAGTACGGCTGTGGACTCCATCAGCACGCCAGCGGCAAGTGTACGAAATCCGCATACCACCACGATATCCGCGTCGCAACGGCAGCGGGTAACGCCGCCGCGTTCGGTACCAGTGCAGGTGCGGCCCGGTGTGCTTGATTTCGGTACCATGTATCCCGGTATATCCGCGCCATTGACGATTTCTATCGGTGGTTCGCAAGGATATGCTGTCCATGGTACCATTCATACGAATGATCAATGGCTGCAATTAAGTCAAAGACAGTTCGATGGCGCGATTACTGATATCGGTGTACGTGTGAATAGCTTGAAGCTAAAGGCAAACGAGCACTACAGTGGGAAAATCGTGATCACGCCAGCCGATGAGCACCAGCATGATATCACGGTTGCGGTAGAGGTAGATGTGCAGGAGTACACGCTACGCAACCGTCGCCATCCCGGCAAGACCAATGGTGCCGACCTGGATGTGTACGACGATGATGACGATTTTGATGCTGTAATTCAGGTGCATGGCAGCCAGCAGGTGCAAAGCTCACCAGCACTTCAGGCCGCTTCGGTCGCGCAAGATCTCCTGGACGATGCCGATGAGATCGATGATAAATATGCCACGTATAGTACCATTGGCAATCATAACCAGATAGAAAAACATTGGGACCCTGCCCCTCTGTCGGCCACGCAAGCCAAGTGGCGACAACGGATTTTGACCGCCATCTCAGCCTTTATGGTGTCCAGCCTGGTTTATATCTGGCTATCCGCCCTGCGGCAACCACCGCTCCCGCCGAATCCTACGTTTATCCTGCTGCTTGTGGGCATGATTCCCGCTGCGACGTTCGGCGCGTTGATTATGCAGCGCAGTCAGGGCTGGAAGTCGCGCGAATCGATCAATCGCAGTTTGACGAGTTTGATGTTGGGATTGCTGAGCACAACAGTGGTGGAAGGGTTGTGGCAGCTGTTGATACACACGAGTGTGCCTACGTTTCAGCTGTTCGTGCTGCTGTGTGTCGTTTCATTGAGCGCGACGATAGGCATGCAGGTCACACCGAGCAATTGGATACTCTCGCTTTTTATGAAGATGGAATCTCTGCTCAGCACCATGTTCTGGCTGTTCGTCTCATTAGCGGCGATTATCGGTGGCGGCCTGGGGTACTTTTTGACGATGGGTTTCGCGCTCAACTACTTCACGCCGCTGGCGATCCTGCTGGGTATGGCGGTGATTGTCGTGCTGGTATTGTGGGTAGATTATCTGGTGCATATCAATAGTCGAACGGTTTGAGCGTGTTGGTATCAACTGTGATCGTATGATCAACGGGTATCGACTATGGTGCGTAAAAATGCTTCGTGGTGAGTCGTGTGATGGAAGAAAATCGGGTAGGCCAGCTCCCTAAAATTGTCGTCGTGCTTGGCCCCACCGCCTCTGGCAAAAGTACACTTGGTATTGAACTGGCACAGCGTTTTCACGGTGAGATCGTTTCAGGCGATTCGCGCCAGGTTTATCGCGGTCTGGATATTGGCAGCGCAAAAGTAACGAAGGCTGAGCAAGCGCTTGTGCCCCATCACCTGCTTGATGTCGCGGACCCGCGTGAGGTCTACAGCGTGTCGCAGTTTCAGCATGATGCTACCGTCGCGATAGACGATATTCTCGCGCGCGGCGCGTTGCCGCTGCTGGTCGGTGGATCGCCGCATTATATTCAGACTGTGGTGGATCGCCTGGACATCCCCGCAGTTGCTCCCCAGCCCGCGCTACGCGCCCAACTGGAGGCGAAACCACTCGCAGACCTCCTGGATCAGTTGGAGAGACTCGACCCACAAAGTGCGCGTACCATCGATCGCAAAAATCCACGTCGTGTGATTCGTGCTCTAGAGGTGTGCCTGATAACTGGAAAGCCTTTTTCGCAGCAACGTAATAAGTCGCGTCCTCTGTATACATCTCTGCAAATTGGCATACAGTGGTCGCGGGCCGCGTTATACGAGCGCATCGATCAACGCATCGACCAGCGCATGCAGCAGGGATTGCTCGTGGAGATACAGCATTTGCTTGAGCAAGGCGTCTCGTATGAGCGACTGGATGCATTGGGATTGGAGTACCGTTTTGTCAGTCGCTGGTTGCGAGGTGAATTCGCCAGTGAGGCTGACATGCTACAGCGGCTCAAGTTTGCCAGTCATGATTTCACGCGCAGGCAGTTGAGTTGGTTTCGCCGTGATGAACGTATTATATGGTTAGAGGGTGGTGATAGTTTGCTAGAGCACGCGGAGCAGAAGGTGCGAACATTTCTCGCGGCTGCTACTGCTTTAGACAAATAGCGTGGAAATAGGATATGATTGAACATATCTACTCACAGAGATAAGGTATCTCCCTGTTGCGGATGGTTTAGATAGAAAGGCAAAAAGACTTATGGTCACTGCTTTAGTCCTGATCAATGTGCAACGTGGCACAGTCAATGAAACAGCACAGCGTTTGCTGGAGATCGAGGGGGTTGCGGAAGTATATTCAGTCACCGGTGACTACGATCTGGTCGCGCAGTTGCGTTTGCCGAATTACGAAGACCTCGCCACAATTGTGACGACCCATATGCTCACCATCGGCGCTATTGTCAAGACGCATACACTCATGGCATTTCAATGTTTCTCGCGCGAAGACTTGCAGCAAGCATGGGATCTGGGTGTAGAGTAGACGCAGAGAGAATTAATTTTATATGCAACTAGTAACGGAGCGTCTGGTACTGCGCGAGTTCGAGGAACGAGACTGGCGGGCCGTACTCGCTTACCAGTCCGAACCCGATTATTTGCGTTTTTATCCCTGGACGCATCGCACTGAGGCCGATGTGCGCTCATATGTGCGTATGTTTATGAATTGGAGCAAAGAGCGCCCGCGTAGACGCTATCAACTCGTTATCCGGCTTAAAGCGGAGGATCAGTTGATTGGAAACGCCGGTATTCGTGAGCAATTCACGCAAACGCGCACTGCTGATCTGGGCTATGAACTCGATCGGCGCTATTGGGGCTATGGTTACGCGACGGAGGCGGCGCGTGCATTGCTGCAATTTGGTTTTCGCGAGCTCGCATTTCATCGTATCTGGGCACAGTGTATCGAGGAGAACGTCGCATCAGCACATGTGCTGGAGAAGATTGGCATGCGTTTCGAGGGACGTATGCATGAGAGCGAGTGGATGAAGGGACGCTGGTGGGATACGCGCTTGTACGCGTTGCTGGATCACGAATGGACCACGCGCGAACAGGGATCGATTGGCGGGTACCAATGAAGCTGTGACGAAAAGGGCGTAGGAAAAAGAAGCGGAGGGCCAACTGTGCAATTGGCCCTCCGCGTATTTATTTGAGATACCAATCAGTGGTGGTGATACCAGGGTAGGTGACCGTTTTTTTGATCACATCCGATGGTGCACTTTGCAGGGGCTTGATAGGATGCCCCAGCTCAGCCTGAAGCATTGTTTGTTGCCAGATGGGGCCAGCACCATCGACGCCAGTTACATTGTTCATGGCCGAGTTATCGTTATTGCCCGCCCAGACGCCGACAACGAAGTCGGATGTGTAGCCCATCGTCCAGTTATCTTTGAAATCGTTCGAAGTGCCGGTTTTCGCCGCCGATGGACGAACAGGACCAGGATTACCCTCGTAGCACTGTTGCGTTGTATGTGGGAAAAGCAACAGCGAACTACACTGACCGAACTCGAAGGTACGAGCCTGGTTATCGCTCAGCACATTGGTGATCATAAACGCGGCCTCTTTCGTCAGCGCGTGTGTCCCTTTCTCGCTGGGCGTGAAGATAACATGGCCGTTAGTATCGGTCACCGAGGTAATCGAGTGCGGAGGGATATAAACTCCCTGATTCGCGAATGTGCCATAGGCCGCTGTATTATCGATCAAGCGTATACTGAGTGAGCCAAGCACCATGGTATAGTTCGGGATACCTTCATAGCTCTTGATGCCCATTGCCTGTGCTGTTTGCAGTGAGGGTTGCACGCCTGTCTGGATCAACAGTTTGACCGCCGGAATGTTGAACGAGTTTTGCAGCGCGTAACGATAGGTAATCAAACCATGGTATTGCAGGTCGTAGTTATGTGGAGTGTAAGGTGGCAGGCCACAGCACATAGGGACCGAGAGTGGGCCGTCATAAACGGGTGTGCCAGGACTGGTACCATGTTCGAAGGCGGTCGCGTAGATGAAAGGCTTGAACGAAGAGCCTGGTTGACGATAGCCCTGTGTTGCCACATCGAAATCACCATATTTTGGGTTGGTGGGATCAATATTGCCCACAATGGTTTTGATATCGCCTGTATGATAATCGATGACCACCACCGCGGCATCGGTAATATGCTTGGATTGTTCGAGCGCCTCGACCTGTTTTTTCGCGATCTGCTGCACGGTACTCTGGAGCTTCAGATCGTAAGTTGTTTTTACGATCAAGCCTGTACGTGAGAGTTCGTTGATCTTGACGTGAAGATCGCTGGATAGCTCGCGTAGCGTATAGTTGACGTAGTTGGGCACGTAGCGATTATCGATGGTGCCTGGTTTGATGAAATGTGGTTGCTGAATTTCCACGATCGCCTGTGCTTTTTGTTGGGCGGTAATGTATTTCTGCACGTACATCTGTTGAAGCACCTCTATCGTGCGTTGAATGGAAGCGCTGCGATTCAGCAAGGGATTGCGCGCGGTCGGCGCGCTCGGTATGCCCGCCAGTGTCGCCGATTGCGCAATATCGAGTCGTTGAGCGGCGGTGGCACTGGCGGTATCCTTTAAATCGAAGTAGGTAAAGGCTGCCGCCTCCGCGCCATAGGCCTGTGTCCCATAGTATGTCGTATTCAAATACATAGCCAGTATTTGTTGTTTCGTATAGTAACGAGTTACTTCGGGCGCGAGGATAATTTCTTGCAGTTTTCTGGTGACGGTTTGCGATTGGTTATTGATGACCACATTTTTGATCAGTTGTTGCGTGATCGTGCTGCCGCCGGAGACCACACGGTTACTGGTAAGATCGCTGATAGCGGCGCGAATCACGCCGGTAATATCGTAGCCGGGATTTTGCCAGAAGTTTTGGTCCTCAATAGCGATTTCGGCATGAGCCAGGTTGGGAGAGATTTTGTCGAGAGGCTCGCTTGTTTGCAGACCCTGATCAATGGCCTGGTACATGAGTTGACCATTGGCGGCATACAGTTTGAGGTTATCTTTTGGAAGAATATCTTGTAAGGTTATTACCTGTGTTTGATAGCGTTGCGTGGTCGCATCGACGAAGCCGGTTACTGTTGTCAACACGATGGTAGCAATGACAAAAACACAGATGAGCGTGAGTCCGATATTGATGATGGTGCGCCGACTGGTGCGTTCGGTAGCGATATAGTTTCCAATGGTGATACGTAGATTTTTGCGCTTGCCATGTCGTTTTGTGCGCCAACCAAGTGGATGTTCTGGATGATGCGATGCGGCGTAATAAAATCCTGGCGCTGGTCGTTCAGGAATGTCGTTGAGCCGTTGCGCGGCTGCGGCCTGGCTGTACGCTGGTAATTTCGCCGGTGAGCGTCTACCTTCCTGTGTATAGGAGGTTATCGCTGTCTTTTCAGGTGACCCTGGAGTTACTGAACGAGTGAGGCGTGTCTCGTCTTCGTGCTGGTCCTCCTGCATTTCCCTGGACCTCTTTCCTGTATGATAGCGTTCTCTTTCCCTATTATCATTGTTGCTTATGAGAAAAAGATGATGTATTCAATGTAGTGAAATATTCTTTATAAAACGAGTATTAGCTGCTCTTTGCTTACTATGGATAACGCAAGATAGCGCAAATCTCTCGTCAATAGATACGCTGTTTCTTCCCTTATTGGATCGTGTCTATTAGATCTTGTCGCGTAGAATCACCCCTTTGCAAAAGTGCCAAATGGTTTTTTTTACAAAAAGATGTGCAACAAACGTAGAAGTATCTGTAATAATTGTAACGTGGTACCGAAAGAGAAGGTAACCCCAATGAGACAGTGTATTTACTCGTTTGTGTCGAGCGCCGCTTCGATCAACGCGGGCAAAATTTCGTTCGTGATGGTTTGTACCTGATGGAAACTCTCGATCCACATAAGATCGTGTTCACGCGAGCCACGAACCTCCGTCAATTGGAAGACGCCCTCGTCAATAAGGGTGCGAAAGTAGAGGAACGCGCGTACCGCGTCGGCGACTGGGACGTGCGATGTGCGTGTGACGGAGCCATATTCGCGGCCCAGTTCGATTGCTTCGCGTTTGAGGTCGTCTTGATGGGCCTCGTCGTTGAGCATACGTAAGACCAGATCGAGCAGGCGGCGACCGAGACGGCGGTAGGCATCGCGTGCGGCGGTATCGAAATGCAGATACCAGGAGAAGGTGTTGAGCGTGCCATCGGTGAAGGCGAAGCGAACGCGACCGAGCACGCTTTGAATGAGCAAGAGAGACGCGGGATCAGTACGCGGCTCCGCTTCTTGCCGCAGACGCGCCTCGATATCAGCGCGCCGGAAACGGCGATGGCCCCCGCTGGTGCGACGAGAGGGTAACTCGTTGCGATCAGCCCATAGCCGGACGGTAGCCGGATGCATGCCTAAAAGTTCAGCGGCCTCGCGCAAGCTTAGCCACTCCTCTCCTGTTTGTGCTGTCACAGCTGTGCCTCCTGAAGAAATGCGTTTTGCCGTAGCGTTGTACCCGATTTACCAAACTACCCACTCTGATGATGATTGTAGAGAATTTGCGTCATATAGTCAAGTAGGGTTATGAGCGTGCGGAAACGTGCATAGAGCGCGGCCACGCAGCGCTAGCGGTGTCTTTTGTTGACGATATGGGTGGTGTGTTCTGGCAATTGTTGCAGTTTTTCACGCAACATTGGAGGGAATATCGCCAACTGGGGAAGTTGCTCGATGGGCAGCCACTCGAAGAAAATGGGCGAACCGTCCTCGTCTGAGCGCTGGAAGGGACCACTTTGGTGCAGGAGAAGGGAATCAGGGGGGAGTGTCATGAGAAAATAGAGCCCGAGCTCGTGATAGGAGGTTTTGTGCTCGCGAAAGAAATTTTCGATGATGTAGACCAGATATTCGATATGAACCTGTTCGCCCAACTCTTCCAGCATCTCACGCTGTAATGTATTGCTGGCATCTTCACCGAGTTCGGCGCGACCACCGGGCAAAAACCAGAAAAGATCGTGAGGATCGAGCATCGCTCTTTGAAAGAGCATGCGTCCTTCGTGTCGCACAATACCAGCGATGCGATAGCTAAACTTTTTGCCTCCGCGTTTGAACGTGATCATCGTCCGTGTCTTGTCCATAATGCCAGCCTTTCGACTACTCCGAGATGAAAACCGCCGCCAGAATACTCCTGTTTGTTAAACGTGTTGATGACTGTATTTTCAAGTCAGCATAGTTACATTCTGGTACATAACTGGCCTTTTCTCGATTAGATTTTGTTAAGAGGCCTTACGGACGCGCTTTTTAGATTGACTTCCTTCATAGAGCACAGTTATGATAAGAACAGACTTTCCCAAAAAAGACGAGGATTAAGGAGCATCTTTCTTTAATTGCAGAGATAGAAAGAGGATTGATGGGTATGCATAGCGAAGATCAAAGCCGTTCAGACAATGGCGGTAACACAGCGGAACAGCAGACCGGACGGAGCGCACGTGATTTAGGGACAGTGGGAGGGGGCACAATTCCTTCAGGAGGGAATCCACCAGCGGGTTCGGTGAGCGATACACCTGAGAATGGAAGTGTAGCGGAGCAAAAGAGTGATGTCAGCTCAGGCACAGTAACCCAGCAGGGGAATTTTCATGATAGTACCCAACATGCATCGCCAGGCGCAGTCGATGCAAGCGATCAACCTCAGCAAGGGAATCTGGGTTCGCGCAATCCGGGGCAGCCCGCGACCTCGATCGGAGATCAAGACGCTACCTTTGGGCATCGCGATAAAGACGACACCCCGGCAGATCCAATGACAGGACGTTTGCCGAGTCAGATTAATAAACAGCAGTCGGAAGAGACCGGGGTGCACCAGGGAACGAAAGATTAGCATCATCTGCCACTTTAAGAATACGTTTGGTGTGCGTCTATTGAATGAATGAGTACAAGGCCGTTTTTCAAAGCATCGGGACTTTTCATCTTGTAAATCAAGGTGGGAGGTCCCTTTCCTATGCTTGAGGAAAGTATAGGCATGCTCATCTTTTTGCACATAGTGGGTGCATATGCGATACTGAAGAAGAAGAAAATGGAGAAGAAATACTCAGCCGCGAATGGAAAGCGGCCTCAACGGGATTAAAACGGGATTCAAAACAAAAAGATGGAAGAACTTAGCGCGCGCGCGCAGAGCGCGATTGTGGTAGATGAAGATTGGGAACAGGCTCTTGAACAAGCACTTGAACAGGTAGAAGATATTCGTGCGGATGTCCTTTTGCTGTTCGCAAGTGGGGAGTATGCTACACATTTTCCCGCTATGGTGAGGCGGGTGCGCAAGAAGACAGGCGCACCGATCTTAATCGGGTGCTCTAGCCAGGGCGTGATCGGCATGGATCAGGAACTGGAGGATCTGCCCGCTGTTTCCTTGCTCGCGCTCACGCTGCCTGGCGCGACCTTATATCCGGTGCATTTGACCGCGCAACTGTTTGAAGATTGCCAACATCCACGGGAATGGCCCGCTCATTTAGGGGTTGCGCGCGACGACGTTCATGCCTGGTTGCTTTTCACTGATCCTCTACAGGCG
Organism: uncultured Dictyobacter sp.; assembly: GCA_964657925.1. Lineage (GTDB taxonomy): Bacteria > Chloroflexota > Ktedonobacteria > Ktedonobacterales > Ktedonobacteraceae > Dictyobacter. The sequence continues at coordinate 74,983 of CAZZWK010000003.1, forward strand.
AATGTCGAGCAGTTGATCGAGGGCTTGGCGGACGCGTATCCTGGTTTGCCGATTATCGGAGGGCTGGCGTCCGGCAGTGGTAGTACAGACTATCAAGCCATAGATTATCAGCAAACATACACCTTTTTAAATGATGATGTTTTCGATACAGGCAGCGTCGCGCTCGGTATCGGTGGCGCATATACGCTTTTCCCTCTGGTGTCGCAGGGCTGTGAGCCGCTGGGTGAGCCGTGGACGATCACCAGTGTGCTGGAGGATGGGCTGATCGATGGCATCTCGAATCGGACCGCGTACGAAATGCTCAAAGAGACGTTTCGAACGGTGCCAGTGCAGGAGCAACGACGTGTGCAGCGCAACTTGCAGGTGGGGCTGGCGGCCAATGAGTACCAGGATAGCTTTCGGCGGGGTAGCTTTTTGATTCGCCAACTGTGTGGTGTCAACCGCAGGACGGGCGGCCTGGCGATTACCGCGATGCCGCGTGTCGGGCAGACAATTCAGTTTCAAGTGCGTGATGCCGTGAGCGCCGACCAGGATTTGCATACAGTGTTGCGGCAGGCGCGGCAGCAGTTGCAGGATAATGCGCCCATTGCCGCTATCTTATGCACCTGCAATGGCCGTGGGGTTGGCATGTTCGGCGTGCCGGACCATGATGCCAGCGCGGTCATGCGTGAGTTCGGAGCTTTGCCGCTGGCGGGCCTGTTTTGTAATGGTGAGGTTGGCCCTGTCGATAACAAAGCATTTTTGCACAGCTTTTCCGTGTGCCTGGCGTTGCTGACCAGATACAGCGAGCAGAAGACAGAAAGTAGCAATTAAGGAAGGTTATGCCTGATGGTACAGCAACAAGCTTCGCTGGAGCAGGTTCTTCATAGCGATGATATCGAGCAGGTGCTTGCGCGTAGTTTCGCGCAAATGGAGCTGGACGGGAAACGCGTGCTGGTAATTATTCCCGATGGCACGCGTACTGCCCCCATTCCATTGCTGTTTCGTTTGCTTTACCAAAGGATAGGAAAAAGGGTTGCGCGACTGGATTATCTGATCGCGTTGGGGACGCATCCGCCTATGCCTGAGGAGGCGATCGATCAGCTGGTAGGGATTTCCTCGGCTGAACGTGCGGAACGCTATCCGAACGTACAGATTTTTAATCATCACTGGTCGGACCCACAGACGTTGAAGGTGATCGGTGTGATTACGCCAGAGGAAGCGCGGGACATTACCGAAGGCATCCTCTCCGAAGAGGTTCCAGTGGCGCTGAACCGCTTGATTTTCGAGTACGACCAGTTGATTATTTGTGGTCCGGTGTTTCCACACGAGGTGGCGGGTTTTTCTGGCGGCGCGAAATACCTTTTTCCGGGGATTGCTGGCGCGGATATTATCAACTTTTCGCACTGGTTGGGCGCGCGTGTGACAAGTATGGAAACCATCGGCGTCAAGGACACGTTGACGCGGCGTGTCATTCAGCGTGCCGCTGCGTTCGTGTCACAGCCATTGCTGTGTATCGCGCTGGTTATGAGAGGGGAAGATCTGCATGGCATTTTTGTCGGAGACTCTATTGAGGCATTTGAGATGGCAGCCGATCTTTCCGCTCGTTTGAACATTGTATGGAAACCTCGTGCTTTTAAACGTGTGCTTTCGTTACCATCGACACAGTACGATGATTTGTGGACGGCGGCCAAAGCGATGTATAAAACGGAACCGGTGGTGGCCGATGGTGGAGAGGTGATTATTTACGCCCCCCAGGTGACCGAGGTCTCTTATACGCATGGAAAATTAATCGATCAGGTTGGATACCATGTGCGTGACTACTTCTTGAAACAGTGGGATCGTTTCAAAGATATTCCAGGGAGTATTCTCGCGCACAGCACGCACGTCAAGGGGGCGGGTAGTTACGATGCTGAAACGGGTATCGAGCGGCCACGCATTACCGTGACGTTAGCGACCGGTATTCCTGAAGAGCGCTGTCGTCGTATCAACCTTGGTTATCTCGACTACCGCACAATTGATCCACAGGATTGGGAGGGGCGAGAGGACGAGGGATTGTTCCTGGTTCCGCATGCCGGAGAAGTGCTGTATCGGCTCGCCTCTCATTAGCGGCAGGATTTGGTCGTCTTCTTGCGACGAATTTTCGTGGCATGATAGAATGCAGGAGAAGATAACGATAGTAGCACGAGAAATGGATTTATGGATCAGCAAAATACATCGCAACCGACCGTTCCAGCACTATTACCGCCCGAATTGTACATCAACCGTGAATTGAGTTGGGTCGAGTTCAATCGTCGCGTTTTTGGCGAGGCGAAGGATAGCAGCCATCCTCTATTGGAACGTGTCAAATTCATCTCCATTTTTGAGACGAACCTCGATGAATTTATGATGATTCGGGTTGCGGGCCTGAAAGATCAGGTTGATTCCAGCAAATCCTTACGCAGTCCGGATGGGCGCACGCCGGAGGAGCAGCTTATCGCTGTCCGTCAATTGCTCGCACCATTGGTCCAGGAGGTGCGGCAGTACTGGCGCGAGGAGCTTGTGCCGCTATTGGCGCAGGAGCATATTTTTATCTTTGAGTATGAGCAGTTGGATGAGTCACAGCGCAAGGTACTGCGAAAGACGTTCGAAAATGATATTTTGCCGGTTTTGACACCGTTAGCTGTGGATAAGGCGCATCCATTTCCGCATATTTCGAACCGTAGCCTGAATCTGGCGGTCGTCATTCTTGCACAGGATGCGCTGCAGGAGGACCTGTTCGCACGGGTGAAAGTGCCACCGGCCCTGCCACGGTTGTTGCCTGTGTCGGTTAGTGGGGATGATGCGGAGTCGGTCGGATTCGTCTGGCTTGAGCAGGTGATTGCGGCGCATTTGAACATGCTGTTTCCAGGGTTTAAAGTGTGGGAGTCCTATCCGTTTCGTGTGTTGCGCGATGCCGATATCGAGTTGCAGGAGGACGAGGCGTCGGACCTGCTGGAGATGATCGAGCAGGAGGTGCGCGACCGCCGTTTCGGCGCGGTTGTCGACCTGGCTGTGCATCCATCGATGCCACCACATATTCGGCGCTTGCTCAGCGATAATTTGGAGATCGATCTGGGCGATGTCTCGATCATCGATGGTCCGTTGGGCATGGGGGACGTACTAGAGCTGCAAGGTGTTGCGCGCGCGGATTTGAAGGACAAGCCGTTTACGCCGCACACGCCGACGATTATTAAGAAGAATCCAACTATTTTCGCGGCAATCCAGAAACACGACATTCTTTTGCATCATCCATATGATAGTTTTAGCAACGTCGTCGATTTTATTCGTGCCGCCGCCGATGATCCGCAGGTCCTGGCTATCAAGCAAACGCTTTATCGTGTCGGACCGATTCGACCGGTGGTGAACGCGCTACTAGAGGCGGCGGAGAACGGGAAGCAGGTCGCGGTCCTGGTCGAATTGAAAGCGCGTTTTGATGAGGAGAACAATATTGGTTGGGCCAGGGAGCTGGAGCGCGCGGGCGTGCATGTCGTGTATGGCCTGGTAGGTTTGAAGACGCATGCGAAGGTCGCGATGGTCGTGCGGAAAGAGGATGATGGCTTATGCCGCTATATGCACCTGGGAACGGGCAACTACAATGCCTCAAGCGCGAAAATTTATGAGGATCTGGGCATGTTGACCATGCGGCAAGATATTGGTGAGGACGCAACCGCGCTCTTCAATTCATTGACCGGCTATTCGAAAGAGAACCACTATCGAAAGTTGCTGGTCGCACCCGTTGGTTTGAAGCCAGGCATTATCGAGCGTATTCAGCGCGAGATCGAGATGCATCATCGACACGGCAATGGGCGCATTATCTTCAAGATGAACGCGTTGACCGATCCTGATATCATTCAGCATCTTTACCAGGCTTCGCAGGCGGGGGTGCATATCGAGTTGATCATTCGTGGTATCTGCTCTCTGCGTCCTCAGATTCCTGATGTCAGCGACCATATCAGGGTGCGCAGCCTTGTTGGGCGTTTTTTGGAGCACAGCCGTGTCTATCACTTTTACAATAACGGAGAGTACGAGATATGGTTGGGCAGCGCTGATATGATGCAGCGCAATTTGAATGGCCGGGTCGAAGTACTGTTTCCTATTGAGTCACGTAGCATGCAGAATGCTATCTTTGAGCACATGATACAACCGATTCTCGCGGACACCGCCAACGCCCATGAATTGCTCGCCGATGGAAGCTATGTACGGATACTGCCGTCGCAAGGGCTAGAGCCGTTCGATAGCCAGGAATGGTTTATTCATCATCCGCTTTTTGAACTCGATGAGGAAGGCATGATTTCGAAGGGGACGACGAGCGCGATTCCCGCCAGTTCGTAGTGGTCAGAGAACTTTATTGTTAAACCACTTTAAATATGCTGTGCGAACATGATACAATAGTCGCATTACAAATTGAAGAAGACATAGTGCCTTCCTGAGATGCTTTTTATGTGCAGCCAGGTGACATTACTCGCATCCCTTTGCGCCCATGAAAAATGCTTTTGAGCGTGCTCGTTTTGCGCACGAGAGCATGCAGATGCTAAAAAGCACCGACGAAAGAAGAATAGAGCATGTGTGAGAGTCCAGCCCTTCAGGTGCTTGGCTCTAAGTGCTAGATATACTTTGTGTATGCCCAATATTATTATGATGCTGGCCGAGATTTTCCACGCGCAGCAAAAACAACTCTATATTGTTGGTGGAACCGTGCGTGACACGCTGCTTCACCGCGAAAAATCGAACGATGCGGACATGGCGACCGATGCATTGCCCGACGAGATCAAGCGGTTGGTTATGCCCACGCATCCGACTGCGATCGTGCTGGTTGGCGAGCGTTTTGGTACGGTGCGGCTGCACTATGAGGAAGGGATTGTCGAGATCACAACATTTCGCTCTGAGCGCTACAATCCAGAATCGCGCAAGCCGGAGGTCTGTTTTGGCGACAGCTTGCGGGAGGATCTGGGGCGGCGCGATTTTACGATCAACGCACTGGCGCGCGATCCCCTCGACGATACGATTATCGACCTGTTCGACGGTCGGTATGACCTTGAAGAACACGTGATCCGTGCGGTGGGAGACGAGCCGGACAAGCGTTTTCAGGAGGACCCGCTGCGGTTGTTGCGTGCGGTACGTTTCGCCGCGCAATTGGATTTTACGATTGAGCCGGTTACGCGTCAGGCGATAGTGCGACAAGCCAGCACGTTGCAAAAGATCAGTCGAGAGCGCATCCGTGATGAGATGAATAAATTGCTGCTCGCACCCTATCCAGCGAAGGGGCTGGATTTGCTGGTTGAGCTGGGTTTAATGGAGTGGATCATTCCAGAGATATTGGAGTTGCGTGGGGTGAGCCAGCGTTCGAAGGCAGTAGTCGCGACCAAGGATGTCTATGGACATGTGTTGCGTGTGGTCGAGCAGTCATCACCGCGCCTGGTGGCTCGCTGGGGTGCTCTTTTGCATGATATCGCCAAACCACGTACCAAGAGTATTGAGGACAACAAGGTGCACTTTTTCGGACACGAGGATCTGGGCGCGTATATGGCACGCGATATCTTGAAGCGGCTGCATTTCGATCGCGACTTTATGCAGTCTGTGTCGCAAATCGTCAAATTGCATATGCGTGCCAATGCGTATGAGGCGGATTGGACCGACGGTGCCGTACGTCGCTTGATGCTTGAGAGTGGTGATACGCTGGACGACCTGCTGGACCTCTCGCGCGCCGATATCACCAGTTATAGGGTGGACAAAATCAGCAAGGCAGCGGCGCGCGTCACCGAACTCGCCGAACGCTGTCACATGCTGCAAGAGGAGGCGCAACGCGTGCCGTTGAAGAGTCCGTTGGATGGGAAAGAACTGATGGAGTTATTTCAGCGTGGCCCTGGCCCCTGGTTGCGACCGATCAAAGATTATCTGCTGGAACTGGTCATCGATGGTGCTCTGGCGCCTGGCGATAAAGAAGCGGCGACGCGTATTGCGCGCGAGATGAATGAAGAGATCGAAGAGAGAGAACAGGTAAAAAAAGAATAGTCATTGTAGAAATGTGCTAGCTTAATCGATAAAGAAGGTATGCTTATGCCAAAGAACACAACCGGTGGAAAGCGAAAAACAGGTGATGCGATTAGCCCACCTGTTCCTCCCACCGCGAATCAAACATTGGGAACGACGAAAACGAGGGGAAGCGATCGTATTGCCGATGCGATAAATATCGATACGAATAGTGCGCAAAAGCTGACTGACACTCGCAAGAGTGGAAAGTCTTCGCGATCAGCGATAGGTGGTACTGCTGTAACCGGTGCGAGATCGACGCAGCCACGGCAGTTGAGCGAGAATGCGGGTCAGCAGCAGCAACAGATGGAGAGCTATAATCGAGATATGCGCCGCCGTATGGAGCGGATGGGGTATAACGATAATCAGCAAAAGGTTCATACAGTGCAGGATCAGCGCAAGAAGCGGGCCGAACGGCTGAAACAACGTCGGCAGGAGCAAATCTCGCATGTGAAGCGTTCACTGCCTGGAGGTAAAGTAGATACGAATACAACGCGTGTATATATCATGATCGCTGTGGTCGCGGTCGCTATCATCCTGTTGATCCTGGTGTTTGCATTTATCCGTCATTTGATCTAAAGCATGATTTTTTCCTGTGAGGGAAATGAAAAGCTTGTTCTAAAAGAGCACCTATGCTACACTCTTAGACGAGAGTATAATTAGAATTAAATGAATCTTTGACTTTAACTCCTGTAATAGTGGCGGGAGTGAAGATAAATAAAAATGTGTTTTTCTGTTTTTAAACTGCGATTTCGCGCAGTCAGGAGGTTTTTTATACTTTGACAGCGAAAAAACTGCGACTTGTCCCGCTGGGAGGCCTGGGAGAAGTTGGCAAGAATATGATGGTGGTCGAATATGGCGATGATATCGTCATTGTCGATGTGGGCGTGATGTTTCCGGACGAAGAGATGTTCGGGGTTGATCTCGTGGTGCCGGATACGAGCTACTTGAACGACAAGAAGCAGCGTATTCGTGGCATTTTGATCACGCATGGACACGAGGATCATATTGGCGCTATTCCTTATATCCTACCACTGCTTGACTTTCCACCACTTTACGCGACGCGTCTCACGCAAGGGCTCATTCAGGTGAAGCTGAAAGAGCATAACTTGCTGGAGAAGACGGTAATCAATGTTATCGCGCCAGGAGATCAGGTGCCGCTGGGAGTATTCTCGGCGGGATTCTTCCGTGTAAACCACAGCATACCGGATTCCGTTGGTGTCATTTTGCGCACGCCGCTTGGTACTGTCGTTCACACAGGTGACTATAAGTTCGACTACACGCCAGTCGATGGCAAGCCCGCTGACCTGGGAACACTGGGGCAACTGGGCAACGAGGGTGTGCTGCTGATGATGGGCGATAGCACGCGCATCGAGAGTCCAGGCTATACGCCATCCGAGCGCTCGATCAACGATTCTTTTGACAAGATTTTCGCGAACGCACCGGGACGCATTATTCTGGCAACGTTCGCCTCGCTCATCTCACGTGTGCAGCAGGTGATTGATACTGCGACGCGCTACGAACGTTTTGTCACGTTTGTAGGGCGCAGCATGCAAAACAATGTGCAGATGGCGATCGAGCTGGGGTATCTGAATGTGCCTCCGAATATGATCATTCGACCAGAGGATATCAGGCAGTATCGCCCCGATCAAGTGGCCGTGGTGTGCACAGGAAGCCAGGGCGAGCCGACTTCGGCTTTGACGCGTATTGCTAACCAGGATCATCGCCAGATTCGTATTCAGCCGGGCGATACCGTCATTTTGTCGGCGACACCGGTGCCGGGCAATGAAAAGATGGTGCAGCGCACGATCAATAGCCTGTTCCGGCAGGGGGCTGAAGTGTTGTACCAGGGCATCGCGAATGTGCACGTCTCCGGTCACGGTGCCCAGGAAGAGCTGAAACTCATGCTGAGCCTGGTGCGACCAAAGTTCTTTGTGCCTGTACACGGTGAGTATCGTATGCTCGTATTACATGCGAAGCTTGCGTACTCGCTTGGTATTCCAGAGAGCAATATCGTGGTTGCCGAGGATGGCGATGTTGTTGAGGTGGACATGGATTCTATCCGTCTCGCGGAACATACCAGTTCGGGCAATGTTTTTGTGGACGGCTTGAGTGTCGGTGATGTAGGTCAGATCGTCTTGCGCGATCGTAAAGCGTTGTCGCAGGATGGTATCGTGATCGTCGTACTGACGATCGATAAAGAGACCGGCTTGCCAACAGCCCTGCCTGATATTATCTCGCGTGGCTTCGTCTACATGCGTGACTCGGAGAAGTTGATGGATTCTGCTCGTGAGCACGTTTTGAGGTCGCTCGCGACAGGTGATCGACGTGGACATGGCGGTTCTGACTGGTCGTTCATCAAGGATAAGGTCAAGCATTCGTTGAGCGAGTTCTTGTTCGAGCAGACGCGTCGTCGCCCCATGATCTTACCAATTGTAGTAGAAGTCTAAGAAGAGCGCAGTAGCCGCAAAAGTCTAGGCATAAAAGTTATGCTAGTGAAGGAGAGAGTATCCAATTGGGCACTCTCTCCTTTCTATTCGCGGTCGTTCGCGCCGTGTCCCTATTGCTTCTCTGGAACATCTGCGCTATCATAGTCTTGTCTGACACTTAAGGAAAGAGGGAAGAGTGCGATGCTAAGCAGCAGCGATCCAAAAAAAGCCGTGAGGAGTCAGGCTGGCCGTGTAGGGCCGAGCCTCGATCGAGGCGGGTCGCGTGCCAGTCGGGCTGCTGGTGGTGGGAGCGCGATGAGCGTTCAGCGTGTGGAACAACGTGCGAATGCTTCTTCAGGGCGGCAAAGGCGGAGTATGAGCGGCCCTAGTAGCGCGGGCAGTGCTTCCTATCGCTCGTCCTCTCCTTCCAATAGTGCTTCTAGTGCTTCCTCGAATAAGGGGAAACGCTCCGCGGATACCACTAGTTCGCGCAAGGGGTCAAGTGTCAATGGGCGCAGACCAGCATCGAGTCCGGCGCGCGACTCGCAGGACGTGCGCTTTACCCAATGGATATTTGAGAAATGGTACAACCTGAATCCAGAGCATAAAAGAAGAATCTTCAGCTTTTTGTTGTTCCTTGTTGCTGTGCTTTTCTTTGCATCATTGACGCTTTTTCATACAGTGCCTTTTTGGGCCGCTATCGACCACTTCTTTTTGACTTTCTTCGGTTGGTCCACCTATATCCTCTCGATCGGCCTGGTAGCGTTCGCGATTGTCAGATTGATCGAAACGCTGCGGCATGTAGCGCTTGTCCGTGGATCGCTCGTCATTGGACTATTGATTCTATGCCTGCTGATCTCGATGGAGAGCCGTTTGATCCTCGGACCAATGTCGGCGGGCGTGCTGACTGAGATTCTCGTGCTTCCTCTTTTGAGTTGGGCAGCTCCTGTACAACACATCTTGCTTTTTGGTCTGATGATCATTGTCTCAATCGTCACTTTCCGTATCACCTTTGGGCATGTGTTGCTGGTGGTGCGTTTTGTGAAACGGTTGTTCTCCGATGATCGCTATATAGCAGGAAGGCAAGCGGTTGGTGCGGAAGTAGACGATCCTTCGCCCTATCTTGGGCAGAGGCCGCAGTTCAGTCGCTATGGAGGCAGTCGCAGCGGTATGCCCGAACCAGCCACCCAGGCGAATAGTTCGTCGCGTGGAGGGAGAAAAGCCAGTAGAATCGCGCGTGTGTTCAATCAGGGCGATGAAGATCAGTTGGATGCGGTAAACGCGCCTGATGATTTCTTGTATGGTGATGGCAACAACGATATTCATGATGATAAAACTATCGCCTTTGACGATCATTACACATTCGATGATGACGTGAATGAGCAAGATCCTCTCAACGATATCAATGTCCATCGCGGCAAGGTCAGTTCAGTATCGCGCAGTTTGCGTAATCCGCAACCACTCGATTTGACGGACCATTCGCGTGCGGTACAGGGCGCGGCCCAGCAAGCTTTGCCTTTTGTCGATCAGGATCAGGAGGAGCCGCATGGCATCCTGCTGCAAACGCCTGAGGAGATGGAAGCCTCACCTGCACATCCGTATGTGGCGAAACCTTTGCGTCGTGTGCGTCAGGTGAATCAGAAGGATTCCGTGCGGGCAGAGAAACCAATGGGCTCGATCCAATTAGAGCAGGTGCAGAGTGTCCCGGCGCGTATAGCTTACGACAATACCCCACATATTTCATCGTTATGGCAGATGCCGAACATTGATTTATTGAACAGCCCGGAAGTGGTCAAACTCCAAACTTATGGGGAAGATACGACAGCGCTAGCGAAACTCATTCAGGACACCTTGCGCAGTTTTCGTGTCGAGGCCGAGGTGCGGGCGGAGGATATCAGCATTGGCCCTACGATCATCCGTTTCGGCATTCGTCCGACGGGTCGGCCCGAGTTGATGAAGGACGAGCGCACAGGTCATATGGTGCCAGTGCGCGACGCTGAAGGTCAGATTATTTACGAGACACGAACTCGTGTGAGCCGTATCATGGCTTTACAGAACGATCTCGCGCTGGTGCTGGAGGCGAAAACGATTCGTATGGAGGCGCCGGTTCCTGGGCGTCCATATGTTGGCGTCGAGATTCCAAACAAGAATAGTCGGTTGGTAACTTTGCGCGAAGTATTGGAGAGCAAAGAGTACCAAACGGTCAGGCAAAAATCGAAGCTGGCGATTGGGTTGGGCAAAGATGTGGCTGGACAGGTGCGCGTCGGGGATCTGGCAAAAATGCCGCATCTACTGATCGCGGGCGCGACAGGCGCGGGCAAATCGGTGTGTATTAACACGATTATCGCCAGTATCCTTATGCAGGCCACACCCGATGATGTACGCCTGCTGATGGTCGATCCGAAGATGGTCGAACTCAACATGTACAATGGTATTCCACACTTGCTGTCGCCGGTAGTGATCGAGGTTGAAAAGGTTGTTTCGCTGCTCAAAAACGCGATCACTGAGATGGAGAGGCGCTACCGCCTTTTCTCACAGTTGGGCGTGCGCAACCTGGATGGGTACCGTAAAATGCGTATGGAAAAGATTGCGCAAGGAGACACCTCGCTCAACAATCTGCCCGCGATCGTGATTATCATCGATGAATTGGCGGACCTGATGATGGCCGCGCCTGAAGAGGTCGAGGGCATGATCTGTCGCTTGGCGCAACTCGCGCGCGCGACCGGCATTCATCTGGTCGTTGCCACGCAGCGCCCCTCGGTCGATGTGATCACCGGCTTGATCAAAGCGAATATTCCTACGCGTATCTCGTTCATGGTAAGTTCCGCGGTAGATTCGCGTACAATCATCGATATGGGCGGTGCAGAGCGTTTGCTTGGTCGTGGGGATATGTTGTACCTGCCAGCCGATGCGGGCCGTCCTGAGCGCATTCAGGGCGCGTTTTTGACGGATGAAGAGGCGCAACACCTGACGGAGTATTGGCATCAGCAAGCGGTCGATCACGCGGTAGCCTCTGGACAACCGATCAAAGAGGAAGAGCTGGAAGAACGTGTCGAGCCGGGTTGGGAGCTACGCGCCGAGGCCAGTGGAGAGGATGATCTTGAAGATGACCTGTTGTATCGCGCGGAAGAGATTGTTCGCGAATATGGGCGGGCATCGATTTCATTGTTGCAGCGCCGTCTGAAAATAGGTTACTCACGCGCGGCCCGTTTGATCGATTTATTGGAGCAGCATGGCATCATCGGTCAGTCGGAGTCCAACGGACGCGCGCGCGAGGTGTATGATCATGATGCACAAGATGATTATCACCAGGCCGATGACGATGCACATAGCATGACGGATGAGGCCGATGACATCATGCAAGAGGAGCGCGCGCGTAACGATTTCTTGCGCAATCAGGCGGCTCGCTTCCAGGGCCAGGGTCAGAGTGCCTCGGCGCAAGCATATATCGATGATGAAGACGAGAATTAGTGCTCGAATAGATGTACATTAAAGTCGCATACCGGCTGATAACCCATCTTCTGATAAATGCTATTAGAGGTTGGATTGGCGAGATCCGTGAACAGGCAGCAACTCTGCCAATCACTATTAAGCAAATGCTGGCTGAGGGCTGCGACGCAGTTGGACGCGTAGCCTTTACCGCGATATTTCGGTGGCGTGTAGACCGGGCCGACGCTGATAGTGTGGACGATTGGTCGTGTCTTGCCCGCGAGCGAAACCGTTTCTCCATCAGGAAGTTCCCATAGGTAGATCTCTCCAGCGCGCATCTTTCTGCGCGTTGTCTCCTCGATAAGTCTACGATCAATATTTTCAGCATGTTGTGCTTCCTGTTGAAATTCGAGCAACCACTGGTTAACCAGGGGGAAATCATCGTCGGTGGCGGGACGCAGGATACCTGGCACAACTGGTGGAGGGATAACCTCGGTCAAGATAAAGAGTCGTTCATTGGTACCGATATGATAGGGATGGCCGGTCCGTTGGTGCCACAGACGAGCGAAGTCGCTGGCGAGTGGTTCTGGTCCGCTACATCCTGGCAGGACAAGCTGGCGCGCGCGGATGTCTTGTATGAGAAGCTCTAGCGCGTGTTGGTAGTCTGCTGGGCGGCTGTAGAGGATGATGTTGTATGGTGGTGTCATCGCCGCTGCCAGCACTAACGAAGATTCTTCTTCGACGATTGTAAGATAAGGCGTAGCCGTGTATTCCGCGAATGTATCATCCTTTTCCAGGCGCTGAGAGATGCCAAGCAGCAGGCTGTTCGCGGCCTCATTTTGCAAAAGCACATCGCGAGTACGAGCGGTGAACTCGGTGGGATGCTGGTAGGTGGTCAGGCGCATTGTTCATAACCTTTCTGAATCGATTCCGATTGTGTTTTAATCGGTTTGCTCTTGTTCCGCTTCTTCTGATAGGATTTCTTGCATGATTTTTTGATCTTGCTTACTGCTCAAGTCGAGTTGAGCAAAGAGGTCGGGGCGACGTTGGCGTGTGCGGCGAATGGCTTCTTTGCGGCGCCAGCGCGCGATCTGGGCGTGGTTGCCGGAGAGCAGGGTATTGGGAACCGACCAGCCACGAAAGATGGGAGGGCGTGTGTACTGTGGATATTCGAGCATATTACTACTGTGCGACTCTTCCTGAGTCGAGCCTTCTGCAAGCACGCCAGGGATGAGACGGCTGACCGCGTCGACGAGAACCATCGCGCCGATCTCGCCTCCGGTGAGCACATAATCTCCGATCGAGATCTGGTCGGTTACCAGATGTTGACAAATGCGTTCGTCGATGCCCTCATAATGACCGCAGAGCAGGGTGATACGCTCTTCCTGAGCGAGATCTTGCGCGATACGTTGGTTGAACAGGCGTCCCTGGGGCGTGAGATAGACCAGTGGACCACCTTGATAGACGGCCTCGATCGCGTTAAAAGTCGGCTCGGGTTTCATTACCATGCCCGCGCCACCGCCGTAGGGATAATCATCCACAATGTGATGGCGGTCGGTCGTGATCGCGCGAATATCATGTAGGGCGATATCGAGTAAGCCGCGTTCTTGTGCTCGTTTGAGAATACTCTCGGTAAATGGACCCTGAAACATGGCCGGAAAAAGTGTAAAAATGTCGAAATGCATGCGTCTACTCACCTCTTTTTCTATGTGCTACAATAACACCGACATTTCTTGCTGGCAAGTCCGTTTTTGAATGTAAGGCTTTGAATGATGTCCTGGTCCCAGCCAATGTATCGTGAGGACACGCAAGATCAGATGAGTGTCCTGGTCGGGAGTGCTATTCAGTTGTTGCGTGGAGAGGCTGGCGTATTTGTGGTTTCGAATGAAGCCTTCGATCCTCAGAGCAACCACGAATATACATATTATTGTTTGAATAGCGCTGCTGCATCGCTCCTGCTCCATTTCACCCAGGGAGGCATGCAACCCAACTCTCTCCATCCATTCGTGAGTGAAGCCCTGGACCCTCAGTTCATGGCGGAACTTGGGATTGCGCATGAGTTCATACACCGCTACGGTATGGAGGTGTGTTCATTAGCCCTGTACGACGAGCTCGGCTCGTTGGGAACAATGCATTTCCTGCGCCCGCTCTCATTGCGTTCTTGCTTCGAGCATGGAGATGAGAGCGAAGGTACGCTACGCCTGTTTATCCAGCAATTCGCGACGAGCCTGCGTTTCGCCTTCAAATCGCAGTCGCTGGTGAAAGAGCAGGCGCGACTGGCGGCGATTTTTCGCTATAGCAGCGATGGCATTCTGACTGTCGATTCTGCTTTACGCATCATCGATTTTAACCCGGCGATGGAGCAGTTGACGGGTTGGCGGGAAGAAGAGGTACTGGGGCAATTCTATGTCAAGGTGTTGCGCCCGCAGGACCGACAGGGCAAAGATCTCGGCCTACAGGACTCGCCTATTCTCCAGGCTTTCATCGGCAACGAGGTGGTGAATCGAGAGATGATCATCTGCGCACGCGATGGGCAGCAGTTCGCGGTTTCGGTAACGGCATCGTGTGTGCGTTCGGCACGTGACGAGCCGATGAACGGTATTCTCAATGTGCATGACTTGACGCGTGAGCGCGAGCAGGAGGAACAGCGTTCGACGTTCATCTCGGTCATCTCACATGAGCTGCAGACGCCGATCGCGATCATCAAGGGATACGCGTCGACATTAGCGCGTGCTGATGCTTCCTTCGATCAGCAAGTGTTGCATACACGTCTGGTCGCCATCGAAGAGGAGGCCGATCGTTTGAATGCGCTGGTGGGGAATTTGCTCTACGCATCACGTATCCAGGCGAATGGCCTGCAAATGGATATCGCGCCCCTGGATTTAGAGCATCTCGTGCGTGTGATGGTGCGGCGCTTGCATGCGAAGAATCCCGCTATCCATGTAACGACCTCGTTTCCGCCGCATTTACCGACGGTGATGGCGGACCGTGAGCGGATCGAAGAGGTGATACAAAATTTGCTGGATAACGCGGTGAAGTACTCGTCAGGCCATACAGATATCGCTGTTGCCTGCTATATGACCGGCGAAGAGGTGATTGTCAGTATCAGCGATCATGGTATGGGTATATCGTTGCGTGAGCAGCAGCACATTTTCGAGCGTTTTAAGCGTGTGGGAGAACCATTGTCGCAATCGACGCCAGGGGCGGGCCTCGGCCTGTATATCTGCCGTGCTATTGTCGAGGCGCACGGAGGGCGTATCTGGGTCGAGAGCACGTTGCGTCAGGGTTCGACATTTTCGTTTAGTCTACCTCGTGAGGAGAAGGCACAGTTACCAATGGTGGTTTTTT
This sequence comes from uncultured Dictyobacter sp., assembly GCA_964657925.1. GTDB lineage: Bacteria > Chloroflexota > Ktedonobacteria > Ktedonobacterales > Ktedonobacteraceae > Dictyobacter. Next base: position 90,219 of record CAZZWK010000003.1, read on the forward strand.
GATGATGGAACAGGAAGTTTTTGACCAGCGCGATATGACCATCCTGATTGTGGATGATGAGCCACGTATTCGTGATCTGGTGCGCCTCAATCTGGAGCTGGAGCATTACTGTGTGATCGAAGCAAGCAATGGCATCGAGGCATTGGAGCAACTGCGCGAGCAGTTACCGGATCTGGTCGTGCTGGATGTAATGATGCCAGAGATGGACGGTTTTGAGACGTTGAAAGCCATGCGAGAGGTCTCGACGGTGCCCGTGATTATGCTGACGGTGCGACAGAGCGAGCAAGATCGTATCCGCGGGCTGGATCTGGGAGCAGATGACTACATCGCCAAGCCGTTCAGCCCGCGCGAACTGCTTTCGCGCATTCGCGCGTTGTTGCGACGCTCGTTGATGGCTCCGCCTTCGCGTAAGACGGAGATTATCGTCGATCCCGATTTGAAAATCGACTTTTCACGGCGAGAGGTGATCGTGCGCGGGGAAAAGGTCGTGTTGAGACCGACGGAATATCGTTTGCTCTATCATCTGGTGAGTAATGCGGGCCACCTCTTAACCCACGAGACGCTGCTTTCGAAGGTGTGGGGACGCGAGTACCGAGATGAGGCGCACTATCTACGGCTCTATATCACCTATCTGCGTCAGAAAATTGAGAAGGACCCGGCCCATCCGCACTATATTCTGACCGAGCGCGGTGTCGGTTACCGTTTTAAGGCTCTGGACGAGTAAAAGAGCGGATAGTAGAGAAAGGATGCGTAATTGAATAAAAAAGAACGGGTAGATGCGGCGTTGCGAGGTGAGAAGGTAGACCGTGTGCCCGCTAGCGTCTGGGGACATGATTTTCTACGCGAGTGGGATGTGCAGGCGTTGGCGGAGGCGACCGCCGAAAACTTCAATCGTTATGATTGGGATTATGTGAATGTAATTGCGCGCTCTTCTCTGCTCGTGGAGGGGTGGAAGGCCAGGTATGTGTCATCTGGAAATAAGACCGAGGCGCCGACGTGCGAATATACACCTATCAGAGGAGCCTCGGATTGGAAGCGAATTCGTCCGCAAGAGCCGGACGCGGGCGCGCTCGGCGAGCACCTGCGTGTGTTGCAATTGGTGAATCATGAAGTAGGTTATGATGCCTATTTTCTGCAAACCATTCCCTGTCCACTGGCGGTTGCTACCTATCTTGCTGGCGATAACAGCAGGCCCGTACTACTCACGATTAGCGAGGACCGTTCCGCGATCCATGCCGCTTTGCGCATCATCACAGAAACGATTGTCAACTATGCCATCGCTTGCCTGGAACAAGGTGTCAGTGGCATTTTTTACACGACGCAAGGATGGGCGAGCAAAGGTTTGCTGACTCAGGATCAATATCGCGAGTTTGGCGAGCAATATGATCTGGAATTTCTTGATGCCATCAAGAGTCGGAGCAAATGGAGCGTTCTGCATAATAGCGGTTCAGATGTCTACTTCGACTTGTTGGCCTCGTATCCTGTACAAGCCATCAACTGGGCGGCGACTCAGGAGGGCGCGCCTGATCTACAGGAGGGGCAACGGCGTTCTGGCAAGGCGGTGATGGGTGGGATAAGTGAACGCGCGGCGCTATTGAATGGCACGCCAGGACAGGTACAGGACGAAGTCGGCAACGCGCTTGAGCTGACCGGAGGACGCCACCTGTTACTGGCGCCAGGTGGCACTATCGCACCTGCGACACCCACGCGTAATATCGAGGCCATTCGACGGGCATTGTCCTGATCTGATGGTACTTAGCAGAACCGTGGAATGCAAAAATGTTGTATATTATAGGTCTCTAGACATAATAAGTCTCTAGATACAGGTCTCTAGACCCATGTTTATGAGCAGAACCCTCAACGAAACACAGTGTGCGAATGATACGATGTGTTTCACGATTCAGCACGACGCACTGGATATGTCAGGTTCAATACAAATAATTCACTGCTCGTGTTGATGGCTTCGTGCACTCCATGGGCTATCAATACACGGGCTATCGAAAATCCGCAAAAATTGGTATCCACATCCAGTGATCGCGGTGGGTCATTTGTTTTTACATATGAGATAGTGAAGAGTGGTGTAATATCTGAGCATAGTGATAGAGCAAAGGTTTTTTGGTGGAATGAGAGGGAAGAATCGCGAGTAATGGACCGCTATCGAACGATGAGAGCTTATTCGGCTGGGGGAGTCGTTTTTCGCCTTGCTCCTATATATTCACCTGATATATGTTTTGCGATCGAGCATAATGATGACGATCGGGAGAAAACATCGGTAGCCGCAGTTGAAGTCGCGTTGGTGGGACGGAGTCATGCGCGAATCTGGGCCCTGCCTAAAGGTACGCCGCAAGAAGGCGAGACTACCGAGCAGGTGGCTGTGCGCGAGGCGCAAGAGGAGACGGGACTTCAGGTACAACTCATTGCATATGTCGGCAGCATCTCGTATTCTTTTGTACGTGAGCAGGTACGCTATCATAAACAGGTGCGCCATTTTCTGCTGGAGGCGATCGGTGGCGATACAGCGCTGCATGACCAGGAGTATGATGTCGTGCAGTGGTTTCCTATACATGAGGCTGGCCGCTACCTGACCTACCAGAACGAAGTAAATATCCTGTACCAGGCAGAAGTCGTATTACAACAGTGGTTACAGTATCGACAACAGGAAAGGCGAGAGTAGTCAGTATGCAGCAGGATCAGCAGCGTTTCTCGCTGGCGCGTCGATTGCTTTTCCCATACAGCGGAGAAGTGCCATTGACACGTGGGCAGGGAAGGCGTGTAGTCGTCACCTGGATGTTTGCTTTATCCATCATCCTGACGATTTGTGCGTTGCCTGTTGCGGCCCTTTTTGGTAACCATGTCACGTGGCAACGGCTGGGTATCGTGTTCCTGGCTATCTTTCTTCTCTGTGTCTTTACTTTTGGTATGAGTGCCTGGCTTGTCGTTTTGATGGTGAATCGTTCTGCTCGTTTCACACAGCAGTGGAAGCAGAAACAGCAGCACCGGGTAATCGAGAGCGACAATACCAGTGGAGGTTGAAATGGATCTTAGTGTTGAAGGGAAATCAGAACGTATTCCCCCTGGTTCACATATTTGTCAGCTCTATAGCAAGGTGACGGAGATTCCGGGGGTGACAGCGCGGTTGTTGCGAGTGGGGCTGACACTTTCTGAGAAGTGCATGTTTGCGGCTGCCCCGGCGCAGGTGAAAGAGTTGCGCGAAGAGTTGTGGAAATTGCAAGTGGATGTTGATGCGCTGGTCGCGTCGGGTCAACTCGTTCTCTGCGAGGAGCGCGAGATGTTTCTTGTCGGTGGGAAGCGCTTCGATCCTTACTTTTTGCTTTCATCCCATCAGACATTTATCGCGCAGGCTTTGCGAGAAGGCTGGCAGGCGGTGCGTATCTCCATCGATATGACATGGTTAGCGAAGGATCTGGCGTCGCCGGAGCAGATTTTGAAGTACGAGGCGGCGTCCGATGCGGTATTCACCTTCCAAAATGCACCGATTATCGCGCTTATTCACTACGATCATGGGAAACTGGTGCCCAATCTGGTGGTTGAAATGTTGAAACTGCACCCGATCTCAGTAGTGGGCAAGTATATCAAGCGCAATCCGTACTACTTGAACTCGGAGCAGTATATGCTGAAGATTCTACGCATCAATAAAGAGAAGAACGCAGGGCATTCATAACGTGAAGCATGCATTTTTGCTGCTCTGCTGCTCAGTGGAGATGTTGAGAAGCCACCTTCATTCATCGATGAAGGTGGCTTCTTATGTGTATAGCAGGATATTAGAAGAGGTTGTTGAGGTCTATATTCATGTTATTCTGGCCGCCTGCCTGTTGAGCCCCTTCCGCTTGTGGCGGATGGTAGGTCATCGATTGAATACCGACACGACCGGGGCCGACGAAACGGTTCATGATGATCGAGGCGCCTGCTACCAGGCCGCCAATAGCGCCGAAGATGCCACCGCCACGTTGCGAGTTAGCGACCGTCGTCACCTGCATCTGTACGGAAGGATCTTTCCAGAGCCACGCACCCGGTTCGATATCCAGCGCTTCGCCTGGCGCAAGCACTTTCTCGAAGACGTTGCCATAGCCGTGCAGTAAGAGCATGCCCTCGCCGCCCTGCGCGGTGAACTGGTCGATGAACAGGCCGCTACGGCTGAAGAGTATGTTGGCCGCGCCTTGCGCGAAGGTATAGTTGTAGTCGACATTGCCGGTGGCGACCAGGAATTGATGTTCACGCACCTCGACCATCTGTCCCGGTTGCAGGCGTAGCGCCACGATCTGACCGACAGAATCGCGGGAGAACGAGATGTTGCCTGGTCCCTGTGCCTCGGTTACGAATATCTGGATACCAGCAAAGACGCGCCGAGCCATGCCGCGCATTGGCCTGAAGCCGAGTTGAACGCCAGGATGTTTCCAGAGCAGGATGTGATGCTCGAAATAGATGGGCATCTGATTACCCAGCATGATGTCGACTACGGGCACGAGTTGACCATCGATCGTGATCGTCATATCAGCGACGCGCAACGGTCCCTGTGGATTATGCAACTCTACTTTCGGCACTGGATTGCCGAACATGCTGTTTTCGTACTGCTCGTACTCGTTTGGCGGATTGTAGACACCTTGCGGTGGGGGCGTGCCCTGTGGGGGCATCGAGGCATACGCTCCTTGAGGCGGAGGTGTGCCAGCGTAAGGTCCTTGCGGTGGTGGCGCGTTATATGGGCCTTGTGGGGAAGCGGGGATACCCTGCTGGGGACTACTTGCTGACAGTGGTGCGCCGCAGGTTCCACAGAATTTAATGCCATCCGCCACCTGGCTATGACAACGAGGACAGATCATAATATCCCTCCTTCAATACCTGTGCGTTGATCATTCATGCCTCTAAAAACAGCAGATCAGGCATCATCTGATCTCCATTTTGGATACCCCTGCCCTTCCAGGCATAGGGAGGAAAACATGAGCGCACGCTCGGCTGCGCTCGCCTCTGCTCCAACAAACCCCTTTCGGGGAAGCGTTTTGAATGGGAACGCTCAAAACCCCACCGCTTGCACGGGTAATGGTGGCCTCGACGAGGATATCGGTCTGCACATCCCCTGAGCACTGACTTAACCCTTGTACATCTGGTTAACTCAGAAGTTGTAGAGCAAGAGACTGGCCGCGCATCTCCTGGTACGTTCTTCAACACTGCCGATATCGTAGCCCGATGTGTTCCCAAGAACACCTGGCTGGGTCTGGTCAGGTAGGCGTGCACAAAAGACGGGCAGATGCCACCCCATTTCTGCAAGCCCCCGCCCTTTCAGGCGTGGGGTTCCTGACGTACTGATCGCGGTTTTCCAACTGCTGAACTCAGGCCTATTTACTGTGGATAATAGCAGTGTTTGAACGAATGCACAAGTGCAACTCTTCTATCCTGGAGAAGAGCATTGCGAGTTGTAGAGAAGGAAAAGGGATCAGCGCAAAAAGGGGTATCTCGCGAGATACCCCTGATAGAACTCGGTGGGCACCGAATAGAATCGATGAAAAGGGTTAGAGAACGAAACTATCCGCGAGTGGGCTACGGGCATTCGTGTTCTCGCGTTTGTCCCCGTTCAAGTTAACCGATTGTTGATTGCCATTGGTGCGCGTATTTTGTGTGTTTGCGTAATTGCCGTTCGAGTTGGACTGTGACGGTGCCGGGGTATTTTGGATACCCTGGAGACTTTGCAGCGCCGCGGACGACTGTGGTTGACTACTATTATCGACGGCAAGTTGAATTGTTTTGCCCTCGATCATTACCGCGATACCCGCGCCACGGCGAAGATCGGCCAGTTGTCGGCGCAGTTCGCGATTCTCTAATTCCAACGCATCCATCAATTTTTTTTGCTCAAGGAGCATTTGTGCAATACCTTCAAAACCAGTGCTAGCAGCACGATCCATCATGGATTCCTCCTGCGTACTTTGAGTACTCATAATAGTAAAAACAAGATCTCCCATCACAGCGCCACGTCCTCCCAACTATTGTGTGCTCAATAGAGGCACAATACGATTCCAAATTGCCGTCGCAACGCCAGTTTTGGGCATTACAGGCAAATCCTCCATAGTACCATTGGCATGGAAGATAAGCACTTTATTGGTGTCCGTCCCGAAGCCGCTATCCGAGCGAGCAACATCGTTGGCGACCAGGAGATCGAGTTGCTTGTTTAGCAACTTCTCGCGTGCGTTTGTTGCAAGATGCTCTGTTTCAGCGGCGAAACCAACACGAATAAAATCTTTGGTCCAGGGTGTTGGTCGGTCTTCAGGCGAACGTTTCTGTATTTGAGCCAGCTCTCCCAGGATATCAGGGTTCGCTATCAGGTGAAGAGACAGCTCTACTCTATCTATTGACCCCTCCGCCCGGCCATGATGTTTTTTGATCTTCTGCTCAGAGACACTGTCTGGACGGAAGTCGGCGACAGCGGCACTCATCACAAGTACATCAGCCTCGCGAATAGCGGCATAGACGGCGTCGCGCATTTGTAACGCGGTCTCGACCTGCTGATACTCGATGCCATACGGTGGGGTCAGGGCAACGGGTCCCGATATTAATATAACGTGTGCTCCGCGATCTCTCGCTTCTTCGGCCAGAATATAGCCCATTTTTCCTGACGAGCGGTTGCCAACGAAGCGAACTGGATCGATTGGTTCATGCGTTCCTCCCGCAGTCACGATCACGCGATAGCCTGCGAGGTCTCCATTTTGCCCTAATGTCATCGTGATGGCGTCGAGCAAGGTATCAGTATCGGGCAAGCGTCCAGGACCGATAGCTCCAGATGCCAGGCGTCCTATCTCTGGCTCGACCACAACCACACCTCGTGCGCACAGGCGCTGCAGATTTTCTTGCGTTGCGGGATGCGTATACATCGCATGATACATCGCAGGCGCGAGCAGGATCGGCGCCTTTGTTGCTAGTGCGACGGTAGTCAGCATATTGTCCGTCATTCCGACTGCGAGTTTAGCAATGGTGTGCGCGGTCGCTGGAACGATCACAAGCAACTCGGCCTGCTCCGCGAGCTTGATGTGGGTTTCCGCCGCCTCACCTGATGCTTCCCACAGGTCGCTATAGACAGATCTATGACTCATGGTGGCAAAGGTAAGTGGCTGCACGAATTCTTTTGCGTGCTCGGTCATGATTACGTCGACAAGCGCGCCCGCCTGCTGCAACTTACTGACCAGATCGATCGCTTTATACGAAGCGATGCCGCCGCAGACACCTACGAGAATATGCTTGCCCTGTAACATGCCCGTTCCACAACTTTTCTATATGCGTAAAATACATGATTTAGAGTAGATGTAATGAAAGTAGCAGCGCTATCTCCCTTACGAGTACAGAAACAATAGGTAAAACAGGTATCTTATGCTTTTTCCTAAGAAAAAGGAGAAATTGTTGATATAGGCAACTGCAAGAACACGCACTTCTTTATAGAACTGCATATACCATAGCATATGCTGATCTTTCGAATCAAGCACAGATACCTGAAGGTACTATTTTTGGGTGTTTATCTACGAACATCCTTTCTCTTTAAGAACCAACTGATGATAAGAACTTGCGCAATGGTCATGAAGGCCAGAATGCCCCAGGTAAGCAACAGGTGTAGTGTTGCCTGTGGCTGACCGTTGCTATTGAGCGCGGGGTAGATCGTCACAACGTATGACCATGGGTCTGCCTGTAGTTGATTCCAGTGCAATCCCACTGTCGATCCCATCGCGGCCATCGACCAGCGAGCAGTGAAGAAGGCTCCGGGTATTTGCAGGCCGGGGCTATTGAGTGAAAAAATGACGCCCGCGAAAATGATCTGTGGAATCAACGGTAGTGGCACGAGACTCATAGCTCGATCGTTATTAGGCACGATCGCCGAGATGAGCAGACCGGTCATCAAGCCTGCGATTGATGTCAGGGCCATCGAGATATAAATCTCCATGAAGGGTGGGAAGATGATGCTGTTGGGGAACGGTGACCGCGCGTTGACGAAGGCGACCAGGATAAGGCTCTGCACCAGGCTAAAGATGCCCAGCACCACGATCTTCGAGAACAGGTACGGCGCAATGCCCAGATTGACCGTGCGTTCACGACGATAAATAGCCGCTTCTTTGACGATTTCGCGGGAGCCGTTGAGGCAGCCGAACATGATGGCGGCGAAGGCCATAATCAGCAAAACTTTTTGCGCATCGGCGCCTGAAGGAGCGATAGAGGCATCAAACGCGTCCTCTTTTGTCTTAATTTTTTTATTAGGATTTTGCTGTGCTACTGCCTGTATATACAAGGGAGCGTTAGGGCCATTAAGAATATCCTGGATGGGACCACACGTGTAGACAATCCTGCCGGTGCCCTCAAGAATATTGGTATGGTGCGGACAGTTGGCGACGGATGTCGTATTGAAAGCACCGCTGGGCGTCATGAAAAAGAGGATCAGCCCGATGAGTGGGGCTTGCAGGATCAGGATCGCCAGGTTCACGCGATCGTTCAAGAGCAGTTCGATGTAGCGCATCGAGAGCAGCCAGAACTGTTTCCAGGGGTTGCCGCGTTTGGGCTGTGTGATTGCAGAGGTCTGCATCTGTGCCTGCGCCTGGTTCGCGTTTCTCTGCAGTGGATCGACCACGTAGCGCCGATAATCGGGCGAGTTGCGGAAGCGCTCCTCGGCCTGAGCGGGAATATTTGGATTTTCCTCGGTAGGTTCCAACGAGCTATAGATTTCGGCGAAATCAGTTTTGCCGAAATAGGCTTTTGCTTCGTTAGGCGGTCCGAAGTAGGCCAGACGACCGCCCTGGCAGAGAAAGCAGATGTCGTCGCAGGCGTTGATATTATTAGTGGCGTGTGTGACCAGCACGATGGTATGTCCCTTGTCCGCCAGTTTGCGTAGCAGCAGCATCATTTTGCGATCCAGGCCTGGATCGAGTCCGGAGGTAGGCTCGTCCAGGAAGAAGACGCTGGGGTTTGCCAATAATTCGAGTGCGATAGAGATGCGTTTGCGCTGGCCGCCAGAAAGTTTGCTGATGAGCAAGTGACGACGATGTTTCATTTCAACATCGTCGAGCACCTCGACGATGCGGTCTTTGATCTGCTTTTCCGTAAAATCTTCTGGTAGGCGCAGTTTAGCGGCATAGTAGAGGGCGCGATCGACGGGCAGGTCACGGTGAATGATATCTTCCTGTGGCACATAGCCAAGTTGAGTGCTGAATGCGGCCAGATGAGTGTAATAGTCCTGTCCATTGTAGAGCACCGCGCCCTGTTGCGCGGGCCGCAGGCCGTTGAGGGCGTCCATCAAGGTTGATTTGCCCGCGCCGGAGCCGCCGACCAGGGCCACGAATTTACGTGGTGGAATGGTGATGGAGATATCGTTGATGAGTACGATGTGCTTGTTGCCCTCTTTTTTCAGATGGAGCGCATCGATGCGGATACCGTTACTTTCGTCCTGTTGCGTCAGCACTGTGCCAGTATAGGTGAGCTTGAAGGCTCCGATGTGGATTTCGTCGCCGGGTTGCAGCATCTGGCGCGAAACCTGCTGTGTATTCACATAGGTATGGTTGGTGCTGCCCAGGTCGATGATGCGATATCCGCCCTGGACCTGTTCCAGGCGCGCATGATGACCGGAGACCTGTGGATGATTAAGTACGACCATATTGTCGGGCGCGCGTCCCATTGTGATCACTGGCGCGCCCAGGCGCACCGGTGGGAGATCTGGGACGACATCTTGTGCCTGACCACTACCATCATTGAATTTGAGCGAGACGAATGTGCCATTTTCGTCGCTGATACGGATCACGTCGCCGCGTTTGAGCACCGCGCGGAACGGTTCGTTGCCAGCGACGTTATGTCCATTGTAGGAGAGACCGTTAAGCGTGTGACCACGTTTGGGGTGTGGATGCACGAGCACCAGTTGGTTGCCCTCGCGCACGATCTGGGCATGGAAACCAGAAACGGTTGGTCGATCGATCACAATCGTGTTCGAGGGATCACGCCCGATATCGAATACAGGTTGATTGGGTGGTAGTGGATGAACGTGTCGTTCACGGTCCGTGTTGGTGCTGATTTCGAGTGAAGGCACACCGGTGGGCACATGGGCACTCGCGAGCGGATCGTTCGCCATTTGTGTCATCGTGCCATAGTCGTTATTGGCGACCTGTACACCATTGGCGGACCTGACGTTTGGTACTCCTGCTACAGGATTCATGGGATATGGATTGGGTGGATACACGGGTGGAGTGGCATTATTTTGCCCATTGCCGGGTTGATTGTAGGCGGCATTGATGGGCGCGTTATTGATAGGTGGGGGTGGATAGAGTGCATTAGCCCCTTGAGCGTATGGTGCTGGTGCATTCTGGTTGGCCGGTGAACTGGGTGATGGACCAGGCAAGCCGGGCTGTTGCGCTGCTGGTAGGCCCGCGCCATTGGAAGACTGCTCTGTCGGCGGTTGTTTTGGTTTGTGTTGGGCATCCGCACTGAATAGAAAGGTCGTGCTACTCCCGATACCGATAGTGTCGTGATCATTGAGCGGTGCCTGGGTGATTTCACGCTGGTTGAGCGTCATCGTATTTTGCGGCGCTAGTTTTTTGATGATCCAGGTATTGCCATCCCAGATAATTTGCGCATGCTCACGTGATATTGAAGGATCTGAAATAATGATGCTGTTGTTCTCTGCGCGCCCGATCGTCGTTGTTGACGATGTGATGAGCACGGTCTGACCTGCTCTAGAGCCGGTCAGGAATTTGAGCGAACCGAGGGCCGAAGATTCGTTCACTTTGTTCATGGTACAATAAACGCCTGCGAAAGGACCATCATTGCTGAAGATCCATTGCAGTATCCACCTTTCTTTGGCTCGATAATGGCTGATTATTTTATTTTATGGTGTCTGCAATTTGTGAATGGTGACATTCCCAATGCTGACATCCAGGATAAGCGTCGCGGATGGATTGCCGCCAGTTCCAGGGTTCAAAGGTCCATTATAGCTGGCTGAACCACCATTTTTTTGCACATTGAGTGGGAAGTCACTCGTAATCGCACCGGCATTGGTGTTGGCGTCAAGTAGCACATTGGTATTGGCTGGCAAGGTGACATCGATGGCATGTTCGCTCTGCATAATATAACGCGCGGACGCGTTTTTATTGGAGGATGTATCGCTCAGAAAGCCTGTGAAAAGGATAGTCCCCTGCGATGTCGAGAGTTGGGAGCCATCGGTGAGGACAGCACCTTTCACCGTAATATTGCCCGTATTGCTCTGCAAATTGAACGAGCCACTCAGACCCGCGACGGTGATGTTCCCTCTGGCGGCGTTCACCGTTACCCGCGTGGAGGGGCCATTGCTGCTGTCGATGGCTTGTGCAGGTAGCGCGATAGCGAGATCGGCGCTAGTGCTGGTCGTATCGTTACCGGGCAGCGAGACATTGATGGTGAGTGTGTGCGCGCCCGAGGTGTTTGTCGTGTTGCTCGTAGTGTTGGAAGAAACTGGGCAAGACGGCGCATGTTTTATGGTGTCAGGTGGCTGAATCTCTACCGCAAATTGCTGAAACTTCTTAGTGGCATTGGTCTGGTTCATCTCGTGAACTGTTTCAGTCGTCTGCACTGTTGTATTCGATTGGGTAGGAGCGACCGTCAAGTTGACATTACCGGCTGGATCACAGACGACGATCTGCGTAATCTGCGTAATTTGTTGTGCAGAAAGATTGCGTGTTGTTTTTTGCGAAAATGCGTGTGTGGTGGGAACACCTGGAAGATTGGGCAACGTAGTTCCGCCTGATAGCGAATGAATAGTATAGAAAATGAAGATGCCAAGCGCAAATAGTGTGATCAGCATACCAATCAAACACCCTCCGAGAAGTGCGGGCCAAGTACGTTTTCGTCTGGGCGTCTGTCTGGAAGTATAGACACGCTCATCCTCGTAGTCATAATCGCTGGCGGAGGACCGACGACGCGTCTCGCGCGGCGATACTCTGCGCAGTGGAGATGGGGGTAGTTGTGCTGAGGAACGGTAAGGCGATCGTCTCTGCGGGCGAGGAGTGCGCGAACGTGGCTGCTCGTCCTCGTAGTACTCGTACGCCACGTCGTTGTACGCGTCTTCATGGCGAGAGCGGCTCCTGGACCTGCGATAGTCGGGCTGTTCGTCGCGAGGATCGTCTTGCTCTCTATCCATGTATATACTACCTCGTCCCGCTCTTCAAGAACGCACAATTACACGAATGCAAAAACGAGAGTACAGAGATGTTCCCCTCGAACCGTTTAGGGAAGAGAATATGCCGTACGCTCGATTTTCTTTTCTCAGAAAGACGATATGCCGCTTGCGATTATTTTTCTGCCATCTATCGTGCGTTAGTATATCATCTCTCTTCCTATTTCTCAAATAGAATAGGTAATGGGTGATAGAGTGTAGGGAGATGTGCTGGCAATAGCAGCCAGATGTGTCAATAATTACTGAAGTTAAGCATCTGCTCCAGTTCGAGACCTGTATAGGTCAGGTTGCGTAGTTCGAGCCACATCCGTTGTAAAGGGTTCAAAGCTGGTTTACGCACGCATAAATAAGCTTTTTGAGAATCGGTCGAGGATGGAAACCATGATTCATTCGGTTGCAGTGGAAATCCCTGCATCTTTTCGCAGATGGGGTGCAGGCTGTTGCATTCAATGGAGATAAGATGGGTAAGTTCTGACTGGAACGAGAGGATATTATTCTGCTGCAATGCCTGGTTGAGTACAGTCGTATGCTCAGTCAAAAAATAGTTGTGCATGAGACGCACAACAAAGAGCACTTCACCAACCTCGTCGTAGGTGCGTTGCCCGATAAGAATGTCGCCGGTCTTCTCGCAGCAGCTTTCTAATGTGGCTTTTACTGCTTCGGCATACTCTTCTGAGACTGCAACGTGAATCAAAAGGATCATCGATATCGCCTTTCATTGGAGTAATTTGTGAAACGCTAGCTTGTCCTCTCGGCAGGTAGAAAACGAAAGGTCCTTCATTGTACACCTGGAATAGCGAGAACTGCAATACTGCTAGTAAATTTGTATAAATTTTATCCTTGTGTAAAAAATACTTAAAAAGAGGATAAAATCTGTTTTTCTATCTCTACGAGCTTTCTCTTCAGTCTGTTTCGTAAGTGTTGCCGACGAAAACTACTTTCCAATGCTTCCGCTCCACGTTATAATAGGATGACGTATATGACGAGCAACAAAGGACGGAACTAGAACGTTGTTACAAAGAAACGAACAGTGTTTTACTGAACAACGAATCTCTGTCGTTACAGGAGTTTGTTGTTATGGTTAAGGGTGTGGAAGCGCAGTTCTTGATTCATTTCTGGGGTGTACGTGGTAGCTATCCCACGCCCGGTCCTGATACTTTGCGACATGGTGGCAATACCGCCTGTGTCGAGATACGTGTGGGACAGCACACACTGATTTTCGATGCGGGCAGCGGCATTATCGGACTTGGTTCCGCTTTGATGGAGCTTGCACGTGAGCAGGAGTCGTTGCAGATAGCCCTGTTCATCAGTCATGCCCATACTGATCATCTGCTCGGTTTTCCTTTTTTTAACCCGCTCTTCGACGCTCGCTCTACTATTCATCTTTTCGGACCGCGGCTTGCTGGCAGGAGTATCGAGCAACTCGTAACCCCGATCATGTCTCCTCCGTATTTCCCTGTAGATATTCGTCAACTGCCCTCGCGACGATTTTTTCATACGATTACAGGCTCAGAGTCCATCGTGTGGCATGCGGATAAGCGCGAGCCGCACATGTATCCTTATCGGAGTGGGAGCAAGCGGGGAGAGGATGGCGAATTGCGTGTCATCGGCAAGTTCACCCAGCAGCATCCACTCAATGGCTCGGTAGTCTATCGCGTGGAATACGCTGGTTACAGTGTGGTGTACGCGACGGATGTAGAGTGGAACAATGGTTGCGAGCAAGATTTTCTCGATTTTATCGCGGGCGCAGACGTGCTCATTCATGATGCTCAATACACTGCCCATGATTATCAGCAGGTAAAGCATGGCTATGGGCATAGTACCATCGCCATGGCGACTGAGGCGGCAATGGCGGCGCATGTACGCGAGCTGGTGCTTTTCCACCATGAACCAACCTACAATGATCAGCAACTGGATATAATGGAGGCGGAGGCGCGCACGCGCTTCGAACACACGCGGTCGGCGTGTGAAGGTATGGAAATAGATCTTTATAACTTGCAGAAATGAGTCAAACTATATGTTAGGAGAGATAGACGTTATATTAGCGCTGATGGTGATCGCCTCATTCCTTGTTGCAATCCCATTGCATGAATGGTCGCATGCGCTGGTCGCATCCTGGCTGGGAGATAGCTCTCCTCGCGCGGAGGGACGGCAATCGCTGCGATTGCGCGCGCATATCGATCCGGTGGGGACGTTGCTGTGTGTCATTCTCGCCTTTCAAGTGGCGGTTGGCCTGGGTTGGGGGCAGCCGGTCACACCCGATCCCTGGAAGATGCGCGTGCGGAACAAAAATACCGGTGTGTTGATCGTGGCATGCGCGGGACCAATTTTTAGCCTGCTATTGGGTCTGATTGTCGCTGTTTTGACGCATGTACTTACGAATTTTCTTGCGGTGAACGTTCTGACAGCATTTGCGCTGAAATTGATAGTGGTCTTCGCGTGTGTGAACGTCACTATCGCTATCCTGAACATCATCCCTCTTTATCCATTGGATGGCTATCAGATTCTGTATACATTGTTGCCGGACAGACAGGCGGTGCAGTTTTCGCGCTCATCGACCTACGGCCCATTTATTCTCCTGGCAATCTTCTTTTTTATTCCTTTTCTGGCACAACTGGCACGTTTAGACTTTCAACCTGCGGGCTGGATTCGAGATGGTGCTTTCAGCCTGATGGCACTGGTTTCTGGTTTGCCTTTCAATCAGGGGCTGTACTTGTTTCACCAGTTGTATTATTTCGGGCAAGGGATTTTCTCCTGAATAAAACAGGGAAAAAGATGTTCGCAGCATTACAGCAAGTGTGCTATCGTATAGGCCAGGCATGGCAGCATCTCGGTTTTGTACGTCCCCTTTCACAGGTTGATTATGAGGAGGTGCGCTGCTATCTGCCTGTGAGCGCGCTGTCTCTGTTCGCGCTTATGTCACGTGCCGATCAGCAGCATTGTCTACGAGTGTGCCGGAGATTGCGCATTCGCGGCTGCGACGATAGCGAGATGCTGGCGGCGGCTTTGCTGCACGATGTGGGCAAGGCGAGCGGACGTGTACCATTCTGGACACGTCCCGTCATCGTGCTTGGTAAGCGGCTTGCTCCCTCGAATTTTCAGCGGGCGCTATTACCGCTGGGAGAGCTACACGATACCACGAAGCCAGTATGGAGACGCGCGTTGAGTAATGCCTGGTGGCACGCGGAGGTGGGGGCGGAATTAGCGCGAGCGGTGGGTCTTTCAGAGCTAACGGTGCTCTATATCCGCACGCATCATCAAGCAGATGGACCGGCGGCGGAACTGCATAGCGTTGATGAAGTGTCATAATTCATTGAGTAAAAATGGGTAAGATGGTAGGATAGCGAATATCAATGGTTGAAAAGGTTGATAGTGAGCAGGCAAAACAAGAGCGCTACTTTGTCCATCTGCCTGTTTTTGATGGTCCCCTTGATCTGCTCCTGCACCTGATCGAGAAGCGACAGATGGAGATCACCATGATCTCGCTGGTGGAGGTGACCGATCAATATATGGGCTATTTGCGCTCATGGCAGATGCAAGAGCTTCCCCTGGCAAATATGGCCTCGTTTGTCTCTATTGCCACGCGTCTGCTCTTTCTCAAATCGCAAAGTCTATTGCTCCAAAGTGCGAAAGAGCAGGAGAGCGATGTGGACGAGGCTGTCACGATCGCGGAGGAACTCCAACAGCATCTCCTTGAATACAAGATCGTCAAAGAGATCACGCAGGTTTTGCGCCAGTATGAGGAGTCAGGTCTACAGACGTACGCACGCTCCGGCCTGCTCGCGGGCATCGAGGCGCAGTTGACCTGGACACCGCCCACGCTTGCTCCCGTGCAGGTGCAATCACTGGCACTGGCTTTTCAACGCGTGTTGGAGACACGCACAGAGCAGCAGGAGCCGGGTAACGAGCTCATGCCGACCGTGCGCATACGGGTAAGCGAGTGCGTCACGATGATCAGACAATGCCTCGAACTACGAGCGGCTGTGCCGCTTGCCGAGCTACTCGAACAAAGCACGTCGCGTATGGCGATGATCGTGATGTTTATCGCGGTGCTGGAATTGTGGAAGTGGGAGCGCATCGAGGTTCAGCAAGAGATGTTGCTGGGACCGATCGTGTTGGAGCGTGGAGGACGCTGGAACGACTCCTGGCAGGCGCTTCAACTCGACGAATAAAACTTGACAGAGACCGACTCAAGTTTTATACTATAAATACCATAAAAATCCCCATGGTTCATGGTTATGATAAAGAAAAACAACGGTGAAGGAGATAGAAAGACTTTATGGAAAACCCTCAAGAGCAGACTGCACAGACGACAAACCAGACGGAGCAAGCCTCTGTAGAGCAAGAGGCGTTCAACAGCGAAGATGAGCGTGTCAAAGATCTGGAGCAGCAACTCGCGCAAGCCAGGAAAGAGGCAGCCGATAACTGGAATAAATACCTACGTGAGCGGGCCGACTGGGATAATTTCCGCAAACGCCAGGAGAAATTGATTTCTGACCGCGTGCTTTATCAGAAGAAGGCGCTTTTCAATAAATTGCTGGATGTTTTGGATAATGTGGAGCGGGCACTGGCGTACGAGGACACGATGGACAAGCAGCAGCTCCAGCATACATTGCGTATGTTGCAGTGGCAGATGAACGAAGTCCTGCGTGCCGAAGGTCTTAACTCGGTAGCTACCGTTGGAGAGGCGTTCAATCCCTATCTGCATGAAGCGGTCGAGGCCGTCGATGATAGCGATAAGCCGGACGGCACGATTCTGGAAGAGCTACGCAAAGGCTATATGCTGGGTGAAGAGACACTGCGTCCCGCTCGTGTGAAGGTCAGTGTTGGCAATAAATAACGTGTGCCGGTGGTATGGGAAACAGTTGAATAGAGCCTGCTACAAGGAGGCACCGCATGGGTGCCTCTCTATTACAGCGAGAGGGCTGGGAAATGGATTATAAAGATTATTATAAAACGCTCGGGGTTGAGCGTGCTGCGAGCGCGGACGACATTAAAAAAGCCTTCCGTAAACTTGCGCGCAAATACCACCCCGATGTGAATCCCGGCGATAAAAAGGCTGAGGAAAAATTTAAAGAGATAAATGAGGCCTACGAAGTGCTTTCGGACGCCGATAAACGTCAGAAGTACGACACCCTCGGCCCGAACTGGCAAGAGCAATTTGGTCCTAACTTCTCCGGTGGCGCGCGACGAACATATTCGTATAATGGAGGACGTGGTTCCTCGTTCGACTTCGATCCCACTGGTAACGCTGGCTTTTCGGATTTTTTCGAGGCATTGTTTGGTCGCAGCACGACGGGCACAGGTCGGACGAGTACCACAGGCTTTCGTGAGGACGCGCGCAGACGTACGGGCGATAGTATCGACCAGCCGGTTGAAGTAACGTTTCAAGAAGCATACAGCGGCAGTATGCGCACGTTCAATATTCAATCGACCGAGGTGTGTCCCACCTGTCATGGAACGGGAGAGGTCAATGGAAAACCTTGCTCGACATGCAATGGGCAAGGCATTGTGCCTAAAAATAAACGCATCCAGGTGAAGATACCGGCAGGCGTCGATAACGGCTCGAAGATACGCGTCGCGGGCGAGGGTCAGCCAGGCATCGGTGGCGGAGCTCGTGGAGACCTCTATCTGGTGATCAGCGTCAAGCCTGATGCTAAATTCGAGCGCAAAGGCGATGACCTGTACGAGGATGTGGATGTGGAGCTTGTGAACGCTATGCTTGGTGGACAGGTCGCGGTACCAGCACCGGATGGAAAGAAATTCTTGTTGACAGTTCCCCCTGAGACGCAGAACGATCGGCAGTTTCGTCTGACCGGCAAGGGTATGCCTCGTTTGCGCGGTGAAGGAAGTGGCAATCTGTATGCTCGTGTGAAGGTCGTGTTGCCGATGCAACTTTCACCAGAGGAGCGTGAGCTGTTCGCTAAACTCGCGCGCAGCCGTGGAGTTGAAGCTCACTCGTAAATAGGTGAAAGGAGCGCTATAGCTATGTCTGAAAAAAATGATGGTGCGTGGTATATCATTAGCGTAGCCGCTCAGCGAGCCGATGTACACGAGCAGACGTTGCGTCACTATGAGCGCCTGGGACTGATCTCACCAGCACGCAAGGGCGAGAGTCCGCACAGTCCCAGGTTATACTCCGACCGTGATATCGACCGCGTGGTGCAGATTCGTAACCTGATGCGAGACCTGGGCGTCAATCTCGCCGGTGTGGAGGCTATCCTGCATATGAAGGACCGTATGGAGCATATGCAGAGCGAGTTGGAGCAGGAAATGCTCGCTTTACGCGATCAGCATGCATCGGAGACGCGACGTTTAAAAGAGATTATTGAGCGGCTTCAACGAGGCTCATCACAATGAGAGCATGTGGGAAAAGAAAATAGCCGCGAAAAGATAGGACATGCGTGCTGACGACGCATCTTTTCGCGGCTATTTTCTTTTCTCATTATCTACCTTTTTTCTTACGCGCACGTGAGTAGTTTTGTTGTTGACGCCAAACCGCTGTAGTTTCCCGTCGCTCCTGGACTTCATTTTCTTCTATTTGCTCCTGCTCCATTGACTCTGACGTGCTGAAACCTGTTGCTGCTCCATCCGGTGTGATATCGTCAGCGTCATTGCCTATTTCTCCATATTCAAAGTCTTCAGCCGGTACCACATAAGGGGAGAATGTTTCACCATCCTGCTCCTGCTCCGACGATTCCTGTGACGAACCTGCTGGAATCTCCTGTTGTGAGGATGCGTTATATTCACCCATTTCATCCTCTTGTGCGTCCATGTCTGAAGGTACAGATTCGTCTGATTGTGGAACGGGCGTAATTGAGGGTGGTTCACCCAGGCGAGATTGCGGGATGGAGTTCATCTGCGGCAGCGTGTTCGCGCGTCCTAACAAACGGCCACTGATCACCGGCAGGGCTGTCGCTGTGTCTTCATTATCTCCACCCTCGCCCGCTCGTTTCGTGCTCGCACTTGCCCAATCGCCAGCGCGAGGCTGATTTACTGGTGGCGTATGTTGAATGGTGGGGATATGAGAGAGATCGACGGGCGCCTTTGTCTCTTCTGGTTCTGTCTCGGGGCGAGGTGTTGTTTTTCCTGTTTGTTCGGCAGGTGCTCTGTTCTGACCGCCAGTGCGCGTGGCATCGGCAGTAACGCGGCTCCGCTTGGGCGCGGACGCACGCACGTTTGGCACGACTGTCGCGGGCAAAAGCGAGTAATCGAAGATAACTTTGATGGCGCGGCTATCATTTTTGTTGGTCGCGGTAAGCAGCGCGTTTTTATAATTATTGAGTGCGAAGTGGTGTGTGATGAGTTGCTCAGGCGTGATGCGTCCCTGTGCCATCAAATCAGCCACGATCTCGAAGGTCGAAACGCGCTGTGATGAGCCTAGCGGCCAGCATTCAACACCATGTGCGGTGCTGCCCTGCAAATCGATTTCCTGGTACCACAGCGGTGAGAGATCGATGTTGACGAGCTGCGCGTTTTTGCCGACCAGGACGATCGCACCACGCGCGCGTGTCCAGCGTAACGCGTGATGCAGTGTTTTGCGTTGGCCGATGGTGTCATAGATGACATCGTAGCCACCGAAAAGCATCTGGTTGCCCAGCGAACCGGCATAAAGTCGAGCCTTCGTCGCTCTTTGCACACCCGTGTAGGCATCCTGTGGGTAGATGATCTGAGCGGCTCCAAGTCTGGTGGCCTGTTCGACCTGGAACGAGTAACGCGCCATCATATGAACTTCCGCCTGTGGCACGAGCGTATGCAGTAGTTGTTGTGTCAGCAAGCCGATAGTGCCTGCGCCAATGATCAGGACGCGCTGTCCTGGTTGGGGTAGGTGCCGCAGAAGGCCATGCAGGGCGATGGCGGTTGGTTCGATCATCACCGCCTGTTCATCGCTCAGCGATGCAGGAACGCGAAAAAGCTGTTGCTCGTGGAGCAGCATCTCCTCGCTCCAACCGCCGCCGATGGCCTGGACCGGAATGAACGCGCTCTGCTCGCATAGATTATAGTCGCCGATCGCGCAGTAGGGGCAGAGAGATTTAGAACCAGCGGTGATACAATTGGGTCCATTACGGCGCACGACGCGCTCTCCTACACCCAGGTTGCGTACATTATCGCCAATTTCGATGACCTCGCCAACGACCTCCTGCCCAGGATAGAGATGTTTTTTACCAGGCGCGGCGGCTGGTGCCGAGCGTATGTCGCGTTCCTGGTAGAGGAGTTGCAAATCGTTGCCACCGATGCCCGCGAGGCGATTGCGTACACGCACCCAGCGGCTATCGGGTAGCGACTGGCGTGGCAGATTTTGTACTTGTAAGGGAGAGTAGGAGGAGAAATAGATATTGTGATAAAAACGGCCAATAATCTGTGTCAGTAAAACCTTTTTCAGGTCGAGATCCATCGTTGAAGTCCACATAACGACATTTTACCTTTATTCGGAGATAATGATAGAACAGACATATAACCTATGCTTATGCTTAATTACACTCTTTTTTAATGCTCGCGAGATTGTATCATAATAAACCAAATTGTGTCAATCTACATAGGAGTAATCTCTCTGCATTTGAAAAAGAGCAAAAGGGCATTGCTGCCATGAAGAGAGTTTTTCGTGTTTGCAGTTCCTGTTCAATCTGGGCATGGTAGGAGTACTTTGAACTCGGTATCGCCTGGTTCGCTCGAAACCGCGATCGCGCCATCGTGCGCGCGGGCGATCGATGATGCGATCGTCAGCCCCAGACCTGTGCCGATAGTACCGGACGACTGCGCGATGGTGCGATGGCGTCCACGGTAGAACGCTTCGAAGATGTGGCCCAGATCGTCGGTAGTAATGCCGTCGCCATTGTCGATGACGAAGATAATTATTTGACCATCCCGTTTATCGAGTTTGAGCGTGATCTGACCATCCGGTGCCGGGCGCCCATATTTGAGCGCATTGTCAAGTAGAATAAAAAGCAACTGCTTGATGCGTTCTTTGTCCGCTTGCATGCCCAGACGTTCTTGCGTCACGACTTGTAACGAAATCTTCCGTTCGTCGTTCGCGCGTAGGCGTGTTTGTTCAATGCTTTCCATTGCCAGATCGAGCAGGTCGATGTACTGAAGTTTCAGGGGATGGGTATCGTCGAGGCGGGCGACGGTGAGCAGATCATTGATCAGGAGCGTCATGCGTTCCGATTCGTTTTTCATGCGCGTGAGAATGCGTTGCGACACTTCTGGATCATCTTTTGCGCCGCGCATAAGCAGTTCGGTAAAGCCACGGATCGAAGTGAGTGGAGTACGTAACTGATGAGAGGCATCGGAGAAAAATTGATGGAAGCGATCTTGCGAGGCCTTCTGCATGGCCTCGGCGTATTCCAGGCGTGTCGCCATCTCATTCAGACTACCCGCGAGGCGATCGATCTCATCCTGGGGCGGTAGGCGCAAGGGGAGTCGATCGCGCTGCGCCAAGTCGCCAATGGCGATAGCTTGTGCCGCATCGGTCACGCGAAAGAGTGGGCGCAAGAGGAGCGTGATGAAGGCATAGGACAGGGCCCCTCCGACAATAAAAATACCGATAAGAATCAGCGTCGTGGTGGTGGTCGATATTTGTTTGTTGAGCAGGAGGTAGGTAAATGGCACGATGAGGATCAAGAGCAGTGTAAAAACGAGAGTGAGCTGCATGCGTAAACTGAAAAAGGGCTGTAGCCAGGGTAAAGATCGCTCTTCGTCCCCTTTTGTGCTTTTATATGGCAACGGTTGTGATATCGGTTGTATTAATTTTTGCTTATCCAATGGACTTGCCATACCTACCACCTAGAATGAAGAAACTCTTCTTCATCGCTGTTTGTTTGCCACATAGAAAACAGAATTTGTTCTCCTTAGAATACGATGTGGGAGAGGAGAACTAGTACAGATTAGCCCTTCAAAACGTAGCCGACACCGCGTACCGTCATGATCAAGCGTGGCGAACTGGGAGAATCTTCAATCTTTTCGCGCAGATAGCGGACGTAAACCTCGATGATATTTGTTTCACCGAGGAAATCGTAGCCCCAGACACAGTTGAGGATGGTTTTACGGTCGAGCACCTGGCGTGGATGACTCATAAAGAGATGAAGGAGGTTGTATTCGGTCGCAGTAAGCTCAATCAAATGGTTGTTGCGTGTGACCTCGCGTGTAGTTGTGTTCATACGCAGGTCTCCAAAGGTCAATACCTGCCCCTCGTTTTCGCTACCACTCTCGCCATAGGCACTTTTTGCCCTGTTCTGCCGTCGTAAGATAGCCTTGATGCGTTCCAGTAATTCGTAGAAGTCGAAAGGCTTGGTCAGATAGTCGTCTGCTCCTGTTT
This sequence comes from uncultured Dictyobacter sp., assembly GCA_964657925.1. GTDB lineage: Bacteria > Chloroflexota > Ktedonobacteria > Ktedonobacterales > Ktedonobacteraceae > Dictyobacter. Next base: position 112,712 of record CAZZWK010000003.1, read on the forward strand.
GCAGGCCGAGAATGCGATCGCTGACATCATCCTTCGCGGTCAGCATAAGCACGGGGATATCCCTGGTTGTGGGATTGCTTCGTAGTCTGCGGCATGCTTCTATGCCGTCGATACCAGGCATCATAACATCGAGAATGATAAGGTCAGGATTCACGCGCTGAGCCTGCATAATACCCTGTTCACCGTCCGATGCCACTTCGACCTGAAAACCTTCGTAACGCAGACCAAGCCGAATGAGTTCGATAATGTTGTCCTCGTCGTCGACGACGAGCACCTTTAGCTGCGGCTGTTTCTCTGGACTCGCCTGCCAGCTCGCGCTCTGTTGCATAGTTTCTTCCCCTTATGGTCCACCTGATAATATGGATAGTTCGGCACGTCTTTTCTGCGCATTCAGATTTCATTATAGTGATGTCTCGCACTCGTCGCAAGACTCATGAGCTAATCTCTACAAGTTCTCAGCGTAATCTAACCTTCGTACGCGCATTATCGTCTTATACTATGAACGCGTAGAGGTCTATAGCGATGAGTTTGCTGAAGAAAACCATTGACATGCATTCCTGGCTGATATATTCTAGCATTGAAAAGAGATACAATGGTTGTCTGTCATATTTGCCCCGTGGAAAGGTCCTTGTCTTATGAAGCTAACGATGAAGGGAGATTATGGTCTGAGAGCGATGCTCGATATGGCCGCGTACTATGGACAAGGGCCGATTGAAAGCTCGGATATCGCGACGCGCCAGCATATTCCCGAACAGTACCTGGACCAGATTCTGATGGTACTGCGTAAAGAGGGCCTGGTGAAAAGCATTCGTGGTCCGCGTGGCGGGCATATGCTGGCAAAGGCCCCCGCTCAAATCACCATGGCGCAAGTGATGCAAGCCCTTGAAGGGTACGTACCGCCCATGGAGTGTCTTCCCAACCCCGATTTTTGCAAACTCTCTCCTGGCTGTGCTTTACGAGATGTCTGGCAACAGATCGACATGCTCACGCAGCAGATATTGACCTCGACAACGATCGAAGAGTTGGCACGGCGTCATCGCACTGGTAGTCCAGAAGAGACGATGTATTATATTTAACGCGGCGTCTCGCGTATCTGCTTCTTCTCTACTCGTCTGGTTACTGTGGCGCTCATCCTACACTTATGAAGCGCTGATCCTAAACCCGGTGTTGTGCAAGTGCTGGTTAGCTTAATTCTCGCTTTGCTGCCGGAGGAGAAAGAAGGCTAACAACGTTATGGTCCACTGGGCACAGAATGTATCAGAACTGGTCGGTCGCACTCCTTTGCTAGAGCTTAAACGCTTCACTGCCGAGCAGGAGGTGCCCGGTATGCATCCTCAGTTTGTGGCGAAACTGCTGGCGAAGTTGGAGATGATGGGTCCTGGTGGAAGCGCGAAAGATCGCGTGGCGCTCCAGATGATCGCGGAGGCCGAGGGGCAAGGATTGCTGCGGCCCGGTAGCACGATTATCGAGCCGACCAGTGGCAATATGGGCGTTTCGCTCGCGTGCATCGCGGCGGCGCGTGGATACCACTGTGTTCTGACCATGCCCGACACAGTTTCGCTCGATCGCCGTCTGTTGTTCCAACGCTTTGGCGCTGAAGTGATTTTGACGCCAGCCGCGCAGGGCATGCGTGGCGCTATCAACAAAGTCATCGAGTTGCGCACGACACGCACGCATACCTGGTATCCCCAGCAATTTTATAATCAGGCCAACCCGCGTGCGCACCGCGATGGCACGGCGGTCGAGATATGGGAGCAGACGCTGGGAACCGTGGATATGGTGGTGATCGGTGTCGGCACTGGTGGCACCTTGACCGGTGTGGCCGAGGGATTGCGCGAGCATAAACCAGGCATCGAGGTCGTTGCCGTCGAACCTGCCTCGTGCGCGGTGCTTTCGGGGGGGCGTCCCGGTCCCCATCGAATCGAGGGACTGGGTCCTGGTTTTATTCCGGATACCTTGCGTGTAGACCTCATCGATCGTGTAATCCCTGTAACCGATCAGGATGCAGTGACGACCGCCATCGATATCATGAAAAAAGAAGGCCTCTCCGTTGGCATCAGCAGTGGTGCGGTGGCCTGGGCAGCGCTTCAGGAGGCGCGCAAAGAGCAGAATCATGGAAAAGTGATTGTGACGATCTTTCCCAGTGCTGCCGAGCGCTACCTCCAGACAATCCTCTTCGACGATTTGCGCGCCGACGCTCGTTAGCTTTGAGGCATAGAGGCGATATTCATCTTTTTCCTCGCTCGACTTTGTCACTTTCAGCATAGTCTCACTCGTCTATTATGTAGGTGGCGAGTAATTATTTGCCGCAGTGTTATGAGGGATAGGTGAAAATATGGCGAAAATCGTGGGTGATACATATTGCTTCGGTCTTGCGCAAGCGCAATACAAACGGATTCGTGCCCTGGGAAGACTTTTTCTTGCTGCTCTTCTCGTCTGTATGGCTGTGAGTATTGTGCTGGGTATCGTGCTCTGGCGCACATATTCTCACCAGTTTACCCCATATCTAAAATGGCAGGATGCGCTGGTTTCTCTCTCCTGGTTTGTCTCGTTCATCACGGTGTGGGGCAGTTTCCTGGTGATGCGTTTTCTCTACGCATTGCACGAAGGCTATATAAAGGGAATGTTGACATTCGAGTACGACCGGGATGCTGAGGGAGCGAAAAACGGAAGTATCGTCACAGTGCGCGACCTATCGGCTGAAAATATGAAGAGCATCCTGTGGATGATGAATAGCTCTTTCTGGTGTTTTGTCGCGGTGCTGATCGGACTGGTGCCAGCGATCGTGGTGGGCTGGACACTACATATGGCGCATCCGCTACTCGCCTTTGCATTGACGGCGTTAGCTATTGTGCTTTTTCTGGCTGGTCTGGCGGTAAGTGTGGTGGGCGCGGTATTTATTGTGATTGGTCTCATTGGCAGTGTCTCGTTTGGGCATAAGCTAGGGTCTTCGCACAGCTATCATTTGAATGTGCAGGCGACTATTCGTATCGATAATTTTGTGCTCGCATTTATTTATCCAGGCGAAGTGGAATCGATGGTCGACCTCAACCTGCTGAGTAGTGACAATCGCCACCTGCTGCTCTCCTTACTGCATAAACGCTGGTTGGATACCGAGCAGGCATGGAATCCGGACCTGGGAGAAGAGATCGCGCAAGCGTTGCATATATCCGAGTAATAGGTAATGACGAACCCAAAAAAGGCAGCGCTAGTACTTTTATTGCGCGCGAATATGTGCTATAATAACCACAGAAATAAGTAGATAAAGAACGTACGAGCTAGTAACGATGAGCGAGTGCGCCTTCTCGCAGCACAAAAGTACCAATACCTCCTGATCGATAAAATTGGTTGCGTGTAGGTATTGACAATCCTCTATGCAAGACGTATACTAGTATCTTGCCAGTATGTGTATACTATTAACAGCAGTGTTATAAGTGATGGATAACACGATGATGCGCTTGGTAAAGAGACGAGACGCGTTACGAAACAGCACTTTTGTTCCCCAAAGCATAACATAAGTAGTATTGTAGCAACCACAAAGAGCAGTTCCTTTCCGTTGACGTGGAAACGTGAGCGACCGGCTCCAGCCGAGTAGAGGGCTCTTGTGGCGTTTTTTGCTGCTCAGATCTGTATCGCGCGCGACAGTAGATTGTGGAATCCATGGGAGGGGTTTGTTGGACGGATTCTGGCACAGGCTGGTGATACGCACAATGTGTGTACGTGTAGAAGTGTAGGAGTAACCGCTTACTGCGCTGGCGAGCGGTTACTTTTCTTGTCATAGACCGTTTCACAAAACAGGCATTATTATCACTTTATCTGTTTTTCCGTTTTCTGTTCCTTGAGAGACACGAGGTTTCGTGCCTCTTTATCCTCTATGGCTATCGGTGAGAGGAGAATACTCAGTATGGCAGTAAGCACAAGGGCCGTCGCACTCCCTGAACGGGTGTCATTCGCACGCATTCCTGACATACGGCCTATGCCTGGCCTGATCCAAATCCAACTTGATTCTTTTGAATGGTTTAAGAAAGAAGGTTTGCACGAACTCTTTAGCGAAATTTCTCCTATTGAAGATTTTACTGGTAAAAATTTAAGCCTTGAATTTATAGTTCCGCCAGAGCCATTCGGGAAACCGAAATATTCCGAGGACGAGTGCCGCGATCGTGACGCGACGTTCGCCGCCCCATTAAATGTGAAGGCTCGCTTGATTAATAAAGAGACCGGCGAGATCATTGAAAAAGATGTCTTCATGGGCGATTTCCCGCTGATGACGACCGATGGCACGTTCATTATCAATGGTGCCGAGCGTGTCGTGGTCAGCCAGCTTGTGCGCTCTCCAGGCGTCTACTTCACCGTAGATGAGGACGCGACCACTGGGAAAAAACTGTACGCCGCGAAATTGATCCCTGGCCGTGGCGCGTGGTTGGAGTTCGAGACCAGCAACAAGAACTTGTTGACCGTGAAAATCGATCGCAAGCGCAAAATTCCGGTGACCACGCTGTTACGTGCCATCTCTGGTCTTGCGAAAGACCATTATCATACAGAAGAACTCGATCTCTCGACGGACCAGGGCATTCTCGACGCCTTCGCGGGTGTCGATAACGATCCTACTATTCGTTATATTCAAGCGACGCTCGATCGCGATCCAGTGAAGAAAGAGGACGAGGCTCTGCTCGAACTCTACAAAAAGCTGCGTCCTGGCGATCCCGCCACCCTGGATAACGCGCGTTCGCTGGTGAAGAACCTGTTCTTCAATCCACGTCGTTACGACCTGGGCAATGTCGGTCGCTATAAACTCGATCGTAAGCTAGACCTGTCGATTCCGCAGAGCCAACGCATCTTGACGCAAGATGATCTGGTCAATATCGTGCGCCGCCTGATCTCGTTGAACAACGGGCATGGGCGTAAAGACGACATCGACCACCTGGGCAACCGTCGTGTGCGCTGCGTTGGTGAGTTAATTCAGAGCCAGTTCCGTGTTGGCCTGTTGCGCATGGAGCGCGTGGTCAAAGAGCGCATGAGCATTCAGGAGCCGGGGCAGGCGACACCGAACGCGTTGATCAATATTCGACCGGTCGTGGCCGCGATGCGCGAGTTCTTTGGTGGTAGCCAGCTTTCCCAGTTCATGGACCAGACGAACGCATTGGCCGAGATCGGTCACAAGCGCCGCCTGTCCGCTCTTGGCCCCGGTGGTCTGTCTCGCGATCGCGCCGGTTTCGATGTGCGTGACGTGCACGAGTCTCACTACGGACGTATCTGCCCGATCGAGACTCCTGAAGGTCCGAACATTGGTTTGATCGGTAACCTGGCGACCTACGCGCAAACCAATCCCTATGGTTTTATCGAGACGCCGTACCGCAAGGTATACAAACGTATGCGCGCGAATGATCCTGGTTTGATCGGTCGTGAGTTCCGTGGAATCGTCGGGCACGAGCGTGAAGAGGTCAAAGCTGCCGATGGTAGCGTTTTGATTGCAGCGCGCGAGCGTGTACGTGTCGATCAGAATCTATTCAACCAGTTATCCGAATTGTTGGGCGATACAGAGGTGCGTGTCAAGCCTTTTGTCACCGACCATGTCGATTATCAGACCGCGGACGACGAGGAAAACTTCTGGATCGCGCAGGCCAACGCGACGTTGACAGAAAACAACGAATTTGTGGATGAGCGTGTGCTGGCTCGCTATCAGGGTGAGTTCTTTATGGAGAACTCCGACAATATCGACTATATGGACGTTTCTCCACGCCAGACGGTGTCGGTCGCGACCGCGCTGATCCCGTTCCTGGAACATGACGACGTGAACCGCGCCCTGATGGGTGCGAACATGCAGCGTCAGGCGGTGCCTCTGCTGCGTCCACAGTCCCCCATCTGCGGGACTGGCATCGAGCGGCAGATCGCTATCGATTCCGGCCAGGTTGTGGTGAGTCGTGCTAATGGTGAAGTCGTTTCATCAACCGCGCGCCGCATTGAAGTGGTCGATGAGCAGGGCGAGATCTATGCACATCGTCTGCGTAAATTCGTGCGCTCGAACGCTGGCACCTGCATCAATCAGCGCCCGATCGTGAAGAAGGGCGACTATGTCACCAAGGGACAGGTGATCGCTGACAACACCTCGACCGAAAATGGTGAGTTGGCGCTCGGTCAGAACATTCTGGTCGCGTTCATGAGTTGGGAGGGCGGCAACTTTGAGGACGCCATCCTGATTAGCGAGCGTATTGTGCACGAAGACCTCTTCACCTCGATTCACATCGAAAAGTACGAGGTCGATGCGCGTGATACCAAACTGGGACCAGAAGAGATTACGCGTGATATTCCGAACGTTGGTGAGGAAGGCCTGCGTAACCTGGACGAGCGCGGCATCATCTATGTGGGTGCCGAGGTTGGCGCGCAGGATATTCTGGTGGGTAAGATCACACCAAAGGGCGAGACTGAACTGACGGCTGAAGAGAAACTCTTGCGCGCGATCTTCGGTGAGAAAGCGCGTGAGGTGAAAGATACCTCGCTGCGTGTGCCCCATGGTGAGCGTGGCAAGATTGTCGAGGTCAAAGTCTTCTCGCGTGAGGCTGGCGATGAGCTACCTCCTGGTGTCAACCAACTGGTGCGTGTGAGTATCGCGCAGAAGCGTAAAATTGGCGCCGGTGACAAAATGGCCGGTCGACACGGTAATAAGGGCGTGATTTCGCGCGTGTTACCAATTGAAGATATGCCATTCTTGCCTGATGGGACACCGGTCGACATTATCCTGAATCCACTCGGTGTGCCGCACCGCATGAATATAGGTCAGATCATGGAGACGCACCTGGGCTGGGCCGCTGAAGCGCTTGGTTTCAAGATAGCGACGCCAGTTTTCGATGGTGCCTCCGAAGATGATATCGAAGAGTTCTTGCGCCGCGCTGGTTTGCCCGAGACGGGTAAAGTCCAGCTGTTCGATGGACGCACGGGCGAGCCGTTCGATCATCCGATTACCGTCGGTTACAACTACATGTTGAAACTGGCTCACCTGGTAGAAGATAAAGTACACGCGCGTTCGACCGGACCTTACAGCTTGATTACGCAGCAGCCGCTGGGTGGTAAAGCGCAGTTCGGTGGACAGCGTTTCGGTGAGATGGAAGTGTGGGCGTTGGAGGCGTATGGAGCCGCACATATCCTGCAAGAGATTCTCACCGTCAAGTCTGACGACGTAGTCGGGCGTGTGAAGACGTACGAGGCCATCGTGAAGGGCGAGAACATCATGGAACCGGGCGTTCCAGAGTCCTTCAAAGTGCTCGTCAAAGAATTGCAAAGCCTGGGTATCAATGTCGAGGTGTTGAACGAAGACGAACAGAAGATTCAGTTCGTCGAGGATACCTCGAACGATGTGATGCCCGAACTGGGTATTAATCTGTCCGGTTTCGAAGGAGACCAATAGTATAGTGGGACCACGGAAAAAGCCTTTGTGTTTCTGTGAAGCGACAGCCATTACGGCTGTCGCCAGTTCCATTATCCCAGGAGAGGTAGCATGCTCGAAGTAAATGATTTTAACGCTATCCGTATCAGCCTTGCCAGCCCCGAACAGATTCGTGGTTGGAGCTATGGCGAGGTAACGAAACCGGAGACAATTAACTACCGTACACTCAGGCCTGAAAAGGATGGACTCTTTTGTGAGCGCATTTTTGGGCCAACCAAGGACTGGGAGTGTTATTGCGGAAAATATAAACGCGTCCGTTTTAAAGGTATTGTATGCGACAAGTGTGGTGTCGAGGTGGCACGCTCGAAGGTTCGCCGCGAACGCATGGGCCATATCGAATTGGCTTCACCGGTAAGTCACATCTGGTACTTTAAGGGAACGCCGAGCCGCATCGGTCTGCTGCTGGACCTTTCGCCGCGCAACCTGGAGCGTATCCTGTACTTTGCGCTGTATGTTGTCACCAACATCGACGAAGAGGCACGGCAGCGCGAGTTGATGCGTCTGGACGAAGAGACGGCCTCGCTTGAGCAAAACCTTGACGAGAAAGTCGTCGAGCGTGTCAACAGTCTGCATGCTCAGCGTGACAACGCGTTGCGAGAAAACGATGAGCACCTGTCCGCGAATCGCAAAGATGTAGAGGCGCAGCGCGAACAGGATCTCGAAGCCTCGCGACAGGCGGAGAGCGCTACACTCGCACTTTTGCGTGAGTCGATGGATCAGGTCGCGGAAGAGAATATTACCTTTGAGCCAACCGATCAGGTGATTGTAGAAGAGGGTAGTACTGTCACCGCGAAACAGTTGGGCGAATTGGAGCGCAAAGCTGAGACCGCGCGCAACGCGATCGCAGAGCAGGCGCATCGTGAACTGGAAAGCATGGAGACCGAGACGAGGCATGAGGCTGACCGTCTGGGCGTGGAGTACCAGAGCCAGATCGACAACGCACAGAGCCAGCTTGAGCGCGAACGCAACGACGAGCGTACACGTCTTGAGCAAGCGCGCCGCGACCTTGAGGGCCTCAAGAAGATGGACTTGCTGCAAGAGAATCGTTACCGCGAGTTGAAAGACAACTTCGGCGATGTGTTCCGTGCTGGCATGGGAGCGGAAGCGGTTCGTGAGTTGATCGTCGATATCAACCTGGAGAAGTTGGCCGAGGACCTGCGTCGCGAGATCAGTACGACTGTCGGACAACGCCGTAAGAAGGCGACGAAACGGCTGAAGGTGGTTGAAGCTTTCCGTACGTCAAACACGTTGCCCGAGTGGATGATCCTGACGGTATTGCCTGTGCTGCCACCGGATCTGCGCCCAATGGTGCAGTTGGATGGCGGTCGTTTCGCGACCTCGGACTTGAATGATCTGTACCGGCGTGTAATCAACCGCAACAACCGCCTGAAGCGCTTGCTGGAGTTGGGCGCGCCTGAGATCATCATCCGTAACGAGAAACGCATGTTGCAAGAGGCATGCGACGCTTTGATCGACAACGGTCGCCGTGGTCGTGCGGTCGCTGGCTCCGGCAATCATAAGCTGAAGAGTCTCTCGGATATGCTCAAAGGCAAACAGGGGCGTTTCCGCCAGAACCTGCTCGGTAAACGTGTCGACTACTCTGGTCGTTCCGTAATCGTGGTAGGCCCTGACCTGAAATTGAACCAGTGTGGTCTACCCAAACGTATGGCGCTGGAGTTGTTCAAACCGTTCGTGATGCGCAAACTGGTCGAGCAAAACTTCGCCCACAACATCAAGAGTGCGAAACGCTTCGTCGAGCGCATCAAGCCAGAGGTGTGGGACGTATTGGAAGAGGTCATTAAAAACCATCCAGTTCTGCTCAACCGCGCCCCGACGCTGCACCGTTTGGGTATTCAGGCGTTCGAGGCCGTGCTGGTCGAGGGTAGCGCGATCCAACTGCACCCGCTCGTCTGTTCGGCATTTAACGCTGACTTCGACGGTGACCAGATGGCCGTACACGTGCCGCTGTCCGACAAGGCACAGGACGAGGCCCGCCAGTTCATGATGTCGACGCGCAACCTGCTCCAGCCTGCGAACGGCGATCCATCGATCGGCGCTAGCCAGGATATGGTGTTGGGTTGTTTCTACCTGACGCAAGAGCGCCCCAATAAGAAGGGCGAGGGACGTAGCTTCACCGATATCGATGAGGCCATGTTAGCCTATCAGCAAGGTGTGATCGATCTGCAAGCACCGGTCAAAGTGCGCATCGGCTCAGTCGATGTGTACGACTCGCCTCCTCCTGACAAGGCGACACTGCATTCAAATGGGAAGCTGGTGACCACTACGGTCGGTCGTATCATCTTCAACGAAGCTCTGCCCGAGCGTATTCGCTTCAAGAACTACGCTATGAAGAAAGAGAATCTGCGACAGGTGATCGGCGAATGCTTTAAAGAATATGGCCGTGTCAAAACGACGGAACTGGCCGACGAGATCAAACGACTCGGTTTCTTCTTCGCCACCAAGGCTGGCGCGACCGTCGCGATTAGCGATGTGCAGGTTCCAGCGGGTAAGGTCGAGGAACTGGCGAAGGCGGACGCTAAAGTCGCCGAGTTGGAGGAGCAGTTCCACGAAGGACTCATCACGGAGAACGAGCGTTATCAGCAGACGATCGTGATCTGGAACGAGGCCACGGACAACGTGCAGAAGATGGTGCGTTCGGTACTCGATCCGTATGGTTCGATTTACACGATCGCGGAATCCGGCGCGACGAAAGCGAAGTTCCAGCAGATCCGTCAGTTGTCCGGTATGCGTGGTTTGATGGCAAGCCCGTCTGGTAAAATCATCGACATTCCGATCCGCGGTAACTTCCGTGAGGGTTTGAGCGTGTTGGAGTACTTTATCAGTACCCACGGCGCGCGCAAAGGTCTCGCCGATACTGCCTTGCGTACTGCGGAGTCCGGTTACCTGACACGTCGTTTGATCGACGTGGCGCAGGATGTGATCGTTACAGAAGAGGATTGTGGCACGACCGATGGTATTACCATCGCGCAAGCCGACTCGCAGGCGATGGGCCTGGAGAACTCGCGTGGCCGTCTGTTGGGACGTGTGCTGGCCGAGGAGATTCCGGAGATTCCACACCTGGAAGCGGGTGAGGAGCTTTTGGATGAAGATGTGGACGAGATTATTGCCGCGAATATTGCAGCGGTACGTGTGCGTTCACCTCTGAACTGCCTGGCGCGACGCGGTATCTGCCGCAAGTGCTATGGACGTGACCTGGCGGCAAACGCGCTGGTGCGTATTGGCGCGGCGGTTGGTATCGTCGCGGCGCAATCGATTGGTGAGCCTGGTACACAGTTGACGATGCGTACCTTCCACTCCGGTGGTATTGCAGGCGCGCAAGGAGACATCACTCAGGGTCTACCGCGTGTTGAAGAGTTGTTCGAGGCACGTGTGCCAAAGGACAAATCGGAGATCAGCGAGATTGATGGTATTGTCGAGATCGTGAAGGACGAGGTGACGAGTGCGCGTACCGTACGTGTGGTCTCAACCAACATCTTCTTCGATGAATATCCATTGCCACAGGATGTTTCGGCTAAAGTACTGGTCGAGGACCATGATCACGTGCAAAAAGATCAGGTCATCGCTATGCTCTCTGGCGAAAGTGGAGAGGAGCAGGTTCCAGTCATAGCACGCACCGATGGTGAGGTCGTGCTGAACGATGGTAATCTTTCGATTCGTTTCGAGGAGCGTGACGAGCGTTCGTATCCTATTCCTGCTTCGCGCAATCTCGCGGTTGCGGAGGGTCAGGAGATTCAGGCCGGTACACCAATTACCGCGGGCCAACGTGATCCACAGGATGTCTTGCGCATCCAGGGTCGTGAGGCAGTACAGTTGTACCTGACAAAAGAGGTGCAGCGTGTATACCGAAATACCGGTGTGTATATCCATGATAAACACATCGAGGTGATCGTGCGGCAGATGTTGCGACGTGTGAAGGTTGACGACTCCGGCGATACCGATATGTTGCCGAACGATCTGGTTGATCGTTTCGTATACGCGGACACCAATGCCAGAATTCTGGCCGAAGGTGGCGAGCCCGCGACTGCGGCAACGGTGTTGCTCGGTGTCACCAAGGCATCGCTCAATACCGACAGCTTCTTATCCGCGGCCTCCTTCCAGGAGACAACGCGTGTGTTGACGGAAGCGGCGATCGAGGCGCAGACTGATCATCTGGTTGGTTTGAAAGAGAACGTGATCATCGGTAAACTGATTCCGGCTGGTTCTGGCATTGCTCAGCGCCGACGGGACCAGATCGCGCGTCAGCAGGCGGCGGCGGCACGCGTCGCGGCGAATGCGCCGGTTGTTGCGAGTGTGGTCGCGAGTGCGCCAGTAGCTGCTGGTGCCCCACTTGGATTAACACTTGACAGCGACGACGACGAGTGATAGTATTGACAATCGCATGTAAGTGAAAAGATAACGCGGATAGAAATCCTATCCGCGTGCTTCTAGACTAGAACGAGGACAGGGAGGATTGTTCCTTGCCGACAATTAATCAGCTGGTCCGAAAGGGCCGTTCGAACAAACAGAAAAAAGTGAAGGCCCCGGCGTTGTTGTACTCGTATAACGCGTTGAAGAACAGGACCTCCCGCCTGCGTGGCTCGCCCCAGAAACGTGGCGTGTGCACCCAGGTTCGTACCATGACGCCTAAGAAGCCGAATTCGGCGATGCGCAAGATCGCGCGTGTGCGTCTCTCAAACCAGATGGAAGTCACCGCATATATTCCTGGTGAGGGCCATAATTTGCAGGAGCACTCGGTAGTGCTCATTCGTGGCGGTCGTGTAAAGGACCTGCCAAGCGTTCGATATCATATCGTGCGTGGTACATTGGATAGTGAGGGTGTCTCAAAACGCCGTCGCGGTCGTTCGAAGTACGGAGCCAAACGTCCGAAGCCCGGTCAGGCGGCAGCGCCAACTAAGGGCGGTCGATAAACAGGCGACAGTACATCTACGACTTTCGTAATAGCAGTCGGTAAATCACACATCATCGTCAGTAAATAGTTGTTCTCTATTTTCTGCTCACGATGATAGTCGGGTGTTCTCCTGATTCATCGTTTCGATTCGTTTTAAAGCGGTCGAAACGAGATATCTGTCGAAGACGTGGAAAGGCACCCGCGTGTAGGCGTCCGAAGAAGATGAAAAGAATGTATTTTTCATCGAATCGACGCCTTTTCTGGTGTCCTTCACATTGGTTTGTGAACGGTGAGCGTCTCCCCATCGAAACGACGGATACTGGATATGTTGGGTTCCTGTGTGGTGGATTTGGAAGGTTCACTGCAACCACTTTGTTATACTTGTTGAAAGGCAGGCAGAACATGCCAAGACGGAAAAAAGTCGTGCGCAGGCCGGATATCCCGGATGCTAAATATAAGAGCAGAAATGTCGCGCGCTTTGTCAACAAAATGATGATTGACGGCAAGCGTAGTCTTTCTGAAAGAATTATCTACGACGCCTTTGAGACGATCGAAAACAGACAGAAACGGCCTCCTCTTGACGTATTTGAGCAGGCGTTGCGGAATTCAAAGCCCACGCTTGAAGTAAAGCCGCGTCGCGTTGGTGGTTCAACCTACCAAGTGCCCGTTGATGTCCGAAACGATCGCGGAATTGCACTGGCTATGCGCTGGCTTATCAAATCAGCCCGCACTCGTACCGGCAGATCCATGGCCGAGAAGCTTGCCAGTGAACTAATGGATGCAGCAGCGGGTCAAGGTGCAACTATTAGGAAACGAGAAGAGACCCACAGGATGGCGGAATCAAATAAAGCTTTCGCTCATTATCGCTGGTAAAAACGAATCATGGCAAGAGAATATCCACTCGAAAAAACTCGCAATATTGGTATCATCGCTCATATTGACGCTGGTAAGACCACAACCACTGAGCGCATCCTCTTCTATACCAAAAAGATCCACCGTATCGGTGAGGTACACGAGGGTGCTGCAACAATGGATTGGATGGTGCAGGAGCAAGAGCGTGGCATTACGATCACGTCGGCTGCCACCACCTGTTTCTGGCAGGATCACCGTGTCAATATTATCGATACTCCAGGCCACGTTGATTTCACTGCCGAGGTCGAGCGCTCACTGCGCGTGCTCGATGGTGGGGTCGTGGTCTTTGATGCTGTCGCCGGTGTAGAACCACAATCTGAAACCGTTTGGCGTCAGGCCAACAAGTACAATGTGCCTCGTATCTGCTTCGTGAATAAAATGGACCGCACCGGTGCCGATTTCTGGCGAACAGTGGATATGATCGTAGAACGCCTGGGTGCGGTTCCCGTTCCCATTCAAATCCCTGTCGGCAGTGAGAGCGACTTTAAAGGTTTCATCGACCTGCTGGAGCAGAAGGCGGTCATCTTTACCGATGACCTGGGCACCACGTCCGAGCACGTAGCGATTCCCGAAAATATGCTCGCCGAATTCCAGCAGCATCGCGACACATTGATCGAGCGCGTTGCCGAATCCGACGAGGAACTGACTCTGAAGTACCTGGAAGGTGAAGAGATCACACGCGAAGAACTGACCGCGGCCTTACGACGCGCGACGATCACGAGCAAACTGGTGCCGGTGCTTTGTGGCAGTTCGTTGAAGAATAAAGGCGTGCAGGCCATGCTCGATGCGGTCATCGCTTACCTGCCATCGCCACTGGACATCGAGGCTCCGATCGGTATCGATCCCGATACCAACGAGGAAATCTCACGTCAGGTGGACGACGACGTGCCTTTCAGCGCTCTGGTCTTCAAGATCGTTTCCGACCCGTTTGTCGGTCGTCTATCGTACCTGCGTGTCTACTCGGGCATCCTTACCAAGGGTAGCTCGGTCGAGAATACGACGAAGGGTAAATCCGAGCGTGTCGGTCGCTTGTTACGTATGCATGCGAACCACCGCGAAGATATCGACGAGATTCGTGCCGGTGACATCTGTGCCGCCGTTGGTTTGCGCAACACCTTCACCGGCGATACACTGGCCGACGCGCAGAAACCGATCATCCTGGAATCGATCCAGTTTCCAGAGCCGGTGATCCAGATTGCGGTCGAGCCGAAGACTCGTTCCGACCAGGATAAGATGGCGATCGCGCTGGGCAAGCTTGCCGAGGAAGATCCTACTTTCCAGGTGCATACCGATGAGGAAAGTGGTCAGACGATCATCAGTGGTATGGGTGAATTGCACCTGGACGTGCTGGTGGATCGTATGTCGCGCGAGTTCAAAGTCGAGGCTAATATCGGTCGTCCCCAGGTCGCCTATCGTGAATCGATCACGAAGGAGGCACAGGCGCAAGGGAAACACGTGCGCCAGACCGGTGGTCACGGTCAGTATGGCGATGTGTGGTTGCGTGTTGAGCCGAACGAAAGCGGTAAGGGCTTCGAGTTCGTGAACGCCATTGTCGGTGGCGTGATTCCAAAGGAATACATCAGACCGGTTGAAAATGGCGTGAAAGAGACGTTGGATAACGGCATTCTGGCTGGCTATCCGATGATCGATGTCAAAGTCACGTTGTATGATGGCTCATATCATGATGTAGACTCAAGCGAGATGGCTTTTAAAACAGCCGGTTCCATCGGTATCAAGAACGCGGTCATGAAGGCCGCACCGATCCTGCTTGAGCCTGTGGAGAAGGTCGAAGTTACCACCTCGGAAGAATTTTATGGCGACGTGATCGGTGATCTCAACCGTCGCCGTGGCGTCATCCAGGGTATGGATAATCGTGGAACGATGTATGTGGTCAGGGGCATGGTTCCTCTCTCCGAAATGTTCGGCTACGTAAATGAACTCCGTTCGATGACCAGCGGGCGTGCGAGCTACACAATGGAGTTTTCGCACTATGAGCCCGTTCCGAGGAATTTGGCCGATGAAATCATCGCCAAACGCTCCTCAAAGTAAAACCAATGCTCGGGGCATCTCCCTCTGGTAGGTGCCCCGAGTGTTTGTGATAGACACCGGTAGCACAGTGGCTTATGTGGAAGGCCATTATGCGAAACCTGTGAGACGAATCCCACTAGTACCACTAGTCAAAGTATTATCGTTTGCTGTATTCTACACAAACTCGGTGCCGAATTCAGGGAACAGGCCGACCGAGTTGCTGTATCTTTCTGTAATCATTCTCGTACAATTGCGGGAAAAAGCAACATTGAAAACACATAATTGAAGAGGAATAGAAATGGCGAAGAAGAAGTTCGAGCGAACAAAACCGCATGTGAACATCGGTACCAT
>CAZZWK010000004.1:0-4308 GCA_964657925.1 uncultured Dictyobacter sp.
CGTGGGGAGGGCACGCGGGCGAGTTGTTCGCGGTGGATGTAGCCAGTGTGATGCACAGCATCAAAACGCTTTACTGCACCCACCTGCACACAGACCCCGCCGCCTACGATGCGCTCATCGCGGGTCTGCCCACCGAGTGGGAGCACTATCACACCACCTATACATTTCATCTCGTGCTCGCTCAACGTCTTTCTTTCAATCCTTAAAGCAGGAGTTTCCCAGTATGTTTGTTTGACCGTACAGCACCGCAGTTCACCCGGCGTGCAAGAGAAGTCCCAGGCCCACGCCCGCTAGTGTGCCGAGGGTGACGACCACCAGGAATTCGAGGCCGGAGCGCAATGGCCCTTTGCGGGTGTAGCGAGCCTTGATTGCTCCCAGGCTCATGGCTGTCAGGGCGGTCAGTCCATACGCCCACCAGCGAGCTTGTGGCAAGGAGAGCAACACGGGAATCGTCGGAATGAGACCACCAATCACAAAGGAAATGCCAACCTGAAGTCCTTGCCACCAGGGACTGATTTTCGTGTCCTCCACCACACCAAGTTCATCATGTACTAACGCCTGGTGCCAGCGTTCTTCGTCCGCGGTCAAATAATTCACGACGCGATCGAGCAAAGGTCCCTTGATACCTTTGCGTCGATAGATAGCGCGCAACTCCGCCCGTTCCTCGTCCGGCTCATGTTCGATCTCATAGCGTTCGGTGGCGATGCGCTTTTCGAGCACTTCTTGCTCGGTGCGAGCCGAAAGATAGCCGCCGAGGGCCATGGATACTCCACCAGCCATCACCTCACTGAGCATCAGCAGCAGTAAATTGGACGCAGCGCCACCACTCACCGCCATCAGAAACACGAGGGTGGTTACCAGGCCATCATTGAGTCCAAAAACGATTTCGCGCAGCCAATCGCCGCCATGAGGATGTTGCTCGTTAATCTGTTCCATGTCGCTCCCATTTCCCTCATTATAACAGAGTTTTCCAGATTTTTAGCAGGTGTTTTGAGAGATAGTGTAAACCCTCCTCCCCTCTTTTCGCGCATCTATCTTGATGCACTTTCTATACAAGAAAAAGGTAAAATGTTGCTAAAATATTTTAAAGCGCTACAATAAAATGAGAAGCAAATCGAGCCTTTCAATCATCGATCACGACCTTCGTCTTCCCTGTTATGGAAAAAAGGAGTGGAGCATGCCGACCCTGTGGGACACCATTTGTAAGGTCTTCGTGAGTTGCAGGAAGTGATTCTCAACCTCTCGCTGGCCTCGACAGAAGAAGACGCACGTCACGCTCTGCTCTCCTGGCAAGCATAGTACTCCGTCGAACCCTTGATAGATGCAAGGAGTTGATTCATCGTGCTCAAAATGCGTGAGGTCATCCTGAGATGATGAAATTTCACGAACAAAATCATTAATAAACCCGTAAGGGCACAATTCGTTGGCTCGCCGTTCTGTCAACCTTCCTCATAATCTGTAGGGGCCGCATTCATGCGCCCGCGTGCAATTCATTGCACGGTTCCAACGGTCACTTTACGGGCGCTCCATGCCTCACGGAATGAACGTGTTTTTCTATTCTACTATCATATGCATTTATTTCGATACACGCAAAATTCACACCAGAACATGGTAAAATCGGCAAAAATAAACTATACTTTAGAGAGATACATTAGAATTATTTATACTTATTAAACAAGTAATGTTTTATTTTTCAACTGTCGCATTCCTTATCATCACCAAACCTTCTTTTGTCCCATTTTCATAAGCAGGTGTCACAATGTCTATAGCACTAAATGGAGCAATTACTAAATCTGCAAGCATCCCGCGTAGCCGCGTCCCCTTGTGGGCGCGCGCTGGAACTTCGCTTGCCTTCACTCACCTACTTAGTAATCGCACCACGAAACACCCACACCGTCCATGTAAAGCAAATAACACGGTTGCTCTATGCGGACAAAAATCCACATTCAAACCTATTCAAATCCACCGAACTGTCACAGCCGTCCAATGTGCTGTCTCTATCGTTCTACAACGTGTTTCCCCAATCTTGTCCCCGTCGCACTGTCCCCAGGAGTGTCCCCAGTCACAATTTGAATGCGTACGACCGAGAGGAATGAAGAGGTAAGTAGAGGAATGGGACATTTGACACTCTTACTCCATAGCTGGTCTCGCTTAGACTGTAAACAGGCATTTTTAATTTGTTGTGAAGCAGTCAGGAAGAGCTATAAAGACAAGTGAGGGCGTTTATGCTAACACAGACGCATGTTTGTGATTGTTGCGGGCTGCCAGTCCCCGCCGGAGGCGAGGGGCAAGACGGGCAATGTCCGCGCTGTGGTTATCCGCTTGACATCGCCAACGAAAAACCTTTTTTGGAACGTTCAGTGCAGGAGTTGCGGCGTGTCGCGGATCACGGCGGCGCGACCCTGACAGTCAATCAATTGATTGGGCGTTACGTGTTTCGCTTAGGCCAGTTGCAGCAGTTGGAGTTGGCCCGTACCCAACTCGTACCTTTAAAAGAAAGAGCGCGCGCGCAGTCTCCGCATTTTGGCGCGTTAGCGACGGCTGAAGCGGAAACCATGCGTCTCGATACGATGGGAGTGCAATCGGAAAAGGTGGTATCGTCTGCTCCAGTGGACACAGTAAACGTCCCGCCGCTTACGGCAGAGACGGCTGTTGCTCCCCAGGCAACCGAGCCAGCGGAGCACATGTTTTCGTTACGTTCCTTTTTCGCGGAGCAGACCATCAATATCGTCGCCGCCCTGGGCGCGTTTCTGTTGCTGGCCGGTTCGCTGGGATTTATCGTCAGCACGAGCAGCTTGTTGTTGTCGTTCATCGTCATCTTTGTCGTGCATGCGATTTTTGGCACCACTGGCATTGTCTCTTATCGCTTTCGCTCGTTTCGCGTCGTCGCGATCATCTATACCGCCATTTTCGCTTTGTTGGTGCCGCTGGTAGGCTTCGCGGGCTATCGCCTGCTGGAGCATCAAGTGGTCATGCTGTCGCCTCCCACGATGATCGCTATCGTCGCGTTCTATGCCGCGCTGGTCTACGCCGCCCTGGCCGTGCTACAGAAATTCTCGCTGTTCGCATACCTGGCGATCATCGCGCTGGCGGTCGCGGACCTCTCGCTCGCCAACGCCTTGCACCTGTATTACTGGTGGTGGCCGCACCTGTTTCTGCTGCTGGCTTTGCCATCATTGACCACGTTCGTAAAGCAAAGACCTTTTGCCGCGCGCATCGACGTATTACAAGAGCCGTTGCGACTGCTGTCTTTCGTAAGCGTGCTGTCATGCGGCATTGTAACCGTCGTCATCTTTGGGCATTCTCTGCTGTTCGATATCGAGCAGCAAGTGAACACAGAGGTGCGCGTGGCCCTGTTGACCTTGCTGATATCATTGCTAACATGGACATTCCTGTATGCTGGTTTGACCCAGAAAAAAGCTTCGTTGCTGACCTTGCCCTACCAGTTCGTGCTCTGTGTGCTCGCCGCCTGTTATGCGTTGCGGCTGCACGCAATCGGCTACGTGATTGCGCTGCTCTTGGTCGCATGGCTGTATCATCTCTTGACGCGCGTGCCCGCCCTCTCAACATTCTTCTTGCGTTTTCGTAACTTGCGCATTCACATGCAGGTGGTATCGTTATTATCGATAGGCGTGCTGCCCGTGATCGTCGCGCCCTTGCTCTCGCTCCAATTGTTGTTGCGTTCCGGTCTGTCGGTTATGACTATGCCCATCGTGCTCGATCCCGCCATAGCATGGGATATTGCCGCGCTGCTGGCCGCTTGCCTATTGACCATTGTTATGCTTGCCCATCGTCTGCGTCAAAACAGAATGCCTGTGCAAACTGAATGGTACTACCTGCCGCTACTAACGGCCTTCCTGTTCACTTGCGCGTTCGGATTGCTGCTATTGCTTGTGGGCGCAGAGCCTGGCTGGTGGTACCTGGGTTTCACACTGGTCGCTATCGCCGCCGCCGTCGTCGCGCGTAACCTGCTCGCGGACGAGTGGGCCAACGGCCTGGATGTGGTCGCTCTGTTCGGTATCGGGCAGACGATTATGTTGAGTCTGGGCCATGGAAGCGGACGTATGCTGGCGGTGCTGCTCTTCTTCGCCGCCCTGACCTATATCGTTTTGCTCTACCAGCGCCGACGCGTCCTGCTGTTCGTACCATCGGGACTGGCACTGCTGGCGATGCTGCCATTTTTCGACTATCAACCTCAATTGTTCGTAGCCAGCATATTCTTGCCTCTGGCGGCGATTGTTGTGCGGAAAGTAATGAAAAGTGATAGTCAGAGGCTTGCCTCCCATGGACAGGGAGAGGGTCCGCGTA
>CAZZWK010000004.1:4318-55301 GCA_964657925.1 uncultured Dictyobacter sp.
GCGTAGGGCAAACCACGCGTTTGCCCTACGCGGAGGGGTGGATGGGCGTCAGGCATGGTCAATCGAACTGCCGTGGGAGTGGCCGCTATTGTTGATAGGAGTATTGTATGCTGCGATGTTCAGCGCGCACGAGTTAAGCACGAATGTAGCGGCGCTACAGTCCTGGTTGCCGTTCGCACTTTCGCCCGCGTGGGAGCTTGCGGCGATCGCGTTGGCCTGGTACGGCGCGGCGCTGGGGCTGAGGAGCAAATGGTGGACCATCGCGGCTGCTTTCTTCGCGCTACTCGCTCTTGCCTATCCCAACAATAGCTTCCTGCCGCTCGCGACGATCGCTTTTGGGCTGGTGATTATCGCGTTTGCCTGCGAGCGATTCGTGGTGAAGGGCTGGTCCTATTCTTTATATGCAGTCGGTGTGATAGCAGCCTTGATGGCGGGAATCGTTGTGCCGGAGCGGCTGGCATTGGTGGGAACGTGGGCCTTGCTGGCGTTCGCGACGGTCATTTACGCGATCGGTGTTGTAAACAAACATCGTGTGCTGGCATGGGCCGCGCCACTTTTCGCCGTATGGTCGGTGTATAACGCGGGCGGATTGGGCGATCTGTATCGAGCGCCGCTGGTCGCCTTTGTCTGTATCGTGGTTGGGGTTGCGATAGCGGTGACGAGCGGAGGATTCGGGCGCATTGCGGCTACTCGGAACGCTCATGTGCTCGCGTTCTATCGCTGGCCGCTGTATGTCATTGCTCTTGTGTGTGTCTGCTTGATGGGATTGCGTGGCGCGATCGATGGCATAGCCGTACCATTTTATGCCGCGATCCCCCTGGCGCTGCTACTGTTTGCCGTGCTCATCTTCGGCGTGATGATCATCGAGCGACACCCACAGGTGTTGGTGCTGGTCGCGTTATTGTGTGTCTGGGCGATTGGTTTGATGTCCTGGCCCTACTGGCTGTTCGCGCTGGCAGCCATGGCCCTGTGTGTGCTCATCTTTGCCTCGCAATGGATGTGGCATTTTGTGGTCGATACCAGCGATGAGGCTAAATTCGTACCATGGCACACAGCCCTGGCAGTGGGTGGTCAGAGCATCATCGCGCTGGCAACCATGCAGCAATATAGTCTTTCCGATGGATCGACCACATTAGCGCATATCGGTGCGGCCTCTTTCCTGCTGCTGGCGCTTTTGTTGGAGGCGTGGGGATGGTCCAGTCATAACACAGCCCTGTGGCATCGTTGCAGGTATGGCGCGGGCCTGTTGGAGGCGCTGATCATCTCCTGGGAACTGCTCGCCTTCCATCACACGCGCATCGATTGGTTGAGCGTGCCCCCCGCCACCTACCTTGTAGTCCTCCGCCCTTTATCGCTCGTGATGAAACGTTGCAGCCGCGTCACCTATTGGGCCAGCTCTGCGCGATCGCGGGCGCGCTATTGCTGCTGACACCGACCTTGTGGTTGAGCTTCAGTCAAAGCGATTTGCCATCCACGCTGATCTTGGGAACCGAGTCGTTGCTGTTGCTGTTGCTGGGCGTCATCACGCGTATACGCATCTTCGTGCTGTGCGGCGCGGCCCTGGTCGTCGTCTGCGCCATGCACGCGCTGTTCCTGCCCTCGCTCGGCCTCTCACCCTCGCTGGCCCTGGCGACCTTGGGCATGACGTTGCTCGCCATCGCCGCCGCTCTCAGTCTCGCCCGCCACCGTCTACAGCACATCTGGAGCCAGTTAGAGTAAGCCCGTCCGCGCCCGCGTAGGCGCATCCCCTTGTGGGTGCGCAAATGTCCCCTTGTATGGGACAACCCTTGGATCGGCTGCTACCCATAACAACCAGCGGATCAAAAATTGCGGTGTGCGCGCCTTTGCATTTCTTGAACAAGAGCGAGTATAGGGACAACGAGAGGGAGGAACAGAAGCCACAGCGATTGCAGTGTGTACTTGCGCGCGTAGATATCTTTATGTTGGAGTTCAAATGCTACTTCCTGTTGGGCGCTTTTACGTTTCACGATGCTGATAGCATAGAGTAGCAGTGGCACGTAGTTGAGAGCAATCCAGAAGAGAACCAATCCGATGAGTAGAGTGAGGAACGAGTGACTGGAAGAGCGGAAGAAGGCAATGAGGCTGAAAAGCCCAAAACCACCACAAACAATCACGGCTATGGCGAATTCGGCGAGAATAAACAAGGGGCCATGAAAGACAATATCGAGGGCAGCTAGTTTTCGTATGTTGATAAGAGTACGTGAGCCATTGTTTTCCTGCCGGATTCTCTGTTGTTCCTGGTCTAGCATAGAACTCTCCTTTAACTGTGTACATCGATACCACAAAGAGCCAGGGTTGCACGAAGCATAAAAACAGGGACAGTGGTGGAAATGCAAGTAGAGAACGTATATATGTGCATACGCCGTTATTGTATCACACCTGTAAAGAAACGAGCATGTGTTAAAATGAAGGGAAAATGAGCAAGGCAGCGCTATTCTTATAGCCGAAAAAGACAGAGGAGTGTAGCATGGCATTCAGCGACCAGCGAGCGGATTCAATAGTGGTTTCGGGATTATACTTGTACCCCATCAAGTCGTGTCGTGGGCATGCGATCGAGCAGGGCGTGATCGAAGCGCGGGGTTTTAGGGACGACCGCGAATTTATGCTGGTCGATCTTGATGGTTGCGCGATCACTCAACGCGAGCATCCGCGTATGACGTTGATCGAGCCGTATGTCGAGGGAACCGTATTGACGCTGACCGCTCCTGGTATGCCCTTGTTGCGCAAAGCATATATCACCAGTGGCCCACAAGTAGATGTGGACGTGTGGCAGAACATCTGTGCGGCGGTGGATCAGGGGGATGATGTGGCCGCGTGGTTCAGTACTTACATGGAACTGTCATGCAGGCTGGTGCGCATGGCCGAAGATTGTCGTCGTCTCATAAGCCCGAAACATGCGGTAAAAGAGGGTGATCATGTCAGCTTCGTCGATGGTTACCCCTTCCTGATCATTTCCGAAGGGTCGCTGGCAGACCTGAATAGCCGTATGGAGCAGCCGTTGCCGATGCGACGGTTTCGTCCGAGTATTGTGGTGAGTGCAATGGAGCCGTTCGCGGAGGATACCTGGCGGAGGATTCGCATCGGCACACAGATTTTTGAGTTGGTCAAGCCCTGTGCGCGTTGCGTGATGACGACAGTGAATCCCGATACCACGGAGATGGGCAAAGAGCCTCTGCGCACGTTGGCGAAGTATCGCCGAGGCCTCGATGGTGGCGTGCTTTTTGGGCAAAACGCCATCCATCACGGCCCCGGAACGATTCATGTCGGCGACACTATTGAGATACTAGCGATGAAGGAAGGCGAACTACAGTTGATAGGTGCAAAGAGCGCAGTTTGATTGCCAGCCACATAAGCCATACGATTGCCACAAGCAGAAGTAGACGTTCGGTAATTCCCTTGAACGCTGCCGGACTTCCCAAAAAAACCATAAGGGTGACGAATAGCAGGACTGTAAGGAACAGTGAGGACTGGGCAAACGTTTTCCACTGCTCATCGTGGCGGAAGCGCAAGGAACAGAATAAAGCAGCGAACAGCAAGCTGATCAGAGCGATGAGCGCCGTGAAACTGTGAATCCAGCCACTTGTACTTACAGGTATGCCATAGCGGTCGGTAGGAAAGATGCTGAGCACAAAAATGCTCAGACTCCAGACTGTTATCAGCACAAGTCCGACACGAGAACGGCCCGCGGCAGAAACTCCACGCGCAAGTGCCAGAACCAGGATAGCAGACGCCAGACCGAGCGCAATGAAGCTAGTGGTCATCAGCGGACCATAAGTTCCCCTGGCGTACTCGCTGACGGTACGGCTGATTGGATTGTAGTCAGGGCGTAGAATATGTAGAGCGACGACGGTAACCAGGAAGTAGGCAAAGCCAATAAGGCTGAACATGGTCAGTTGTCTTATTAACGAACTTGTTGCACGAGAACTGGCTGTCTTCATAAAAGTCCTCCTGGTCAGGCAATGTGGAATACGGCAAATGCATCTTTCTTGGATCGTATCTCTTCAACCGATGCGGTCGCGGGAAACGGGAATTGTCGCAGGGACCAATCTGGTAGTTGGGCCATGTATGCTTGAACGGCTCTTATAGCGGCATCATCCAATGTTAAGGTAGCGTGAACTTCCTCGCGGCTTGCTTTTGTTAGCATTGTACAGGTAGTGGATACGATGAGATTGTGGACCCAATCGCGTCCGCTACTGGGAGCGACGAGATAACGTTGTCCTGCATATTGAAAGACGGCAAGCGGTACCTGGCGCATCTGTTTCGTTTTGCGACCGGGCATTTCTACAACACGATAAACAGCTACGCCATCTTGATAAGGTTGGGTGGGCATGTTCAAGATTCTTTCGATCATCATCTTGTTTCCCATGCTAATGGTCTCTTTGGACATAGGCTGATTGTGGGCGTTATCCCTTGCTTCAATGACATCTTTGGGCATGGATTGATCGAACATTGTTTTTCTCCTTTTAGCATCTTTATGCGAGTGTATCCAGAACGAGTTTGCCGCGTACATGGCCTTCTTCGCCCAGCCGGTGCGCTTGCTGCACCTGCGCGAGCGGGAATACCTGTTCGATGACTGGTGTGAGCAAACCTTTGTCGACCAGGCTTGCCAGCTCAACCAGGGCTTTTCCATCGGGATGAACGAGCATGCCTTGAGCGCTGATGCTGGTGCGGGCTATCTGCTCGGCGGAAGGCAAAGACCAGGCGATGGATATATAGGTTGAGCCAGGTTTCATGGTTGATGCCAGACGAGGACCGTTGGGACCACCAACCGTGTCGAAGACAATGTCTACATCGGAGGCGCAATGTTCGAGATCGGCGCTATGGTAATCAACGACAATATCAGCGCCCAATGCGCGCACAAAGTCGGTATTGGTAGCCGAGGCGACGGCAATCACAAAAGCACCCTGTGCTTTAGCGAGTTGTACCGCGATATGGCCTACGCCACCGCTCGCGCCATGGATAACCACCTTCTGGCCCTTTTGCAGGTGAGCGATCTCGAAGAGCGCCTGCCAGGCGGTTAGAGCCACGAGGGGAAGAGCGGCTGTTTGGGTATAGTCCAGGCGTTCAGGCTTTGGCGCGATATCGCTCCTAGGAGCAGTTGCGTATTGGGCATAGGCTGAGCCAGGTTGAGGGAAGCGAACCAGCCCATAGACAGCGTCGCCGGGGTGAAAAGTAGTGACGCCTGGGCCGACCGATTCAACGGTGCCCGCGACATCCCAACCCAGGATATGAGGGAAGGTAATCGGTTGGCGTGTAGGTTGAAATCCCGCGCGTACTTTCCAGTCAGCCGGATTGATGCTGGCGGCATGGACGCGCAACAGGACTTCTCCCGCGGATGGTTCGGGGCGAGGAGCGTCCTCGTAGTGTAAGACCTCCGGCCCACCAATCTGGTGAATGCGAACAGCTTTCATCGTGTTCATAACAATGATCCTTTCTAAAAAAACATTTGTGAAGTTATCAGCCGATAACATTGAGTGAAAAAAAAGAGGTTTATGTTTGTCGTATCAGGCCATAAAGCAGGAGATCGACCATGCGATCCGCGTGCTGAATGCGGTTATGACTATTGGGTGTGTCGTGATCGTCGAGCAATCGAAAGAGAAGAAAGGTTGCCTCCGTCGCGTCAAGTCCGCCCTGTGCTGGTTCGCGCAGAAGACCTTGCGTGATGCCCTCGGTAAAAAGAGCGGCAATGGGTGCGATGACCTGTTGCTGAAAGGACGCGGCCATGGCTTGCCGGTGCGGTGTATCCAACTCGTGTTCGATGTCGTGGAACATCTGTCGCGCATCGATCCAGGTCGCGGGCAGCATACGCGCGATAGCGTGCAGGCGTTCGGGCACACTTTCATTGCGTTCGACCAGCCGTAGCAGACGTTCGTGCAGAGAGTGGAGCATATCCATAAGCACGGCCATATACAGCTCCTGCTTCGTCGCGAAATGACGATAGAGGGCGGGCTGAGTGATGCCGCAGGCAGCAGCGATATGACGCGTGGAGACCACACGATAGCCCTGTTCCATAAAGAGTCGTTGCGCGACCTGCAAAATAAGCTGGCGCGTCTCGTGTATGCCTTCAGTTGATGGTAACGAGCGAGATGGGCGTGGCATCGATTCTTCTTTCACCTTAATGTTATCGAATGATAACAGGATATCATGTGTATCTTTCTTTTGTCAAGCGCGCATTCTATAATTTTTCGACGACGATGTGTGAACAGAGGTGAGGAGGCGTGGGCTTTTTGAGTTAAGAAATTGAGCTACCAGATACTATGCAGGTGAGGCCGTGAGAAGAGCAGCATGGATGAAGATATTTCAGCTACGCTGCTCTTTTCGCATGGCTATGAAAAGATGCCTTGACCCGGTGTTAAGAGGGCATCGGGATCAAAGCGATGTTTGGCGTGCAGAAACTTCTGCCACTGTGTGCCAAAGTGACGTTGCCAATCTTCGTGCGAAAGCCCTATCGTTGCAATGGGATAGAGCGTGCCACCGACTGCACGACACTGCTCAAACAGCGTGTAGTTCGCGTGAGCCGCTTGTGCGCCATCTGCTGAGTGGGGTGCGACGGTCCGTAGAATATCAAACAAAAAGAACGTTTCCTCCTGGAGAGCAGGGAAGAGTGGTGTGTGAATTTGTTGACGGTGCAGGCCGTACAGCAGAATGGGAGACTGCGCAAAGTCAATAGGCGAAACTGTTTTGAGTGCTTCACTCACGTACTGTGCAGTTTGTGAAGCAGGCACAAATACGTCAAACCACGGATGCCCATGTTCCCATAACTGCATTTGCTTGAGTCCTGCCTCTAGCAGCGCAACACGGTTCGCATATGTGGAATACGTCACTTCCTCGATCTGCTCCATTCCCTTGATGAAACGCAAGTCGTGTGTGAGTCGAGTGTTATCGGGTGCATCACCGGTAGATGGGGTGTAGAAGCTGACCGGCTCAAGCATATATCCCCAGGTGTTCTGTGGTGTAGGAATAATGTTACCAACAACATACTCGAAGCGTCCGTCTGCGAGAACCATGCGGTAATCTGCAATCATTGTTGCAAGATCGGGATAAAAGAGGTGAGAGACGCGTGCATTCGTCTTTGCCGCAATCAGACGGAGTGTTGCTTTGACGATGATTGCGCATTGGCCGAGACCGGCCAGCACACTTTCGAACAGTTCTGGCTGTTGCGTTGCTGAACATGTTTGAAGTTGTCCCTCGCCGGTCACCACCTGAAGTTCCAGGACATTATCCACCACTGGGCCATAGCGGTAGCTTGAGCCACCAACCCCACCGACAGAAAGTACGCCTCCGATTGAGAGATTGAGGTAGTCTGTCATCACAGGAGGAGCCAGGCCATGTTCGAGCGTTGCCTGGAGCAGAGTAGTCCAGAGCGCACCTGCTTCTACCTCCACGCGGTCTTCATGAATAGCATGAATAGTGTTTAGTGCAGTCATATCAATGACGATCCCATTTTGCGCCTGTGACTGACCGCGCGTTGAGTGTCCCTGACCGCGCGGTACAACTTTCAACCCTTGTTGACGGGCAAACTGCACGACCTGAACGATATCATCGAATGTTTTTGGTCGAAGGACAGCAGCAGGTACATGTTGTACCTGATGACCAAAATCATCTGCGAACCCAGTGCGGGCCGCTGCGTCAGTGGAGAACGTCCCACTGAAGTGCGGAAGATTGGAGGAAGCGACGAGAGGAGATTGAGAAACTTCTTGAGCCATAGCACAAAGACCTTTCCTGGCATGAGGGCAGAGAATGTAAGAGCAAGTTACTACACGCGTACGATTTGTACATTAAGTAGACGCGGAGATGCACCTTTTTCAGGGTATTACTAATTTTTAGGGCTTAATGTAAGGCCAGACGAATACCGAGCAACACGAAGATGCCACCGGTGACGTAATCAATCCACTTTTTGGCGCGGCGGTAGAGCGCGGAGATGGGGCCGAGCGAGAAGAGCAGCGCCACGATCGAGAACCAGCCCAGGGAGATGAGCAGCATGACCAGCGCAGTCGAGGCTTGCAGCCAGACGGGCGAGTGGGTGGGCAGGAGCACGGCGAAGATGCTGGTGTAGAAAACCAGGGCTTTGGGGTTGCCGACGTTAGTAAGCAGTCCGACACGCCAGGAAGAGGCGTGTTGAGACGTAGTTTGTGGTTTGTCCGAGGAGGATTGCATAGGATGGTGGGCGGAGAGGATGGTTTTGAGGCCGAGATAAATGAGGAAGAGTGCGCCCGCGATCTGGACGACATTGATCAGCCAGCTCACGTGGGCGAAGAGGATGCCGAGGCCGAGCATGCTGGTAATGATCCAGAGCGCGTTGCCACTGGTGATGCCGAGCGCGACCAGTACGCCATCACCGCGTGAACGGGCGATGGCGTAGCGACTGGTGGCGAGAAAGTCGGGTCCGGGACTCATAAGCTCGATGATATAGATGCCCATCAGCGTGAGCAGTTGTGGCAGATACGACATGTAACGATCCTTTCGCCCATCGCGTAGCGCAAACCACGCGTTTGCGCAAACCTCGCTTTTGTGCTACGCGATGGGTTAGCCCAATCCGAGCACGGTAGATGGTTTTTTAGGGAAAAGGGTGTTCACGATGATGTCCGCGCCCTCATTGGCCCATACATCGGGAAACATGAGACGTAGCTCGTCCAGGCTGCGATAGCCGAAGAGCAGCTTCAAAAAGACCAGTTGCGGGCTGCTCAACGTAGGGTTAGCGTCATAGATAGGCACATCCCAGGGTTCCACGCGGAGCAGCTTGCCCTTTTCGAAGACCGCACGCAGGCCGCCGCGATAGAAATCGATCTTGAATTCGCCGGTAAAGCCGATAATGGGCGATGTGGCGATCCGTTGCTCTAACACTGGCGCGATATGCCCGATAAATGCGGGTACGTCCGGCACACGAACATACCAGGCATACGATTGTTCAGGTTGAATCGCGGTTTGTGGTCCGAGCACATCGTAGATGGGGTGATTGGTGCCAATATTGAAGTTGATCTGGCTGAATGGTGCGCGACCAGGGCGATTGGCAAGGCGATCGGGTACAGTTTCGCCGTAGGCTTGAAGAGCGCGCAGTAGAGATGGCAGGATGGTAGGGAGATTGACCTGTGTTTTGATATTCAGGCCGTTCACCCCTAAGTTCGCACCCCAGCGCGAAGTTCCCAAAACTGTGTAACCCTGAGGAATATTGGCCGCATCGACAATGATTTTCAGGGCGATGCGCTTATTGGGATCTTGCAAAATATTTTGCCAGTAGCCATCGGGTATGTTGGTGTAGAGGCTGCTGTTGAGCGTTTTTTGCTCGTTATACAGCGCATTCAAGAATGGGATATCGGTCAAATTAGCATCGCGCAAGGTGCATGTTTCCGCCTCGCCCTCTTTTTTCGTGGGGATGAGCGAGAGGTAGACGACACGACGCGCGTCCAGGTCCAGTACATATTCGTAGCCGAACTGTCGATAGAAGTTCGGGATGCCGGTGATGGCCTGCACGAGGTGGCCCTCGGCGAGGCTACGAGCGTGCAACTGCGTGAAGATGTGACGGACCAGACCGCGTCGGCGATAGTTCGCATCTGAAGCCACGTATTCCGGTCGACCGATTTCGATGGGAACACCCTCGTAGACCCATTGCTGCCGCCAGAGGCAGGCGCAGGCGATAACTGGCCTGTCCGCTTTAGTGGTATCCTCGATCAGTGCGTAATCATTGGGGGTGGTGAGTGGAAAGGTTCCGCTCATCTGGTTGTGAACGCTATTCATCAACCACTGGTTGAGCGGTTCATCGGCGGATTCGCGGAAAGATGTGCCGATGAGTTGGGCGATTTTTTCTGTATCGTCCTGACTGGACCATCGCAACTGTAGGCCGTCGCCGAGGTCTTGTCGATAGTCCTGGGAGGCGCGTTCTGTCGTCATAAAAAGGGGTGCCTCATTTCTTTTGTATCCATAGGAATGCTACCATATTTTGGTGCGGCAACTCAAATGTTGTGAGGCTTGATGTGATATGATTTAAGTCAGATGGCGGGCTATTTGCATGTCTAAAAAGATAGAGATAGAAGTATATTTATGGCGGCACAGAGTTGTTCTTGTGCTGTCATTCTTTTGTATTTGGCGAGGGTTGAGGGGCAAACGCGTGGCGGAGATGCCGCGGGCATCCCAGCCGCATCTCTTGCCCTACGCGGAGAGAGTGGGCTGAGCGTTTTGCCGGATGTGGTCGGAAAGATGATGTAGTCGATGTATGACTACTTAGCGGAAGGGTGCTGAATTTTATGTTACTGGCAGGTGATATTGGAGGAACGAAGACGAACCTGGCTCTTTTCGCATCGCGAGACGATCTGCGAGCTCCGTTGCGGGAGGCGAAGTTTCCCAGCGCGAAATATGCGACATTAGCGGCGCTGGTGCACGATTTTCTCGCACAGCCTGACCTTCCGGATGTGAAGATCGAGCGCGCGGTTTTTGGGGTTGCGGGTCCGGTGTCGGACGGCAAGGCGAAGATTACGAATTTGCCGTGGCAGATGGAGGAGCAGCAGTTGCAGCGGGCGCTGAATATTCCATCGGTGGCTTTGCTCAACGACCTGGCGGCAATGGGGCATGCGATCCCGTTGTTGCGTCAGAGCGATGTGCACGTGGTGAATGAGGGCAAGCCAGCGGCACATGGCACGATCGGGTTGGTCGCGCCGGGGACGGGTCTGGGCGAGGGCTTGCTAACATGGGATGGAGAGCATTACCGTGTGCACCCATCTGAGGGTGGTCACTCGGATTTCGCGCCGACCAATGCGTTCGAGATAGGTCTACTCGTGTATATGCTGGAGAAGTTGCCGCATGTGAGCTACGAGCACGTCTGTTCGGGTATCGGTTTGCCCAATATCTACGCGTATATGAAGGATTCCAAGCTCTTCGAGGAGCCAATATGGCTGGCCGAGAAGTTGGCTTCTGCCAGCGATCTTACACCGATCATCGCCACCTGCGCGCTCGATGATCGCAAGAAAGAGGCGGAGAAAGGGCAGAATGCGGCCTCCATCTGCTATGCCACCATCAGGACCTTCGTCTCGATTCTGGGCGCCGAGGCGGGCAATATGGCGCTCAAGGTGCTGGCAAGCGGCGGCATCTATATCAGCGGCGGCATCTCGCCGCGCATCTTGCCCTTCTTCGAGGGCGATGATTTCATGCGTGCCTTCAAGAACAAGGGGCGTTTCGCGCACATGCTGACGGACATTCCGGTGTACATTGTGCTCGATCCCAATATCGGCATCATGGGCTCCGCGGCATATGGATTTCGTATGTAGGGGAAGCAAGGGCAAACACGTGGTTTGCCTTGTATCGTGGCTAGGGAAACCGCTCGATATAAGGACGCTGTGCTATATGACCGACAACGAAACGACTGCTTATCCTGTCAGGGCTATCTTTTAAGTTGGGAGAGCTTGAAGGAGAACTTGACAATAGATGTCAGTCTCCCTCCTCTATAATCCTGGTAGAAAAACTATGGTAAGCGACGAACTGCAATGGTGATATCGCGGCCAGGCTAAAGAGGAGTTAGAAACATGAAAGATGAGGCCCTGACATTCTACCGTGAACAGAGCA
Source organism: uncultured Dictyobacter sp. (assembly GCA_964657925.1). Taxonomy (GTDB): domain Bacteria; phylum Chloroflexota; class Ktedonobacteria; order Ktedonobacterales; family Ktedonobacteraceae; genus Dictyobacter. Next base: position 15,893 of record CAZZWK010000004.1, read on the forward strand.
CAATAACCCGACTTGGAAAGCAATCTGCCCTTTTCACAGACCTTCCACCAAGTATTGAGGCCTTGTGCAAAATCGTGCGAGGTTTGATCATCCACTATCGCGCTGGTGACCTGTATGGTTGCCAGATAACGATGGAACGCGAACGTGAGATTGATACACGTTATATTGAGCGCATGTTGGAGCGCATAATTGAACTGGACCCATATCCTCTGAGCAAGGCGAGAGCACCTCAGCAGCGACTGGTAGGGTGTTGCCGTGATTTCTCGACGATGCTCTGTTCTATGCTACGCTACCAGGGTATTCCGGCGCGTATCCGTATGGGCTTCGCGGGTTATATTGATCTGGGGCCGAACTTCTACACTGATCACGTGGTCGTGGAATATTGGCGAGAAAGTGAGGAGCGCTGGTGTATGGTTGATCCCCAGATGGATGCGCTCCTGATCAAAACGAATGGGATCGACTTCGATGTGCAGGATATACCACAGGGGCGTTTCTTGACAGGTGGCGAGGCCTGGCGGCGTTGTCGTACGGGTGAGGCAGATCCCGAGAACTTCGGCATACATCCTGAGGACAAAGAGATACGTGGTTGGTGGTTTCTACGTGACAAGTTAGTGCAGGATCTCGCAGCCCTCAACAAGGCTGAGATGCTTTGCTGGGATGCATGGGGTATGATGCGGGATAAAGGAATCACCAATGAAGATACGCGTTTGCTAGATAGGATCGCCGACCTGACTCTGAATAGTGACGCGGCATTCGAGGAAGTACAACGTTGCTATGCAGAGGAGGGAAGTGTATACCCGAATGGTCATGTGTGCAACAGTAGTCCGGCAGTAGGATCTCATGAAGTCATGCTTACACTCTAGCGCAAGCATAAAAGGGGGCGTTTCTCTGTTTTGCGAGAACGTTCCCTTTAACCTTGCTCCGATTAGATTCAGTTCTACCAGACTTCTGTGATATACTGCGCGATATAGTATACATTTTCCCGCACGACATGTTATGGAGGGATTCTTTGCGAGCAGATCGACTTCTCTCTCTTCTCCTGCTCTTACAGACCAAGGGACGCATGACCGCGCAAGCGTTGGCGGAGCAACTGGAGGTTTCCGAACGTACCATTTACCGCGATATCGAGGCTCTCAGTTTTGTAGGCATACCGATCTACACCGAACGCGGACCTGGCGGTGGCTACGAATTGCTCGGTGGTTATCAGACGAAGCTGACCGGACTCACCGCGCCGGAGGTACGTGCACTCTTCCTGCTGAACATCTCCACACCTCTGGCTGATCTTGGATTAAACCAGGCGCTCGAAAATGCTCTTCTCAAGCTTTCCGCCGCGCTTCCTACAGATTCGCGCGTGAATGCCACTCTAGTACGCCAACGCGTTCATGTGGATATGATGCAACCCACTTCTAAGCCGGTAATCCCACACCTGGGGCTTATTCAGCAGGCAATCTGGCAAGATTATACCTTGTGCCTGACCTATAGGGGATATTATAGATGCTTGATCGATCCATATGGACTTGTTTCGCAACAGGGAGTCTGGTATCTGGTTGGAGTAAGCGCAGGGATGATGCAAGTGGTGTGTGTGACACATATTCAATCTGCCGAGTTGACTGGACAACACTTCACCTGCCCCATAGAATTTGACCTCGCCACCTATTGGGCCGAGCATGCCTCACGAACTAACCATTTGCTGACAGGCGATAGAGGTGGTCAGGCGCAAAAAAAAGGCAAAATAAAAGCTGATGCATTCATACCTATGCCTTCGCGCAGAAATGCCCACACGATCCTTACCCCAAATAAAAAAAAATTTTGTTTGCAGTGTGCATGAAGTATGGTATGACCTCGTTCCAGCCATCCTCAATCCTCCAAAAAGATAACGTTCTACCATCTCATTGACGATATGCGGCAAAATTTCTGGAGGATGCAAGAAGCAGGGCATCAAGCGTAAAAATACATGAGAACAAACGCGGTGATATAGGGGACAGCCCCTACCCTCTTCGGGCAGGGCTGCATGCAAAAGTTTAGACAAGGCCCCAGCGTTCGCGAATAGCTCGTTCGATGTTGGCGAAGACCAGCGTATCGATAGTGATGCCGATAGCGATGATGATCAGGATCACCGATACCACCTCAGCCGAATCGAGCAAGTCGCGTCCATTTTCCAGCAGGTTGCCCAGGCTGACCGTGGTGTAAAGCAACTCGGCTGCCATCAGTGAGCGCCAGGCGAAGGTCCAGCCCTGCTTGAGGCCATCGATGATCGAGGGCAGCGCTGCCGGTATGATCACCTGCGTGGAGAGCGAGAGGCCGCGACCACCAAGCGTGCGTGCTGCTTTAAGGTAGATCGGCGGCGTGTTTTTGATGCCGTTGAGCACGCCGAGCGTGATCGAGAAGAGCGCGCCCATCACCACCACGAACAGGATGGCCTGCTCGTCGAGTCCGAACCAGATGATCGCCAAAGGCAGCCAGCAGACGCTGGGCAGGGCCTGGAGGCCGAGCACCAGTGAGCCGACCGTCTCTTCAAACAGGCGGAAGCGTGCCAGCAGCAAGCCCAGGATCACGCCGATGACGAGCGAGATGACGTAGCCGGTGAACAGGCGTTGCAGGCTAACCAGGATGGCGGGAATGTATTGCCCGTCCTGAACGCCATTAATCAGGGATGCGAGTACGTCGAGCGGGCCGGGGAGCACGTAGGACGGCCAGATGTGTAGGATCGAGATGACGTGCCAGGCGAGGATGAGCAGGACGTAGAATGCGATGCGCCTGCTCCATACCGCGACGTTGACGCGGCTGGTTGTATGCGCGGCTGAGGTGGGGGCCGGGCGTGTGAATAGCGTTGCTTTAGCCATGGATGCTCTCCTGTTCGTCCTGTCCGATCGCCTCTTTTAAGACCGCCAGGATTTCCGCGGCCTGGTCTACCAGGCGATGGTCTTCCAGGGAGCGTGGGCGTGGGAGGTCGATGTGGAACTCGCGTACAATGCGACCGGGTCGTGGGGCGAAGACGAGGATGCGATCTCCCAACGCTATGGCTTCGTGTACATTGTGGGTGACGAATAAGATGGTTTTGCGCGTGGATGACCAGATGGATTCGAGTTCGGCATAGAGGCGATCGCGGGTCAGGGCATCAAGCGCGCCGAAGGGTTCGTCCATCAGCAGGACGGAGGGATCGATAGCCAGGGCGCGGGCGATGGCGACGCGCTGACGCATACCGCCGGAGAGTTGGTGGGTATAGCTCTTTTCAAAGCCGTTGAGGTGGACCATATCGATGAAGCGACTGGCGATATGGCGACGTTCCTGGGCGGACAGTTTGGTCTGGCGCAGGCCGAACTCGATATTGCTGAGCACATCGAGCCAGGGGAAGAGCGCGCCATCTTGAAACAGCAGCACGCGATCCGTGCCGGGACCGCTGATTTTATGCTCATCGGCCCAGACCTCGCCGGTGGTCGCGGACTCCAGGCCCGCGACAATGCTGAGCAAGGTAGATTTGCCGCAGCCGCTTGGTCCTAGCAGACAAACGAACTCGCCCGCCTGGACCTCCAGGTTGACCGGGCGCAAAGCTTCAACATCTCGTTTACGACCGGCGTAGGTTTTGCTGACCTCTATGATTTTTAAAGGAATGCCGCCGGAGGTTGGGGATGGTTGCGCGGGCAGCGTTTGTATTTCGGTCTCGGACGTATGGTGAGACATTTGGTGTAACCTCCCGAGTTTGGTACGGGGCCGATAAATCGGTGTGGGCTGCGGTAAACCGACCCCTACAGAAGTTGACGCATCCAGAAAATATCCACCTGGAAAAAGGTCCATATGGTAGACAGAAAGTTTCAGGTCAGGGTGTCTGGACCTGGGGGAGATGGTCGGATGTCAGAATCGCGTTGAGATCGTTCAACTGATAAAGACCCTTTAAGTCTGGACGGCTGGAGCCAAGGAAGCCAAGGGCGTACGCCTGGTTAGCGGCAGTCAACAGGGCGTTGGGCAGTGGATCATAGGTGAAGGTCATCTCGCTGAAGGAATGGGTGAGCACCGCTTTGGAGAGTGCTTTGCCTGTCAATGTTTTCAGTTGAGCGTTGGCGAGCTGTTCGGCCTGTGCTGGATTTTTGTGTATGAACTGGATAGTATCGACGTAACCCTGAAGGAACTTTTTCACCAGATCAGGATGCTGCTGGTAGAAGGCTGTACGCACCACGATATTGGTGGTCACGAACTGGCCGTTGGGCCATAGCGTGCGCTCGTCAACGAAAACCTTGCCTCCAGCGGTGGCGACAAGCTGGCTCGCGTATGGTTCGGGCACCCAGGCACCATCGATCTTGCCCGTTTTGAAGAGGGTAACGATATTGGCGTTGCTGGTGGGAATGACCTGCACGTTGCCGCCTTTGTCGGTGGTGTTGAGACCGTGATTGCGCAGGTAGTTGCGCAACGCCACATCCTGCGTATTGCCGAGTTGAGGTGTGGCAAGCTTTTTGTGCGCCAGGTCGGCGGGCGTATTGATATTGGCGGCCTTGCGAACGATGAAGCTGGCGCCACCGCTGGTCGCGCCCGCGATCACATGTAGCGCGGCTCCCTGGCTTTTGGTATAGCCGTCGATGGTCGGGTTCGGGCCAACGAAGCCGATGTCGATACTATTGGCGAAAAGCGCCTCGATCAGCGCCGGGCCAGCGTTGAAGGTCGTCGTTTTGAGCGTCGCATCGGAGCCGAGTGCTTTGGCGAATGTTCCCTGCTCCACGCCGATGAGGGCGGGCGCGTGGGTGATATTGGGGAAATAGCCGAGGTTCACCGTTACTTTGCCACCTTGCGCACCCTGGTCGTTGCAACCCACCAGGGAGATGGTGAGCAGGGCGAGCAAGGTGAAGATGCCTAGATAGGATAAGAGCGAGCCTTTTTTCATGTCGCAAGTTACTCCTGATATAAGTGCATACTATGATTTCATCTGGTTACGCGTAGGGCAAGAGATGCACCCCGGCATCTTCGCCATGCGTTGCCCTCGGAACCACTTTGTCCGCTACGAAACAGGTCAGGGATGAATAGGTTCTTGCATGGCTGCGATCAAAATTTTCGCCACTTCTGGCCGCGAGAATTCACGTGGTGGTAGTGTGCCCTCACGTAACAGTTGGCGGACTCTGGTGCCACTGAGAGAGACATGTTGCTCCTCGGAGTGCGGACAGGTCTTGCTGGAGGCCATAGCCTCGCAAGCGCGGCAGTAAAAGGTATTGTCGAAGAAGAGTGGTATGATGCCGAGTTCGCCGGGTGTAAACTCGGAGAAAATATGTTGCGCGTCGTAGCTGCCGTAGTAGTTGCCAACGCCCGCGTGGTCGCGTCCCACAATAAAGTGAGAACAGCCATAATTTTTGCGCATCAGGGCGTGAAAGATGGCCTCGCGTGGGCCAGCGTAGCGCATGGACGCGGGTAATACACCTAGAATCGCGCGATCGGCAGGGTAATAGTTTTCGAGCAGTACTTCGTAGCAACGCATACGCACGTCGGCGGGAATGTCGTCGCTTTTGGTATCGCCGATCAGTGGATGCAGGTAGAGACCATCGACGGTTTCCAGCGCGCACTTCTGGATGTACTCATGGGCGCGGTGCACAGGATTGCGCGTCTGAAAGCCGACCACGCGTTTCCAGCCGCGCTGCGCGAAAAGATGGCGCGATTGCGTCGGTGTGTAGCGGTATTGGGCGAAGGTCTGGTTTTGCAGTTTGAGCACGCGTACCGGACCGCCGAGCAGGATGTCGCCCTGCTGGTAGAGCACTTTAACGCCTGGATGGGCCTCGTCCTCGGTGCGATAGACCTGTCGTGCCTCGCGCTGTTTGTCGTAGGGATATTTTTCTGTAAGGGTCAGGATCGCGTTTAATTCGCCATCCTGATCGACGAGCGCGACCCGTTCGCCCTCGGTCAGGGATTGCGCTTGCTCCGAAGAGACGGCGAGGGTGATGGGGATGGACCAGGGCAGGCCATTGCTCAGGTGCATGCTGTCGACAACACTGAGGTAGTCATCACGCGTGAGAAAGCCTTGCAGTGGACTATACGCGCCATTCGCCAGTTGTTCCAGGTCGGCCAGCTGACGTGAGCCGATGACCACGCGCGGGAAGGATTGAGCTTGTGCCTGTAGCTCACGTTGTTCATCTTCACTGGCGAGGTTGATGATCAGTTCGTCACCATGTGGGGCAATGAGATTTGTTGTCATGAGTGTGCCTCGATGGGTTGTGCAAGATAACTGGCGTCGAGGTAGTCGAGTTCGACCAGTTTGGTCAGGACGCGTTGGACGCTTTCTGCAAGCGTTTCTTTGTCGGTTTCGATGACTAATTCGGGGTGTTCGGGCTCTTCATAGGGATCGTCGACACCGGTGAAGTTTTTGATTTTGCCCTCATCGACCAGTTTGTAGAGACCCTTGACATCGCGTTGGCGGCAGACTTCAATGGGACATTTCACGTAGACTTCCACGAAGTTGCCGATCTCCTGGCGGGCCCACTCGCGAGCCTCGCGGTAGGGCGCGATGGCGGCGGAGATGCAGATCGCGCCGTTACGCGTGAGCAGGCTACAGACGAAGGCGATACGTTTGATGTTGGTATCGCGGTCCTCGCGACTGAAGCCGAGGCCCTTGCTCAGATGCGTACGAACGATATCGCCATCCAGAATTTCGACGTTGCGTCCATGCTGTTGGATACGTTGCGCGATCGCTTCGGAGAGCGTGCTTTTGCCCGCGCCAGAGAGGCCGGTAAACCAGAGGGTGAAGCCAGTGCGTTCAGTATTCGCAGTATTTGCCATGCGTGTGCGTTTTCCTTCCGATGCTGTGCGTTCTAAATAAAAAGGTCCGCGTAGGCGCGTCCCCTTGCGGGCGCGTATCTGTGCAGTGCAGGGTAAATCCTTTGCGGATATTTGCCCGCCGATCCAATCCAACGCGCCCACAAGGGGACGCGCCTACGCGGAAAAGCCATCCCCGTTTCATGCATGTGAGTGGAGTATGTGGGCCTCGTAGAGACGCCATTCTGGATTGAAATCGAATTGCGCGATGTTGCGGCTATCGTTTTCTCCATGAAAGCGACCACGACGCAGCGACACTCGTGTGTTTTTGCCATCGACAAGTACCCAGACGTTGTGTTCGCCGTCGTAACTACAGTCCTGAAGCCAGTTGGTGCCAACATCCACCACTTCCTCAACGATTGCTTTAGCGGCAGGTGGGAGATTGACGAGCAGGGCGCGACCATGAACGGTGTCCGCGACGGTGAAATGTTGTTCATCGAGGATGCGCACCGAGTGTGGATGGTTGAGACCTTCGAGCACTGTGGTCCAGTCGCCGGTCTCGCGATCGATGAGTATTACTGTGCCCTGATGAAATAATGTGGCTAATATACGGCCATCCGGTAGTTCGAAGGCTGAGTTGACGTGTGTCGTTTGCTGAAGCGTGCCGAATTTCGTCTCGCGGTAGTCCGTGCTTTTGTCGAGTTCGCGGCGTTCGCCGGTCTGGGTATGGGTAAAACCGTGATCGGTGGCCCACCAGGTCCAGAGGGTGTCGCCAGAATAGCTCAGTTCGACCAGCACGTCCAGGCCGGTGCTGGCGACGAGGTAGCCGTGACGGGTGCGGGAGATGGAGTGGAGAGCGTTGAAGAGCGGGGAAGAGATGACGTTGGGTCGCAGTGTCTGTAGTTGGGGATCGACCTCGTGGATGCTATTAAAGGTAGTCACCAGCGTGCCGTTTGGGGAGGAGACGAGTCCGGCGGCCAGGCTGAGATCGAGCGTTTTCTGGCTTGCACCGAGGTCATCGAGCAGGCAGAGGAGTCCGCCGAGGTCGCCTTCGGGCTTTTGTTGGCTGCCGAGCACGGTCAGAGGGCAAGAGGTTTCCTCGCGTGTCTGGGTCCAGTGGTTTTTCAGGGTCGAGTGCCGGGTAGAAATACAACTGAGTAGCAGTCTCATTGTGTTCTCCATCTCCATCCTAACAGGTGTGCAAGCCGTATATCGTTTTTGCCCTCGTCACCAATACGACAGCAAAAATATACGAGCGCAAGTCAATATGCGCAAAGGAACGGTGCGCCGAGATTCCATCTCTGCTGGAGATTGTTGACTAATTTGATTGACAATGTAAATATCTTCTGATTACTATAACTTACGGCTGAAAGGTTTGTCAATTGGGGAAAATGTACATAAAAGGGGGAGTTGATATGTGAAGTGAGGGTAGTGGTAGGGGAAGAGAAAGGGTAATTTTATTTTGCTGAATAATATGCGTTTTTGTTAAGTGGAGGGTGGGGAGAACGATGGGGAATAAAAGAGAAGCGAAAAAGTACAAACTCGTGCGTTATACTCTAACGAGAGGACTATTTCATCTCTGAAAAAAATGAAAAAAAGCGATTAAAGGAGATTTATGATGCCAGGTATACGCAATGTTGTTTCGACGCTCACCTCGGATGGTGAGGAAGTGATGGGGCCAGAGGTATTGATGTGGCACTATCCGGACAATAGTATTATGAATGGGTCGTTGTTGACTGTGGAGAGCAACCATTTTTGTGTACTCAAATCGCGTGGCGCGATCTTGAATGTGTATGAGACGGGCCAATATCCAGTGCAAACGCCCGATCGGCCTATTGTAGGCTCTATCCAGCAAGCGTTTTATGGTGGGCAGAGTCCGTGGCAGTTCGAAGCTATTTACATCAATCGGGCGAAACTTGTGCTGAAGACCAGCGGCGTCGCACTTTCACGCGAAATGGCGGAGATGGTGTATAGTGTTGACTACTACATTCATATTGAGACGCGTGAGAACGCTGTAAAACTGGTGCAACACATGCCCTATCGAGGTCATTTGCTCGCTATTCAAGAGGTCAATGCCTACGCTGGTCCAGTGATCGAGCAAGCCGTAAATCAGGTGTTGCAGGTGACCGCATTGGAGTCGGTCAACGAAAGGATTCACGATCTTTCGCAGATTGTACAACAGCATTTGCAAGAGTTTCTCGCCGTATATGGCATCACGCTCGATACAGTCAAAGTACTGGTCTCACCACGCGATGAGCGCATGAAATCGCTGATCTCGCTTAAAGCCTTTGGTCTGAGTGAGATAGAGGCGGTGCGTTACTATACTGCGATCTTGATGGCGGAGCGTGGTATCGTCTCGGCCCCAAATATGGCGATCGGGCAGCCGTTTATGATCAGCGGTGTGCAGCAGACGGCGAGCAGCGATCAGTATACCAACAATGCGAGGCCGGTAGCGGCGATTCCGCCGCAAGCAGCACAAAATCGTTAGTCGTTTGTAAACAAAGGAATGGAGACGAGCGTGAGTACGGGACCGACGAATGATCCTGTTTTGCAGCAGTTGCAATTGTTGCTCAGTGGGTATGGGTATAACTTCTACAATACTGAGAATAGGATGCGCGCGGACGACCTGCTGGTGCGAGAGCGAGCGAGTTACTTTTTGTCGCAAGCGGTAGATGTGCTCGTGACCTTGCAGGGAGCCTATGCACGCCGTTTCATTCCTCCATTGACACGCGCCAATCCAGAGCCTCCACAGGAGGCTCTGGCACAGGTGCGCGAGATAACGGATGTGCGGCAAGAGATCTCGAATGTCGAGTCGCACGTGCGTGGCATGTCCGTGCCCACGCAGGATCGTATCTGGTGGCGTATTCGCAATGAGCGCACATTATTGGGTCAGTTGATGCAGTTCGACCTCGGGCTGGTAAGCGCAAGCGAACAGATCTTTGCCTATGTAGAGCAGCTGACGCCGGAGGTGTGGAATAGTCAGGGTAGTGGGCAGTTGCGTCAGCTTATTCAACGTGTCACGCAGCAGGGGCAGGCACGCGAGCGCTTTTTATTGATGCCGTTGTAAGATGATGAGGGAACAGCATGGATGAATAGAAAGAGACAAAGATATGCGTTTGCATCAAGATCGTGAGCAGCTAGAGCATATTCTTGGGGCCGCCCACGATGCTGCACTCCAATTTCTGCAAGGTCTCGCCGAACGCCCTGTCGGTCATACTCCCAAGCTTCTTGCACACGATATATTACCAGAGGAAGGGATGGGCGCACAGGAGGCGATCGCCTCCTTTCGTCGTAAATACGAGGGTCAGCTTTCTGGATCAGCCGGACCACGCTATCTGGGTTTCGTGACGGGTGGAAGTACTCCGGCGGCCCTGGCGGGGGATTGGCTCGTCTCGTCTTATGATCAAAATGTGAGCAGTGATGGAGATTCTATCGCTACCACTGTAGAGCGCGAAACACTGGCATTGTTGCGTGACCTGTTTGCTCTTCCCGATGACTTCGATGGTGTTTTTGTCTCTGGTGCGACCCAGGCTAATCTGGTGGCGCTGGCGACGGCACGTCAATGGGCTTGCCAGAGGCTGGGGCATGATCCTTCAGAGGAAGGTTTATGGGATATGCCTCGTATCCCAGTCTTTAGCAGTGTTCCGCATACCAGCATTCTCAAGGCCCTCTCGATGCTGGGGATGGGCCGACAAGCTGTCGAATATGTGCCGTGTTTGCCGGGGAGACAGGCTATCGATCCCGCCGAGTTGGCTCAACATCTCGCTGCCGCTGGTGGTAAACCTGTCATTGTAGTCGCCAGTGCGGGAGAAGTGAATACGGGTGATTTCGATGATTTGGAGGCGCTATCCTCGCTGTGTCGGAGCTATGGCGCGTGGTTGCACGTAGATGGTGCTTTTGGACTTTTCGCAGCCTGTGATCCCTCGCGATCCCATCTACTGCGTGGTCTGGACGCGGCGGATTCGATCACCACCGATGGGCACAAGTGGCTGAACGTGCCCTATGATTCGGGCATTATTTTTACGCGTAATGTCGCGCTACAAGAGCAGGTTCTCAAAGCTGCCGCAGCCTATTTAGGTGCAGGCCCAGACCTGTTGCACCGCACACCCGAGAACTCTCGTCGCTTCCGTGCTCTTCCGGCATGGATGACGCTGATGGCCTATGGGCGTTCTGGCTATCAAGCGCTGGTCGCGCAATGCTGTCATTTGGCGCAGAGGTTGGGACAAAGCATTGAGCAATCTGTATACTTCGAACTTTTAGCCCCGGTCTCTCTCAATATCGTATGTTTTGCTTTCCGTGAAGCGAATGTGGATCAGCGCGATCGTTTCTTAGAAGCGTTGAAACGCGACGGTCAGGTGCTACTCACGCCGACTTTCTTCGCGGGCAGAGCGGCGATGCGTGCGGCATTTGTCAACTGGTCGACAAGCGAGCAGGATGTACAACAAATTATTGAGGCATTAGAGCGTTGTGCTTTGCAGGTGACAGCGTACGCCAAAAAAAGTGGGAAAGATTAGGATAGACATGCAAGCACTTGCCTATCATCATGTCGATGTCTTCAGTGATCGACCATTTGCCCCCAACTGTATCTCGCAATGAACAGCCAACAGAGTGAATTAGATGCAGATTAGGAGAGATCTTTATGCCATCAGGAGCCGACATCGAGAAATTTGCTGGAAAGCAGATTGAGATATTCAATATCAAAGAAGGTATTACCGATCCCGCCACAATTGCCTATAACATGTATATCGATGAAAATATCGAGAGAAATGAATTATCCTGGGATCAACTATGGGACGCTTTTATCAATGATCCACGGGTGTCTGAGGTGTCTGCACTGGCGATTGGTGGAACTTACAACGATGTGATGGATGGCACTGACTGCCGACCTGAAATTGAAAGATTGATAGCCGACCGCGACAAGCTACCCGCTCTCAAACATCTCTACTTAGGAGCAAACGATCCTATGAAAGCCTTGACTGGTTCCAGATTTAGCCACTCGCTGTTAAAAACAACAGCTCAAGTTGGATTGAAGACAGCCGGAGTCACCATCGTTGTAAATCCCACAATACAAACGAGTCACCTGAACCCAACCGACGCAGTTGCTGACCCATGTGGCGCAAGCTCTCAGTCGATGCACTCCTGATGTGGTACTGGCCGGACCTGGGGCTGGTTTAGCGGCGGCGGAATGCCGCACTGAGCGCCGTTGTGCCGTAGTTCCACATGTTGTCGGCGATGTTGATCGTGACTCCAGGGGGAACTATCTGGTCGATGCGGTCCAGCACGTCGCTCGACAGGTCGATCCCATCGGCAGCGAGGTAAGTGTCCAGGTGTTCCATGGTGCGCGGGCCAATGATCGCGGAGGTGACCGCGGGATGACGGGTAACGAATGCGACTGCCATCTGGACGAGGGTCATCCCCGCCTCGTCGGCGAGAGCGCCAAAGGCGTCGGCGGCGTCGAGCTTGGCGGCATTGGCCGGGTTGGTGACGTCAAAGTCCCAGGAGTGCCGGGCGCGAGCGGCGGAACCCGGACCGCTGACCTCCAGGCCCTTGCGGTATTTGCCCGACAGCCAGCCCCCAGCCAGCGGGCTGTAGGTCAACACACCCATTCCGTGGCGCAGGCAGGTCGGTAACACGTCGTACTCGATGGCGCGGGTCAGGAGAGAATAGGGAGGCTGCTCGGTCCGAAACCGTCCGTGGCCGCGGCGGTCGGCAGTCCACTGGGCCTCGACGATCTGAGAGGCGGGAACCTTTGACGCGCCGAAGGAGCGGATCTTGCCCGCGTGAACGAGGTCAGACAGGGCACCGAGGGTCTCGTCGATATCGGTGTTGGGATCGGGAACACCCACCTGGTAGAGGTCAATCCAGTCGGTCTGGAGCCGACGCAGCGAGCGCTCGACGACCTCCATGATCCATCGTCGTGACGCTCCGCGATGGTTGGGGTCCTGGTCGGCAGGAGGGCCGAACTTGACGGCGAGCACCACGTTTGCGCGCCGTCCGCCCGCCAGCGCCTTGCCCACGATCTCTTCTGACTCGCCAGCGGAGTAGGCAGCGGTGTCGATAAAGTTGATCCCGGCATCGAGCGCCTTGTGGATGATCTGGATCGACTCATTGTGGTCGGGGTTGCCGAAGGCGCCGAACATCATCGCGCCAAGGCACATCTGGCTGACCGTGATGCCAGTGAGGCCCAGGGTACGGTATTGCATGATTGTAATCCTCCAGAGTATGCTGATAAAATGGAGCACTGCTCTGATAATATTATACGGAACTTTGTTCCGCTTGTCAAGCTATGGTTTGAGGAATGACGCGATGACCACCATCGACGAGAGTGGGGCAACTGGCCCGGCAGAAGCGGACGTAGAGCAAAGGCATGCTTTGCTCTACGCGGATATACGATACCCAAAATAAATGATGAACATTCATAACCGACCCCTATCGGGTAGTGTATGGGCGGTAAGCGGGGGAGCGTTAGTGTGGGCGATATTTCAGGCGCAGGGATTCCCAACTGGCGTCCGTGGTCCAGCCGCCGTCGGCGGCGATGGCCTGGCCGTTGATGAAGCCGCTTTTCTGGTTGTCGGCGAGGAAGCAGATCAGTTGGGCGATATCTTCTGGTCGGGCGAAGCGGGCCATGGGGACGCGCTGCACGATGTCGGCATCGGTGTAGTTGCCGCTGCCCTGGTCGGCGGCGTCCATCTCGGTTTTGACCCAACCGGGGCAGACCGCGTTGCAGCGCACACCGTAGCCACCCCATTCGGCTGCTAACGTGTGGGTGAGGCCGATCAAGCCGTGTTTGCTGGCGTTGTAAGCGGAGCGTTCGGCGATACCGAAGAGACCAGCGATGGAAGCGACGTTGATGATCGAGCCAGATTTTTGAGCCAGCATCAATGTGCCGAATTCTCGGCAGAGCAGGAACGGTCCGAGCAGATTAACATCGAGCACGCGGCGGAAGTCGGCGGTGGAGGTGTCAGTAGCGGGTGCGATAAAGCTGATGCCCGCGTTATTGACGAGGATATCAAGCGTGCCGAATTCTTGCTGGACGCGCGAGACGAAGTGTTTGATGGTGTCCTCATCGGAGATATCGCCGCGCAGTTCGAGTACTTTCGCCCCTTTTTCATTTAAAAGGTCGGCGAGGTCAGCGGTGGATTGCAGATCGCAGAGCACGAGATTAGCGCCGTAGTCGGCCAATGCTAAAGCTGTTTGTTTGCCGATACCTTGCGCGGCTCCGGTCACGAGTGCTACTTTCCCTTGCATAGTACATCACCTCTTTTGCTTGTCAGGGTAAGAACATAGGTAGAGTGGAGTAATATGGTGTTATGCTTGTCGCGGCCATTCGTGTGCCAGCAGACCAAAGTAGTATTCGTCCTCGAATTGATCGCGAAAAAAGAAGCGTTGACGCAGATTGCCCTCGTACGTGAAGCCGAGTCTGAGCAACAGGTTTTTCGAGCGTGTATTAGCGATATCGATCATGGCCTCAATACGATGAAGTTCCAGTTCTGAAAATCCATATGTCAGCACAGCGTTCATCGCTTCGGTCATGATACCCTGTCCCCAAAAGGAGCGATGGAGATCATAGCCTGTTTCGGCATGACGAAAGTCGGCATCGAAGCGATGAAAACTACACGAGCCAATCACTTGCTCTTGATCTTTCAATGTAATGCCCCAGCGGATGACTTTACGCTGAGTATAACCGGAATGTATTTGTGCGATCGAAGCACGGGTCTCATCTAGCGATCGATGGGGTTCACGCCCTTCGAAGCGCATGGTTTCTTCATCAGAAAATATCTCAAAAAAAGCATCTGCGTCCTCTGGCTCAATGTGTCTGAGGCGCAACCGATTAGTGGTGAGAATGGGAAAGTGAGTGAACGCGGCATCGACCGTCATTAGAAATACCCTTTCTCGATATTTTGGGATTGGCTGATAAAAAGTTTCTACTCAATCTTTATTTTACGAATGATAATGAAAAAAACGCAAACGGGAAAGTATAGTTTGTGCAGATGTCGATTTGTGGCAATGCTGTTCGTCGTTGTAGTGAAAGGTGAAATTGATCGCTTTTCTGAATATATGATGATCTAATAAGGAGAAAAGAATGCGTTACCTGCTATTAATTTATCAAAACGAGGCTGAGCACGCGCGGTGGAGCGAGGAAGCGTTACAGGCGGAGTATGCGGGATATGATGCCTTTGGGAAGGAATTGCAGAGCCGAGGAATGAACTCGGCACCTGGAGAGGCATTGTTACCAACCAATACCGCGACGACGGTGCGTGTGCGCGAAGGTAAGGTGGTAACGACCGATGGCCCGTTCGCGGAGACGAAGGAGCAACTGGGTGGCTATTATCCGATCACATGTAAGGATCTGGATGAAGCGATTGAGCTAGCGGCCAAAATTCCGGCGGCAAATGATGGTTCAATCGAGATTCGGCCAATTATGGAGTTCGAGTAAGGATCGCGCAAGCGATAAGTCGGAGGGGTGCGGGCGCGATAAAATCGGGTCCGTACTTTTACGTGGAGTGAAGAAGCGAGAGCATGTATGGAGAGTGTGCAGCAGGTGATCACGGAAACGTTTCGGCAGGAGGCGGGGCGTATTCTGGCAAGCTTGATCAGTGCTATGCGGGACTTCGAACTGGCCGAGGATGCGTTGCAGGATGCTGTGCTCGTCGCGGTCGAACGCTGGCCGCATGATGGTATTCCGCGCAATGCGAGCGCGTGGTTGACCACAGTGGCACGCAATAAGGCGATCGATCGGTTGCGGCGTGAGAGCGTGTTGGCACGCAAACAGGATTTGTTGCAGGAATTGCTTTTACGAAAGGAGCAAGAGGCCGAGGTCGAGATGGAGAATGCCGAGATTGCGGATGAGCGACTGAAGTTGATGTTCACGTGTTGCCATCCAGCGTTATCGACGGAGGCACAGGTGGCACTGACGTTGCATACATTGGGCGGACTGTCGACGGGCGAGATCGCGAGTGCTTTTCTGGTGCCCGTGCCGACGATGGCACAGCGACTGGTGCGTGCGAAACGGAAGATTCGAGATGCCGGTATCCCCTATCGTATTCCCGATGCGCGTGTGCTGGTTGAGAGAGTAGATGCAGTGCTCGCGGTACTTTATCTTATTTTCAACGAGGGGTATGCGGCGACGAGCGGCGATCAGTTGATGCGGCGAGAGCTTTGTGATGAGGCGATCAGGCTGGCGCGCGTATTGATGGTGTTGCTCAAAGAAGAACTGCTGCTCACGCAGGCTCCCGAGGTGCTAGGTTTGCTCGCGTTATTGTTGTTGCACGATTCGCGGCGCGAGGCACGAGTGAGTGCAGAAGGAGAATTGGTCTTGCTGGCGGAGCAGGATCGTGCACGTTGGGACCAGAAGAAGATACGTGAAGGCATGGAAATGCTCGAATGGGCGTTGTGGATGCGTGCGACGGGTCCCTATCAGGTGCAAGCGGCGATCAGTGCCTTGCACGCGCAGGCTCAATCCGCTGAGGAGACCGACTGGAAACAGATAGCTGGTCTATATGCCGTGCTCATACGTATGTTGCCCTCACCTGTGGTTCAATTGAATCAAGCGGTAGCGATCGCGATGGTCGAGGGGCCGGTAGTAGGTCTGGCGCAGCTTGAGCAAGATAATTTGGTGAAAGCACTGGACGATTACTGCCCTTATCATGTGGCATGTGCGGATCTGGCGCGGCGAGCCGGTAGATATCAACGGGCACGAAAGTCGTACGAACAGGCATTGCAGTTATGTCAGAACGAGCCAGAGCGGGCATTTCTGGCGCGGCGATTGGAGGAAGTAACAAGTGACCGGGAAGAAGGATAAGGTGATGCGTGAGATAGCGCGATCTTCCCGGTCAAAGTGACTGTGTGCGACCTGACAATCTACAGGAAGCGGGTGGGCGTGATGCGAATGGCCTGGCTGTAGGATTGCGCCATTTGCTCAGCGGTCATCTTCAGGCCTTTGAGTCCCTCCGCGTATTTCTCCTCGTAGGCGGAAAGGGTCGCGTTCACCTCGTCGTGCCGTGGGAAGGTCGCGGTGCCCTCGATGGTGATCGGGTCGTCCCCATTGTCGGTATTGTCCAGCGCCAGCACGACGTTAGGATTGTTGTGCAGGTTGCGCACTTTCTGTTTGTCGGGCTGGCTGAAGATCAGGATCGAGTCGTCGTTCCACAGGAACCAGACCACGACCGAGTGGGGGCGACCATCGGGTCGCACCGAATTGAGCCAGATGACCTCGTCGGTGCGCAGGCGTTGCTCGATATGCGCGTCACGTTCTCTGGTGGTGTCGAGTGAAGATGCCATTTTGTTACTCCTGAATACTATAGCTAGGCTCGGAGTTGCCCGCGAGCCAGATAAGGGTCTGCCCGTCAGACTCTTTCTGACGGTTGGTGATTTCGGCGTTCCAGTCCTCGGGCGGAATATTGTTCAGGGCATCGTCGAGGTTCGAGCGTACATTATTTTGTAAGCCTTCGATCACCGCTGTGGTTTCGTTGTCGTTGAGGCGGTCATCGACGTATTCGCGCAGTAGCATTGTATTGCTCACTTTCTATTTGCAAGATACGATGGCAGGGGCTTATCGTTTATCCGTACAGGGGTAAAGATCAACGACAAACACCTACCTTCTTTAGTATTTATGTCTCGTGAAAGTGATTAACGTCAATATGCGCAGGCTTTAACAGCATTAAAGTGCAGGAAGGCTGATGCAAATGCTCTGGCAAAGCTATTGGGAAAGCCCATCATCTTTTCCATTCGTGGGAAGTACTGACGCCTCGTCAGCAAATCGGCGCAGCAACGAGACGAGGGTCTGCCAGTCCTGCTCATCCCACTGGGCAAGAATGGGCCGTATCAGCCTCTCACGTGCTGCATCCAAAGCATGAATGACTGCCAGCCCTTCTTGCGTGGCTGCTACCTTGCGTTCCCTCCCATCGCTGTTGCCAGTATGTCGTGTCACCAGGCCCAGACGACCCAGAGTAGCAACCTGGCGGCTGACCGTGCTATGGTCACGCCCGACCAGTCCGGCGAGTTCCATGATGCCAATGGTGCCGCGACGACCAATCATTACCAACAAAGGAAACAACGCCCGCTCAAGAGAAACGCCCGCTTCTTGTAGTAGCACGTTATCGCGTTGTGGCTGGTTCATCAGCCCGATAAGATCAAAGAGCGCGTCATAGAATTGACGAATGTTCTGGTCCATATTCTGCTTCATCTAGGTGTAGTATACACGGACTTTCTTGACATGTCTATGCTCTTTCTGATACATTAGATACGTGCAAAATACACGTATCTAGTGAAAGCATTGAGAGATTGAATAGGAAGATATCATGAAAGCTGCTCTTGTCTTGAAAACGGGCCAGGCACCTGTGTACAGTGATTTTCCCCAACCGGAGCCGTCCGAGGGAGAAAAACGCATTGCTGTAACTGCTGCCGCGCTTAGCCATGTGACCAAAAGCCGAGCATCGGGTACGCACTACAGTACCTCCAGCCATGTCCCCTTTGCTGTGGGCATTGATGGTGTTGGGCGACTCGCTGATGGCCGCCGTGTCTACTTTATGTTGCCTACAGCCCCTTTTGGCAGTATGGCGGAATATTCAATAGCGAAAGCATCTCACTGTCTTACCTTGCCCGATGAACTGGACGATGTGACTGCCGCTGCTATCGCTATTCCTGGTATGTCGTCCTGGGCGGCGTTACAGGAACGTGCGAAGTTTCAAACGGGTGAAACAGTGCTCGTAAACGGCGCGACCGGAGCCTCTGGTCGCCTGGCCGTTCAGATCGCCAGCTATCTTGGTGCTAAACGAGTGATCGCCACCGGTCGTAATACCGAGGCCCTGAAATCCCTTGCCTCTCTCGGTGCTGATCTGACCATTCCTCTCGTCGAGGATGGGGAGGCGCTGGAAAAAGAGTTTCTAGAGCCATTTCACGAGGGGGTTGATGTGGTGCTCGATTATTTGTGGGGGCCGAGTATGGAGCGGTTGCTGCTGGCTGCGGCAAAAGCGAGCAGAGATGAGGTTCCGATCCGCTTCATCCAGATTGGTGCTGTCAGTGCATCTAACCTTTCGTTGCCGAGTCCTGTCCTGCGTTCTTCCGCGATCCAACTGATGGGCAGCGGCATTGGTAGTGTACCATTCGACCGTCTTCTCAAGACTATCGAGGGTGTGCTGCAGGCAACTGTTCCGGGTGCTTTTGAAATCGCAACCACAACCGTGCCCCTCTCGAACGTCGAAGACGCCTGGTCAACGGAGACACAGAAGTCTCGTACGGTTTTTCTGGTTTGAGTAAATCCATCGCTGGGCTCCTTTTGCCGATGAAAAGGAGCCCAGCGATGGGATGGTGTTACTATTTAGAAGCGTATAGTGGGTGCGTGCCGGGGGACGATTTCGTCGATGGTTTGCAGCTCGGCCTCGCTGAAGGTGAGGTTGTCGAGGGAGGCGACGTTTTCCTCGATCTGCTCCACTTTGGAGGCGCCGATCAGCACGCTGGTGACGGCGGGCAGGCGCAGGTTCCAGGCCAGGGCCATCTGTGCCAGGGTTTGCCCACGCTGCTTAGCGATCGCGTTGAGCTCTTGTAGTTGTTCGCGACCGTTCTTGAGCAGGTCTTCCTGGTCCGAGCGACCCCACCAGGCGGCTGCACGAGAGTCAGCGGGTACGCTATCGCCGAGATATTTATCACTCAAGAAGCCTTGCGCGAGTGGGCTGAAGGTGATCACGCCGATGCCGTTGCGCTCGGTATGGTCGAACAGGTCGTATTCGCAGTGGCGATCGAGCAGGTTGTAGCGCGGCTGATGGATGGTGATGGGCGTGAGGTGTTGTTCTTTGGTGATCTGCACCGCCTGTTCGAGGTGCGCGCCGGGGAAGTTGCTGACGCCGATGTAAAGCGCTTTGCCCTGACGTACGATCAGGTCGAGCGCGGCCATGGTTTCTTCGAGTGGCGTGTTGGGATCGGGTCGGTGTGCGTAGAAAATATCGACGTAGTCGAGGCCGAGGCGTTGCAGGGATTGGTCGAGGCTGGCGACCAGATATTTTTTCGAGAGGCCGTCTCCGTAAGGTCCGGGCCACATCGTGTAACCGGCTTTACTGGATATGATCAGTTCGTCGCGGGGCATATCGCGCAAGATTTTGCCGACTACGCGTTCGGCGTTGCCGGGCGGGCGCCCATAATTGTTGGCGAGATCAAAGTGAGTGATGCCCAGGTCAAAGGCGCGATAGAGGCAGGCGCGCGCGATCTCTTCGCCGCGATAGCCTCCGAAGGTTTCCCAGGCGCCGAGGGAAATAGCGGGTAGGACGAGACCAGAGCGACCGCTGCGGTTGTATGGCATCTTATCGTAACGGTTTTCGGCGAATTGTTGTGAGGATTGTTCTGACACGGGTGAATGCTCCTTCCATGCATAGAAAAAGCACGGAAAAAAGATCTATTTCCATGCTTTTCATCTTCTGATCGCATTATAACACGTGGCTTCTCGTCTTGATATGGTTTGTTATGCGTAGCGGACTGCGCCATAAATGTCGGCTGAACACGATAAATCGGCTCCTACCGCAGGTGTTACCAGATCATGCCGCGTTGTTCGCGTTTGTGCCACTCGCGACTATTGAATGGTTCGCGGCTGTCGGCGCCCCACCGTAGAGCGGCCAGGTCAAAAAGGATCACCACGATAAGGCAAAGAAGGATGAATAGCATGTTCTCTCTCCTGTTATGCATAGAGCTTGATAGCGCCGGAAAACGTTTCTTTTTTATCGTGGTACCACTTGCTTAAAGTATACTTGAGGTGGTAGTATCAAGTCAAGGAAAGAAAATCGATGCGATGTATCAAAAAAATCGATAGGAAAATGCTTTATGGAGTTGCGACAGTTAGCCACATTTCGCATGGTGGCCTCGACCTTGAGTTTTAGCCGTACGGCGCAGGCGTTGAATTATGTGCAATCGAGCGTAACCACGCAGATACAGGTATTGGAGGAAGAGTTGGGGGTCAAGCTGTTCGATCGCATGGGCAAGCGTGTGGCATTAACGGAGGCGGGCAGACGCTTGCTGGTGTACGCGGAAAAGATACTGGCGCTATCCGAGGAGGCGAGCCAGGTTGTGCCGGGGGATGGTGTGCCATCGGGCACGCTGATCGTGGGCGCGGCAGAGACGTTGTGTACGTATCGTTTGCCGAAGTTGCTGCGGGAGTTTCACCAGCGCTACCCACAGGTCAAGATCGTGTTCCGACCGTTGCCGTTTCATGAATTGCAAACGATTGTGCTGGAGGGGGATGTAGATGTCGCCTTCGAGATCAGCAAGCCGTTGCGTTCACCGGTGTTAGAGATCGAGTCCTTGATCAACGAGCCGTTGATCATACTGGTCGCACCGGATCATCATCTGGCAAGCAAAGAGACGATTTGTGGGCAAGATCTGAAGGATGAGTCGTTGCTGTTGACGGAGGTTGGTTGTTCGTATCGGGTGCTGTTGGAGTCCGCTCTAGAGAAAGAGGGCGTGCACGCGACCTCGAACGTCGAGTTCAATAGTATTGAAGCAATCAAGCAATGTGTGATGGCTTCGATGGGCATCGCGTTTTTGCCGTTGATTACCGTGGAGAATGAGCTTGAGCAGGGCAAGCTGGTGCAGCTGAACTGGCCGCAGCACGAATTCAACGTCGTCACGCAGATGATGCGGCACAGAGACAAGTGGGTCTCGCCCACGCTGGACGTGTTTATGTCGATGGCGCGGGAGGTATTGTGTGAACGCGAGCAGCGAGAAATAGCGGTGTGAGCAGTCGTCTATGTTATATTTTGTTCTAGCATGAGAAATAAAAATGAGGGCAGCAAGTAGCGCGAGAACGATGCGATGGATCGTTTATAAAGATAGGTATTATGAAAGATGTTTTAGCTGCTTTGCTGTTTGGGATTGAAGAGAGGGTAAGGAGACGAGCATGACGATTTTAGATAGGCCATCGGTTGTTATGCCTGTGGACTGGATTTCTGATCCACCACAGGGGCAATGGACGTATGATGCGTATGTGGCACTTCCTGAGGATGGCAAGCGGTACGAGGTGGTGAATGGAGTACTGTATATGGCACCAGTACCGAGCACGAACCATCAGAGTGTAAGTGGAAATATATTCGTCTATTTGTATAACGTTGTGCAGCTTACTGGGAGGGGCAGAGCGTTCGTCGCGCCAGCGGATGTAGAACTGAGGCCAGGGGATGTTGTGCAACCCGATGTGTTTGTATTGTTGCAAGAGCATATCACACGCATTTTGCCGTCGCATGTTGTGGGCGCGCCTGATCTGATAGTCGAGGTTGCCTCTCCAAGTACCGCACGGCATGACCTGCGTGAGAAGCAGGATGCATACGCTCGTGCAGGCGTACCGGAATATTGGATTGTCAGTCCGGGCGAGCGCGTTATCGAGGTGCTCGTGCTTGAGCAGGGAACGTATCGTTCGTTAGGCATTTTTGGCGAGGATACGTTTTTGCCATCAAAGGTTATTGTCGATGAGCAAATTCCTGTCAAGAAATTTTTTAGTTTTTTATAAAAAGCTAGACATATACTATCTCGCAAGACCTCTTTTGAACAAGCTAATGAGCGAAGCTCTATTTGTGGCGGGCGTATGCAACATTATTGATGAGACAGACGTGTAAAAAGGGAGGGTGAAGAAGTTCAGTTCGTATCTAAGGAGGTTCTATGGTGGCGCAGAGACGGGTCAGCCATGTGCGCTGGGCGATGGCGTTGCTGCTGGGAATCGGGACGGTCATCAATTATCTGGACCGTGTGAATCTATCGGTTACATCGACGGATTTGCAAAAAGAATTTCATCTATCGGGTTTTGAGATCGGTATTGTACTTTCCTCATTTTTATGGTCGTACACTGTTTTGCAACTACCGGTGGGCGCGTGGTTGGATCGCTTCGGCGTCAAGTGGCTCAACCGCATAGGCACGATCATCTGGACGATCGCGACTTTTCTGACCGCGATCGTGAGCGGGTTCGGGCTGTTGCTGTTGGTGCGTTTGTTGTTGGGTGTTGGGGAGGCGCCGGCCTTTCCAGGATCGGCCAAGGCTACAGGCTACTGGTTTCCGACCAGAGAGCGCGGGCGAGCCACCTCGGCTTTCGATGCCGCCGCGAAGTTTTCCAACGTCATCGGGGTGCCTTTGATGTCGTTTATTGTGGCGGCGAATGGATGGCGCGCGGCATTTTATGTTACCGCGGTCATCAGTCTGGTGTATACCGTGATCTTCTGGACCATCTATCGCGATCCGAGCGAGTCGAAACGGGTATCGGAAGAGGAGCGAAACTATATCAAAGAGGGTGGTGCGCAAGAGGAGCATGTCGCGCCAAGCAATAGCTGGGCCAACTTCCGCTTCCTGTTCCGGCAGAAAAAGGTGTGGGGTTTGACGTTGGGCTTTACCGCGTACAACTATTCGTTCTATCTCTTCTTGACGTGGCTGCCAGGCTATTTGCAGTCGTCGCTGCACTTATCGGTGTTGACGAGCGGCTGGTATACGGTGGTGCCCTGGTTTATCGCCACGCTGACCGACCTGTTGATCGGCGGTGTGCTGGTGGATGCGTTGATCGCGCGCGGTCGGGATGCGACGCGAACGAGGAAGACGCTGGTCACGATCGGTATGTTGCTGGGCCTGGCGGTGATCGGAGCGGCGTTCACCACCAACGCCAATATCGCGACGTTGTGGATCAGTATCTCATTGGGAGGATTGGCCTTCGCCGCGCCGATCGCGTGGAGTATTCCCGCGCTGATCGCGCCGAGGGGTACTGTAGGTGGTGTGAGCAGTATCATGAACCTGTTCGGCAATGCGGCAGGCATCGCGGCACCGATTGTGGCGGGTGTGATTGAGGATGCCACACACTCGTTCACGCTGAATTTTCTGGTCGCGGGGGCGATCCTGGTGCTGGGCGTGTTGTCCTTCGTGTTTTTGCTGGGGCGTATCGAGCCGATTGAGCAGCCACAGGATTTGGTGGAGCGGCGAGAGGGTGATGTGTCGGTAACGGGTACGCGCCAGTAGTCTGAAGAGAAAAGCGAATAATCATTGGTTGAATCTCGTCCTTCGCGGCATTTTGAAGCGCGGGGACGAGCTTCAACTTGTATTGGGCAAACCCGAGCGCATGCATACACGCGCGCTCGGGTTTGTTCTCATTGCATGTCCACCTACTCTGCTAAATGCTCCCCCAGAAATAGATGCAAGCCTCGTTCACTTAATGGATGTGTTCTCCCTTACTTCAAAAAAAGCGATCCCTCGGTTTCTACCAAAGCAGATCCTCTCTTATCCTTTGTGTCATGTGTAAAATGTAAAATAGTGATAAGCTGTTCGTTTCGTCGTTTCCGAACATTTCTACTTTTCCCCTTCGATCTTTTATTATTGTTTTTGCTCCAGTATATGCTATAAAATGTGCATGGGAGTCGTACAATGCAAAATTCGTCATATGATGCGGTCATCGTTGGCTCCGGCTTCGGTGGATCAGTGATGGCCTACCGGCTCGCGGAGGCTGGATTGCGTGTTTGCCTGCTGGAACGCGGTAAAGCTTATGCCCCTGGCTCGTTTGCCCGCACGCCGTACCAGATGAAACACAACTTCTGGGACCCGAGCGAGGGTTTCTATGGTCTTTACAACGCCTGGAACTTTCCACGTCTCACGGCAGTCGTTTCCAGCGGTCTTGGTGGAGGTTCTCTGATTTACTCGAATGTCATGCTGCGCAAAGATGAAAAGTGGTTTGTAAAGGAAGAGCCTGGGCAGCCTGGTTATGAATACTGGCCGGTGACGCGCGCGGACCTCGACCCGCACTACGATCGCGTGGAGAAGATGCTCAATGTACAAACCTACCCGTTCGATCATGCTCCCTATAACGCTGTTGGCCGTGCCCATGCTCTCAAGGATGCCGCTAATCGTTTGAACCTGGACTGGTATCTGCCGCCGCTGGCCGTGACCTTCGCCAATAGCTCTGGCAATCCCGTACCTGGTCTACCTATCCAGGAGGATGGGCCTAATATACACGGGGCTAATGGTGTGCGTGCCACCTGCCGTTTGTGTGGCGAGTGCAACTTTGGCTGTAATTTCGGCAGCAAAAACTCGCTGGATTATACCTATCTGACGAAGGCACAGCAATTGGGGGCCGAGATTCTTCCTTTGTGCGAGGTGCGCTCGTTCCAGCCCTGTGAGGATGGTTATACCGTTTCTTATGTCGAGCATAATGCGGATAGGGCTGTCGAGCCGTTGGACACACACGATCCTGGCATCCTGCCGCTCACCACTCTAACGACCAAACGACTTATTCTTTCCGCGGGTACTCTGGGAAGTACTTTCCTATTGCTCAAAAATCTTGGCGCCTTCCCACATATCAGTCCGATGCTTGGCACCCATATGAGCGGCAATGGCGACTTCATCGCGTCCGCTACAGGTTGTCACGAGGATGTGGATGGGCAGCAAGTGCAGCGCATCATCGAAGCTACCTATGGACCGGCCATCACGGGTACAATTCGTATTCCCGACGCGCTGGACACGGGTGAGGGACAGGCAAGAGGTTTTTATGTGCAGGATGCGGGCTACCCCAACTTCGTCAACTGGATGTTGCAGGTCGTTGGTATGCCCGGCAATCTTGGCGAGTGGGCGCATCTGGGCGGCCATCTCTTCAAGCTCTGGCTGGAGGGCGAGGTCGATACCGACATCGGTGGGTATCTCGTGCAACTGCTGGGATCAACTGAATCTTCGGCAGGCTCGCTGCCGATGGGCGGCATGGGACGTGACTATCCGACAGGCACGATGCGTTTGCAGAATGGCAAGCTGTACGCAGAAACGAACGACCATCTCTCAGATAGTTATTATGCTCGTGTGCGACAGCAGATGCAGAATATCAGTACCGCGTTGGATGGCACGCTGACCGATGATCCCTTATGGCTGCTCAATCGCCTGGTCACAGTGCATCCGCTCGGTGGTTGCCCTATGGGTCGCAACAGTGCCGAGGGTGTGGTCAATGCGTACGGAGAAGTCTTCAACTACGCTGGTCTCTATATCGCCGATGGCTCGGTCCTGCCAGGACCTGTCGGGGCCAATCCCAGCTTGACGATCGCCGCCCTGTCCGACCGTAGCGCAGACGCGATCATCGCTGGCTATCAACGGCAGACGACGACAACGGCGGACCTTACGACATTTTCATAGACGCGTCGAAGTACGCAGAATGGAGACACATGATGGCGGTCACACGTACTGAAGAAAAACTCAGGCTCTTGAACTACCTCTGGCTATTATTGTTCGGTGGAGGTTTCATCGTCCTTGCCGTAACATTCTGGTTGCCGGTCGGTGCCGGTCTCCACCTGGACAACCCGCTTGTGGCTTTCACCTGGATAGGGCAGGCGCTGCTCTTCTTATGCTGCTTCTCTTTGCTCAGTGGTATCAGGGACAATGATCTCAACGCTGGTGTAGTAGGCTGCTACAAACTGCTCTCGGGCACCATGACGATGCTTTTTCTGCTTGGATACGCACATACAACCTTCTATACTCTGTTCGTGATCGTTGTCGGCGGCCTGTTCGATTATGTGATGGGCATTCTCACGTTCGGTTTGTGGCTGGCGGCACGGCGCAGTCGTGCTTTGCGCATGCCCCTGGCCCTCGACGTCGAGCCTGGTATCGACGAAGAGCCTGATAGTGCGGCGGCGCGAGCGCAGCGTGTGGCTCTGATTGCCACCGGCGTGCTCTTCACCATTACCATGCTGGCGATCATCGTCGTTGGATTCTCGTCTTTTGTCTCGCACAGCGTCACATTTTACGAAGTTACCGCCGGTAATACGGTCGCGCTCTACGGCACACTGGCTATTTTGTGTATGCTCGCGGCGGAGGCACCTCAACGTCGTTTCTACACGCTTGATACGTTGCTATGCGTCAGCTTGCTGATCGGGATCGTACTGCTCGGCTGGGTATTGCGCTTCGGGCTGTCGACCCCATACAGTGTCGTCTTCCTGATTATGGGACCCGCTCACATCGTGATCGCGGCAATCAATTTTCTGCTACGGAGGCAAGCGGCATACAAGGAGCGCCCAACGCGTTTTCTGGGTCCCTGGCTGCATCGTTGCCTTGAGAATTTTGCGGAAGTCATCATTAGCGGAGGTATCGAGGATATGACTCTTCGTGAGGTCGCGGATGCCGCCGATACGCTACTCGCGGATATCCCCTCTCAGCGCAAAATGGGTATCAAGAGAGCGCTCGTGTCTATCGAGTTGGCGTCGCTACTGCGTTTTCGCGTGCCGATGTCGCGTATGGGTCGGCTGGAACGCACTCTTTACCTCACTCACACCTTTGTACGTGGCGAGTTGTTTTTCCATGACCTCGTCAAGATCAAAGAACTCGTCTTCTTCGTCTACTACAGTGATAAACGCAGTCAGGAAACAGTCGGTCTTTCCTCTACCAGAGAGCAAGGTAACGAGGTGCGGCAGGCACACGAGTCAGCCGGTGCAGCGAGCGTGCAGTCATCAAGTAGTCCTGCTCGGCACCTTCACGTTGATGTTTGTGTGATCGGCTCGGGCGCGGGTGGCTCCGTCGTTGCTGCGAAACTGGCGGAGGCGGGTAAAAGCGTGATTGTGCTTGAGGAAGGTCCATTGCTCGCGCATAACCGTTCCAGCTACGATGAGCGAGCGCTCATGGTCAGGGCTTATCGTGATGGAGGTTTGCAACTCAGGAACGATCTCGAAGTGTCGCTCCAGCAGGGTCGTTGTGTGGGTGGCGGCACCTTCCTCGGTGATGGCATATGCGTCGAGCCGCCCGCCGCTGTGCTGACCTCGTGGGCCGAACTGGGCGCGAAGCTGGATAAGGATAGATTGCAAACATCTTTCACCCATGTACGCGATACTATTCATCCAGTAAAGCTCTTCGACTATCCGCAACTACTTGAAGAGGGTAGCTTGAAGTTTGCGGAGGGCTGCCGCAAGCTTGGCCTGGCAAGCGAATGGTTTGAGGCCAGTCTGGGCGATGATCCAGGTCGTGGGCAAGACGGGGCCGAGCATACCGCTTACATACAACGCGCGCTCAAAGTTGGTGCTACCTTGATCAGCGAATGCAAGGCGCTTAAAGTGGAGACAAGTGGTGCAAAAGCGCACACGGTCACGGCCCGCTACAAGGATGGTACCCCGCTCAGCATTGAGGCGCAACAAATCGTTATCGCCTGTGGCGGCATCGAATCCAGTGCGCTACTGCTGCGTTCGGGCATCACCCGCAATGTGGGTACGTGCTTGAGCCTCAATGTGCGTAGCCTGGTCTTCGCTGAATTCGCGCAGCCGATCGATGCGTTCCGTGGCCTGCAAATGTCCGCGTACCTCAATCGGCCCCGTTATACGCTGGAGAGCCTCGCCATGCCGCCTGCCGCGTTCGCCGCCGCTATCCCAGGCTGGTTCAATGACCACTTCGACAACATGCATGCCTATCCGCACTTTGCGATCTCCGGTGTGCTGGTCGGCACACAGCCGGTTGGACGTGTCTCACTGATCGACGATACAGGTTCCACTGTGCGTTTCGACTTGCCGCTTACAGATTTGCGCAAGGTCAAGGATGGCGTAAAACAGTTGTGCCGCATTGAGTTGGCCGCAGGGGCGCAAAGGGTGCTGCCCGCGACCTTCACGCCATCCGTGTTTTACGATACGACCCAGCTTGATTCGTTGGACGAACTGATTGTCGAGACCGATGATGTCGCGCTCAGCTCGACGCATGTGCAGGGCGGCAATCCTATGAATGACGATGCGAACATAGGAGCGGTGGATACGCAGTTTCGCGTGCACGGCTTCGACAACCTTTATGTCTGCGATGCTAGCGTCTTCCCCACCTCGCTCCAGGTCGAGCCACAGTTGACCATTATGGCCCTTGCCGACTACGCAGCACAGGGTATGCTGGCAACAACCGGCGTCGAACCCACTGTGCCGGTGGCTGTCCACAGGAGCAGGTCGTTGCGCCCGGATACGAATGTTGAACCATCGGTGGAAGCCTGAGCGAGGAAAAGGAGAAAAAAGGATGAGTGTACCTATTGTAGCGATTACCCGTGGCGAAGATAAATTCGCGATTCTTGAGCAAGCGGCTGAGCAGGCAGGGTTCTGGGAAAAGCTTGATGTGGCCTGGCAAAAGTCGCATAAATCCAAAGAAGACTTCGTTATTGCTATCAAGCCCAATCTGATGATCTTCATGAATCGGCAGGTGCCCGAGGTCGCGACCGAGCCCGCGTTGGTTGAACATCTGATCAGGCGCATGCGGGAGCGTGGTTTCAGCACGATCAAGGTCGTCGAGTCGCAGAACACGATGAACAACTGGGTCAAGAACCGATCCGTCAAGAATGTGGCGCGCGTGGCTGGCTATACGGGCGATGGCTATGAAATTGTGGACCTGACGCTGGAAAAACGGCGCTACACCTACAAAGTACATGGCCTGCCTGATTGGAGCAACTGGGTTGGTGCTACCTGGCAACACGCGGATTTTCGCATTGATTTCGCCAAATTCAAGACGCAGCTCGATAACTCTTTTACGCTGTGTTTAAAAAACGAGTTCGGCACACTGCCCTTGCCCAACAAATACTGGCATTACCACACACGCATCCCCTATTGGGCCTGCGCATTTTACGCCATGGTCAACTTCCCTGTGCATTTCGGTTTCATCGATGCCTACCGCGCATCCGATGGCACGGCTGGATTCGCGGTGCAATACAATCCAAAGGTACTGAAGATGCTGCTGGCGAGCGAGAATATTGTCGCGTTGGATCTGGTAGGGGCCAAACTCATGCAGGTCGATGCCTGGGATGCTCCTCTCTCGCGCTTCGTCATGCAGCATGTGGGAGAACCTGAATATACCGTTATAGGAGACGATACGCCCATTGAGCACTGGCAAAATGTGCCTGATGAGATACACGAGCTGGTCGATGTCGGACAGGCACTCTACGTTTTCGCCAATATTACTGCCAGTGGGGGCATTATCAATCTGGATACTAACGAATTTCCACCTCGTTTCCCACTCATGCGCTGGTATTATAAGGTAATGAACGCGCTCTTCTTGCTGATTAATGGCAAGCTGCTGAGCCGTTCCGACCATCACCTGCTGCATGCAACGATTCATCACGAACAACAGGTGCAAAAAGCCAGCATGCACGCGGTTGAGCATAGTTCACTAACGCATTGACGAACGAGTGTATCGAGAATGTATAGTTGCCCCATTGCCTAAGGCAAGCCACGCGTTTGCCTTACGCAATGGGAGCCATGGCCTCAACTACCTCTTTAGGATAGATGCCGAAGAGTATGAACTGCGGTGCCGCTTGCTGCTCGCGAGCAACGATAAGCAATCTGCGCAGCACATGTGCGTTGGGAATCTGCTCGAAAGGAACATGAATTTGTATCGGCCAAGCATGCTCCTTTGCCCTGGCTTGATGCATGTTGATGGTCACATTCGCGTTATTGGTCCCGCTACAATCGATAACGGAGACCTCGGCCCACGCGATAAGTCTTTCCTGATAGTGGATACCGTGCTGGATAATCGTGAGCGGACCAAAGGAAACAGGGAGTCCACGCTGATAGCTATCGACCGTCTGCGGCCAGAAATAACGCATTGTCTCTCGCTTCACATCCGCAGTAACTTTGCCCGACCTGATTTTATAATCTTCCCCGCCAAAGAATGTGCCATCTTTGCGTTGCAGGCGAAAGAGGTGCAAGACATACGTTTCTGCTTCCCCTCCTGAGCTTCCCATCTTTTCCTTCGCCTCATGCCAGACGATAGCGATATCCTGCCAACGGACCGCGTCCGAATGTGCCAGTTCTCTGTCATTGTATTGCAGTCGCATCAACCCATGTTCATAGACCAGGAGGGACGTACCTGGCTGACGATCGTTTCTTCTCAATGCCCGAGCACGGTAAATGACGTTAAAAAGAAGGAGGAGTGTTATGATAAGTACCGCCAGAAAGCCCCATGAAAGAGCAGGACCTATACGGATTAGCAGGTAAACAAATGCAGCGAGAAAAACCAGCGAAAAGACCGGCGCTCCAATGGAACCGGAGGTTTTATTTTCGGGATAGGTGTCGCGTAGCGTACCAAGTTGATACTCATTGGCAAGCACATCTGCGGGAGAAGATGAGGTTTGTTGCATCAATGAAATCCCTTTCTTAAGCTCCCATCTTTTTTCAATGGAGCATACTGGTTTTAAATATCATACCTCGATCTAGGGGACAAACCAAGGAGATGAGAGGGACAATTGTTAAAATCATCGTATCAAGCACAAATTTCTTGAGAAACGACTTTTTTGTGATGGAAAGCGTCAAAAAGGCGTTTTTTGACTGTCTATGATCGGTTTCCAATAGCGATATAAAATGACTTTCATTTCTTGCACCAGTGCATCCTGGTACGCCTCGTCGCTCTGGAGGACCAGGGGAAGTAACGCCAAAA
Organism: uncultured Dictyobacter sp.; assembly: GCA_964657925.1. Classification (GTDB taxonomy): domain Bacteria; phylum Chloroflexota; class Ktedonobacteria; order Ktedonobacterales; family Ktedonobacteraceae; genus Dictyobacter. The sequence goes on from CAZZWK010000004.1 coordinate 46,976, forward strand.
AGAGGCGATACGAGATAAGCAGAGGAAGTTGTCGTTGTTCGGGTGTGCTTTGGGGCCAATAAGTGGCTATCATCGCATCGAAACGATTTTGAATGTCACGCTGGAAAGCGGTCAAGATCGAGGCCAGCGAGGAAGAAATGGTCGAGCCAAGTTCCAGCGCCAGATAACCAGGATAGCGGCGGTTAAAGGCGATGATGCGATCGATGAACGTATCGAGAAACCCCTGGAGCGGCAACGACATCGTCTCGGACGATGACATCGTGTCATAAACAAGGTGAAGTTGGGCGATCACCTTTGCCGCGAATGCCTGCGTAATAGCCTCTTTATGCGGAAAAAACTGATAGAGCGAGCCGGGTGAGACGCCTGCCCGCGCAGCGATCATATTGGTCGTCACTCGATCGTAGCCAAGTTCGGCAAAGAGCGCTCCAGTGGCAGCAAGAATCTCCTCCACACGCATTGCGCCGCGTTTTTGACGGTGAGCTTGTCGTCGTTCCTGATTTTCTCCCATGAATCACCTCTCTTGCAAATATAAGAACCATCCTCACAGAGGCCCTTGACATTTACGACATATTGTTCGTATAATTATCTTAGAAATACGAATGATTGCTCGTAATTATAGCAAGAAACGAGTCTATTGTAAAGGAAGAGAACAGTTATGTCTGTACAAACAAATAGAGAACTCTGGCAATCCTGGAGTAAGTTATGGAATGGGAATCTGGCGATCGCTGACGAAATTATCGCGCCAAATTTCGTCGCGCATTTTGCTCCTATGGGCAATAGTCCAAGCGAAATACGTGGTCCGGAGGGGTTGAAGCAGTGGATCGGTGGGTCGATGATAGCCTTCACTGATTATAGTTTCACGACTGAAGTGGGTCCAATCGTTGATGAAGACAAGGTTGCTGGCCGTTGGATCTTTCGCGCGATCTATCAGGGCGGTATGCCGGGGTCTGCGCCTGCCGCGGTTGGTAAGCATGTCGAGTACGCGGGTATGGACCTGTTTCGGGTCGAGGCCGGGAAAATCGTCGAATACTGGTTGTGCGCTGATATTCTACAATTGCTGCAACAGGTAGGGATGATTCCTGCCTGAAGAACAGGTTTTTTATCCATCGACGAGAACGAAGAGGCACGCGAGCGAGAAGATTTTCTGCTCGTGTGCCTCTCTCTTTTTGCAGAACTGTCTGGTATGCGAACGTCTCTCGTAAGGGAAGAGAAATGAGGTATGATAATGTTTAGGATAGAAAGATGAATAGTTCCACGAGAGGGGAAATAGGTATGCCAGAAATCGATGGGGATCATGTATTCGGGTTCGATACATTAGCGTTGCACGCGGGGCAGAGGCCTGACCCAACCACGGGTGCACGCGCGGTGCCTATCTATCAGACAACTTCGTATGTTTTCGATGATACGGAGCACGCGGCGCACCTGTTCGCGTTGCAGCGTTTCGGCAATATTTATACGCGCATTATGAATCCGACGACTGCTGCCTTTGAGGAGCGCATCGCGGCGCTGGAGGGCGGTACGGGCGCGGTTGCTACCGCGTCGGGTATGGCGGCACAGATGGCGACGATGATGACGTTGTTGAGGCCAGGCGATGAACTGGTTGCGGCGAGCAATCTCTACGGTGGCACGCACACGCAGTTCGATCTGACCTTGAGGACGTGGGGTATCAACACCATTTTCGTGGATAGCACCGATGTAGAAAACTTCCGGCGTGCGATCACGCCCAGGACGCGGGCGCTATATGGCGAGACGATTGGCAATCCCGCGGGCGATGTACTGGACATACAAGCGGTCGCGGATATCGCGCACGAGGCGGGCGTGCCGTTGGTGATCGATAGCACCTTCGCCACGCCATACCTGTGCCGACCGTTCGAGCATGGAGCGGATATCGTCATCCATTCCGCGACTAAATTTATTGGTGGGCATGGCACGTCGATTGCGGGCGTATTGATCGAGAATGGTAAGTTTCCGTGGGATAACGGCAAATTCGCGCACGTGGTCGATCCCTCACCGGGATACCATGGAGTAAGATTTTACGAGACGTTTGGTGATTTTGCCTTCGCCATGAAGGCACGTGTGGAAACAGTGCGCGACACTGGTCCGAGTGTGAGTCCCTTCAACTCATTTTTGTTGTTGCAGGGGTTGGAGACGTTGTCATTACGTATGGACCGGCACTGTCAAAATGCTTTGCAGGTGGCGAAATTTTTGCAGGAGCACGAGGAAGTAAGCTGGGTGAGGTACGCGGGTCTGGCGGACGATCCATCGCACGAGTTGGCGCAGAAGTATCTGCCGAAGGGTGCGGGTGCGATCTTCACTTTTGGCGTCAAAGGTGGGTATGAGGCAGGGAAGACCGTGATCAATAACGTCAAATTGTTTTCGCACCTGGCGAATGTAGGTGATGCGCGCAGCCTGATCATTCATCCGGCCAGCACCACGCATCAGCAGTTGTCGGAGGAGCATCAGGTCGCGGGCGGTGTCACACCAGACCTGATTCGGGTCTCAATCGGATTGGAGAATATCGAGGATATTTTGTGGGATCTGGATCAGGCATTGCGCAAGGCGAAGGCGGCAACCAGATAAAGGAGCAAAAAGTATGAGCGAGCATGGCGAGGGGAGCGAATCCGCGATCGAAATACCGGACATGTACGAGCGCTTGCAGATTTTGAAAGCGTACAGGCACATCGCCGTGGTTGGTCTTTCGGCTGACCAGTATCGACCGAGCCATTTCGTGGGCATTTATATGCAGTCGGAGGGTTACGACATCATCTCGATCAATCCGCGCTACGCGGGCAAGACGATTCTGGGCAAACGCGTCTATGCGTCGTTGAATGAAGCAAAAGAGGCGGGCGAAGGGATCGAGATCGTGGATGTGTTTCGCAAGGGCGAGGACACACCGCCCATCGCGGACGAGGCGGTGAAGATCGGCGCGAAAGTGTTGTGGCTGCAACTGGGCGTGCGGAACGACGAAGCGGGCAGGCGAGCGCATGCGGGCGGCTTGACCTTTGTACAGAATCGCTGCGTCAAAATCGAGCATGCGCGTTTCTTCGGCGGCTTGCATACGGTCGGGTTGAATACCGGCGTGATTCTGGCGAAGAAGTTGGATTGAGGAAGAGTGGGCAAGAGAGATAGAATGTAGGTAAGGGGACAGAATGCCGCAACGGTATTCCGTTACAGGTTTGTTGCCTTCGTTGTTTGGACGGGCAAACGCATGGCGGAGATGCCGGGCAGGGATGCTGGGGGCATCCCTGCATCTCTTGCCCTACGCGGACTGTCAAGGATTTGTGGGTAAAAAGGGACAATTTTGCCGTATTAGCGTACAAAAGTCCATGTAAAGAGATGGAAACTCGTGTTATGTCGTTTTATTAAAAGACGTAAGAATCTCTTTTCAGGGGCTGCAAGATTGGATGAGCGTTGGTGTGGATGGTATCGATAGGGAAAGGTTTGTTGATTGTCAAAGGTGAGTGGCGAGTGGAATGGCGAGGAATAAAGCTACAAAAATAGAAGAGTCTCTTCCGGCAGCTCCCCATTAAATAGGTAGAATAAAGGTATCGTATGAGAACCAGATGGTCATATTTACTGCTCTTTTTTCTTTGTGCCGCCCTTTTATTTGCGAGTTGTGATAGCGCATCGCCTCTGCCATCGTCATCAAATGCATCAAGCAGTACCGGTGGGGGCGCGACGAATGGAAATCATCCCAAGATGTTGCCGACAGAAGTGGACCCGAACATAGGCAAAGCGCAACAGATTTTGAAGGGCATGACGTTGCAGCAGAAGTTGGGGCAACTCATCATGGTTGAGTATACGGGAAGCGATTATGTCGGGAGTGGGTTGCAGCAGATGATCGTGCAACAGTATATCGGGGGATATTTGTACCAACCGATTAATGGAAATTTCAGTGATCCTGTAAGTTCTGTTCAGGCGGTCAAAGCGTTCGCGCAGCAGGCACAATCCGATGCCAGGATCCCGCTTTTGATCGCCATCGACCAGGAAGGTGGGCAGGTTTCTAAGATAGACCCATTATATGGCGGAACGACGATGAGTGCGCAGCAAATGGCCCAATCAGGGAGTCCCAATGTGGCGCAGCAACAGGGGCAGCAGGACGCACAGAAGTTAAATGATCTGGGTATCAACGTAGATTTAGCGCCGGTTGTCGATGTCAACACAGTGGCATCTAATCCTCTCCTGCAAGATCGTATGTTCGGCAGCGATCCACAGACCGTAAGTACGTATGCGGGCGCATTTTTGAACGGTTTGCAGCAGAATAAGATTATAGGTACGTTGAAGCATTTTCCAGGGTTAGGATCACTCACGACCGATCAAGACCCGCATGATGTATTACCTGTGGTTAATCGGAGCCTATCACAGTTGACAAGTATTGATCTCGCGCCTTATAAGACACTGATCCAGCAGGACGATCCGGCAATGATTATGTCAACCGACGTTGTTGATACCGCGATTGACCCCAATTTGCCCGCTGAAATGTCTCCGAAAGCCATCAATGGAGTGTTGAGGAAGACATTGGGGTACGATGGCGTGGTGATCACCGATGGTATTTACATGGGCGGAATTACCGCCAAATGGACGGTGCCGCAGGCCTCGACGTTAGCAATTATTGCGGGTTGTGATATTGTCGAGGGGCCACTTTCAGTGCAGTCCGTCGCAGATGTAATCGCAAGTTTGCAGCAAGCGATTCAGAATGGGCAGTTGAGTCAGGCACAGGTGGATCAATCAGTGCAACGAATTCTGTTAATGAAGATACGGTATGGGTTAATCAAGTGATGGCGAATACACAAGGGATAAAAGGTATTGTAACGCCGCGAAGAAATGACTTGAGAGGAAGCATGAGCGCCTGCGTGTTGCTTACGTTGTGCTGTATGTTGTTGTTCGCGGGCTGTAGCGGCGTGACCAGCAGCAGCACCAGTAGCAAGCATGCGAGAGTGCTCATGACCGAAAAGATCGAGGACCCCAATGTGGCGAAGGTGCAACAGATTATGAGGGGCATGACTTTACAGCAGAAGTTAGGACAATTGTTGATGGTTGAATACTTTGGTAATGATTATACTACCAGCTATTTACAACAAATGGTTGAGGATCAATATGTTGGTGGTATTTTGTATCAGCCTGATGCTAACAATAATTTTGCTGCACCAGTCGATACAGCGGGTGCTGTAAAAGCGTTTTCGGATCAGGCGCAGGCGGGCGCCAAGATTCCTCTACTGGTGGCAATCGATCAAGAAGGTGGGGATGTTGCGAAGGTTTATGATATTTTTGGCCCTTCAATCGGTGCGCAGGAGATGGGCGCTTCGGGTAATCCCAATATAGCGGCACAACAGGGAAAACAGGATGCACAATGGTTGAGTGAACTCGGCATTAATACAAATCTCGCACCAGTGGTAGATGTGAATACCTACCCCTCAGATCCTTTGTTGGTGGGTCGTATGTTTGGTACTGATCCTCAGACAGTCATCAAATATGCAGGACCATTTTTGAAGGAACTGCAACAGAATAAAATCATGGGAACATTGAAGCACTTCCCCGGTCTAGGTTCTTTGCCAAAAGATAATACAGATGGTTCAAGTAATGATCCGCATGATGTGTTGCCGGTAGTTAATCGTAGCCTGCCCGATTTGATGAATATTGATTTGGCACCATATAAAGCGCTGATCCAGCAGGACAATCCAGCAATGATTATGTCAACGGATGTAGTCGATACCGCTATTGATCCTAAGTTACCTGCTGAGCTATCACCGAAAGCCATAAATGGCCTGCTACGTACAACATTAGGTTATAACGGCGTGGTGATCACAGATGGCATTTATATGCAGGGTATCACGAATACATGGACGATACCGCAGGCATCGACGATGGCGATCGAGGCGGGTTGCGATATTGTAGAGGGTTTGTTCAAACCAGAGCAAGTAGCGGATGCTATCGCGTATATGCAAACAGCGGTTCAGAATGGGCAGTTGAGCCAGGCGCGCATTGATCAGTCGGTGCAGAGGATTTTGCTGATGAAGATCAGATATGGGTTGATTAAGTAGGCGTTTTTAGCGTTACGTAAGCGTTTTGTTGGGAAACGGAAGGCTGTGCGGGGACGGAAGACCACAAAGGTCTTCCCTACCATACACATTTTTTAGCGTTATGTTGTTTATAATGTTAATGTTTGTATAGTAGGGAAGACCTTTGTGGTCTTCCGTTGCCCCTTGTGATCTTCCGTTCTTTTGGCTCCTGGTGGTCGTGGTCTATTCGCATTCGTGTGACCTTCTCATTTCTCTTTTGCTAATTTTTTTCTCCACTCCATTTTCGTTGCTTACCTCTTGACTTTAGATATTACTATATGTTATATAAAATATAACAAATGGTGATATTTTGAAAAGCAGGGAATCGTTCCCTGAGATTTGGAGATCTTTATGTACGCGCACGGAACATGGACCGCTTATAGTGGTGGCGGCTCGATCATTTTAGCGGTTGTTCTTTTGATCATTACTGGTTTGTTCGTCTTTGCCGCGTTGCGTTTACGGCAGCCAATCAGTGTTAAAACACCTGGCAAAGCGACTGGTTTTCTGATTGTACTACTGTGGTTGTTGTCCGTGATGACGTTCCTGATCGCGGCTACCGTCTATGGCAGTGCAGTGTATCAGCAGATGGGGCAGCAGACCGCACCGGATAATCCGATCACGCCTGTCACCGAGACTTCAGCTATCGTCGCCTTTGTGGTGATCGCGTTCCTGAGCAGGCGCGGCGGTTTCTGGACCGCTCTGAAGAGCGCCATTGTCGGCACTATCGCGGCACCGATGATATTCGAACTCCCCTTTGACCTCATCGTTATGTGGCGCACCTATCCGCCCGCTCCACACACACTATTCACCTTGCTCTACTTTTTGCCGCTGTTTATGGTGGAGATTGCAAGTTTCGCCATGTTGACGTTTTCACCCTTGCTGCGTGTATCGCGCTGGACACTACTGGCACTGGCTGGCCTTTTTCTGGCCTTCACAGTCTGGGCGCTGTTGGGTTTCGGCTACCCATACCTGCCCGTATGGATCGCGATGAACGTGATATCGAAGATACTAGCTTTTGTGGTTGCCATTTCGCTTTTCTTGCCGCGAAGAAACGGTGTACAACAGGTTGAGCAAAATCCCGAGAAGCAGCTTTCCGAGGTTTTGTAGGGTTGTCTGGTCCGCGTAGGGCAAACCACGCGTTTGCAAGCAGACAGGCAAACGCGTGGTTTGCCCTACGCGAACCATTGATCTCCCTTCTCTACGCCACCGCAAGGGTGGCGCCTACGCGGAAACAGGATACCGCATATGTAAATGGGGGTTTAGGCAAGACCTGGGAACAAGTCGGTTTCGAGTTCGCCGGAGTGGGGCATGATGGCCTGGTGGGCGAGGACGTAGTACTCGTAGCCAAGGAATTGTTCGCGTTGCTCTGGTGACATCATCGTGTCGAACATGGCCGGGTTGATCTGTGTTTTGTGCGCGCGCAAGGCTTGCAGCTTGTTTTCAATATACGGGCGTACATCGATGCGCGTGCTGATCATCTCGTCAGCGGTGCCCATGCGGTCGGTATTCATCGCGGGATTGTCCCAGGGACCGGGCGCACCGGATGCTTTGCCCTCTGCCATCATGCGTGCCATCGCCGAACGTGGCGTGGCTATGTAGTAGAGACGCGTGGCTTGCCAGGCGGGAAAGGGCAGGTCGGAGTAACAACGTTCGTCGCCCGCCGCCTCGAAGGCGACCAGCGTGATGCGATGGGCCTGCACATGGTCTGGATGGCCGTAGGCACCGAAGGGATCGTAGGTTGCGATGACCTGTGGCTGTAGTTCGCGAATGATGGAGACGAGCCGTTTGACCGCTTCATCGAAGACCGCGCGATAGAAGGCGTCGGGATGGTTGTTGGAGGGAGTGCCTGCCATACCGGAATCGCGATAGCCGAGCATACGGTGCTCACTGATGTTAAGCGCTTTGACCGAGGCGGCCAGCTCTTTCACACGTGTCTCGGCCAGCCGCGGGAAAAGCTCTTTTTTCTGCTCTTCGCTCAGGTCAGGATCGACGATTTCGCCCTCCTCACCCAGATTGGACGTGACGAGCACGGTGCGCACACCGCGCGCGGCCAGCAGGGCGAAGGTGCCGCCGGTACCCATGACCTCATCATCAGGATGGGCATGTACGGCCATGAATGTCGGTTGGTACGTTGATTGCTGGGTCATATGAATGCCTTTCTATGGTACGCGGGAGACTGCGAGGGACACGGACGCGATAAAATCGGGTCCGTACATTACGGTGGGTGATGAATCACGATTGGTATTCATTGTCATCAGGTTGTTTGG
>CAZZWK010000004.1:55401-65954 GCA_964657925.1 uncultured Dictyobacter sp.
TGTTTGGATACTGATAGATTGCAGATGGTAGACGTTCTATCAGGGTATGTGGTATCCCTGGTGACAGAGAAACAGTCAATTCATTATACGTCAAATGTGCCAAAGAGTGATTTTGTGCTGAGGTCAGAGGTGTATAGGTCATTTGCACCATGTAGAAATAGAAGAAGAGAGGTAAAGTAGAGCGAAAGAGAGTTTTCTCTATGATGGTAAAGGCAAGAATAGGAGCACACTATGATAAGAAGCGAGCAAGAGCTACGGCGTTGGAAGTATGGTCTAAGTTTCCTCTTTTTTGGTATTGCCATTCTGCATTTTGGATTGGTCATCGCCAGTGCATTCCCATTATCGCAACATATAGCAACTATCATTTTCCACCTTGTGCCAATCCTCGGCTTCGTACTGGTCGGCTGGCTTGTGCTGAAGGTAAATAATGCTACAACAATGATGGCTCTGATTATAGCTACAGCGATTGCCCTGGTGGCGGGCACCGTTTTGGGTGTGGTTATGCAGATTGCGGCAATGGGGCCGAATGAGGCGGAATTAGGTGTTGCACTGTATGCTCTGCTCCCGCTGCCACTGTTGCTGATTGAACTTGCGGCTTATCCTGCCAATTTTGCCTCCAGTACCTTTTTCCTTGTTTTTATCCCGCACATCATTGCCATACTTCTGTTTGGTGGCTATGCTTTTTGGATGGGCAGGCAAGGTCAGTCGGTGAGAGAGGTTGTGCATTGCTCGCTGTATATGGCGGCTGCGATACCGCCTTTCACATTGTTGGCCGGTGTAATCTGTAAGACTATTTTGATGCCAGCAAATTTTTTCTCTGTGCAAAGTGCATACATCGATTGGAGCAGTCTTTTTGTCGCGCCAGTTGCGCAACTCCTGCTCTACGCGTTGCTGGCTGGGGCTCTGGGTGGGTGGTTGGGTTGGTTCGGTAGGGTGGTGCGACCACAGGAAATATGAAGAGTATAAGTATAGAATATTCTTAAAATTTTATGCCGTTATATTCGTTGTATGGAGAATAGTTTCTAGCTCATCTATACTTTCAACTTCCAGAACTTTATGTGAATGATCACTGTCAATGGTTACAGTAATCTTTCTTTTTTCTTCAGGTACTTTTTTCTGCCTAAGTTTTTTTGTTTGTAAATTTGCTAGTATACCTCCTATTACGCCAAAGGTAGTACCTATTAACCCAAAACCGGCTGAAGTGAAGGCTATGAGGGTTCCTGCATCTAGTAGTGGTAGCATGAAGATATGGATATTTTGCATGTCATCTCTCCGTCCATTTGCAAAAACTGCCTAAAATCAACGTCCCTAAAAATAAGATGAGAGATACCCTCATTACATATAGTGTATCAATACGAATACTCTCTACTGAAAGAGCTCCTAAAAGGATTGCGCCGCCGATAAGAACGATAACACACCCTATACCAACGTATCCTTTTAAAGTGCTACTGGCTTTAGGATTAGTGAGCAGGTAGCCCAGAGCTTCTCCCATGATAGCAATGGAGATTGCAGCCAAATCTCCGTGTGCTAAAGCTTTTTGCCATGTAAATTGTTGATCGGTAATACCTGAAACAATCAAGTCACTTAGAATAGGTGTCAATGCTATTCCTACACAAAAGGATAGCCACATTCCAACTCTAAATATGTGTTCATTATCGCCTCCAGGTGATTTCGTCTTGTTCCTCTGAATTTGTTTAGTGCAGGTAGCGACATTTACTTGAGCCATTTTCCCTGTGTTTCTTGCGCTTTTATCATCCATGCACGCGACTCACAATCATTGTTAAGAATGTAACAAGTAATAGTATACAATATCAGATGACTTGTACGCAATAGAACTAATATTTTGCTAGTATAAAAGTTTATACAAGATTTAACCGATGAAGATTTATTTTAGCATTTTCTTGTTGTATTCAGGATTTGCTGAAGATTGTAAAGATTTTTTTGGCAGGTGATGTTGTCTTTGTAACCCACTTCGTCTTATGATGTATAGATAGTGAAAGAAAAGTTGTGATGTTGTGTATCAGAAGAGAGAAGCGAAGCTATGACCACGATTGCTGATGATCCACAAACGACTGGAGCGCGAGGGGCGGAGACAAAGCTGCCACCAGGGCCGAAGCCTTTACCGATACCGTTTTTAGGAAATTATGTTGGAGACCTGCTGTCTTTAAGACAGGATCCGTTGTGGTTTATTCAACAGTTACAGCGTACGTATGGCAACATGGCAACCATCCATATTGGCAAACAGCCAGCCGTGTTTTTGTTCAAACCGGAATATGTGCGCTACGCGCTGGTCGAGCATCCGCAGGATTTTCGCAACACCGGCGTGCTGAGCGGCAACGATAGTGATCCCAATGCCAGTGACGAGGGTTTGCTGACGATTGATGGTGTGCAGCACCGACAGCAGAGGCGCGCGGTGCAGCCAGCTTTTCACAAGAAGCAGGTGGAGGGGTATGGCGCGATCATCGAAGAGTACACACGGGAGTTGTTGAAGAACTGGCACGCGGGCGATGTGGTGGATATGTCGCAGGCCATGCAACAATTGACCCTGCGTATCATCTGCAAATGTCTGTTCGGGGTAGACCTGGAGCGTCAACTCAGCGCCATCGGCACTGCGTTTAATGGCATGTTGGCGAGCAATGCCAGCATTGCCGAGGATTTGTTGCGTATCCATATCGACAATCCGGTCACGGGCTACGGGCGACGCATGGCCGCGCAGCGCCAACTCGATATGCTGATCTATACCATGATCGCGCAGAGGCGAGCCGACGAGCACGAGCATAACGACGTATTGTCCATGCTGCTCGACGCGCCGTATGGCAACGACCCGGAATTAAAGCTGAGCGATAAGCAGATACACGATCATATCCTCACCTTTATTGCCGCGGGCCACGAGACCACTGCCATCGCGCTGGTGTGGACATTTTACCTGCTCGCGGAACATCCCGATGTATATGAGAAGTTGCTGAACGAGATTCGTCTGGTGGTGGGAGAGCGCACGCCCACGCTTGAGGATCTGGGCAAAATGCAGTACCTTGAGTGGGTATTGAACGAGTCGATGCGGCTGTATCCACCGGCGTGGACGCAGGCGCGTTTCGTTGCTAAAGAGGTCGAGTTCGATGGTGTGCGTCTGCCGGTGGGCACAATGGTGTTTCTGAGCCAGTGGGTGATTCATCGTTTGCCGGAAATCTGGGGTGACGCTGAAAACTTCAGGCCGGAGCGCTGGGACCCGTTGAACGAGCAGAATGTGCCACCGGGATCATACTTTCCCTTCGGCGGCGGACCGCGTATGTGTATCGGTATGCCGTTGGCGCAACTGGAGTCCAAACTGGTCTTGACGATGATGTTGCAGCATTTCACGCCGCAGAATTTACCCGGCTATAAGCCAGGGCTGAATCCAACCATCACCTTGCGCCCGAAAAATCCTTTGAAGTCGCGCCTGCTACCGAGCGCGATGAACTCCACGGTTTCACAGTGGAGGCAGATCGTGCCGATATCCGATCCATCGATCGCGGGCGCGCGCAGAAAAGGTTGTCTGGGTATGTTGATGAGTCTGTTCGGGCTGGCGTAGAAGAGCGGAGCCTGTGCGTTATAATTGGGGGCGGGTCGCAATGACCCGTCCTTTTTATGTTGAATTTGTATATCTCAATTGTATATCCATGATTCGTGAGGAGAGGCGAAAATGTTCGCGTTACGATTCTATGAATTCGGGTCGCCCGCGGTTTTGCGTGTGCAGGAGATAGAGAAGCCGGTCGTTGCTGAGAAAGAAGTGCTGGTAGAGGTGCATGCAGCAGGCATCAATCCGAGTGAAATCAAGAATGTGCAGGGCGCGATGCAGCAGACGACTTTGCCGAGAACGCCGGGACGAGATTTCGCGGGCGTTGTCGTGGAGGGTGCGCGAGAACTGCTGGGCAAGGAGGTATGGGGAACGGGCGGTGATATTGGTTTTACACGCGATGGCAGTCACGCGCAATATATCGTATTGCCGCAGGATGCCGTGTATGAGAAGCCACAGCAACTTTCATTCGTCGATGCCAGCGTTGTGGGCGTAAGCTATGTTACCGCGTGGTCGGCGCTGGTCGATGCCGCCAATATTACCGACCAGGACGTAGTGGTAATTATGGGCGCACATGGTGCAGTGGGAAGCGCCGCCGTGCAGATCGTGAAGTGGCGAGGGGCGTCCGTGATCGGTATCGTGCGGCACGAGACGCAGCGCCAAAATGTTCTGAAGCTGGGCGCGGACGATGTGATCGATAGCAGTCGCGACGATGAAAATATCAAAAATAGTCGAGCGGCAGTAATGGATCTCACGCAAGGTCGTGGTGCAAGTGTCGTTTTCGACACGGTGGGAGGCGCGATGTTCGAGCCGTGCCTGGGCCTGCTGGCGCAGCGTGGACGGCAGATAGAGATCGCGGCCACCACGATCCGTAAAGTTTCCTTCGATCTGCGCGATTTTTATCATCGCGAGACAAGGTTGTTTGGCGTCGATTCGTTACAACTGGGGGTGAGCGCGGCAGGCGCGATTTTGAACCAGCTCAAAAGCGGCTTCGAGTCGGGTGTGTTACGGCCAGCGCCGCTCGCGAAGACGTACCGCCTGGAAGAGGCGCAGCAGGCGTATGAGCATGTCGCGCACGGGACGGAAGGTAAGATTGTGCTGCTACCACGTGCATAGAGCAGGTGTGTATGCCTAAAGAGATGCATTAGAACGCTGTTTTATGATTCTTATAGCCGTAAAATAGTAGGAAGAACGTTGTTCATGAAAGCATATATACTTTCCTTGGTGGTTGATATCGGTGTCGGGTTGATTTATGCCCTGTTGCGGGTGAAATCGCCCGCGCCACCGCTGGTCGCGCTGGTTGGCTTGCTGGGAATCATCATCGGCGAGCAGCTTTTGCCGATTGTGCGTGACAAGGTGTTGCCGTGGTTGATGATGCTTTGGCATTAGGTTAAAGTAACGCCAATGCACTTGTTCGGAATGGGAATGATCCGCAGGATTAAGCCATCATGTGTTTTGACGTTGACGATGGGGTAAGACATGTCAGTTATTCCATACTATGAGCCATTTCCGTTTGCGAATTCGGCGAGCAGGGTGGCGATAAGTTTGATGTTCAGGATGTAATCCTCTATTTTGATATTTTCATCGGGTCCGTGGACGTGGGAGTCATCGTTGCCCGCACCCGCGCCATTAACCACCGGAATGCCGTAGCGCACGCAAAGTTCTTGCATGGGACCTGAGCCAGCTTTGCGCGGCAGGATATTGGGTCCGATACCGTAGGTGGTGGTGGCGGCGCGTGTCAGGGCCGCGACAAGAGGGGTGTCGAGCGAACTTTGCGCGGGCAAAGAGGGCTGTTCCAGGCGCACGATCTCGATATCCGCGAAGCCTTGCTGGTCGAGGTGTTGGCGCAAGAGGGATTGGATAGTGTCGGGCTGCTGGTCGGGCACGAGGCGAAAGTCGAGTTTAGCGGTCGCGGTCGCGGGCAGCACGGTTTTGCCGCCGGGTCCGGTATAGCCGCTCCAGATGCCGCAGATGTTGCAGGTGGGCGAGTAGAGTAGATGCTCGGTGGCCGCGATGGGATCGGCGGCGTTGGCGTCATTGATAAAGTGGTCGATATGCCAGCTTCGCAGTAGTGTCTGGGTATTGATGGGGAAGCGTTGCATCATCTCGCGTTCAATCGGTGTCGGTGGTTGCACAGCATCGTAGAAGCCGGGGATGAGCACGTGGCCGGATGGAGCATGCAGCGTATTGAGCGCCTCGACAAGACGCCAGGCCGCGTTGGGAGCCAGGGAAGCGTTGCTGGAATGCAGATCGTAGGCGACCGTACGTACACGCAGTTCCACGCTAAGCACGCCTTTGAGTCCGGCGGACAGCGTGATCGCGCCTCGGTAGTCGCGATTGCCGGATTCCCACACGCAGCCATCGGCCTGCAACAGGTCTTGATGAGTTTCGGCAAAGCCCGCCAGATGCGGACTGCCGATCTCTTCCTCGCCCTCGAAAAGAAAAGTCACGCCACAGGGGAGTTCGTTATGAACAGCCTGCCAGGCGCGTACAGCCCACAGGCGCGCCACGAGATTGCCTTTATTATCCGCGACCCCTCGCGTGTAGAGTTTGCCATCGCGAATGGTGGCATCGAACGGATGGACGCTCCAGGCTTCCAGCGGCTCGGGTGGTTGCACATCGTAGTGATTGTAGAACGCAAGTCGGGAAGAGTTAGTACCAGTGAGTTGACCAACGATAACAGGAAATCCTTCAGTGGGAACAATAGTGGTAGTAGCCCCCAGCGCCTTGAGATTTTTCGCCACCATCTCCGCCATCTCACTCATGCCCTGACTTTGCGCTGAAACGCTGGGTTGGCGACAGAACTGTTGCAGGTCGGCGATGGCGTCCTGCTGGTGTTGAGTGATCCAGGCCAGAACGGGTTCGAGTGAGTCGAGTGGAGATGAGATTGACACAGGCATTTCCCTTCTTATAGCCTAAAAGATGAAGAGTGTGATAAGTAGTTGATGCGAGAAATAGCATGAGCTGAAACTCATCTAAAAAATGGGCCGTGCTATTTCTGGATGTAATTTGCATGAAAGGAATCGTAAGCATGAGACAGAGAGGTGAATATTTCTGGAACGTGTTATCTCCTTCTGTGTCTATCGCGTTATGCATAATCGCATTGATGATCGCGCTAGCGACCTGTGGATTGGCTATAGTATACCACTGGCGATTTCTCTATTATAGTTCAAATGGATGGTTTGCGTTTGTCGCGTCCGGCTTCGTATGTTTTTTTCTTGCCGTCAGCGCTATGAGCAATATCGCGATAGGCTTAAAGAAAGTCCATTTGATGAATGTGCCCTGGTATATGCAGGGAAATACAGTGCGTGGTATTGCTGGCATTGTATTTGTCGCGCTGATCCCATTGCTTGGCTTCAATTCTGTGTTTGATTCCGATGCTATCTCTATCGCAGGAATCGTTTGCGTGGTGTTGATTGTAGTGGCGTATATATGGGCTTCGGTCGCGCCAACGAAGAAATATCGACAAAAAGAGCTTGAGCAAGCAAAGGACGTGGAATAGCATGCAAAAACAAGAGATTTTTGATGAGAAGCAAACAAAAGATGTAAGAA
Organism: uncultured Dictyobacter sp.; assembly: GCA_964657925.1. Classification (GTDB taxonomy): domain Bacteria; phylum Chloroflexota; class Ktedonobacteria; order Ktedonobacterales; family Ktedonobacteraceae; genus Dictyobacter. The sequence goes on from CAZZWK010000004.1 coordinate 62,507, forward strand.
ATGCAATGATATTAGTGTTTCTATGTGGAACGCTCAACATCGTAATCGCCTGCATTGAGTTTGTGGTGTTTTAACCCAGAGGGCATTGGACAAGTGCTTTTGTGGATGCAATCATCGATCTGGGTTTGAAACGTAGTAACCACAAGGTACTATTCTTATTGATCTGCTGTAAAGAGCACGAGGGTGGGCGTATACTTGAGCATGCATTGGGATAGTCAGAACTATCCATATTTTGCTCAAGAGAGGAAGATGAAGCGCATGAGCGAGGCACGATGCCCGATATGTGGAAGCGAGATTGTAACTGGCGATCTATTTTGTGCCCATTGCGGTGCCCGCCTGTCTCCTTCTTCTGAGCAGGAGAACAGGGAGTGGGACGTGATGGCACCAGAAGAGCAGGAGAACGAGTCGGATCAGGCACAGCAGGAATACGAATCGAGGGCGCAAACGCAGGGGAGAAATGAAGAAGAGGTTGATGATGCGCAGGATGAAGGTTCTTCACGGGCCGATTATTCCGAGGTGATTACGGTTCCTTTCATGAACGAGTACGTAGAGAGATCGTTGGACCTTTTTCTCAGCAGTATCACACCTTTGTCGGATGAATCGGTTGAAAAGATAGCGAGTGATCCTGATGCTGTTGTTGACAAGGGGATGTCACCTCAAGAAGCGAAGGGTGAATTAGCTGGTCAGTTAGAGGAGGATATGCCAGCGACTTGGATAGAGCAGGCTGGTGCGAAGGCTGAAAAGGATCACGAGAAACGTGTCAGTGGATCAAATGGCGCGGACAGTACTCATAGGATGGATGAATGGAAGGCGTATACCAATAGCTGGTATGGATTCACGCTGGAATTGCCGCCAGCGTGGCAGGTGAGTACGCAGAACGGGGTGACGAAGGTAGGATCGTTGGGGGAGGGGGAAAAGGGGATGGAGTATGCGCTGGTCAAGGTTGTCTATCTGCCCAAAAGTGTTTCCGCGCAAGATGTAGCGCAGGCGTGGGTGAAGGTATTGCGAGCAACGTGGGCATCGTTGGAGGTACGTATAATACCCGCGCGCGAGATGGCGAGAGAGCATGAGCATGCACAGATTATTCAAATCGAGGGGACGCTGTCGCAGGTACGTATGAGGGGCATGTTCGCGGTGCAGGTGTACGACCGGCTTGCTTTGATCAGCGGTTTTCAGGTCCGAAGCGAGCATATGCAGCGCATGGCACCCGCTTTCCACAGAGTGTTGGCCTCGTTTCATTTTATCAAAAAGGTGCGGCGACGGCGCTATATCGATGAAGATGAACGCGCGTATACTGGATATGTGCCCGTGGATTGGGCTGTGCAGGCGCGTTTACGTCGTGTACCAACGGTGGAGCGCACACCATTAGTGGATTTTCAGGCCATCGATCCGACAAAGACGGGAAGTGTGGCTATACCGCCGACGTACGAGGTTTACAGCGAAGATGCTCTGATGACACGGGACGATGTTGTGGGTTATAGAAGAGTGATGGCCTCGACCACATTTATCGAAGAGTTGTTGATTCCACGCTATCAGGCGCGGAAAGCGCGTATGCAGGTGGAGAGCGTTCGTAGCTATCCCGAGTGTTCGCAAGAGACGAATCGCAAGCAAGGGCAGGGTGGAACGCTTTTTGATGTGGCCGCCCTGCAATATACCTATGATGAAGCGGGGAAGACGTATAAAGAGCAAATTGTCTTGCAGATTATGCATACTCCTGTTATCGCCACGTGGACAGTGCAGATGGTGAGTAAACGTCACGCGCCAGTCGAGCAGTTCGAGGAACTGGAACCTTTTTTTGCGGGCATTTTGGAGGCGCGACGCAGCAGCGAAGAATGGAAGCGGCGGGAGAGAACGCGCGTGGAAGAGCGTTTGCGGGAGGCACAGAGAAATCTGGCGAGCGCGAGCGCGGGCTATATCCAGGCCATGTATGCTTTATCTGGATCGACGAAATCGATCGCGGAAAATCTGCGTGCGAGTATCGGCCTTGCCAAAGAAGCGGACACACCCAGGCCCAGCACGAGACAGGATGAGATTATACCTCTACTGCACAATGGAACGGTGGGGGCTGACGGTAGCCTCTATGACCTGCCAGTCGGATTCGAGATGTACTGGAAGGATGTACTTTCTTTCCGCACAACTGACCGATAGGTAGAAAGGCTCATTCTTTGGATGAGATAGTGTCCAAGGGAGCGTGTATAATGGGGCAAGCATTTGTCTCCACAAAGCGTGGTGTAAGGAGGACACAACTATGCAAATTCGTACAATTGGCAAGCCGTCAATTGACAATGTGCTCTCGCAAATAGTGGAACGTTACGAGGCGCAATTTCCAGGGCGTATACGGGCCAGCTATCTGACAGGTAGCTATGCGGAAGGCAACGCGGTTGAGTGGAGCGATATTGATGTGTATGTTCTCTTTAAAGACGCATTTGTTTCGGAGCAGGAGGCTGCTCAGGCGGAGCAACTGGAGCTTTCCTGCGCTCCCCTGACTCCTCTGCGTCTGGATCTCCATGCCGAGAGCGAGCAGTCTCAGGACAGCCTGCCTGGCTTTCTGAGAGCGGCAGTCAAGAATACGAGTGTGCTCCTGTATGGCGAAGAGACCAGGGCGCACATGAGCCTGCCAGGTAGGGAGGAATATACGCGAGATGCGACTGAAGTAGCGTTGCAATTTCTGCTCTGGCTGCATCAGGTAGAGAACATCACCTATCCACTTGCCTATCCTGATCCTGACGGAGCGTTTTTCGGTTACGACCAACTACAGTTCTTGTCCCATTCGTCTGATCGAGCCTCGGCTCGGCAGGGCATACGCTTTCTGGTGGAGTCCGCCTGCCGCATTGGAACCGCGCTGCTCGCTTTCAAAACGGATCGCTCTGTCTCGACAAAAAGGGAGAGCGTGCAGACCTACCGCGAACTGATCAACGACGAATGGGCCTCTTTCCTGGAAGCCATGTTTGAGCGAGGCAAATTGTGCTGGAGCTATAACCTGCCAGAGAACGAAGAGGAATGCGCTGAACTGCGGATGTTATGTGAACGCATGCTCCCTTTTGAAAATCATTATCTTCGTGCCCATCGCGCCTATCTGCTTGCCCAACTAGGCTCCAACAACGAGGCAGCCAAGCAATTTGCTTTGCAGGGATTGAAGCAGGTAATGTACCCTGACGAAGCTGGAGACAAGCTTTATTGAAGCTAACGTATTCAACTGTCGGGTCGAAAAACGGTGTATATGGTGCATATTTGAGGGACGCATAACTTCGCCAGTTTCGACTCCTGACGCATAAAAGCCCGTTTCGGCGAAGTTATGGTATTAATGACAGCAAAGCCTGAGTGCTCAGCGAAAGTAAAAGAGCGTACTGACGATAAAAAGCATTGACTTTTGCCTATGCTATGGTTACACTTTATTCAACCGGTTGAATAAACGAGTGGTGGTTGTAGAGGCTGGATTTATCCGCCG
>CAZZWK010000004.1:66054-105647 GCA_964657925.1 uncultured Dictyobacter sp.
GCTGGATTTATCCGCCGTTATATATTTGCGAGGTGTGGGGTGTCGACAAAGGAACGAGTTGTTGTTGATCGACGAGCGGAAATTCTGGAGGCCGCGATACGCGTGTTGGCGCGTGATGGCATTGCCGCCACGACGACAAGAAAGATTGCCACCGAAGCCGGAGTGAATCAGGCGACGCTGCGCTATTATTTCGGCAGCAAAGATAGCCTGTTGCGCGACGTATTGCAGGAGATGATGCGTACAACGCAGGAGGTGGTGCAGGAGGGTGCAACGTTTGAAGGCGATATACGTGAAGCGATCGCCAAAAGCATATGGGCTTTCTGGTCACATGTGGAGCAGCAGGCGGAATGGCAGGTGATGCAGTACGAGTTGACGTTGTACGCATTGCGCAATTCGGAAGCGGCCTGGTTGGCGAAGCAGCAGTACGAGGGCTATAACGAACTGGTTGAAGCACTGATCAGGCAGAATTTTGAGATGAAGCAGCGCACATGTGCCATCGCCTACGCCGAGCTAGCGCGTTTCATTGTCGGTGGTCTGGATGGCATTATTTTGCAGTTTGTCAGTAATCGCGACGAAGCGCTGGCAAGGCGCGATGTTGAAAATCTAATTCAGGCCGCGATCGCATTAGCAGGCCTGCGTGCGTAATCGCGGACATGTCCCCCGGAATGTCTGCCCCTTGTGGGCGCGGCTGGCAGGCAACCCGCGTAGGCGCGTCCCCTTGTGGGCGCGCGGCTGCCTGATTATTGAGTAGATGCACCAATAAGGAGGCCGTGGTGAGCGAGAAGATTATCAACAGTACGCAACAGGGGGAAGCGCGGATCACGGATGAGCCTGTCGACCCTACGAAGCACAACGATGAAGTTCGACCGGCCCGTGATTATGCCTATTACAAAGAAGTGTTTGCATCAAGACCTATGCCGTTCGCGTATGTGGATCTTGACCTGCTGGTGGAGAATATTCGGCAGGTTGCGGCGCGCGCGGGCGGAAAACGTGTACGGCTGGCCTCGAAGTCGGTGCGCTGTGTCGAGATCTTGCAGCGTTTGCTGCTGGCCGAGTCTAATTTTGAAGGCATCATGTGTTTTAGCGCGTCCGAAGCGGTCTATCTTTTTCAGAAGGGATTTCGCGACCTGCTCGTGGGCTATCCCATCTACAACAAGCAGGATATCGAGTGTGTAGGGCGTGCGATAGCGCAAGGTGCGGACATTACCCTGATGATTGATTGCGTTGAGCATGTCCAGCAGCTAGAACGGGTTGCGCAAGAATTAGGCGTGCGTTTTCCGCTGTGTCTGGAAGTGGACATGTCGATCGATGTGCCGGGATTGCATTTTGGTGTGTGGCGTTCACCAGTGCGTTCGGTCGAAGATGCGAGGCCGGTGCTTGACGCGATCGAGGCATGTGCGCGGGTCTATTTGACGGGCGTGATGGGGTATGAATCGCAAGTTGCCGGAGTGGTCGATAATGCGCCCGCCAACGCGGTCAAGAACAGGATTGTGCGTGCGTTGAAACGGCGTTCGATTCCGCAGGTGGCGAAACGCCGGGCCGAGATCGTGAATGAGATTCAGGCACGTGGCATCGAGTTGCGTTTCGTCAACGGTGGTGGCACGGGCAGTCTTGCCAGCACGCGGGAAGAGCAAGTCGTGACCGAGATCACTGTTGGATCGGGCTTTTACTCGCCCGTGTTATTTGATTATTACCAGGGTTTTCGTTATCAGCCCGCCGCTGGTTATGCTATCGAGATCGTGCGCAAGCCGAGCAAGGGGCGCTATACCTGTCTGGGTGGCGGCTATGTCGCGTCGGGCGCGGTCGGCCCGGAGAAGTTGCCGCAACCGTATCTACCGCAAGGTGCGAAACTGGAACCATTGGAGGGCGCGGGCGAGGTGCAGACACCGATTCGCTATCGTGGACCGATCGAATTAGGTCTGGGCGATGCTATTTTTATGCGTCACAGCAAGGCGGGCGAGCTATGTGAGCGGTTCAACCGTTTATTGCTGGTATCTGAAGGCAAAGTGATCGATGAGGTGAACACCTATCGTGGCGATGGGGAATGTTTTTTATAAAATTATTTTGTGTTGATGGGCAAATGCGTGGAGGAGATGCGGGTTGCTACCAGCATCTCTTGCCCTACGCGTGAGAAAAAGGAGCGAAGGTCTGGCTATGACGGTACAGGACATGAAACGCTGGCACAACTGGTCGGGTTCGGTGCAGGGGCGGCCAATAGTGATCGAGAAGCCTACGTCGATCGAGGACGTGGTGTGGTTGGTCAAACGCTACAGTAGATCGGGCCTCACGATTCGCGTCGTGGGCGCGGGCCATTCGTTTACACCCCTGGTGCAGACGGACGATGTGCTGGTCTCGTTGGAAAACTTGCAGGGCCTGGTCGAGGTGGATCGCGAGGCGATGACCGCGACCGTGTGGGGCGGGACACGGTTGAAGGCGCTGGGCGAGCTATTGTTCGAGCAAGGGCTGGCGCAGGAGAATCTGGGCGATATCGATGTGCAGAGTATCGCGGGCGCGATCAGCACGGGCACTCATGGTACCGGCACGTGTTTTGGTTCGTTAGCCACGCAGGTCGTGGGGCTTACATTGGTATTAGCGGATGGCGATGTCGTGGAATGTTCGCAGCAGCAGCAAGCGGAACTGTTCAAGGCCGCGCAAGTCTCGCTGGGTGCTCTGGGCATCATCGTGCAGGTCAAGTTGCGTGTCGTGCCAGCCAGGCGATTGCGCTATCAGGCGCGACGCTACGCGCTGGACGAGTGCCTGGCGAACATCGAAACGTTGAAAAGTGAGAATACACATTTTGAGTATTATTGGATGCCATACACCAATGATGGGCAGTTGAAACTGATGAACGAGACGGACGAACCGGTGAGCCGCAATATTGTGTGGGAGACGGTGGATAAAGTGGTGATGGAAAACTGGGTGTTTGGAGCATTTTCAGAACTGTGTCGACGTATGCCGCGTATGTGCGAGCGGGTGTGTGCGATTACCGGCAAAGGCATTGCGACCATCGACGAGGTGGGGTATAGCCATCGCCTGTTCTCCACGCCGCGTGAGGTGCGTTTTCAGGAGATGGAGTACAACATTCCGGCGCACTATTTACCCACGGTGCTGCAAGAGATCAAAGATTGCATTAATAAAGAGCGTTTCAGAGTGCATTTCCCTATCGAATGCCGTTTTGTGCAGAGCGACGATATCTGGCTGAGTCCCGCCTACGAACGCGAATCGGCATATATCGCGGTGCACATGTACAAAGGTATGCCCTATCGCGATTATTTTTACCACATCGAGCAGATTTTCAAGAAATACCAGGGACGACCACACTGGGGCAAATTGCACATGCGTACCGCGAGAGATCTATCCACCTTGTATCCGCGCTGGAACGATTTCAGGCGTGTGCGCGACGAGGTTGATCCACATGGTGTCTTTCTGAACAGTTATTTGCAGGCATTACTGGATGTGAAGATTGAGCAGACTGAAATGGTCTCCCTCGCGTAATACAAGCCTCCCGTGGGCAAACGCGTGGTTTGGGTTCGGTCCGCGTAGGGCAAACCACGCGTTTGCCCTGCGGACTGGGTATTGAGAATGTAGAGTAGAGCAGAAGAGGTGTGTTATGCAAGAAGCGGCGGTGTCGATGGAGGCGGGTGGAGCGCGACTGAAAAGGAACACGTTGGGGTTGCAACACGCGATCGTTATTTCGGTGGCTGTGATGTCGCCCGCAGCCTCGATCTTTTTCAATACTATTCCGCAGGCGAGCCAGGTGGGTTCGGCGGTTACACTATGCTGTGTGGTCGGTTTTGTCGTTTCTTTGCTGGTAGCGAACGCGTACAGCGAGTTTTCGCGCGAGATACCATCGAGCGGCTCTTCCTATACCTTCGTAACGGAGGGATTGGGGCCGCGCATGGGTTTTATAAGCGCGTGGGTGGGACTGATCGCGGTACTGGTCGGGGTGCCGTATTCGTTTATCCTGTTGAGCGCCAACGTAGAGGCGTTATTGATGCGCTGGTTCGGCTTGAACGTGCATTGGAGTATCGTGTTTGTTGTGCTGGTCGGAGCCGCATTTGCCATCTGTTACCTTGGTGTGCGGCAATCGATGAATGTGGATTTGACTTTTCTGGCCTTCGAGATCGGTATCTGCCTGGTGTTGGGTGTACTGGTGCTGGTATTTGCCGGAGGGCATGGGCAGTTGAGTGCGGAACCGTTTACTTTGCAGGGTGTGCCCGCGAACGGGAGTTTGATTGTGGGCGTGGTGCTGGGCGTGCTCAATTATGTTGGTTTTGAAACGGCGGCGGCGCTTGGTGAGGAGACGAGGAGTCCGCACCGCAACATTCCGCGTGCAGTGTTTGGCTCGATGGTCGTTGTAGGTTTATTTTACGTTGTGATGGCCTATGTGGGCACGATCGGCTATGGACCGCATAAGATGGTGACTGGTTTCGCCAACGATCCCGCGCCATTCGATACGATCAGTCGACATTATGGGGGGGCGTGGCTGGCCGTGCTGGTGGACCTGGCGGGCCTGTTCTCGTTTTTCGGCGCGGGCGTCGCCATCATCAATGGTGGCGCGCGCATTTTGTATACTGTTGGGCGCGAGGGCCTGTTGCCACGGGCATTCGCCTATATGCCGCGTGGACGCCAGACGCCGGTGGGTGCGATCGTCATTCTGTGCGCGTTCGGATTGGTAATCGGGCTGATCTTGGGTTTTGTGATGGCGCCGATTACCGCTTTTGGCTTTCTGGGCACACTGGACGCCCTGTTCGTGCTGATGATTTACGCCCTGGTCAGCGCGGGCAGTATCGTTTTCTTTCGCCGGAAGCGACGCGCGCAGTTTCGCTGGTTCTTGCACGGACTGGTGCCCGCGCTCGGTACGTTACTGATCGTGATCATCTTCCTACTGGTCTTTATTTCACCGGAATCGTCGCCTTTGAACATGATTCCGTATATCCTGGTGGTGTGGTTGTTGATCGGCATTGCACTGATGATTGTGTTCCGGCGCAAGATTATGGGCATAGGATCAGAATTGGTCGTGAGCACCGAAGAGATGAAGATCTGACCAGATGTACGTTAGACAATAACAGCTTTCATGGCAGCAGGGGTAATACCCTGGCATGCGGTTCAGGTGCTACCTACTCTTCCTGGCTGCCATGTTGGGCCATCAGATTAACCATGCCTTGTGGTGCATCGGAACGAAAGATGATCGAGAGATTGCTCATTGATTCAGCGGCACTCATCTCGCTGCGAGGAAAGGCTGCCGTTTCATAGGTGGCGAGCGCAGTTTCTATATCGTCTGGGTGCGCAAGTAGTGCTTCCGCTAACTCTGCCGCATCAAGCATAGCGACATTGGCTCCCTCGCCCGCGAACGGTGACATCAAGTGCGCGGCATCACCCAGCAACGTGACTCCTGGGACGCGTTTCCAACGCTGCCCAACAGGCAGCGCATAGATGGGGCGAGGGATCAACTCGGTATCACTCTCAGTAATGAGGGCGCGTAACTGCTCATTCCAGTCAGCAAAGTAGCCCAGCAGGTACTGCTTAGCTGCCTGTGTGTCGTGAAAGTCGATCCCGTTAGAGGTCGCCCATTGTTCGGACGTTTTAAGTGCGATATAGAGGGTGACACGTCCATCGCCATCATAGTGGGTAAGCAGCCCCTTTTCGTCAGCCAGCGCGGCCATCGAGCCACCACCAACCAGGGCGGCAATCTCAGGATGATGTACGGCTACGTCAAGCAGGTGTGTCTCGACGAATGAGACGCCGGAGTAGAGCGGTTGTGCCGCTGAAAGCAATGGCCTGACTTTCGACCAGGCACCATCCGCGCCAACCAATACTGCCGTGGTGAACGTTTCTCCACTTGCCAGTCGTACCTCGTATCCTCCCTCCGTCCCTTTGACGACAGAAGTCACTTTGCTGCTCCAATGAATGCTGTCGGCGGGCAGTGATTGCAGCAAGATCGCGCGCAGTGTTCCGCGATCGATCTCTGGTCGTGTATCGTCCCCGCTATCATGCCAGCACATGGTTCCGGCCTTGTCCAGAATGCGCATCTCATCGCCTGCCGGGATTACCCGCTGACGAAAGGCGTCAAACAGTCCTGCCCTACGCAAGGCAAGCTGACCAGACTCTTCGTGCATATCCAGAATGCTGCCTTGCTGCCGCGTAGTAGCAGATGCCTCCAACTCATAGATGGTGGCGTCAATACCGTTCTTATGCAATATGCTGGCAAGGGTGAGTCCACCGAGGCCCGCACCGATAATCGTAATAGAGTGTTCCAAGAGAAAGTTCCTTTCCGCTATTCGAATGTATTTTTCTTAAGAGAAGGTATATGAAGATGCATCGAGCATGACACCTTTCCAATAATCGTGTTTGTGAACTGTGTCATGCTTACTGCACTTCAGTAGATGTGCGGGGAGCACGCAGCGCTCCGGCGAGGAACATATCGATGCTCCACTCGAAACGGTCAGGACCACTGCCGGAAAGCAGCTCGTCTCCGAGTCGGGCCACATGAGGGTAGCGCTTCGCGTCAATCGTGGCGATCACCGCGGCGAGGGCCGAATCCTCATCAGCAGCGTGGGAAGAAGATTCACGCGTACTGTGCTCGGCAGTGATAGCTGTCGCATAGAGCAGGAGCAGGTCGACAGTCCACGCGGCCTCGCGGTCCGCTATCCCTCCTTCTTGTAAAAGGGCAAGGATGGACTCGACCAGTGCGAGGTAGTTCGGGCCGCTCGGATGCGTTGTCAAAGTCATACGCGCGATCTCTGGATAGTCGAAGAGAACGAGTATGTAGCGCATCAACAACTGTTTCAAGCGATCGCGCCACGTTCCCTCTACTTTAGGTGATGCGGTAACCGTTGCCAGCAGAGCGTCAAGGACCTGCGCATGCAGGTCGGCGGTATTGTGTATGTAGACATACAAGGATGCAGGCCCAGTATCCAGCGCTTGCGCGATGCGACGCATCGTGACCTTGTTGAGGCCCTCATCGTGCAGGATGGTAAGCGCGGCATCAATGATGCCTTGTCGTGTCAAGGCCGGTTTCGCCGGTCGTTCGCGTCGACTCCTGGGAGTCGAAAGAGATTTGTGTGTCATCATGTTCATAGTATAACACGAACATGTTCGTTACGCAAGTGTTCGTTCACTGGCGTAGTGATAGGAGAATATGAATCTTTGTTACCTTTAGTCATCAGGCAAAGTGATACTTAGTGCTCGACCTTTGTCGAGCCAGGGTTCCGCGTAGGCGCGTCCCCTTGCGGGCGCGCTGGATACACCAATTAGTTTGAGGTACAAGGTATATGGCAAAAGTGAACGTGAATCAAGTGGAGCGCATAGCTTCCGGTGTGTTTGGTGGCGTGTTATTGCTACAGAGTCTGGGTCAGCGTGGTCTGCTTAAGAAGGCGCTAGCGGGAGCTTTGCTTTATCGTGGCATAAGTGGGCATAGCTATTTGTATCAGGTGCTGAACGTGAACACGGCGGACGGCAGTAATGGCGCGACACCATCGGAGGTAGAGCGCGCAATTACGATCGAGAGGCCGGTGGATGAACTGTATCAATTCTGGAAGGTGCCGGAGAATTTTGCGCAGATCATGGGCAACTTCGCGCAAGTGACGCAGACCAGCGATGGTCGAGTGCACTGGACAATGAGCGGCCCATTGCAGCAAAGCATCGAGTGGGACACGCAGGTGGTGGAAGATAGAGCAGGGGAGGTCATCCGCTGGCAGGCGGCGGAAACGGGGGATGGAGCAAAAGCGCCCAATGGTGGTGAGGTGCGTTTTCGACCCGCACCTGGCAGCTGGGGCACTGAAGTAACCCTGCGTATTGTTTTCAACGCACCAGGGGGAGCGATCGGTAGTGGCATAACGAAGACGCTGAGCATTATTCCACGCACGATCGCGGAAAAATCGTTGCGACGTTTCAAGAGTCTGGCCGAGACGGGCGAGATCCCTACACTTGAGCATAATCCTGCCGCGCGTGCGACCGCGAGCGTTCAATAAGGAGAAAATGAGCATGCGAGCACTATGTTGGAACGGAATCAATGATCTGCGCGTGGAGACCGTACCTGATCCAGAGATCGTGAATCCACATGATGCTATCTTGAAGGTCACGATGTCTACCACGTGTGGATCGGATCTCCATTTGATCGATGGGTATATTCCCACCATGCGCGCGGGCGATGTCATCGGGCACGAATTTATGGGCGAGGTTGTGGATGTCGGACGTGAGGTGCACAACGTCAAGAACGGGGATCGCGTGGTGGTGCCTTCTTTTATTGTCTGTGGGGCCTGCTGGTTTTGTCAGAACGGGTTGTACTCCCTATGCGACAACACGAATCCGAACGCGGAATTGCAGGAGGCGGCGTTAGGCTATCCGACGGCGGGTATTTATGGATATACGCACGCTTTTGGTGGCTACGCCGGTTCGCACGCGCAATATATCCGTGTGCCGTTCGCGGATAACGACTGTTTTCGCGTGCCCGAGGGATTGCGCGACGAGCAAGTCGTTTTTCTGTCCGACGCAGTACCGACCGGTTTCATGGGCGCGGACTTCTGCGATATCAAAGCAGGAGACACGATCGCGGTGTGGGGCAGTGGTGGTGTGGGGTTGATGGCGATGAAAAGCGCCTTTTTGCTGGGTGCCGAGCGCGTGATCGCCATCGATCGTTTCCCTGAGCGTTTGCAGATGGCGCGTGAACATGTCGGCGCGGAAACGATTAACTATACCGAGGTAGACAGTGTCATCGATACCTTGAAGGAGATGACCGCCGGGCGTGGTCCCGATGCCTGTATTGACGCGGTTGGTATGGAGACGCATGGCACTGGCATTGGCTATGCGTATGATCGAGTGAAGCAGGCGTTGCGACTGGAGACCGACCGTGGTGAGTCGTTGCGCGAGGCGATCATGGCATGCCGCAAAGGTGGTGTGGTCTCGATTCTGGGCGTGTACGGGTTGATGGATAAATTTCCCGTGGGGGTGATGATGAATAAGGGGTTGACGGTGCGCACCGCGCAGCAGCACGGGCAGAAATACGTACCAAGGTTGTTGGAGTATGTCCAGAACGGGCAACTTGATCCCTCGTTTCTGGCGACCCATCACTTCTCGCTTGAGGATGCGCCGCGCGGCTACGACATTTTCAAGCACAAAGAGGAAGGGTGTGTGCGGGTGGTTTTCTCGCCGAACGCGTAATGAGCAGTAGCGCCTCGCTAACCTTTAATTGTGTTTGGCTATGATTTACCTATAGATAGTAAGGGTTGATCAAGTTAGGGTATCTCAGTCAACGTTCATGATAGTGCTTTGTCACGGACACACATAAAGTTTGTCCTATGTGATGGAGAATATCATGAACGTTTTTGTCTCTATAGAACAGTTACGCCAGTATGGTACGGTTGGTGGCTATCAAGTCGTGCTGGTCGTCAAAGAAATTGCTTCGAGCATCAATGAGAGCCGCTGACACCCTTTTCTCTGTTCAGGGACGGGTGATTGAGGTGGTCAATCCAGCCGAAAACGATAAGGAAGAGTTACTGGCTGATCTGGCGAGCAGTGTCTCTTCGTTTGGTGCCAGACTCTCTGAGCAACGACGCGCCAAGCGCAAAACAGAGAAGGTTGTGCAAGAATTACAGGCAAAGGAGGAAGCGTGATGCAACTGGTCGAAAGGCATCGCATGCGCAAAGACGATCCGCGCTTTGCGGTGATCGACTCGGCGGCCTTTGCTTCCAAGAATCTGTATAATCAAGCCAATTACCAGATTCGGCAAGCCTTCATCCATGAGGGGAACTATCTGCCGTATGCAGAAATCTTTCACCGCTTGAAACACCATGATGCGTACCGAGCCTTGCCGCGCAAGGTCAGTAACTCCATCTTGATCCAACTGGCACAAGAATTGGCTCAGTTTTTCTGAAGCATCCAAAGCCTATCAGCAAGATCCTTTCCCACGTATCAGGCCAATCGGACTGAGAAACCGATCTTCTCAGGAAAGCGCATTGCTCGCAGTTGGTATCGCGCAAGTGATGGAACCATCATCCACACCAACATTAACGGCAGCTTGAACATTCTGCGGAAAAGTAACTCCGACCTTTTGCAATTGGGGCGAGGAGTAGCGGGCGCAGCAGTTCGCCCAAGACGGCTGGCCGTCTGAACGGATGACTCATAGGCATATTTGTCATCATTTAAGATACTGTAACCTTTCGGTCTTTTGTCCGTGTTAGTACTGGCATTGAATATGAGTGCATTTTTATTCATCTCTGCAAATATGCATATTGTTTAAATATTCGCGAAATGTATGTAGAGGAAAGATTTATCGACCGGTGGAAGATTTATCGACTGGTACGGAGTTTCATCATGACACAATACGAGCAAGACCAGAACGAAGCAAGGGATTTTAGTGGAAGTATCGCGAGAAGGCGGGCGGTGCCTATTGTGCGCGCGAGTGGTCCGCGAGAGTACCTGCCAGGAGATCAGGAGGGTCCGGTGCAGCTTTCCAGCCTGGCAGATATGTTGCAGTGGGCGCAGAACTGGCCGCGTTCGAAATCGGTGTGGCCGTTGGGCTATGGCCTGGCCTGCTGCGCGATTGAAATGATGGCGGCAGCGTCCGCTCCCCAGTATGACATGTCACGTTTCGGATCGGAGGTGTTCCGTTCAAGCCCACGACAGGCTGACCTGATGATCGTAGCAGGCACTGTTTCTGTGAAGATGGGACCGAGGCTGCGCTTGTTGTGGGAGCAGATGGCCGAGCCGAAGTGGGTGATCAGTATGGGCCAGTGCGCGACCTCCGCGGGCGAGTTTTACGATAGCTATTACACCGTGCAGGGCGTTGATACGATCGTACCGGTTGATGTGTATGTGCCTGGTTGTCCACCGCGTCCGGAGCAGTTGATCGAGGGCTTGTTGAAGTTGCGCGAGAAGATTTTGAAGCAGGGGTTGCCAATTCGCGGATTCGACGATTAGTGCTGGAAAGCGAGAAGAGAAGGCGATGCAACAACAGGATATCGATCTACATAGTGAATTTGCTAGTACTGCTGAAGGTGTGAAATCGCAGGAGATGTTGCTGAACCTGGGTCCGCAACATCCCAGCACGCACGGTGTGTTGCGGCTGGTGCTTACCCTGGAGGGAGAAACCATCACCTCGTGTACACCGGTGATCGGATATTTGCATCGTGGCATGGAGAAGATTTTCGAGAATCGCACGCTGATGCAGGGTATTCGCTACACGGATAACTCGGATTACCTCTCGCCGATGCTGTGTGAAATCGCGTATGTGGGCACGGCGGAGCAGTTGATGGAGTTGGAGATACCACGCAGAGCACAATACATTCGTTTGCTAGTGGGTGAGATGCAGCGTATCGCCAGTCATCTTGTCGGTGTGGGTACGTATTTGAACGATATGGGTGCGGTAACGCCTATCTTGTGGACGTTCCGTGATCGCGAGGGTATTCTAGAGCTTTTTGAAGCGCTGGCGGGTAGCCGCTTCACGGTAAACTATATGCGTGTTGGTGGGGTGTTGCACGATTTTCCGCCGGGCTGGTTGCGCGAGTGCGAGGCGTATTTCGACCACCTGGAGCACAACATGGGTGAGTTGGAGACGTTGATTTTGGGGAATGAGATTTTCCAATCGCGCACGCGAGGTGTTGGTTTTATCGATACTGCGCAGGCGCTAGCGGCGGGACTCACGGGTCCGATGGCGCGTGCGAGTGGCGTCAATTGGGATCTGCGTGTCAATCGACCATATATGGCGTATCGCGAGGTGCCGGTGAATGTGCAGGTGCGGCAAGAGGGAGATTGTTATGCACGCAATTTAATACGCATGCAAGAGATGCGCGAGAGTTTGCGTTTGTGCAGGGTCGCCATCGATAAAATGCCATCTGGAGCGATTGCCGCACGTGTACCGATCGCGCTGCGACCACCACGGGGAGAGACCTACTTCGCGATTGAAAACAGTCGCGGAGAATATGGTTTCTATATGATCAGCGATGGCAGCGAGTATCCCTGGCGAGCCAAGATGCGCGCACCATCCTTCACCAACTTATCGATCATACCGGAGTTGTTGCGCGGCCACAAAGTGAGTGACGCCATCGCGATTCTGGGCAGCACCGATATTATCCTGGGTTGCGTTGATCGTTAGCGACAAGTGGTTCGTTTATAACGCATATAACGCATATCAGGTACAGTTTTGTAGCGAGCATAGGCATAAGCATAGATTGTGCGAGGGCAAGATATGGTACGATGTGATATATGTGAGCACATCGTCGCATACGAAAGTGAACTTGAGTCATGTTGCGAGTGCAAGCGGAAGTGTTGTAAAGAGTGTGTCTCGCGCGAGTACTGGAACTTCGACCCGGTCACCGGGCAAATATATGGTGAATATGTGTGTGCAGTCTGTTGCGCGGGCCATGTGCCCATTGATTTACAGATGTTCCAGAACTAACAGGTAAAGTAACAAGTTTTTGTGAAAGAAAGGATCGAAAACAATGATTGAACGTGATAAACAGGTTTCAGACCAGCAGAAGAAACACGCCGAAGAAAAAGAGCGGCAGGAGCATCCGCAGACAGGTGATAGAAGCAAGCCAGAGCCACAGCAGGCGGGCATGACGACCGATGCTGACGCGGCCAAAGACAAGGGTTATGCCGAGCGCATTGAGGAGAAGACGGAGAAACACTAGAAACAACTTTAACGTTCTGCCAGAGCTTACCAAAACTGGAAAGCTCGCCCTCGTCCCAGAAAAGAGCGATGGCGATTTTCTTTAAAACGCAACACGCTTTAAGAAAATCGCCATCGCTCAATAGAGTCTTTCTCGGATACAACATCTGCGACCGCTGAACAATTTCTGCTGGTTTACACCACGTCAGGCTGTGACAATATTCACCAGGCGCTCGGGTACGTAGATCACTCGGGTTACTTGTTGGGCAGCAAGTAACGCTTGTATCTGGGAGACCTGCAGGGCCTGGCGTTTGATCTCAGCTTCAGGAGTGTCATGCGCAACCTCGATACGACTGCGCACCCGCCCGTTGATCTGTATTGGCAGCATCATTATCTCGGCCCCAATCGCCTCGGCATCGAAGCCGGGCCACGGCGTTGCATGGATTGAGCGCTGCTGGCCTGGGTGCTTGAGTTTCTGCCAGAGTTCCTCAGTGATGTAGGGCGCCATCGGTGCAAGCAGCAACAGCAGGGTGCGCAACTCCTCTCCTGTGAGGGTCGAACGGGTTTCCAGGGAATTGAGATAGCCCATCAGCGCGGCCACTACCGTGTTGTACTTCAGTGTTGCCAGATCCTCGGTCACTCGTTTGATGAGGCGGTGGATGACGCGCCGTTGCTCTCCCTGTGGGGCTTGAGCCGATGCGTTCTGCGCGTGCTGTGTGACCAGTGACCAGACGCGGTCGAGGAAGCGCACAACTCCGCCGATGCCATGATCGCTAAAGTCACCGCCAGCTTGATACGGTCCCATAAACATCAGATAGACCCTGAATACGTCCGCACCAAAGCGGGTAATATAGTCATCGGGGTTCACGATGTTGCCCTTTGATTTGGAAATCTTCGCTCCATCTTTGGTAATCATGCCATTGGCGCGGAAGCGCTTGAACGGCTCCTCAAATTCCAGATGGCCCAGGTCGTGCAGTGCCATGCTGAGAAAACGCGCATACATCAAGTGCAGCACACTATGTTCCGCGCCACCGATGTACATATCGACCGGAAGCCACTTGCGCAACAGATGCAGGTCCCACGGCTGTGTCTGGTCGTCGTGCGATAGGTAACGCAAGAAGTACCAGGCGGAGTCCAGGAAGTTATCACTGACATCCGTTTCGCGGCGCGCTGCCTGACCACAGATGGGGCATGTGGTGTGAACGAAGCTCTCGATGGCCGCGAGAGGTGAGGCACCAGTGCCTGTGGGCATCCAGTTATCCACCTCTGGCAAGAGAACCGGCAACTGCTCCTCCGGAACTGGAACCGCCCCGTGTTCCTGGCAGTAGATGATCGGAATCGGTGGCCCCCAGTAGCGTTGACGACTGATGAGCCAGTCGCGCAGACGATATTTCGCGACGCGCTGGCCCTTACCACATGCTTCAAACCAGGTGAAGAGGGCGGAAGCCGCCTGGGTCGAGGTCATACCAGAGTACCCAGCAGAGTTGATCAGCACCCCCGGCTGTACGAATGCTGCCTGTGGCTCTTCTGCTGGAAGCGCGGCATCAGGTTGTACAATCACCGTGCGTATCGGCAGGCCCATTGCTTTTGCAAAGGCCATATCGCGATCGTCATGGGCTGGTACACCCATCACCGCGCCCGCGCCATAGCTTTCGAGCACGAAATCGGCGATCCAGATTGGCATGCGTTCGCCCGTCAACGGGTGCAGGGCATAGGCACCGGTAAAGACTCCGGTCATCGTGTGTTCGGCACCGTTTTGCAAGCGATTGGCCGTTTGCTGATAAGCGGCGACATCTGCGAGCATTGTTTTGGTGGTGATCTGTGTGATGAGCGGATGGAGCGGAGCCAGGGCCACAAAGGTCATGCCGAAGATCGTGTCCGGGCGTGTGGTGTATACCTGCACGCGTACATCCGGCATGCCATCGATCTCTATGGCAAATTCAAGGCCTTCGGAACGACCAATCCAGTTGCGCTGAAGCGTCTTGACGCGCTCGGACCAGTCGAGCCACTCCAGATTGTCCAGCAGTTTCTGCGCGTATGTGGTCGATTTCAAAAACCACTGCTCCAACCAGCGTCGCTCGACGGGCGTTCCGCAGCGCTCACAGTGCCCGTCGATAACCTGTTCGTCGGCCAGCACCGTCTTATCTTTGGGGCACCAGTTGACTGGAGCGGCCTTGCGCTCGGCCAGACCGTTTTTGAAGAGTTGCAAGAAAATCCACTGCGTCCAGCGATAGTAGCGTGGGTCGGTCGTATCGACCTCGTGTGACCAATCGAAGCGATTGCCGATGCGTTTCAATTGGTGCTCGCGAAAGCGCTCGACATTGCGCGTGGTGAGGACGCGGGGGTGAATGCCACGCCGGATTGCAAAGTTTTCGCTGTGAATGCCAAAGGCGTCGAAGCCTATTGGTTCGAAAACATCGTATCCCTGCATCGCCATCCAGCGCCCGTGAATATCCGAGCCGATGTACGCATACATATTGCCGACGTGCAAGCCCTCGGCAGAGGGGTAGGGAAACATCATCAGGTTGTAATAAGGGTGCCTGGCATGGGATAGGTCGGCCTGGTAAAGTTTCTCTCGCTCCCAGTATTCCCGCCATTTTGCCTCAAAGGCTGCGAAATCGTAGCGTGGCGAGCGTACTTTGATCAGCGAAGATTCCGCCTGAGACGTGGGCTCAACGCGTTCCCTTTTTTGCGCCATGTGATCCTCCTTGTAGTGCTCATACAGTTTTATTGTAGAGGCGCGCGGAGGACAAAAAGAATGCGCCCTCCGCCCTGACAAGGGCGAAGAGTGCACACAGGCACTTTCGCGGTACCACCTTGCTTCGCCGTTCTCTCACGAGAACAGCCTTTTCGAGTGCAAATACACCCTTGCTCTGTAACGGGAGTTCCCGATGGCAGCTACTTTTGCTTCCAGAAGCACCGTTTCGCCGCCACGGCTCACAAGGCAGTTTCAGTTTGTCTCCGACTCTGGCTTGCACCATCCGCCAGTTCTCTGTTGCCGGAAGACCACCTACTTCCCTCGCTCAACGCCTTTTTGATATCTCTCTACGAGAATAGACGTTTCTATGCGATTTGTCAAGTAGAACGGAAGACCACAAGGGTCTTCCGTGCCGCTTGCAGACAAGAGTTTTGCAGGAGTCGACTTTTCTTGAAAGAGCTTGAAATTCCTGAATGATTAAACCTCTTACACAACAGATCGCTTGAACCTGCACTAGAGAGAGTAATAGGTACATCTTTTGCGGGTGTGCCCGCTTTTTTTCTGCCAATATGGAAAGTCGTGAGTTGATGGGATGCAAGGTCAAAGTCGATGGGTATGGGAAATGGTACACTGGAGGAAAAGGAGAGGAATGTGAAGAGCGCAGCATATTTTTTAGAGCAAGGAGTGGAAAAACATGTTGAGTGAAAAGGCCATGCGTGCTTTGCTGACCGAGTTGTACCAAAAGGGTCAGTACAACGACGATACGCAGCAGGAACGTAGTCGCAAGATGTTGAATCTGGAGCCGGAGACCGCGCAGCTTCTCAATATGCTCGTGCGCAGCAGTCGGCGCACACGTCTGTTGGAGATCGGGACCTCCAATGGCTACAGTACGCTCTGGCTGGCGTGGGCGCTGGCGACGACGGGCGGACGAATGGTGAGTATCGATCGCGATCAGCAGAAACAGGTGCAGGCCGATGAGAATTTGCGCCTGGCGGGTTTACGCGAGTTGGTCGAACTCCGCTACGGTGACGCGAGCGAGGTCGCCGCGAGTTTAACAGGTCCCTTCGACTGTATTTTCTTTGACGCGGACCGTTATAGCGCGCCCGCGCAGTTGTCCCTGTTGCTGCCGAAATTAACGCCGGACGTATTCCTGTTCGCAGACAATGTTTTGTCGCATCCACAAGAGATTGCGGGATATTTGCAGGCATTGGAGAATCTAACGGAATTCGATCGTATGGTAGTGCCGGTGGGCAAGGGGTTGAGTATAGCGTATAGGTCTGGTAAGAATTAGTGAGAAAAAGGATCAGGTCACATTGCTGCACCCTGATCCTTTATGCCATAACCAAAAGGTTATTGTCCCGCGCCGATTTGTGGGGGAACGCTATGGGGGAGTGAGAGCAGTTGCCAGGGCTGAACGGTCTTTTCCTCGCTGGTGGTAGTAGCTTTGCCCACCAGTTGCAGAATGTCGTGATGAACCTGCTCGATCTGCTGGTCGCCGTTGGCCTTGATGAGCTTTTCTTGCACGTCGTAGTAGTCGAGCAGTTGGATGGTTTCGTTGAAGAAGATGTCCAGGCGTTTCTGCACCGCCTCGCCTTTGTCGTCCTCGCGCTGGTACAGTTCGCTGCCGTCGATATCGCATTTGCCAGGGATGACCGAGGGCTGGGTGTTGATATTGTAGACGTGCTGGTGCGCATGGCAAATGTAGCGACCGGATAGGCGCTCCAATAATGTTTCACGGGGGACGGAGAGGTAGATAGCGTAGTCGATCTGCTGCTGAATCTGCTCGAAGCTGCTGTCCAACGCCTGTGCCTGCGCGATGGTGCGCGGGAAACCGTCAAGGAGGATACCACTGCGGCAATCGGGCTGTTTGATACGTTCTAATACCATCGCCACCGTTATAGTATCGGGCACAAGCTCGCCTCTGTCCACATATTCTTTTGCCTGCAGTCCGAGAGCGGTTTCGTCAGCGAAAGCCTGCCGGAACAGGTCGCCACTGGATATATGCCATACGTTGAGAGAGTGAGAGAGCTTTGCGGCTTGCGTGCCTTTGCCCGATCCTTGCGCGCCGATAAGAATAATGTTCACAGCATTTCCTCCATCAAGAAGCTAGCCGAAACTCAGCATCGAGTTGTACGAAGCGAAGCATATCCCTGGGGCTCACTGTTTAAAGGAATCATTCCTTGCTCTAGCCGTAGACATGGTTTAGCGGTGTGACGACGAAAGATTCGAACAGTTTACCTTTGCAGAAGGGGATGAATGTCTATCCACAAATAACCCAAAAGCAGCACAGTGGTGTAAGATACTACACTGATTAAGTAGATATCTCTATTGTAAAAGATGAGGAGCAACTTCGACAATACTCTTATATAACAAATTTCTAAGTCATCCATCAGAAATTTTTATCGATGGGGCTGCTGTCACCAATTTTCATTGTTTTTGTGTGATCATTGGATACGATTCTGCGTAGTAGTATTTAGATATATCGTCTCTCCAGATAGGAAAAAATGTATTGGTGATATAGCGATTTTTTATGCATAATTCAAATGTGACACTCTTATGGGCAGAAAAGAGCATATGGGTTGTGCGATGATCCAGCGAAATGTTGATATTATGAAGGAAAGGAATAGGAGGATTTCCGCGAGGGATAGTGCCTGATTGTGCATTGCAAACGCTCGTTCGTGCTTTGACTTTGCGTGATTTGTGCATTATACTAGCTGTAGAGATTGCACTCAACTTTTTTTCGTACATCGATCTTATTTCATGTGTACAATGGAGGTACATTCGTATGAACATCGAAGACTATGTTTCTCACATGCCGCTGAAGCGCCGTACCCTTTTCAAAAATGCTACCAAAGCTACGCTCGGCACAACGCTTGCCGCCTCTGTGCTGGCCGCGTGCGGTGGCACCTCAACAGCCTCCACGGGCAGCGGTGGATCATCTGAGGGAAGTTTTCCCAGCCATCCCAGGTGGAAGTTCACATTTGTCAATCACGTGACCACCAATCCCTTCTTCGTGCCGACACAGTATGGTATCCAGGATGCCTGTGCCCTGCTAGGTTGTGATTACCAATGGACCGGTTCAGCGAACAGTATCGTTTCCGAGATGGTCAACGCGTTCAATACCGCGGTGACGGCCAAAGTCGACGGTATCGCTGTTGCGTTGATCGATCAGAATGCATTCAATGCCCCTACGCAGAGTGCTATCTCTGCTGGCATTCCCGTTGTGTCGTACAACGCGGACACCCCTAGCAACGCGCGCCTGGCCTATATCGGGCAGGACCTTTACCAGTCGGGTTTCCAACTGGGACAGAAACTTGCCGGTTCGGTCAAATCAGGCTCGGTTGCTGGTTTTATCGCCACACCAGGCTCGTTGAACATTCAGCCACGTATCGATGGGGCGGTCGCGGCGTTCAAGCAGTACGCACCAGGGGTCACCGTCAATCAGATCGCTACGGGTGCCTTGACTACGGACGAGTTGAACGCGATTGAGGCCTACTACCTGGGGCATAAAGATGTGAAAGGTATGTTTGCCGTTGATGGTGGAAGCACACAGGGCTTGAGCGAGATCGTGGACAAATACAGCTTGTCCGGTAAAATTCCCACCGGTGGTTTTGATTTGCAGCCCAAGACGTTGCAGGAGATCAACTCGGGCAACCTTGGTTTTACCATTGACCAGCAGCCGTACTTGCAGGGTTTCATTCCGGTGGTGCAACTGTTCCTCTACAAGCTCTCCGGTGGCTTGATGCAACCGGCGGAGACCGATACCGGCCTGCTTTTCGTGACCAAGGACAATGTTGGTCCATACTTGAACACGCAGTCTCGTTTTGAGGGTAGCTCGAAGCAAGAAAAAGTGGTTGCGAAGTCCTAGTGCTGGCTCGCTCATTTTTCTGAGCGCTGCTGCTAGCGCATGTGCGGATCTCCTGGTACGACTCTCTACTTGTGCCAGGAGCTTCGCCTGTCGTTTAGGCAACTTCTGCTCATATGTGTAGTTTACTGATGAAGGAGTAGCCAAAACATGGCTGACAATGCTGTTTCCGATAGCTCCACATCACCTGAAGAGAGACCGGTGAGCATCTGGTCCAGGCTCTTGAATCTCGGCACGCGGCAACGTGAGTTGAGCATTCTGGTGGTCGTGATCATCCTCTTTATCTACTTCTGGGTATCCAGTTCTAATTTCGCCTCTTTGCCCAATATTCGCACGATTTCGCAGTATCTCTCAGCTATCGCGATCATTTCCGCGGGCGAAGTGTTTCTCTTGATTTGTGGTGAGATCGACCTTTCGGTTGGCTCTACGTTCGCTTTGGTGCCGTTCGTTTCATACTATGTCAATCAGGCGGGTTTCCCGATGTGGTTGGGCATCATTGTGTCGCTTTTGTTTGCGCTGGCGGTTGGAGCGTTCAATGGACTGGTAACGGTCTGGTTTAGAATTCCTTCATTGATATCGACACTGGGCACGCAATTTTTGTTGCTGGGTGTTGTGCTCACCATTACCGGTGGCGAGCCGGTGATTCCACCGCAAGCGGGCGCGCTCAATCAGATTTTTGGCGCCAGTCCCTATTCCGAGCTTATCTGGGCGGTTATCGTCGCGGTCATCTTTCAGGTGGTGCTTTCTTTCACCCGTTGGGGCATGCACACGATCGCGGCGGGTGGCAACCTGTTGGGATCGCGTGAGGCTGGCGTGAACGTCAACATGATCAAGGTGGGAAACTTCATGCTGGTGGCCTTGCTGGCCGGTCTGGCGGGTACGCTGGAAGGATTTCGCATCGACTCGTTCGATCCGCTGGCGGGTGGCACCACGATCACCTTCAACGCCATCGCGGGCGCGGTTATCGGTGGCACCGCCTTGATGGGTGGTGTAGGCACGGTCGCGGGCGCATTTATCGGCGTGCTGGCGCTCTCGATTCTCAACGATGGCTTTACGTTGTTGGGAGTGAGCGCGTACGTTTATGATATTATATTAGGAGGTGCCATCCTACTGGCGATGGTATTGAACCTGCGTCTGAGTGCCTGGAGAGAAGGGAGACGTTAATGGCGACAGAGGTTGCTCCCGACGTTTTGCGTGCCGAGCATATCATGAAAAAGTACGGTCCGGTCACCGCTCTCAGCGATGTGAGCATTCATTTGCGAAAGAGCGAGGTGCTTGGCCTGATCGGTGATAATGGTGCCGGTAAATCGACGCTGATCAAGATCCTGACCGGTTTCCTACAGCCCACCGACGGCCAGATTTTTGTCAATGGGCAAGAGGTAACACTGCGCTCGGTCACTTACGCTCGCTCGCTTGGTATCGAAACCGTGTACCAGGATCTGGCGTTGATCAACGAGTTGAGCGTCTTTCACAACATGTTTCTCAATCGCGAGTTGAGGTATAGCCCGACACCTTTTCTCAATAACGCCAAAATGCGCAAATTGGCACAGGCCGAGTTGGATCGCATTGGCGTGCGTATTCCTTCGGTGAACGCGCTTGTCGGCAGACTGTCCGGTGGGCAGCGACAGGCCATCGCTATCGCGCGCGCGGTCTCCACCGACGCCAGTATTCTGCTGCTCGACGAGCCGCTGGCCGCGATGGGAGCCAAAGAGGGCGCGTTAATTCTAGAACTGATCCAGAACTTGAAGGCCGCGGGCAACATCTCCGTGATCATGATCGCGCACAACTACGCGCAGGTTTTGGAGAGTTGCGATCGCGTCAACATGTTGCAACACGGATCGATTACCCTGGACAAACCTATCAAGGAAACCTCGCTGGACGAGTTGAATGAACTGGTCATGCGCGAATACCGTTTGGCGAAGACGGCGTCCGCGTAGGCGTGCCCAAGCTCCCCGCGTAGGGCAAACCACGCGTTTGCCCTGCCCCCCATAGGCGCGTCGAATCTTCGCTCGCCATCACCTCAAGCCAAATCAGTGGAAAAGGGATGTCTAGACGTTATGGCCTGCTGTTGGATGTTTCTAGCTGCCTGCCTTCTCTTCCCCGACAATGTCTTCTGGGCGATCACGCTTCTCATACATATTCCAGTAAAGAGCGGCGATTTCTGCAGCCACATCCGGCGTAATTTTACTGCAAATGCTGGCGGTCGCGACATACACATGTTTATCTGCTAGCTCTGCGTTGAGAATATAAGCGTAATTGCGGAGCGCTGCGGCCATCGGACTTACCGAACCCAATTGCCACATAGGAAGAATGGCGGCCCGACCACCAGTCAATAGGATCGTTCCGTCTCCTCTCTGAAGCATATCTGGCAAAACCTGTTGCACACTTGCAACAGCTCCAAGAAAGTACGACTGAAAAGCCGTACGCGCGGCATCCGTCGTGACTTGCGATGCAGGAATGGAAATTCGCGTGAGTGGGCTGTATTCCAATACATCGATCGATCCAAAGTCTGCTTTGATGGCGGTAAAAGCCTGGATAAGAGATTGCTCATCGGAAACGTCTCCAACATAAGCTTTTGCTTCAATGTGATTCGACTTGAGATCTACCACAAGTTGGTTGAGGGCGTCCATGTGCCTTGCGATTAGCGCCTCCTGAAATCCCTTTTTGCCGAACTCTCGCGCAATTGCAAGTCCCAGGCCAGGACCAGCACCTACGATCACGATTGTTTTGTTGTGCATACCGTTCTTTTTTCCTTCGATCTCATAGAACATTAACCTTGTTTCAAAAAGACAAATCCCAACATTCGTCGCTCACTGTTTCTGGACCATCGCCAGCCCGCCTCCCAACTTCCTCTCTTCAAATAAGAATGCGATATATCGTTAATCTAACTATAACAATATATCGCATTCTTGTCAATCCTCTTGTGGTTTACCATCTTAGCTGTGCTAAAAGTAAGACTAGTGACCTTCTCCGAACGCCTGTCCTTTCTGCCACGTAGCCTCTCAGAGAGCAAACCAGACATGCCTTACGTGGCACCCCTTCTGGTCTGCAACATGAACCCTGGCCGAATTATAACCGCACAGATCTCTCTTGCCACAAAAAGTAGTGTCTATTGCACAGTTCGTTATCCTTTCAAAACGTCTGCGTAGCCCTCGCTCGCTATATCGTATTGTCCATTCCAATCGTATCCCTAATCAGGAAAAACATTGTTGCACAGAGACAGGAAAAGAGAGGCGAACATGCAGCATCTGGCCCACATGCCAGTTTTTGACGGACATAACGATGTGTTGTTGAAGTTGTACCTGCCGGAACGTGGCGCACATTACGATTTTTTCGCGCGCAATAGCACCGGTCATTTCGATCTGCCTCGTGCGCTGGAAGGAGGCTTTGCCGGTGGATTTTTCGCCATTTTCGCACCGAATCCCAGACCGCTGGGTCAGACGCAGGAGGATGACCTGGAATTTACGGAGCATGGATATCGCGTACACTATGCCGCTGCGATCGAGCACCAGTACGCGCAGAAGTTGACGATGGCGGTGATGGCGCGTTTGTTTCGTCTGGAAGCCGAGGCGAAGGGACGAGTAAAGGTTGTACGTACAGTCGACGATATAGAAGAGTGTATACAGGCGGGCGTGCTGGCAATTGTACTGCATTTCGAGGGTGCGGAAGCCATTGACACCGATTTTGATAATCTCGAGGTGTTTTACCAGGCGGGCCTGCGCTCGTTGGGACCGGTGTGGAGTCGGCCAAACGCGTTTGGATACGGGGTGCCGTTCGAGTTTCCACGCACACCGGATACGGGACCAGGGCTGACGCAGGCCGGACGCGCGTTGGTGCGCCAATGCAATCGTTTAGGCATCATGATTGACCTGGCGCATCTCAACGAGCAGGGCTTTTTCGATGTGGCGCTTCTCTCGCAGGCTCCGCTGGTGGTGACACATACGGCGGCGTACGCGTTATGTCATTCGACACGCAACGTCACCGATCGTCAGTTGGAGGCGATCAGAGACTCCGATGGAATGGTTGGCCTGAACTTTGAGGTCGCCAATCTACGTGAAGACGCGTACAACAACGCGGATACACCGCTGGAATTGATGGTGCAGCACATCGATTATCTGGCCGAGCATGTGGGGATCGAGCACGTAGGATTTGGCTCGGACTTCGATGGTGGGATTACATTGGCGCGTGAGTTACGAGATGTCGCGGGCCTGCCGAAGCTCGTCGATGCACTACGCAAAAATGGCTATGACGAGGAGGCGTTGCGTAAATTGACGCATGAGAACTGGTTGCGCGTGCTGAAAAAGACATGGAAGGTCTGATGGAGAGCAGGGTGACATAACATGAATACAAATGATATGAAAAGAAACAAATTGAATTGTTTCGGCAAGTAGTGCATGCAGGAGATAAGCCGAAGAAGCAGGTGATTGAACCGCGAAAGTTGTGTGCGTCGAGAGTATACATATGTGAATGTTTGTTGGTGTGTCCATAGCTGGACGGTTAACGAGGTGATAAAGGTACTATTATTGCTACCATCTCTACACAGGAGTCATTAATAGAATGTATAGTATTTTTATGTAAATTCGTCTATGCATGGTGAAGTGGTATGAAGAAGCCGTAACGGATGTCTTTGTAAATAAAATTGTCAAAAAACTGATTTACTGTGTTGTTTGGAACACCCCTCTTCGATCAATTTTATGAATATGCCCATTTTATGAATGAGAGTGGAATACATGGTGCGCGGGAGCGGGAAGAAGTGATGACGTATTATAGGCGGGCGGGCCGAGAAATGTATTCGTTTTTAAGAAAAGATTCATAGCAAGAAAAAGGGAGAAACATATGCCAGCGCGAACAGGCGAGCAATATCTTGATGGATTGGTAGATGATCGTGAAGTCTGGTTTAATGGTGAGCGTATCAGAGATGTCGTCAAGCATCCGACATTGAGCCGAGTGGCGCATACAATTGCTACATTGCTCGATGCCCAATACAAATATCCCGATACCATGTTGATGCCATCGCCGGACAGCAATGATTGTGTGGGTGTGACGCATATCGTGCCGCACGACCGACATGATCTTGAGCGCAGGCGCAACGCGATTCGCTTATGGAGCGAGATGACAGTTGGCATGCTGGGACGTAGTCCGGATTACTTGAATGTCACTATCGCCTGTTTCGCGGGCCGACCAGACGTATGGGCGCGCCGTGGCAACGAGCGCGGCGCCGAAAATATCCTCAATTATCATCGTTTTATTCGCGAAAAAGATCTTATTTTAACGCACGCGATCATGAATCCACAGGTCGATCGTTCGCGTGAGGACACCGAGGTTGGCACAGGTGATATCGCCCTGCACAAAGTTGGTGAGACAGAGGACTCGATCATCGTCAGCGGAGCGCGCATGCTGGCGACGCTGGCCCCGTTTTCCGATGAAATAGTCATTTATCCAAATGGGCCGATCCGCGTGCAGGACACCAAATATGCACTGTGCTTCGCTCTACCGATCTCCACACCTGGATTGAAGTTCCTGTGTCGCGACTCGTTCGTGAAAGATCGCAGCACCTATGATTATCCGTTTTCCTCGCGTTTTGACGAGATGGATTCATTCGTGATTTTCGATAACGTGCATGTGCCGAAGGAGCGTGTGTTCCTGGATGGCGATGCCTACACCTATACCGAGGTTACCGAGGACACGAACTGGCGTGCGCACTTCACACACCAGGCCATGACGCGCGCGTGGACCAAACTGGAGTTTTGTTTCGGCCTGGGCCATATGCTGGCGGAGACGACGGGTGTCAATGCCTTCGACCATATTCAGGAGAAGCTGGGCGAGATGTGGACGATGGCCGAGATGGCGCGCTCAGGCATTATGGCCTCGGAAGCAGGCGCGGTATTGGACGAAAACGGGGTGATGACACCGGATGCGCGTCCATTGGTGGCCTTACGCAACTCGATGCCCAAGTGGATGCCGCGCGCAAACGAACTGCTGCAACTGATTGGCGGTGGTGGCTTGATGTGCACGCCGAGCGAGGCCGATGTCAAAGGTCCGATGGCCGCCGATGTGGCGAAATACTTCCAGGCGCGTAACGCGGACGCCGACCGCAGAATTCGCATCTTCCGCCTGGCCTGGGACTTTCTGGGCTCCGACCTGGGTGGTCGCAGTGAACTGTTCGAGCGCTTCTATATCGGTGATTCCTTCCGCGGCACGATGTCATCATACAAGATGGCGGACAAAACAATACCGGTCTCGCTGGCGAATCGTTTCCTGGAGGACTAGGATCATGCGTTGCGCGTAATCGCGCGTCGATCTAAAAAAACAAAAAACCACGCTACAGTATTTGCTGTAGCGTGGTTTTGTCATCATGCCAGCGGAACTCTGCATGGTCCGCGTAGGGCAAACCATGCGTTTTAAGAAGGTAAATTATTTTTGTGTTTTATGGGAAAGTGAGGAGAAGTTTTCCTCTGCTTCGTCCGTTCCTCCTCACCCTCCCTTTTCTACTTACAATAACAAGAAGGTAACCTGACATATTCCGTAAGGTGATGTAGTTTTTTGCAGCCTGTCTTGGAAGAGAGCGGACCAGTTACCCCATTGCTTTTTATCCGTTACATTGATAGTATTTAAATGTCAAAATGGTGTATGAAAAGCAAATGATCGAATAAAGGTCAGGAAGCAATGAGGCAAGCAATAGATAAAAATACCTTGTTTTATGGCGATAATTTACCTATCTTGAAGGACTACCTGCTGGATGAGTCGGTCGATCTTATCTATCTGGACCCACCGTTTAATTCGAATCGCAACTAAAATGTGCTGTTCAAAAATGAAAGTGGGCAAGAGAGTGAGGCACAGATCACGGCGTTCGCCGACACCTGGCAATGGAATCAGAAAGCGGAAGAGACCTATTTCGATATCGTAACGCATGCCCCTGCTCATATTTCGCGCATGATAGGTGCTCTCCATGATTTCATTGGCACCAACCAGATGATGGCCTACCTTGTGATGATGACGGCGAGATTGATCGAGTTGCACCGTGTGCTCAAAGCGACTGGTAGCCTGTACCTGCATTGTGATTCGACGGCAAGCCATTACCTGAAAATTATTCTCGATACCATCTTTGATGCACAGAATTTTCGTAACGAGATTGTCTGGAAAAGGCAAACCGCGCATAGTGACGCGAAAAATCGCTTTGCTGATGTCACAGATGTTATTCTCTTCTATGCGAAGTCGAAGAAAGCAGTTTTTTATCCTCAATATACAGGTCATGACCCTGAGTATGTGAAAAGTTTTTACCGTTTCGATGATGGGGATGGCAGAGGGCTCTATCGTCTGGATAATATGACGAGTCCCAACCCACGGCCCAATATGATGTATGAGTGGATGAGCGAAACCCATCCACAAAAAGGGTGGCGCTACCAGAAAGAGACGATGCAGCAATTGCATGATGAAGGAAGAATTTATTATCCTCGTCATGAAGGTGGCACGCTGGATACGACGAAACGCCCTGCATTAAAACGCTATTTGCAGGAGCAAGAAGGCTCGATTATCACCAATGTGTGGACCGACATCAATCCTCTGCATAGTTCGGATGCTGAACGACTGGGCTATCCTACGCAAAAACCGCTCGCACTCCTTGAGAGGATCATCGCGGCCAGCAGCCGACCAGGCGATATTGTGCTCGATCCTTTTTGCGGCTGTGGTACAGCCATTGCCACGGCCCAAAAATTGGAGCGTAAGTGGATCGGCATTGATATCACGAATTTGAGTATCGCGCTCCAAAAATATCGTTTGAAGGCGATGTTTCCGACCATCGATTTTAATGTAGTGGGCGAGCCTGAAGACCTCGATGGAGCGCACCAACTGGCTGCCAATGACCGCTACCAATTCCAATGGTGGGCGTTGTCGCTGCTACGGGCCAAGCCCTTGAAGGGGCAGGAGGGTAGCAGGCAAGGGAAAAAAGGCAGTGATAAGGGCATCGATGGAGAGATCAACTTCATTGACGACCATACCGGTAAACCGAAAAGAGTGCTGGTGCAGGTGAAATCAGGCCAGGTAAAATCCGCTGATATTCGTGATCTTGTCGGCACAGTGCAGCGAGAACAGGCCGCCATCGGCGTATTTCTCACGTTGGAGGAGCCGACGCGCGATATGAGAACAGAGGCGGCTAGCGCGGGCTATTATCAATCTCCTGGCTGGCATCAAAATTTTCCACGTATCCAGATACTCACTATTGCCGAACTGTTGCGGAAGAGCGTTTCTGTGCAAATGCCGCCTGAATATGGCACGTTTAAGCAGCCGCGCAAAGTGCGTGAGCAACAATTCGTAGAGCAGCAAGCCTTCCCTATAGAAGAGTAGGGATTGTGCCTTAGCGTTATTCCTCTTCTGGCGCGGTGGGAAAACCGCCAAGCGCGCGCATACCCTGAAGCGCGCCCACGTGTTGGAGCCCGTGCGCCAGGCTTTCCAGTAGAGCTTCAAGACAGTTGATCTGCTCAGCCCAGGGCAGCGTGATCGGACGTACGAGCAGGTCATCGTGCAATTCCTCGAAGAGATCCTCGATTTGAATGTGCATACTTTCCAGTAGCGTGAGCAGTTCATCGACGCCACGTGGCACCTGGGGTCGTGAAGGCCATGGCTGATTGGTTGCCACGCACGCAACCGCCAAAACCGGGCGATAGGCGTGAATGGCGACATCTCTGATACAGCGGCGATCGATGGTAGGAGCGGTATACAATATTTGCTCATCGGAGATGGGGGTCAGCACAGCGAAGAGCACGCGGTAGAGCTGATCGTTCAAATTCAGCAAAATGGCCCTGGTATGTATGCGTTTTTCCACTTTTTCCCTCTTGTCATAGTGTTCTCACCTGGTGTTATACATAAAACGAACGAGCGAAAGAGGCATGAAGGAATATATCAATATTTTACAAGAAGCTGAAAGAATGCTGAATATTGCTGAAAATACCCTGTTGCTGTAGATATATTCTGTCTCTATGAACATAATGCTACTTTTTTATAAAGGAAACGTGATAACTTTGAATGTTTCTTTACAATTTCAGAACATTTTTCTGATAGATCGGAGATACGCTATAAATGTTCACAAAATAAAATCAATCGAAATTATTATGCCACGGAAATCTCTCTTAAAGCGCATCAATGAAGAAGTGTGAATAGTATGAGATAGGCCAATAGGGAACATGTGGAGGAGTTCGCGATGCAATCTACTGCTGGTATAGCACGAAGCATTCCGGCGCGTATCGATCGTTTGCCGTTGACGCGGGAAATCTGGCGTATTTTATTTCTCGCTGGAATCGCCTGGCTACTGGAATCATATGATATTGGTGTCATCGGCACCATCCTGCCTTCGTTGCAAAGTCAGTTTAAGCCTGATGCCTTTATGGTCGGGCTGTTGGGTACAGCCTCTACCGTCGGTATTGTGGTCGCTGTCTTCCCCGCGGGGTGGTTGGCGGACAGGATTGGGCGCAAAAATATTCTTATTGCCGGAACCGCCTGGTACGCCATTTTTTCGGGTCTGTGCGCTTTCGCGCCGAATCTCTGGTCTATTGTGATCTTGCGGTTCGCAGCGGGTTTCGGCATGGGCGCGATTTTCCCCATTCCCTACGCCATGTCCGCCGAATTCGTTCCTGGTCGTCTGCGCGGATTTGCCACCTCGGTGCTTGATTCATTTCTCTCTATAGGCTACTTCGCGGCTCCGTTGCTAGGTTTCGCCTTCGCGGCGGTGTTGCCCGCCAATACTAGCTGGCGCGCGCTGGTCTTAATTGGAGCCGTGCCGATCATCTACGTACCTATGTTAATGAAATGGTTGCCGGAATCACCTCGCTGGCTGGAGACGAAGGGCCGAGAGCGCGAGGCTGAACGCATTGTGGAAGGCCTGGAATCCGCTGTTGAGCAGCGTTCAGGTAACTCATTGCCACAGCCGCAACGCCAGAGCCGCGCACAGGCTTCCGCGCAATCGCAGCAGTCACAGAGAAGCACCATAGCGACCAGTACAACTGCAAATACTCCCAAATTTACTCCACTGGACCTGTTTCGCGGGCGCTATCTCAAGCGAACCTTGATGATGTGGATCTCGTTTGCTGCCATCCTGTTCATCTTTTACGCGGTGCAAACCTATACGCCGACAGTGTTGGTGAAGCAAGGCTATAACATCGGTAATTCGTTCTTGCTCACAACGATTATCGTTTTCGCGTCCATCCCTGGCAAATATGCCGCCGCGTATACCCTGGAGCATTGGGGACGCAAGCCGACATTGATTATATTCACCATCATCGCCGCGGTAAGTGCCGTGCTATTCGGTCTTTCGCACACAGTCGTGCTCTCATTGTTGTTCGGTTGTTTAATGTCTTTCTTCGGTATTGGCGTCGATCCTGCCATCAAGACCTACGGATCGGAACAATATCCCACCGCGATACGTGCCACAGGCGTCAGTAGCTTTGAGGGTGTAGGTCGGCTGTTCGGCGGCGTACTGGCTCCGTTCATTATGGCGTTTCTCCTGGCTAGCTCTGGTATAGCAGGATCTTATGTTTTTGTGGCTGTGATCTCGATTGTGGGTGTGCTGGCAGTTGCTTTACTGGGCGTGGAGACGCGAGGCAGGTCAATAGAACAGGCATCGGTCGAAAGCGTGGCTGCTGAGCGTAACATCGCTTGAGCACTGACCCGATGAACAAAAGAAGAAAATAGAGGTATGTGAATAATGGTTGCGTTATATGACGCGCTTGTGCGTTGGGCCGATGAAACGCCGGAGCAGGCCTGTATCGTGGAGGCCGAGAGCGGGCGTTCAATAAATTATCAGCAATGTTTGCACTATGTGCAGATCCTGCATCACCATTTTGGGGAGCGTGCGCAGAATATATTCATGTTGTTGCCCGGGGGGGTACTGAATGCGGTAACATGGTTAGCGGCTTTAAGCGGTGGGCATACGTTGGTACCCCTTGCTCCTAACGCCAGCCAGGAGGATATCGAGCGTGCAGCGCATATGTTTCATGCGGATATTGTGCTGGTAGAGCAGATCGATGAAATGCTGGGCGACGAGTTGCGCGACGCGAGATTCGTAACATGCGAGGAGTGCGAGGGCTGGCTGCGAGAGGAGGTTAGTGGTGAAAGCATCCTGCCCGCACAGGAGGGAGCGCTATGTGTGATGACCTCCGGCTCCACTGGTGAGCCGAAAGGCGTGATATTGACCGAGCCGCAAATCGCCTGGACTGCGGATCAGGTACGTATCGCACACCACCTGCAACCAGAGGATCGGGGTTTCACACCGCTACCATTCTTCCATATCAACGCGCCTGTCGTGAGCCTGTGTTCTTCAGTGCTCGTGGGTAGCACCGTCATCATCGCCAGTCGTTTCAGTCGCAGAAATTTCTGGTCCTGGATCGAGCAGTATCAGGTGAGTTGGGCCAGTATTGTGCCGACGATCATCGCCATTCTGCTGGACGGAGAGAAACCGAAACAGGTGCCAGCTTGCCTGCATTTTGTACGTTCAGCCTCCGCTCCTTTGCCCGTTGCGCACTTTAAAGCTTTTGAGCAAGCCTTCAACGTTCCTCTGATCGAAACCTATGGCCTGTCGGAGGCGGCCAGTATGATCACTGCCAATCCGTTGCCACCGCAGCCGCGCAAGGCTGGTTCGGTTGGCTTACCGTACGGTGTCTCGCTACGCGTGTGTCAGCTGCGGACGCGGGATGAGCCGCACAGCCTCCACGATGTCGCGCGTGGCGAGCAGGGAGAGGTCTGTATTAGCGGCCCCAATGTTATTCAGCATTACTATGGTAACGCAGACGAGCAGTCGTTCGAGCGTGGCTGGTTCCGTACCGGTGACCTCGGTTACCAGGACGAAGATGGCTATCTGTTCCTGGTGGGACGTTCGCGCGCGGTGATCAATCGCGGCGGGGAGAATATCGCGCCGCGCGAGATCGAGGAGGTGCTGCTGCATTATCCTAGCATACGCGAGGCGGTGGTGATCGGTCGACCAGACGCTATCTATGGCGAGGTGGTGGTCGCTTATGTGGTTTTAAATGCTGATGTAAGTGATCGGCAAGAGGAGGTGTGCCAGGCGTTGCATGGTTACGCCGCTCAGCATTTGAGCAAGCCCAAAGTGCCTGTCGACTTTGTGCTTATGGATGAATTGCCAAAGAATCACGCGGGCAAGGTCGATCGATTGCAGTTGCAGGCGCGAGAAAAGGAGCAAGCTCATGTCATCGGCACTGCCAATTGATGCACAGACACGCGAGGGGTCCGCTGGCGTTGTTGCCAGTCATAAGCGACCACATGTCTATGAACTGGACCCTTTGCGCGGCATTACCGCGTTAGTGGTAGTCGCTGTGCATACGCTCGGGAATACCACCTTTCTGAATCATACCGTTTTTGGGCTAGAAATTCAGAATATGGCAGTAACCGCTGTGCATTTTACACGTGCTCTATTTATGTTCGTGACCGCGTTCGCGCTTATCTATGTCTACTACGGCAGAAAATTCTCGCTGCGGCAGTTCTGGAAGAAACGCAGCATCGGGGCGGTCATGCCCTATTGTATCTGGAGCATCATCTATGTGCTGATCAACACGCCGAATATGACTTTTGCCTCGTTTGCGAACACCAGCGCTATCGATATTCTGACTGGCAATGCATCATACCAAATGTACTATATCCTGCTCACATTGCAGTTTTACCTGATCCTGCCACTGTTTTTGTGGTTTATGCGCAAGGTCGAGCGCTACCCCTGGCGCACTCTAGCGATCAGTTTCGTGATCCAGATGCTTGTTTTCTATCTCGACTATCACTATGTGCAGATTGGACCGTGGTCAACCTCTCCCATTGCTAGAATACTGAACCAGTATCAGGATCGTATAGTCTTTATGTACCAGTTCTACTTTATCCTGGGAGCGTTTGTCGCCCGCTATTTTGAGCAGGTGCGCGCGTTTATAGTGAAGCATGGTACCTGGATAGCGTGTGGTATGATTATAGTGTTAGCTGGCCTATGGGCGCACTACTTCATACAGATCCTGGTGTATCACGAGGCGATCGCCTACGCTGTTTCTGTATTGCAGCCGAGCCTGGTCATCTATAGTGGTGCCGTCATCATTTTCAGTTTCTGGTTGGCGTGTCGATGGGTAATAAGAAGTACGGGTGGAGTGGAGAACAAGAAACCGAGTTGGTATGCTTTCTGGCATCAACTATCGGATGCCTCGTTCGGTATCTATCTGGTACACGTGTTGATTTTAACCGCGTTACTGGAGCGACTGGCTCCGGTGATGCCGGTTGCGTGGCCGTTGGCGATCCGCATTTTTCTGCTGTGGTTTATTACCGCGGGCGGCGCGGCCTTGATCAGCATTCTTTTAGCGAATATACCCATTCTCAGTCGACTCGTCGGTCGTTCGCGTCCACTTCCACCCTGGTTCCCTGCTCAAAGGAAAGGTGATCGAGTGCAGCAACGTGCCTGAGCAGCCGGCACGTTGAATGGCAAGAAAGACTACCTGGCTAGCAGCGCCAGGGAGCGAAATTGATGCGACTTCGACAAATACCTTTCCAATTGGTGGTCTTGTGCTTGATCACCACCTGTTTTCTTACCGCGTGTGAGACGCAAAGTGTGTCGCGGACTACACAAACAGTAGTGAAGCACCTCTTTTTGAGTGATTCAGGTTGCGGCAGACTTCCAGGGCTGCTGGCGGGGACGAGCGCGAACGAGTCAATCGATATTGATGGTTCGCTACGTATCTATCGTTTACACGTGCCGTTAGACTATCGTCCGCGCGTCAAGCAGCCATTGATTTTGAACTTTCACGGCCACGGCAGCAGTGCCACAGTGCAGGAACGCTACACTCGCATGTCGCAACTGGCCGATCATAGTGATTTTATCGTCGCGTATCCCCAGGGAACGGTGGGTATAGATGGGCGTACAGGTTGGAATACCGGACCATACAACTATCCGCATGTGGACGATGTGCTTTTCACCAGCGATCTGATCAGCCATCTGGAAGCGACATTGTGTGTGAATCCACAGCGAGTGTACGCGGTCGGTTTCTCCAACGGTGGTGGTTTTACGAACGTCCTGGCATGCAAGCTTTCTGATCGTATCGCTGCCGTTGCTATCGTCTCAGGTGGCATGCATCCTGTCGCTGCTGGATGTAATCCGCAACGACCAGTGCCGATACTGGAGTTTCACGGCACCAACGATCATGTTGTTCCTTACAACGGGAACCGTTTGAACGATGACGAGCCACCCATTCAACAATGGTTGGGCAACTGGGTGCAACGCGATGATTGTCGTAGTCGCGCCGAGACTTTCTATGGTGGTCGAGGTGTGCGTGGTGCTTTGGTCATGGGCCAGGATTGGAACATGTGCAAAGGGAATGTCGCCATCGTTCACTATCGTATCACCGATGGCACCCATCGCTGGCCGTTGGGAGATTTCGCGAGTCCACCTACGCCAGGCAGCAAATTTCGTAGCGTGAGCTCACACTACAGCGATGCAACCACGCTCATATGGCAGTTTTTGCAGAAATATAGCCAGTAGTACTCCGTCAAACCATAATATCTCCCCGGTAGGAGCCGGTTTACCGTGCTCACGCGGCATTTATGACGCAGTCGGTGGATTCCAACAGAGCTTGACAAACCAGTAGGGGCACTATTCATAGGCCCTAAAAGAGCGCAAAGGTCCGAAAAGAGGAAGAGGCTCAGAAAGATCGCCAAGGCCCGAAACGAGCGCCAATAATTGGCCCGCACCAATTTAGCGCAAGCAATTGGTACCCGTGTATAGGTGAAAGAAAGTGTAGTAGTGCGTCATCGTCATTATCGCTTATCAACTTATGTAAGTGCCGTGCTGGGAGTTTTGATTACCATAGCGACACTCTTGTTTGGAGAGATACTATATAGCCAGCATGTGAGGATGGCGGTAGAGGCGCGCGTGCCACATCCGCTTGTTGTGCAGGCGCGTTCACTATTGGCCTCAGTAAAGCACCAGACATCCGAGCCAGGCACATTCGAGACACATGTTTACAAGGCAAGTAATGGGCAGAGCATGACCTATTACCTGTACCTGCCATGGAATTATGATCCCGCCCAAAAATATCCCCTTGTGCTGCTGCTGCATGGTGGGGGAGAACGCAGCAAGCCAGGCAATAGTGCCGCGCAAAATAAAGTGCTGCTAATGAACGACCCGTATGTATCGGTATGGGGGCCGGGCTATGCTGGGAAACCGCAGACAAGCGTGCAAAATCGCTGGCCGTGTTTCGTGCTGGTGCCACAGGTGGTCAATCCACAACGCTGGGTCTCCGTGCCATCACAGCATGGTCCATATACACTCACGCCACACCCTAACGCCAATTTACAGGACGCGAAAAATATTGTCGACCAGTTGCAGAAACAGTATGCGTCGGTCGATGCTTCGCGTCTGTACGTAACTGGCCTGTCGCTGGGCGGCTATGGAACGTGGGAGATGATTGAGCGTTGGCCGCAGGAGTTTGCCGCCGCTGCACCAGTCGCGGGCGCGGGCGATCCCTCCAAAGCGGCTCGCTTAGTCAACCTGCCCCTCTGGGCGTTCCAGGGCGCGCAAGATGATGTCGTGCCGATCACGAGTTCGCGCACCATGATCGCGGCCATCCATGCCGCGGGCGGTCACCCGCTCTACACCGAGTATGCGGGCATGAAGCATGTTATCTGGACTAAAGTCTACGCGCCACTTGGTGGAAAGACGCCCAATGCCTTCTATAGCTGGCTTTTCGCGCAACATAAAACGACTTGAATGCGATGTCGCTTCAGCAATAGGGGTGACCCTGTCACTGAAGCGACTGCATCGTGCGTAGCATATCTACTGATGAGAGAAGGGAACTGAAGATGTTGTTCCTTAATCCAACTCGACCACTGGCAGTCCATGTATGCCCAGGGTGGTGGAGATTTCGCTGCCGTGATGGATGTCATGTTCGAGCGTATGCCAGATGATCCACTGGAGCGAAACTGCGGGCCTTACTTCTCCAGAACGAGCCGCCGCGTCCAACCACATCTGGGCGAATGGCTGGAGCGCGGGCTCGACCAGTTTCGCGTGACGTACACGTGTCTGCTGATCTAGAGGTGGAAAGAGCTTGAAAAGATCAGCAGGGGTCAGGCGGGCCAGCGTATGCTGGATCATCTGCCAGGTCTTCTCAAGTCCGGCAACCAGTTCTGCCGCCGTGTGCAATGGGTCCACATCCCCCTCACAGACTCCGAGCGCCCATAATTCGAGGGAAGTCAGATCGGCACCCCCCTCGCCCATGCGTGCGTGAAACCACCAGGCGCGGTCTGCGACGATATGCGTCGCGTACATGCCAATCGACCAGTGGTGCGGCGTAGTGCGCAAGGCAAGCTGCTCTCCGGTAAGGGGTGCAATGGCCGCGATAAGACGCTGATTGTAGATACCCCAATTCTCGTAAAAGGGCAGGAGTGAAAGCTGATGTTCTGTCATGATAGGTATTCCTTGCATTTTTCTGAGTCTGACACTTCTTTGTCGCACGTTTCTCCATATCTTTGAGCACCATCAAATGCTTGCATTCTCACTATCCGCTGTCTCGCTTTAGCAAAGCCAGAAGGAGCCGTCGAGCAGAAATTCTGCCTTACAGCATTCCAGGCTCAAAAAGACTGAGCGCTTATGCCTGATGAGAGACACGCGATAGATGGAAGCAAGAATGGTACTGTCTGTTTCACCGTTTGAACAGGAAACAGGATAGAGTTAGCGGCAAACTGGCATAGATGTCAAAACCTCCCAAAAAATGAGTGAATACGCTATTACTATAAAGGGAGAGCGATGATTCTGTCAAGCGTAGATTAGCGAAATTTTGGTGAAAGTATTTGGCAAATCACACCATCTTCTACTTATAATAATCATCTTTCCTGCTTATCCTGGCCTTCCGTTTTTGCTCTGCAGTGAGAGAATAACCTCCTGGATACGTTCAAATGGTTAGCAGAGGTTTAGCGTTAAGAAAGGATAGAGGAAAATATGTTCACGAAAATTGGAACAATCACTATCGGTGTCAGTAATCAGGATAAGGCCCTTGATTTCTATGTCAATAAGCTCGGTTTCGAAAAGGTAGACGACCAACCCATGAGCGAAACGGAGCGCTGGCTCGAAATTGCTCTTCCTGGTGGACAGACGCATCTCA
Source organism: uncultured Dictyobacter sp. (assembly GCA_964657925.1). Classification (GTDB taxonomy): domain Bacteria; phylum Chloroflexota; class Ktedonobacteria; order Ktedonobacterales; family Ktedonobacteraceae; genus Dictyobacter. The sequence continues at coordinate 102,354 of CAZZWK010000004.1, forward strand.
TGCTCGGCCTGCGCGGCCAGAGCGGTGGTAGCACAACAGGTATGACTGGCTTTGTTTTGCATACCGACAACATAGAGGAGACCTGCGCAACGCTCAAAGCTCGCGGAGTCACGCTCACGCAAGAACTCACCACGCAACCCTGGGGCAAGTGGGCCCAACTCTCTGATCTCGATGGCAACGAATTTGGTATCTGGGGACCCGCGTAGCGCAAAGCATGCCTTTGTGCTACGCGGACCTTCTCATACCTTCGCCAGTAGCTCGTCAACCTGCTGAAGAAGACGCTGGGTGTTGGCGAAGCCGTAGTTGACGGCATGCGCGTGCCCGCCCTGGTCGAGCACAACCGTGCTGGGCACGGTGAGCACGCGATAAGTTTTGACCAGTTCTGGTTCCTCGGTCGCGTCGACATCGATGATCTTAATCTCATCTCCGCGTGCGTTGACCACTCTTTGTAACGCGGGCGTTTGCATCTGGTGACATTGATGGCAGTCGGGACTACTGAAAGCCAGGATGCGAATGAGTCCTGTCTGCCTTTCGGTACTGTCCCCTTGCTTGCTTGCATTTGGCGCGGATAAAACGGCAGCCTGGTAAGGCTTTGCGGCGAGTGCTTTACGCTGTTGTGATGCTATATAGCGGCGCACAGCCCACACCAATGCATAGGCGACAAGCGCGACCAGAACGAGAATGAGCAGGCGTACGATGATGGTTGACATGATGTTTTGTGCCTTTTAGCCTCGTGAAAATCAGACGCCACGCCAGTGGAAACTGCCCTCGTAGCGCACGCGGGGCAAGAGTCCCCAACGACCGAGGTGATAGTAGACGAAGCAGCCCGCGCAAAAGCCGACGCTGAAATTGAGAGCGGCCAATACAACGACGATCAGGTCGAAGATCCAGCCTGCAACCGGTACGTGCACGAGGAAGAACAGGATACTGGCAATGATCAGGAATACAGCACCTACACCTTGTGCGAAACGGTGTGGCGCGGGATCATCCTCGACAACGCGTGGTTTGATCAGACCGCTGGGCACGGCAATATAGCGATAAAGCAAACGATAAGGGCTGGTTTCAGGCCAAAGCGCGCTCCAGGCCATGACGATAGCGGTGATTGCAACGAGCAGTGGCAGGTTGAAGATAAAGGCCAGCGCGGTCAAAATGACGGTCAGCGCCTGCGAGAATTTGCCGAGGTGAGTATCCACGTGTGGCACGGCGTTAAGTGTCTCGCGCGAATAGGTTGCCATAGGAGAAACCTCCTTGTAGGGATAAAGGAGCCGATGATTGCGATTCTTGAATACTTTATTAAAGTAGACTAATCTTATCAAGAAACTAAACTTTGTGTTTATTGTAATCAGAACTGTAAGAGGATGTCAAGGAAGAGGTCTTCATTATCCAATTTCAGGCTCTTGACAATATCGCGCGCAAGGTCTATCCTATCAACATAACGTTGACGTAACATTTAGAAGAGAAGCCGCACCCGCGTAGGCGCGTTCCCTTGTGGGCGCGCGCTTGCTCTTAATGACTTCTCCATTTAGAGGTAAGCGATGAACGAACGTATGCGCATAGGTGATTTGACGGAACGAGCCGAGGTAACTCCGCGCACCGTTCGCTACTACGAGAGCATTGGCTTGCTGCCACCAGGCGAACGCGAAGGTCACGGCCAGCACTATTATACCGAGGAGACGCTCGCTCGTTTGCGAAAAATCGACCAGTTAAAGAAGCTTGGACTGAGCCTGGACGAAATACGTGATGTCATCGACCTGTATTTTACTGATGCAAGTGGTGTTCAACCAAAGCAGAAAATCCTCGCCATCTTGCGTCAGCATCTCGCCGAGGCGGACCGCAAGATTGCCGGGTTACAGCAGTTCCGCGCCGACTTGCAGGCCAATATCGAACGCTTCGAGCGCTGGCTTGAGCAAAAAGGAGATCACTAACTTTTTTTGTGCCAAATGTGACGTTAACGTTATGTTTAGATAGGGAATAGTGGTTAACATGTGTCGAAAGGATTGAGAGCAATGAGCGAAACAATTGGATTTATCGGACTGGGCAAACTGGGTCTGCCTATAGCGACGAATCTACTTACAGCCGGATATGATTTGCACGTATACAATCGCACCGCCAGTAAAGCGGACTCGTTGCTCGCTCGCGGCGCGCAACTGGCGAGCCGACCGGTTGACGCGGTGACGACCGGAGGAGTAGTCGCAAGCATTGTATGGGATGACGCGGCACTGGAAAGCATCGTCAGCAGCGACGGCTTTTTAGAGCGGCTGGGAGCGGGTGGCATTCATCTCTCTATGAGCACGGTGTCGCCGGAAACGTCGAAGAGGCTCGCGGCTCTGCACACGGAACATGGTTGTATCTATGTCGAGGCGCCTATCTTTGGCAGACCTGAAGCTGCCGTTGCTCGACAGTTATGGATTCCTTTCGTTGGCCCACAGGCGGCTAAAGAACACGTTCGGCCACTGCTGGAGGCCATGGGAGCACAGGGTATCTTCGATTTTGGTGAACAGATCGGCACGGCTGTCACTGTCAAGTTGATTGGAAACTTCCTGATCTTTTCAGCCGCCTATTCTTTGCGAGAATCGCTCGCGATGGCCGAGAAAAATGGGGTCAATGCACAGGCAGTGGTCGATATGTTGACAGGCTCGTTGTTTCCCGCTCCCATCTACCAGCGCTACGGCAAGCTGATCGCCTCGAAGACCGCGATATTCAGCCAGGTTGAGATACCGCTAAAGGATGTCGGTTTCTTCGAAAAGACAGCCCGACAGGTAGATTCACCCACACCTATTGCAGATCTTGTACACGATCTTCTACGCATAGATGCGGGAAAAGCGTAAACTTTCCCCGCATCTATGCGCACCTGATCTGCTAGCGCGGATCACTCGATTACTGGGCTTCGATCTCATCGATGGTCTGAAGAAGCAGTTGGGTGAGGTTTTGCAGCATATCGGTGCCGAAATTGAAGTCCGCGCCCGCCGTTTGAAAGAGTTCGGGTAGGGGACGCGTGGCGCCGAGCGAGAGCGCGTGCCGGTATTGCTGCAGAGCCGTTTGTGGGTCTTGCAGGTAGTTGCGCCAGACTTGCAGTGCGCCAATCGCGGCGAAGGCGTACTCGATAAAGTAAAACGGATCGGTAAAGTAGTGCAGTATGTTCTGCCAGCCAGTATTCAATGCATCTTCAAAGCCGCTCCAATCGATATCTGGCAGAAAACGTCGACCCAGTTCGGCCCATTTCGCGTCCACCCGATTGGGGTCCTGCGCCTCTTCAGGATGCTCGTAGACCCAGTGCTGGAAGGCGTCGCCCTG
>CAZZWK010000004.1:105747-108231 GCA_964657925.1 uncultured Dictyobacter sp.
GGATTGATGAGCCGGAAGACGGGTATACACTGCTGTAGCAACTTGGATACATCGGTAATAGCACGCGGTGTTTCACTGGCCCTGGGATTGACGTATATATCCCAGGGACGCAGGCTTTCCACACCGAGCATCTGGCGATGTTTAGCGCGGATCTGACGCGCGGCAGGCACGATAACCTGTTCGACGGCGGCATGGAAGGTTTTGCAGTCGTCGGGAGTGTAGTCAAAGCGGTGAAGCTGGAGCCAGCGGTAATCGCGGAAACTGTCGAAGCCCGCGTTGTGGGCAATCTGCTGACGAAGGCCAATTTTTTTGCCCCAGATGTCGTTGAGCACCTGCCGATCCTGAAGTTGACGGGTTGACAGGGCGTGCCATGCTGCTTCGCGTCGGGCACGATCGGGATCGTAAAGAATGGAATAGATTTCCGAGACCGAAACTTCTTTGCCCTCCCAGGTGACCTGTTGTGAGCCTGTGACTTCATAGTAGGCGTCGCTCAGCGTGCGATCCTCGGCAAGCAGTGGCAGATTCGATGCTTTATAAAGCGAGATTTCGGCTCGCATGTTGCGCAGAGGAATGGCGAAACCGTCGGGTTGCAGTCCGCTGGCAACCAGTTGTTCTTTCACCTGCTGGTCAGCAGCCTGAATCGGCACATGCACATCTTCTAGAAAATGCTGTTTGCGCTCGGCAACCTCTTTATCGTCGACATTGGTGGTGGTAGCGATCTCGAAGCGAACGAGCGTTTCATCGACGAGTGCGCTCAGGTCGGACCACTGCGCCAACCAGGCTTTCAACGTGTCGGATGAAAGCGTGATCGAGGTCAGTTCGCGATACCATGGCTCAATTTCGGTCCACGCCATTTTTGAAAATGCGTCGCTTGTTTTTGGAAGCGGTGTGAACATAAGAAGACCCTTTCTTGATGAGAAGACCTTTGTGATTGTGAGTAAAGTGATAAAAGTGTCAACATGTTCGTCTCCTTTCTATGCTTACAAGCACGACCGGTGTATAGTGTAAATCAGATGTACAAAAGGTGTGTCGTGCGAAATTTTTCCCTATAGGATAGTATAATCGATTTTCGTCATAGTGTATAGACAATGATGCGTGTTTGAAAAAGAGCTGTGCAGAGGTGGTAAAAACGGTCTAAATCGCGATATGATATACTATAAAGACGCTGTACAGAGTGGCATAGACACAGCCGAGTAGATCTAGCTTCAATAACTAGCATGAGTAAAAGCAGAGATTAATCGGTGGTTTCGTTGGATGTGTCGTTTTATTTTTGGTACAGCACATTCCTATAGAACTAAAGAATAGAGAATAGATATATGACTGAGCAATCCTCTGAGCAGCAACGGGATTTCAACATGAACAGGATGAAGAGCGCGGACTACGCGGGGCATATCCAGGAAGCCATGCGCTACAACCGACTTTCATCGCAAGAGTACAACATCGTGATCGCGTTGATGCGTGCCATTTCGCATGGACAGAGCCAGGAAGAGTGGGAAAAAGACACCAATCGTACAGTATCGGTGATGAGAAATCAGGAACCGGACCAGACGTTGCCACATGCCGATCTCCCCAACCGTTACGAGCAAATGATCGAGCACCTGCGCGACATCGCATTGTGGCCGTGGGGCAAAGAGACGCCCGCCACCGAATCCGCTGAATAGCTATATAAATATCGATGTACCATCTTCTTGAAAAAAGATGAGCCTCCCATTTGGATCGCCCTGGGAGGCTCTTTTTTGGGGTCGTACATCTATTCCAAGACTTACTGCATAAGAGTGATTATGCAGGTGTTTTCATTACGGATGCTACTGACAGAATTGTTTATAGGTACAGTGGTCAGCCTCAAAACGAGTAGGCGCGCCGAAAACAAAATCCAATCATATATATTGGGTCATATCTTTTTGGATCGTATGGTTCGTAGTATGCTGAGACATATCTTAGATAATGCATGAGATAGCCTCCCCAGCCGCACTGCGAATATCCGCCATCACCTCCACGTAGTATGTCTGGTTCCATACAGAATTCCCAATCATAGCTGTGCCTTGCGATGTGCAGACCAAAGGTGTTTTGTGGAAAATCTGGGTAGTAGTCCAGGGGTTTGTCGCTATCTTCCCAGAAGAGGAGACTTTTACGTCCCGCCATGCAGGCATACTCCCATTCATCACTGCTCGGAAGCCGGAATCCTTGCTTCTTCAAAAGATCGGCTGTTAATTTGTGCGATGTTGGAAAAGGGCTAGGACTTGCGAAAGGGAAGGATACCGAATAGCATTCTTGTTTGTTAAACTGTTTGAATCGCCCTTCAAGATAGTTTTTATAGAATACACTATATTCATAATGATACATATGGACAAGGCCTAATAAATCTCCGAGATGAATATAGGACTGTTCCAACAGAAATGGTTGGAGTGTTACACTGCGAGCGGGAAGCAAATTCTCTCCAACATACTCTGCGATAGCAACATAGTTACGTGGCTTTTGTCGCCA
>CAZZWK010000004.1:108331-116982 GCA_964657925.1 uncultured Dictyobacter sp.
GTACGTCAGCGAGAGACCTGGAGGCGCGGTCCACTCGAAATAGGCGATGTGGTGCTGGTCTGAGGGTGATGTGAATGTTTCAAGGTTGACGAAGCGAAATGATGGTGGCAGCGATCGTTCGACCTGAAAGGCAACTTCGACACATTCCTCGCGCGAGAGTTGGTCCCATTTCTTGAGATCGAACACAGCCTCAGGTAACTGTTTTGGCATAGTTGTTTCCCTCTCCTCTGGATTGTAAATAAAAAAGAGCTTCTTAATTATGCTTTTCTTTTCACACCTAGCATTTTAGGAAATAAGGCATTGCTGATAGATGGATGAAACTCTCTTTAAAGAAACAACCAGTGAATAGGTTTACTGTAAATTTGTCTCTGCGTATGAAGGGACGTAACGTTGCAGGAACATTCTCAGGTCGTCATGCATCCAGCCCTCTTGCGCGAGATCGGCGGGTAAGGGGATGCTAGTGCCGCGTGCCGCGCGCATCCAGGCGGGATACCACCATTGAACGACCATCGTTGCCTCGTCGTGCTGCACGCCCTCGCCAACGCGGTAGACCACCTGTGCCTGCTTCTTCAATTTGAGGTATTGAGTCCCGACCGATTCAAGGGGCAGAAAGGCTTCCAGATGTGGCGACAAGGGATGCTTGCGAAATGAATTAGTATTAAACACGCCAAGAACATTGCTCCAGGGGGTATAGACTTGAAATCCCCAGCTATAGAAGGTGACCCCGCGTGTCGAGAGCACCACGCGCACAAAACGCGACGCGGCTACAAAGCCGAAGAGCAAGGCGCTAATGATGCCACCAACGAGGAGGAAGAAGGACCCCAATACTGGATGGCAGTGAGCACGCCATGGCGCTTCGGTCGCAAGTAGCTGCAAGCTACCGACCAGGGGAACGGTCGCAAAAAGCTTGGAGAGTTCGCCCGACAGCTTAAAAAGCGAGTAAGACCGGGGTTGCAGGTCCTGCTGCTGTACAAAAAGATGATTTTCCATAAGCGTCATTGCCTCAAACATGTCACAGTAAGAAAAACGGGCCTACAGTTATTTCGTATACACTTTCTGCCTTGATCAAGATACGAAATAATGATCGGAACGGTTCCATCCCAAACACTATTGTAGCACAACAGAACATGTATGTAGTATTGCATGAGGCATTTTAACTATTTTTGTCCCATGGTATGGCAAACGTTTTATGGCTGTATTGTAATAAAAGATATGCTGTTTCGTAGACAAGGGGTAAGGGCACGTGTGAGGGCAAATGTATGATTTGTTCTTACATACACGATAGAGGGGATTATTTTAGCAAGAGCTGAGCATGATGATACGTTGGAGGATGAAGAAGAGGTGGGTGCCGTCGGTAAGTGTTTGCCAGAAATTGAGATGAGAGCGAACCAGAACATGATCGAAAATATGAAACTCAACATAATCATGAACGTGATGAAGTCGAGTGAGCGCAGCATCGAAGTCGCGTGATTCCGTGACTGGAATGGAACTATCGTTGCGATCATGTAACAGGAAGATAGGCGCGTGAATGCGGGACAGGAGCGCTGATGGGGAGAGATTTTGCAATGCGATGAGAATTGATGGGGGAAGCGCATCTATATTCGCATCGATACGATTGGGTTGATCGCCCATCAGTAGATGATAGATAGACCGAGCCGGTGAGGATAACGTAGCGATTTCGTCGGAGGTCAAAGGGATACCATTTTGCGTGAGCGCGTTTCGGATAAGCGAGCGATTGGATGCAGAGAGCGCCTGCGTAAGCACATTGCCAAATACCTGCAAGGGAACGATATCAGGGTTCCAGGGTTCACTATGCCCATCGATATCAATCGATCGTCTGCCGAAGGTACGTAACAGATCGAGTGCGTTAAAATAGCCACCGAAGCTAGTAACATAGGCAACGTTATCACGAATACGCGCATCGGCTGCTGCGAGCGTAGCCGCGAGCACACCACCACTGAAGGAGATGATACCGACATGAGCAGGATTGACGTTGGGTAGGGTCGAGAGTTTCTGGAATGCAAGCATGGCAGCATCGCCATCATCAGCGGAAAGATTATAGTTGATTAAATCAGGTGTCGTCATCGCCATAGCCGTGATGCCGGTATGGGCTAGCGAAGTTAGCAGATTGACGAGTTGAGGAACCTGACGATTATCGCCCACCCCTGGAATAATCAATAGACCGCCGTTGGTTTGTGCGATGGGTGAGGATGGTGATACGGGGGCGAAAATGTCCAGAAAGACCGAACCATGCGCTGAGGAAAGCGTCATTTGCGTGTGTTGGATTGGGTCCTCATTCGTCACAAGCAAGGAGGATTCGGATGCACCAAGTAGTGAGGGGACGCTCAAAGCTGCTCGCAGACTGGCGCGTCCTGTCGAAAATGCAGAAAGGAAAAAGGTTAGTGTGAAGAAGAGGAGTAAGGATACACGCGCAACAAAGAACAGGTATGCCTGGAGTTTGCTCGTCATTCTGGTAACACGCACTAAAAAGGGTTGATGGACAATTGAATTATTTTTACTGACTACAAGAGTGTTGGCCCTTGCGTTTGTAGTGTCAGCTGGTTTGTTATACATAGAGTATGTATCCCTCGATTCTAGCGATTTTTAAAATTTCCTATCATGAAGTATAGGTAAAACCTTTTTGTATAGAGAGGGGCATTTGACCTATTTTATTTGAAGAAATTCTTATAGCCGAAGTTATATACACGGAGAGCGATGGTAGCTGGAAAGTCTATACTATAAAGACAAAGGAAGAGTTTTAAGTAATCTGAAGCATATCATAAGGGTAAAAAGAACTGATGCTTAAAATAATGCTACTTTGGTTAAAATATTTTTAGTTATGGAAGAGATTGCCTCATCAAAAGAGAAGAGTTTATTCCATGTTTTTACTCTAATATTATTGTTTACATTTATTGAGGTACATTTTAAACATTTATTACTACTTGCAATTCTGTATTGATCTTTATGATGTATTTTTCACCAGAAAAAGTTTTTATTTGCATACATATGAGGTACCCGTGTTTTTTCTCATCCTTTAGCTTTAACTCTACCATTTATTGCTTATTTTGCTGAAACTTAGTGTATACCTCCAAGCGTGATAGAGGAGAGAATATGTTGTGAGTAGCGGCAGAAAGGAGGAGTGAGTGTGAATACACAAAGTCCTGTAGTCGCGGGAGTGTTTGAGCAATTCCCTCAAGCCAGACAGGCGTATCTCGACTTGCAAGCGGCTGGATTCGCGGACGAACAGATCGGCGTGGCGCAGCATAACAGGGAAGAGATCGACCTGAGGCAAAGCTTTCAACAACTGGGCATGCCGCAAGAGCAAGCAAGCGCTTATGATCAACAATATCGTGCTGGTCGTATCATTGTGTCAGTCAGGCCAGATGGACGTGATCAGGAGGCGACAGCTATTTTGCAAAAAAATGGTGCAGTTCTTGGCCAGGATAGCGCTAGTGGACAGGTCAATGCAACGTATGAAGGCACCTCGGCAGCACCTATGAGCGAGACTTCCACTATTGTTAGTGCTCCTGATACGGCTCAAGGTGGCAACACCGCTCTCGCTGGAACCAATACAACACGTGTGCAGAGCGATGTTAACCAGGAGCAAGCGTTGCGCCTGCGTGAGGAACGTTTGCGCGTAGATAAGGATAAAGTGCAGACGGGCCAGGTGCAGATACATAAAGAGATCGTGACCGAGCAGAAAACAATCACCGTACCTGTCACCCACGAAGAGGTTGTTATCGAGCATCGGCAGGTTTCGGCAGATCAGGCAGGAAACGTTGCACCGATCGGAGACGAGGAAACCATCCGTATTCCCGTGAGTGAGGAGCAGGTTTTCGTCACGAAGCGGCCTGTGGTGACGAATGAGGTTGTGGTTGGCAAGCGTGAGGTGCAAGAGACACAGCGGGTCAGCGATACAATCAGACATGAGGAAGCGCGCATCGATCAACAAGGCTCAGTTCCTATTCATGGCCTGGATGAATCGGTTGCGGATAAAGATACCGGAGATACTGTAAACACAACGGATACTGTTTGAACGATAAACGTTCAACTTTATAATTACGTATAGATGTTTTTTATATAAAAGGAGTAAAAAATCATGGCAGTGGCAAGACAAACAATTGTTGGCGTATTCGATGAGCCAGGTATGGCGGATAACGCTATTGACGGGTTACAGCAGGCTGGCTTTAATGCGGATCAGATTTACTATTCGGCGCATGCTTCAACGGGTAGCGGCGGTGGTTTCATGGAAGGATTGAAGCGCTTGTTTTCAGATAATGCAGATGCCGCTCCGGCGGGCCATGTATCGCATGATCTGACCAATTTTGGCCTTTCTAGTGATGAGGCGGAATACTACGATCGCGAGTATCAAGCGGGTCATGGTGTTGTCGCGGTGCGCGCGAACGGTCGTGATCAAGAGGCGCTGAACATTTTGCAGACGAATGGTGCGCATAGCTACACATCCGGTGCTGCCGCCGCTGGTGGCACGAGCTATGATGCCGATGCGACCACGACTGCGACATCTGGTGCCGCAACCTACGACACTACCGCTTCTACAGCAGATGCGACTGCGACGGGCGCGACAACTGGTTATAATACCGACGCTACCGCTGTTGGCGCGACCACCAATTATGCGACTGACGCGACTACGACTGCTGACACCTACAATACGGGAACGGATGTGGACACTGACGAGGAGCGCCGCTTGCGTTTGCGCGAAGAGCGTTTGAACGTCGACAAACAGGCGGTGCAGACGGGTCAGGTTGGGCTGCATAAAGAGGTGATCTCCGAGCAGAAGAATATCGACGTACCGGTAACTCATGAAGAGGTATACGTCGAAAGACGCGCCGTAACAGACGGTCAGGTCGATGATGCCACGCCGATTGGCGAGGGTGAGACGATCAAGATACCGGTCAGTGCCGAGCAGGTGAATGTGTCAAAAGATACAGTAACTACTGGCGAGGTTGGCATCGGCAAACGCGTCGTGGAGGGTACGCAGCGTGTGAGCGATACCGTCAGACGCGAGGAAGCCCGCATCGATCAGTCCGGTAATGTGCCGATACAGGACACAACCAGCACAACGAACACGGGTTATACCACCGATGGGACAGATACAACTATCAATGATCCTAATCGCTAGACCGATTAAGAAAAAGCAGAGCGGGCGAGAGATTTTCTCTCGCCCGTTTTTTTATTTGCGCATGATGCGACGAAGTTTTGTACCTGTCCCTTGTGCGGGAAGGGTAGCTTCGATCGTAACATCGATGGGCTGACAATCGTATTGATCGAGGATGGTCGCTACGTTTGTACGAATGGATTGAGCCACGGCGCTGAACGAGGTACGCTCTGAGTGTGTGATGTAGATGGAGAGGTGATCGGGAGCGTCCTGGATGACACGATAGTCGAGAATGGCCGGGTCGGCGAGCAGGATCATGCGGCGGATGGTATCGGGGAAAAACGGTCGCAGTTCGCCCGCGCGCATTTTAAAGGAACAGAGGTCATCGCAGCGGCCCTCGATCGCGCGGATAACGCGAAAGGAGCAGCCACAGGTGCAAGGTGTATCGTCGAGTTGCAGGACATCGTTGAGGCGGTAGCGAATGATGGGCTGGGTCTTACGCCATAGATCGGTCACGATAGGGGTGACACGTGTAGGATCACTGGCGCTAACAGGCTCGAATTGGAGCGCTACGATATCCTCTTGAATGTGCAGCGCGCCGTGAGCGCAGCTGGCCGCGATCCAGCCCTCCGTACACTGGTAGACCTGATGGACGGGCGCGGAAAAGACCTGAGCGAGCTGCTGCCGGTCCTGCGCCTCCAGCACCTCGGCCACAGAAATCAGACGTTCGGGCTGAATCGTCAATTGATTGTCCTCCTCGGCCTGAGCGAGCAGCATCAGCAGCGAGGGAGGCCCGACGAGGATATGTGGTTGGAACGTATTAAGGGCGTTGATTGCGGCGGGTAGCGGTGACATGAGATCGAAGTAGCGAAATTGGATCGGTCCTTTACCGATCTGCTCGTACAGATTGCTATTAGAACGCAGGAAGAAGGCGACGCGCAGTTGAGAGAAAGGGATGGAGTGAAGTGTACGCGCCAGCATCGTGCCCGCCCATGCCGCCTGCTCCCGTTCGCTGGCGAGAAAGAGTCCGCGATGTCCGGAGGTGCCTGAAGAGAGACCGACGGTAATACCATCGATCTGGGGTTGGAAGTCGCGTTCACGTTCAGCCTTGAGCGCTACCTGCATAGCGACCTCACGTGCGATCGCCCGCGTATTGAAGCAATCGAAATTTTCCATCATGACCTGCTTATTGATCGTTGGCAGTGCGCGCCAATCGTGCAGATCGTGTCCAGACCAGTAGTTTCGATAAAAAGGCGAGTGCTGAAATGCATAGGAGATAAGCGCATGCGCACGCTTATCTTGATAACGGATAAGCGCCGCATCGTGCAATGTATGCCAGCGATAGCGAGCGGAGATGAAATGATTGAGCGTAATTGCCAGCGATGAGAGCGAGGTCGCCATAAAAATAGTGCCTTTCCTTGCGCATAGTTCTATCTGTGTGTGTGCATACTTTCTACTCAGGTGTTCTTTTGTTCAATAACTTCGGCGAATGTATCGGGGCAGTGAGTTGGGATAATCATCGTGTCTGGTTCGGCTTGCGAAAAAGTATGCAGATTGACAATAGTGGAACGGATAGCGGCTGGATCGTCAGTAAAGAGGTTGGTGATACGCGCGGGCGCACGTTGTTCAGTGATAGAGCGGCGCAACCAGCAGCCGTCAGCGGCCAGCAGTATACGACCGCGAGTGGTATGAGCTAGCATACCTACCTGTCCGCGCGCATGACCGGGCAGAGCCACCAGCAGGAGCGAGCCATCTGCGAAAACGTCGTATGTAGCACCGAGTCCTGCTAGCGCGGGTCCGCTAAATGATGGCAGTAGCCGGGCGCGCTGGCTGAAATCAGCGGGCATGAACGCGGGAATAAAGGCGCGTCGGAGCGCGCGTATTCCCTGACGGGAGGCGACATCCTCATAAGCGCTCTGGGTCGCGATAATTATGGCATGCGGGAAGTCGAGCAGGCCCGCGAGATGATCGGCATGAAAATGCGAAAGAATAACGTAGTTGATATCAGACGATTGCAGGTTCCAGCGGGAGAGTTGATGTACGACACTGAGCTCAGGGTCCAGGCGTAGCGGTGTGGCGCGTCCGTAGAGCGAGAAAGGGAATTGACGGGTGGCTTCGAGCATACGCGGCGCGTAACCGGTATCCCAGAGTAGCCAGCCATGGGTAGGATGTTGCAGCAGCGCGACCAGCGCGTGGCAAGCGATGCGTTTGTGTTGCCCATGCTGCAAGAGATGGTTTTCCCAGGCCAGCGAGTAGCCAGTATCGAGAAAGAAGCATGGTAACATAGGTGGTGTGGGCGATCTATGATCAGGCATTATGCTCTCCCCATATTTTCATATAGTCTAAAAGGCAATTCTCTCTGTAATACACCATGCTGCCAATATTGATTGACTAGACGTACTGCTCTGTCAAACATCATTATAACCCAGTAGGGGCGGCATTCATGCGCCCGCGTGCAATTCATTGCACGGTTCCAACGGTCACCATGAACCCTGACAAAGTAATACGGAGGTGAGTGCGATCATAAATTACGCTCCAATGAAAGTGCGTTGAGCGTATGCTCCAACGCTGTAGAGATAGGAACGAGCGGTGTGTAACTAAGATCGCGTTGCGCGGCGCTGATATCGTATGTCTGCGTGCGCGCGAGTAGAGCTGCGGAATAGCGGGTCAGCAGGGGAGCGTGATGAGTGATTGATGCTTGCCATTCCATAAGCGTCGCGGCGGTGAAGATGATAGGCAAAGGAACCGGACGGAGACCAGTGGAAAGGTGCAGGTAGGCGAGCACGTGTTTGATCACATCCCACAGCAGAACATGTTCGTTGTTGGTAATCGTATAGGTTTTGCCAACTGCGCTGGTGGAATGGAGCGCGAGCAGCAGCGCATGAACGACATTTTCCACGTAGGTCAGATCGACCAGATTATCACCAGTGCCGATCTGCGGTAAGCGGTTACGGCGGGCGGCGGCGATGAGTTGCGGCAAAAGGCTGCGATCGCCAGGTCCAAAGATGGCTTTAGGCCGTATGATGACCGTTTCGAGCGAGGATCTGGCGGCGTTGACTAGATCTTCCGCGCGTTTTTTGCTATCGCTATAGGGCGAGAGAAAGCGATGGGGATACGGCGCGTCTTCTGTCTGATCAAAAACGTCATGTCCGTTGAAGACGACGCTGGGCGAAGAGATGTGAATGCAGCGCCGAACTCTGTGATGTTGGCAGCCATCGAGTACGGCTCTGGTGCCGAGCACATTCGTTGTATAAAAATCAGCTGGCTTGCCCCATGCCGCCGAGAGTGCGCCCACGTGATAGACCACATCGATAGCGTGGCACGCCTCGTGAACGGCGGCAGCATCACGCAGATCCGCTTGCATAGGTTCTGCTCCTTGCTCGATCAGGGATTGCGCATGGGTAAAATCGCGACCTGAAATGCGGACAGTATGACCGCGATCCAGCAAAGCCTGAGCGAGATGGTGGCCGAGGAAGCCAGTGCCGCCCGTAACCAGAATGTGCATAAGAACCTCTTCGTGTAGAAATTGCAAACC
>CAZZWK010000004.1:117082-126006 GCA_964657925.1 uncultured Dictyobacter sp.
TCCATGGACGGCCCAAGATTCGTGTAATGGATTGCGCAAATCGCTGCATTAAAACGTCAGCGCGAGCGCGCCAAGAGTCAGACCCGCGCCCGTGCCCAACAACGCCACACGATCGCCACGTTTGATGCGACCGCTTGCGACCGCTTGCGCCATAGTGAGCGGAATGGAGGCAGCTACACAATTGCCGTAGCAGGCCAGCGTATTGATGATTTGAGATGTCTGAAAACCCAGACGGCGATTGAGAACTTCTATGGCGTGGCGACTGGCCTGGTGGGGGACAACTGCTTCCACTTCGGACCGTTTGTAGGGTAGCTGGTCGAAAAACGTGTCCAGGAATGGGCCGATCAAGGGTAATCCCTGGCGGAAAAGGGCTGGACCTTGCATATGAAAGAGATTCATAGCGGATGTGGTGGAGGGATGATTAGGGTGATGAAGCGTGCCGCCGCCGGAAATCTGGGTCAGTTCGGCTCCACTGCTATAGGTCGCGAACTGTGAGTGCCAGATAGTGCTCTTCTCATCGGCAGGTGTACGCGTAATGATCGCCGCCGCTGCCGCATCGCCGAAGAGCGTCGCGCTCTCTGGTTCAGCATGATTGAGCGAGGTGGATGGAATTTCGCTGCTACAGATAAGCACCGTCTTATACGCTCCCGCGGCCACCATATGGGAGACCATTTGCAGGGCGAACAGGAAGCTCAGGCAGGTGGCGTTGACATCCACACAGGCGCTACGACCCTCGGGCGCGCCCAGCTCGTGTTGCAGCAGGGCGGCGGTGCACGGAATCATCTGCTGGGGCGCGGCGCAGGCGCAGATGATCGCATCCAGGTCATCGACCGCGAGGTTCGCTGCTTGGAGCGCCATCCGCGCGGCGGCCACGCCCATCTGCACGGTAGTTTCGTCCTTGACATAGCGACGTTCATAGACGCCGGTGACCTGCGCGATCCAGCGCGCGGAAAAGCCGTATTCCTGCTCGAAGTAGGCATTGGTGACACGTCGCTCGGGCAGATAATAGCCCAGGCCCGCGATTTTGACTGCTAGCATGATGATAAGTCCTTTCCCTTCATAAACGTAATAATGCCTGATTTTTCTCCTGTATGTATATTACCTGTGAAGGGAAAGGGTGAGCATGGGGCAGATGACCTATAAACGTGTTCTTTTTAGAGAGGCAGTATAAACCCGCGCCAGATGATAACAACGACAAGCAGTATGATCAGCAAAGCACAGAACACTACCTGAGGCTGTTCATGGCGACGCAGATGAGACACCAGCGCGCCGATCATAATCGGTACAAGTCCCACGGCTGCCAGCGGTGTCAGCCAGGGGAGGATATGCGTCAAGCCGGGCAAGGTCAACCCGAACGCCGCCAGAATCTCGGCAACACCAATAAAGCGTCCAAACGCTGGAGAAAATGGGCCTTTCCTGAGTTCCTCTTTCGCCCGCGCAGGCATCACCGCAAACAAGACTCCGTGCAGGAGAAAAATAATTGCCAACACCCCTTGTATGATCCATAGAAGAATATTCATCGTAATGAATCAATCCCTTCTTCATTGATGACCCCTTTCCATGTAGCGCAAACCATGTGGTTGCCCTACGCGCTGGTGGGGCTGTCCTTCAAGAAAATGGTTGTGAGTATGACAACCAGGCATAAGCAGAACACGACTACAAGCGCCTGGTGAATGCCGCTTGCTAGCGCCTGCCGCACCACCTCGAAGAGCTGGTTGAGCAGACTCGTCGTTTGTTGAGTGAGCGCGGCGATAGTGGCATCGTGCTGAGGGCCGAGGGCCACATGCGCCGCTTTCACGCTGTCCGCGATGCCCTGTTGCATAATGGTGTGCCGATACCTCGCACCGGTGAGCACTTGCTTATCGGTGGCGGCCTTCAGATAGGTCTGCGAGAAGCGATGCGCGGCGGTGGGCAAATGTGCGCTGATCTCGCTGGCTGAGACGGTATTAACGATTGTGCCCAACACCGCTGTCGCCAGCGTCGAACCCATAGAGCGCAAAAAGGTGATCGCGCCCGTTCCAACTCCCATGCGACTCTGTGCGAGACTATTCTGCGTCGCCACATTGACCAGTGGCAGCAACATACCCAGCCCGATGCCGATAAGAAACACGTTGCGGCTAATCTCTAACGATGAGGTCGCGCTGTTCATCACCGTCATGAGAAACGCTCCCACCGTAAGAACGACGGCTCCAATAAGCGCGATGATCTGGTAGCGCCCGATTCTGGAAACAATGCTTCCGGTGAGTATCGAGAGCAGCGCTATCGTAAAAGTCAGAGGCGTCATGATGGCGCCGGAACTGGTTGGACTCCGCCCCTGCACAGCCTGCATAAACAGCGGCAGGTAGACAATAATCCCGAAGAGCACCATGCCCAACAGAAGAGAGAGCATAGCTCCGGCGGAAAACACCTGACTCTTGAAGAGGTCAAGCGGCACGATGGGATCTTGTACATGAGATTCAACGTAGAAAAAGAGCAGAAACATGAGCGTGGCTGCGACGAAAAGTCCGATCACGAGTAGAGATGTCCACGCGTAGCTTTGTCCCCCCAGGGTTAAGCCGAGCAGGAGGCAGATGGTGCCGATGACGATCGTCAGCGCACCGATGATATCGATATGCCGCAGCCTCTCCCAACTGTTTTGTGTCGTTGTACTAGCCGTGAGGTTTGCAGGTAGCCAGACGACCAGCATGATCAGCGCGCACAGTCCCAATGGTATGTTGATATAGAATATCCAGCGCCAGCCAAGGTGATCGGTTATCCAGCCGCCCGCCAGTGGTCCGATAACGCTTGCCAGAATAATGACAGCCGAGAAGACCCCGATCCAACGTGCCCGTTCTTTGGGTGGAAACAGGTCAGCGATAAGGACCAGAGCCAGCGTTTGAAGTATACCGGAACCCAACCCCTGCACCCCGCGAAAGATGATAAGCTGTACCATCGTCTGCGCTGTGCCCGCGAGGATCGAGCCAAACAGAAAGATCAGCACGCCGCTAATCAGAAACCACTTGCGACCGAACAAGTCGGACAGCTTGCCGACCAGGGGAATAGTGGTGGTGGAGGCAAGCAGATAGATGGTGACCAGCCAGCTATACAGGCTGAATCCATGCAGGTCCGCGATAACACGTGGCGTGGCTGTATCGACGATAGATCCATCAAGAGCAGCCATCAATAGTGTCAGGAACAGTGCGATGATGACAGCGGCAAGCGCCCGACCATGAAGAGGATAGTGTGGCTCGCTCGTGACACTCGTTTCAGTTGTTTCCGCATGAGATATGTTCATGGATCTTCTCCAGCGTTTATTCCATCTGATTTTGATAAGAAAATGCTATCCTCTGCTCTGTTCGATAACGTGTACCGCCTGCGCGACACCATTCTCAGCTCGAATGCGCTCTCCGAGCAAGGCCGCTTTCTTCCTCATTTCTTCGTCCGATATTGCGTGCTCGATGGCTGCCGTCAGGTTGTCAACGGTCATGCGTTTGCGTGCGATAGGTTTAGGGCCAACGCCCAGTTCATATGCGCGCTGTCCCCAGAAGGGTTGATCGGCGAAAAAGGGCGTAATAATCGAGGGCACACCAGCAGCGAAGCCCGCAGCGGCGGTGCCGACGCCGCCATGATGGACAACTGCGGCCATGCGAGGGAACAGCCACGTGTGCGGGACGGAGCCAGTCATGAACACGCTCTCGGGCAATTGCTCTTTCTTCAGTCCACCCCAACCTTCGTAGAGCACACCCCGTTGGCCTGTGCGCGCTAATGCTTCCAGCACCAGATCTGCGGCCTCCTCCGGTTTGCTACTGGTCATACTGCCGAAGCCGATATAAACGGGTGGTGGCCCTGATTGGAGAAAGTGCAGCAGGTCCGCTGGTGGTTCCCAGTTCTGTGGGGGGTCCAGGAACCAGTAGCCGGTCACATGCTGAAATGCATTCCAATCTCTGGGCTGCGGTAACACATACGAGCTATAGCCATAGAGCACTGCTTGTTTACTGCCTTTCAGCGAGGAGAATGGCCCCCAGAAAAGGCTAGCGGGCAGCTGCAGGACTTGCTGGCGCGCCTTGTTATCCGCTGAACGGAACGATTGCCACATGATCTGTTGTGCCAGCAGAAACGATGGTTTGTTGAGCCACTGTGTCAATGGCGTCTGCGGTAGCGGCGTCAAAGGGCTGGGGAACGCGCTGGTGGGCGTAAAAGGCACTAAATAGGCCAGCATAAGAGGGATGCCAAGCTTTTCTGAAAGCGATAGCCCGCTAAAGAGGCCGGATAGTCCGCCGAGGATAAGGTTGGAACCTTCGCACGCGACCACACCGCGTTCGGCTGATCGCGCGGCCTGTTGTTCCGAGGCCTGGCGCATCTGCCCGAGAATTTTGAGCATATTGCCCTGGTCCAGGGTTGCTTGCATGCTTTGCGCCACCACCTGTGCATTGCCTCCGACCGTATAAAAATCCAGTCCATAGTCTGTGACCAGTTGTTGAAAATCGTCGGAAGTCAGCACACGTACTGTGTGTCCCGCCTCCTTTAGCCCCACACCTAGCGCTACATAAGGTTGGACATCTCCGCGGCTCCCGCCAGCGATAATGGTAATTTGCATGAAAGGCTGTACTCCTATAGAAAGTGAAAGCATTAGATTGAGTAGATTGATTGATAGCCGGTAGGGTAGATGTAAGCTACCTTGATGGAATGGGATCTGGATGTGTTACAGAGAATTCTGGCTGTTGTGCCCTAATAGCTAAACTGTAACGAGCGAATATGTACCACAGAGCCAGTGTGCAGACCACAAAGACAAACAATCCTGGTAGGACAAACAGCACCAGGTCTACTCCTGTGGCAAGAAAAGTGATGACACCCAGCAGGACAATGTTGAGGACGAGCATGCCGGTCGCGGCACGGTGTTGCAGAAGGAGTTTGGCGTTTGTAGCTGGAGCGAGTAGCCCCTTATTTTCTGTAGCAAAGCGAACTCCTCCGATGTACAACACAATTACGATCAAAAAGAGGACCAGGGCGAGCACAACGAAGAGAAGGATACTGAGACTATTCGGCTTCCCGCTTTCGATGCCAGAACCAGACACAAGCATTCTTAGCAGTAGAATTACCAGAACGGTCACGACTATCGGCAAAAGACCTTTTAGTAAAGATCGCCAGCCATTCCCACGTGTGCCAGGCCGTTGAGCAGAGGATGAACGAGTTCGTCTTGCCCGCACGATTCCTCCCAAAAAGAGGAGCAGAGGGACGCCAATGGACAGCAGCAGGCCAAGGGTACTCAAATTGCTGGAGCTTTTACTTGAACGAATGCTGCTCACCCCCACTATCACAATCGTTATAAGTATTGGTATAAGGTAGACGAGTCCAGCGAGGAGGAAGCGCAAGCCATTGCCGAGCGCGGGCAGCCATCGAATAGGTGGCAAATCTGTTTGTTTTGCATACACCGCTCGTGCGATGTCGAACCCATAGCCGAGTAGAATCAGTTGACCGACAATGGGTAGCAATTGCAGGAATGTGAGTAGAAGTATGCGACGAAACCAGCCGTATCCCTGAAAAGGGTAACGCAACGCCTGAGTAAGCAGCATATCGTAAATCTCCTGTACTTCTCCATTAAAAAATAATTGCTCAAGCAAGCAATATTGAGTACAAAAAAAGAGCTAGTGTTTTTCGAATGAGCGCAAAATGGTTGCCAGCGTAGTTGTGAACGCGCTGATATCCAGGTCCGGGTCCATAATTTTTTGCAGTGCCAGACCATCGAGAAGGGCCAGCAGCATGGTGGCGAGCAGTTGTGGTGGGACTGTAGTATCACCAAGGATGTGTGTAATCGAGTTCGCGATATCCGCGCGTCCGTCCGCAAGGAGTTCACGAACCTGCGGGGCCATGAGCGTGTTGTGCAGTCCGAGCGCGAAGAGTTCGTGGCGCAGCCGGTACCACTCGGGTTCCGCGATGATACGATCGATAGGTTCCTGTAAGATGGTTTGGAGCGGATCGGTTGTCCCAGTTGCCGCAGTGTTTTGTACCAATTGTTCTGGCGTCTGGGCGTAACGGGCCTCGACCGCTTTGAGTACCTCGACGAGTAGCTGGTCCTTGCCACCGAAGTAGTAGTGGATCAGCCCTTGCGCGGCATCGGCGGCGCGCGAGATTTCTCTGAGCGTCGTCGCCTCGTAGCCTTTTTCGGCGAGCACGTGATAGGCCGCGTCAATGATGCGTGCGCGTGTCTCCTGCGACGAATCTGGTTTTGTGTTGTCTTCTTTTTGCTTGCTCATGCGAGCAATTATACCATGAAAGTAGTGAGGATGCAAGGGGTAGGATTATTTTTCGACATTGAAGGACCAGCGATCATGACCATTTGCCGCATTGAGCAGAGCGACTGTTCCACCTGGCGTGATGGCGTAGAAGTTGTCGTTCAATAGTTGTGGCTGGTCGGTGATCTGTCTTGTCCATAGGATTTTGCCGTCCGTGTAGCGGAGGGCGTTCAGCATGCCGTTTTGCTCGGTGATATAGACGAGGAATGGCGTCGTTTGCACGCTCTGGGCGTAGGTGTTGGCGGTGCTGATATGCTGGTAGCTGGCAGGCTGACCGATAAAGCTTGTCCAGAGGAGGATGCCGGTGGTGGCGTCGAGAGTGTGTTCAAGTCCATCGTTGCTGTGCACGTAGAGGCGGTTGTTGGTGATGGTCATCGCGCCATTGATGATCTGGTGCATATTCGCTTGCCAAACAGGGGAGCCATCGTGCGTGTGGAAGGTGTAGATGGTGTCGTCAATGCTGGCGAGATAGATCAGAGCGTGTGATAGCAGTAGTGTGCCCTGTAGAGTATATTTTTGTGGTACGCGCCAGAGCACTTTGCCGTTTAGTATATTGATGGCGGTCAATTGCCCCCCATCGGTATTCAGGTAGGCTGCCTGGGAATCTGCAATCACAGGGCTGTTCGCATCGACGTAAACGGGCTGTGACCACAGCACATGACCGTCGCTGGTGCGCAACGCCTCCACCGCTCTATCCTCGGTTTGAAGCAAGGTAACGCCACTATTGTTGGCGATAATACGTGAAAAGGTCGTTTCGTGCACCTGCCACAGTAACGTGCCGTGCGTGGATTGCAGCGCCCACAGCGATGTGAGCGGCGCCATATCGTTTACGTACACGTACACAGTACCGTTGAGTATTTGAATGAATGGGTTGGGCGGAAATTGTTTAGACCACAACAGGTGTCCACTGTTGGCATCTACCGCATAGAGCATACCATCTTGCGAGGTGATGTAGAGTATATTTTCCTGTGCGGAGAGCGATGAAGGCGAGGCCATTGGTAAGCTGCTTTTCCAGAAGATAGCACCGTTACGCATGTTTAGCGTAAGGATTTGCATCGCGCCATTCTGTTGTGTGAGCAGGTACAGTGCGTTATTTGCCAGCATTGGCGCGGCCAGCAGCGTACGCGTCGCGCGATAGTGCCAGGCAGGCGTGCCATTGTCGCTATGCAGTCCGTAGAACGTGCCTGGCGTTTCTCCGCTTATGCAGATAATATTCTGAGCGATGCCCAACAAACTCGGTGTTTGTGTATTATTGGTGGTAGAAAGTGAATCGCTGTGCTGAGCAGATTGATCTGGTAGAGCAGGGAGAACCAGCGGGATGAGTAGCGCAATAAGCGAGAGCGCGGCCAGCGCGATTAACGTGGTAATGAGCGGACGTCGTGCGCGCAGAAAGAAGTCGACGTAGCGTTTGTGGCCTTGCATACGTCGTGATGGAACGTCGAGATCGCTGATCTCTATCTCTTCATTGTAGTGTGATGATGAATGGTCGATTTTCATACTGTTGTTCTATTCATTCTACCTTAGAAACACGTCTGTTAGCATCTCTTTTTTCTTGCTAGCCGTGTATATTGCGTGATATATACATGGTGCAGCGCAATGAAGCGTGCAAAATAAAGCTATTTGCTGATTATCAAGTATGTTCGAGTGGGTGGCAAGTAGCATGGCGGTGGAAAAGTGTTGTGGATTGTCCAGTACAAGTATTCATAGCTAAAGAGAAGGTAGAGCAATACGATGGAGACGAAAGCCGTAGGATTTGTTGGCCTGGGTAGCATGGGCGCGCCGATCGCTAAAAACGTGTTGGAGGCAGGCTATCACTTGCGTGTCTACAATCGAGATGCACGCAAAGGTGAAGATATCGTCAAAGCGGGCGCGCAACGTGGAGAAGGGCCAGCGGACGTGGTTGAAGCTGGTGGGATAGTGATCACCATGCTGGCGAACGATGAAGCGGTGGAAAGTGTAACGCAAAACTTTTTGCCCAAATTGGGACCAGGAGGTGTACATGTTTCGATGAGCACCATTTCCCCCTCGCTCTCGCGCCGCATGGTCGAACTTCATAAGCAGCACGAGTGCGATTATGTCACCGCGCCAGTTTTTGGCAGGCCAGATGCGGCGGCAGCCAAGAAGCTATGGATCGTGGTGGCGGGCGATGAGCAGGCCAAAGAGCGTGTAAAGCCGATGCTGGCGGCGGTATCGCAGGGCATTTTCGATTATGGCGATGATCCCGCCATTGCTAATATCATCAAGATTGGCGGTAACTTCATGATCGCATCCGCCATGGAGGCCATGGGTGAGATGCTCACCCTGGCGGAAAAGAATGGCGTCGATCGTAGTAAAGTGATCGATATGTTCACGCAGACGCTTTTTGGCGCGCCCGCCTACAAAAACTATGGGCCAGCGATCGCCGAAAGAAAGTATGAGCCGGTCGGCTTTCAGTTGAAGCTGGCCTTGAAGGACCTGAACCTTATTCTGGGTGCAGCCGAGGAGGCACAGATGCCGATGCCGCTGGCGAATCTCCTGCACGACCGACTGCTGAGAGGCGTCAGCAATGGACGCGGCGGCCAGGATTGGGTCGCGTTGACGCAAACGATTGACGAGGACGCAGGTGTGGATAAGGAATAGATAAGGATGTCAGTGGGCAGAGAACGGCGGCTC
>CAZZWK010000004.1:126016-127116 GCA_964657925.1 uncultured Dictyobacter sp.
CGTTCTCTGCCCACTGACATCCTTTACAGTTGCAAAATTGCCGCAAAAATGAGCGAGATAACGACTAAAATGACGAGGGCAATTGGCAGAATGAACACCGCCAGGGTCGCCTTTTTACCGGAGAGCCGATGTACGGCCATGGTCATAAAGATGAGCAGGACGATTTCGTAGATGTCGATAGCGAATTTGATAAGTGAACTTGCGTAGGGAATGAAGCCAGCTATATTAGTAATAATGGTAAGCGGTACATAAATAAGCATAAAACAGTACAGGTAGCGGAGAAATGTGCCCTGACCTTGAAAGGCTTTGGCGAGCAAGAAGTAGATACCTGCACCAATAAAAATGCCAATAGGTACACCGATGAGAAAATAGAGTGCATAACCTATGGGACTCAGGCCGAGGGAATGGAGCGATGAATTACCCAGGCCGCCAAAAATGGATGACTCTTCAGCAGCACCAAGAATGGAAAGAATGGCATTGATGGCTGCAAGCGCAATGATCTGCACCCAGATAATATTCCACGCTGCCTTGCCCTGTTCGGCGTCGAAGGTCGCGATGCGAGGACGTGTGATCACACGCCAGTATTGCGCGGGCAACTGGCGAATGGCTTCGCCCAGTGGTAGAGGGTTAGACGGTGGAAATGAGGGAAAAGCAGCGCTGTAGCGTGATTGCTGGTAGTTGTAGGGGGTTTGCCCAGGCGCATTGAGCAAGGGATCATAATAGTTGGGCTGCTGAGGATTAGCATACTCTGGCTGCCGATAAAAAGCTGGCTGGTCATAGGATGGCTCTGGTGTAGCATAGGATGTAGCAGGAATGTTTGGTACCGCATTCGATGAAGGCCCATTTGCCCCTGGCGGCGGATTATATTGAGGAGGTGGCGGAGGTGTCTCTTGTGGTGGAGGAGTAAAATTCTGGTTCTGACCCTCTTCAGGCTGGTTCGACATGGGTTTTGTTCCTTTGGATGAACTGGTTATCTCATTATTGAGGCGAGGAACAGTCTGGATCAATAGTCGGGGCTGCTCCTCTTTTTGATCATAATTGGTGCATCCACTAAGTAAGACGGGAATCCCGCGTTGTAGAGGGAAGATTTATCGACCGGT
>CAZZWK010000005.1:0-14880 GCA_964657925.1 uncultured Dictyobacter sp.
TCAGGATGCTCTAAACCAAGCACTTCCTGCCGTATCCCTATCGCCTGAAGATAAAGCTGCTCCGCTTGCCGCTCATCACCATGGAAAGCAGAGATTTCCGCTAATCCATGGAGACTCGTGGCTACCGCAGGATGATTGCGTCCAACTGACGCTTCCAAGATGTCGAGGGCTCGCACATAACGATGTCTGGCATCCTGATACTTGCCTTGCCGACGTGCCACATCCGCCAGATCATTCAGACTGCCAGCTACCGATGCATGTTTCGGTCCCAGTATGCGCTCACGTATAGTCAATGCTTGCTGATAAAAGGCTTCCGCTTGTGAAAACGAGCCTTGTGCCGCAAAGAGCTTGCCCAGTCCATGCAAACTCTGCGCTACATCACGATGCTCCGCCCCTAATGCATTCGTTCTGATCAACAATGCCTCTCGATAGAACAATTCGGCCTGCTGATAGTTTTGCTGTAAACGATACACGTCCGCTAACTGGTGTAAGGTACCCGCGATATCAGGATGTTCAGCACCAAGCGCGTGCTTACGTATAGCAAGAGCCTCTTGATAGAGTAGTTCGGCCTGCGCGTAATGTCCCAACGCACAATATAACCAGCCCAGAAGATTCAAGCTGTTAGAAAGACTGGGATGATCAGGTGGAAACTGCTGCCGACGAATCGCTAACGAGCGCACATAGAGAGGTTCCGCTTGCGCATAACTCCCTTTTGCCATGTACGACCACCCAAGGTTATGCAAACACATGGCGATATCAAGATGATTCGGTTCCAGGAATCGTTCATAGAGGGCAAGAGCTTTGTGGTATAAGGGTTCGGATTGCTCGAATTTACTTTGCTGATCGTACAACAATGCCAGGTCATTGTATAAGGACGCGATTTGCACATGTTCTTCCCCATAGTGAAACGTTCGTATGTCAAGCGCCCGTTTTAGATGTGTCTCGGCCTGCTCATATGCATCCACCTCTATATAAAGCAATGCAAGCTGCTGCAAAGATGTTGCTAAGGCAAGATCATGCGCATCAAGTGTTCGTTCCTGAATCGCTAACGCTTGCTGGTACAACGCAATGCCCTGGGTATATTGTGCCAATTCCCGCAAATAGGTTCCTGCCTGCGTAAGCAGCTTTACAGCTGCGGGAAAACTCATCGACCACTGTTCGATGAGTTCCGCGCATCTCAGTGCGTGTGGTAGAGAACGTCGGCATTGCTGCCAGTTAGCAAAGCTTGCGTCATGAAAAGCTCGATAGACGGCATGAACGGCACGCTCCGCCCAGAGTTGACGCGTCCGCTCATCCATGCTCTCCTGTATGACTGTCTGCACCAATCGATGGATCGCAAGCATGTTCGACTCGGCAAAACGACGGATGAAGGAGAACGTGCGCAACTCGCTTATAAGTACGTCCAGGCCTAAGATATCACCAATGGCTTCTTGCAGCAGCGGTCCAAGATCGGGTGCGCCATCGAGAAAGATTTCTTCTGGAATGGCTTCCGGCGAGAGAAAGGCACAAAGAAAAAGCAGCTCGATCGCTGCCATGTTCGTTCGCCGCAACTTTTCGAATGAAAGCGACCAGGTAGTGCTCACCGCGTCGGTGGCAAGCAATGTTTTTCCTCGCTTCTCAAGTAACGGTACCGCGTACTGCTGGTAGCGCGCAAGATAGCCACTTATGCCACAATCTGTTTCCTCAATATAAGCGGCGGCCTGATCGAGCGCGAGTGGAAGTCCATCCAGGAGATGAACCAGCGTCTCACTTGCAGCATAATCCATGGCTTTGACCGCATCAAAAGATGACTCTTGCTCAACCAGTCTGGCTCGCCTGCACAGCAAGAGAGAGCCATCCACCACGCCCATTTTTTCCAGTTGCAGGCGGCGCGCATTCGTCCCAGTTTCCTGGTCACGAGTGGTGATAAGTATATGTCCCGCATGCAATAGTGGAAAAAAATCCAAAACAGAGGCGACATTTTCGACGTTGTCCAGAATGAACAGCCAATGCGACTGTTTTTTGAGCCAGTCTTTCACCGCATCGATTGCGGTACTCGTATTTTGTCCATTACCCTGTGGCAAATTGAGCACTGAAGCGAGATCGATAAATCCTGCAATAAGATTAGGAAGCGTGTCGGCCTGCACCCAGAGCAATGCACGATATTCATCAAAATGACGATAGGCATACTCTACCGCGACCTGTGTTTTCCCCATGCCACCCAGTCCGCTCAAGGCACATATGCGTGGGCCAGCATCGACGGGCTCAGCACTAAATTCAAAGGTAAGGCGCGCAAGCATATCTTCACGTCCAGTAAAAAATATATTGCGACGAAATGGAATATTCCAATATGGTGGCGAGGATGGCTCTACCTTTTGCATAGCCTGATCTCGCATCAATCCAAGTTCTTCAGCCGTCGTCTCGAAGAGTTCACACAACTTTTGGCGAAAATAAGGGCTGGGAAATGCTGAACCGCGTTCCCAGCGCGTGACAGTAAACCGATTCGTACCGACGCGTTCGGCGACAAGACGTTGCGACCACCCCTTTGACTCCCGCCTGCGTCGTAGGGCATAGTTCTCCATAAGTATCCTCACTTCCTTGTCAGAAAACTGTTATCGTCAAAATATGAAGTATAAGTCATCATGAATAATAGGATGAACATTTACAATCGCAACACGCACTGCGTATGTCTTCCTGTTCTTCATGTGAACCTCACATTTTTATCTCTATCCTAGAGTATATCTAGTATATCAGAAAAAATGCCTGAAAGATGATAGTGGATGGATGACACCTTTTGGCCTGGTCATGTCTCTGCTGATCCTGCTGCATAGCTAGCGCCACAACAATTTTTCCAGGCTGACAGGTCCACCGCTTTTACAATACAAGAGCGGTGGACCTGTTTGTGATGGCAAAACAGCAGAAATATCTTCGTGTTATAATCCATATGCCTTAACAAATCGTACCTATCAAAAACAAGAAAAATTGTTGTCATCTATTATCTACTACTATGATTGGATCACACCATGTCCGACTATCTTGATCTCTACGATTTCCGCTTGCGTGTAAAGAATCTTTACGCGCAAAGAAATCAGGCCATGTTGGCAGGGGAAAATCCGCGCACAGTGCTTGAGCGATTTCGTCAGGAAAAGGATGCGCTCTTCGCCACTCATCCACAATCAGCATTGGATCAAGAGCAACGCGAGCAGTTCACTGGCCTGCGTTACTTTCCTTATAATCCCGCGCTACGCTTCGTGACCACGGTCGACACACAAGGGGAACCGATGCGTCAGCAGATAACGATGGACGCGCAAGCATCTATGACGATGACAACAATCGGGTCGCTTCATTTTTCGGTGGAAGATACAACGGTCTCGCTCTCACTCTACTGGCTCGATATCTATGGTGGCGGCCTCTTCCTACCGTTTCGCGACACGACCGGTCCAAACAGTAGCTACGGTGGAGGTCGTTACCTTTTTGATACCATCAAAGGCAATGACACACTCTTTATACACGCGCAGGAAAACAGAGCAGCAGATGCTCTTCATACAGGGGCACGACTGGTGCTCGACTTTAACTATGCCTACAATCCCTCTTGCGCGTATAACGATCGCTGGACCTGCCCGCTCGCACCCATCGAAAATAGACTTACGGTTCCCATCCCCGCCGGTGAAATGAAATACAAGGATTAGTCTTGCGCTAGCCAGCAAACGTGTAAGCACTTGCCAAAGATTATGAAAGCGTGTAGAGTTAGCGTACATTACAAGCGGTAGAAAATCAGAACATCGACAAAAACGAACGTTTTGCCGGAAGGATAAAGTATTTTCATGAATAACCCACCTGAGCATTCTTTGCCAGAAGAACCAGCACAGTCGCCTACACTGCATACACCCGACGAGGAACCGCGGCAGACAGCTATTTTTAATGCAGAGGAAGTACCCTTGCCGCCTGTCGCTGAAACAGCCGGGCAGGAAGAAGAGTCGTCTATCGAGCCAGGCGATGCTAGCGCGCCTGTCCTTTCTGAGCCAGCAGCAGATTCAGCGGAACGAGGACCCCTTGCTGAAGCTGGCACACTGGAAGGGGAGCCGGTAGAGCAGGAAACCTCTGGCGCCATTGGCGACATTGACGCGACTGAACCCCCGGTTGCTGATCCCGACGCGATTGCAAGCTCTGCTGATTCCGACCTGACTGAAGCCTCTTCTACTGAAGAGAACAATGAGCCTGATGCCGCGCCAACTGTTATAGCAGCGCCGCCTGCAAAGTCGTCCGGCGTCTTTGTGCCCAGATCGCTGCTGATCGCGGCGGTCAGTGTCCTTGTGCTGATCGCGCTGCTTGCCGCGCTGCTGGTCTTTGTCAATCGCCCACAAGATCCCCCAACGGATTGGATCGGCAGCTACACACCACCAGCCGGTAGCAGTAGCACGGGCAAGATTCTGTATTATCTGCATTGGACAAATCAAAATGGCTCATTGAATGGTCAACTCCAACTAGCGGCGAACTCGAATGGCAAGCTGCAATCGCTGACCGTGCCCGCCACCGGCCTCTACAATAGAGATAATCACATCATCTACGTGGTCGTCACCATCAGCGGCCAACCAGATACACTTACCGGCAACATCAACAACACGAACGATACTTTGATGCTCAATGAAGTTGGTGCAACCAGCCAGGATAGCCAGATTGTGTTCCATAGAGGTAGCTCCAACGATTACAACCAGGCGACGAAAAAGTTGGTGCCTGCCGCAAAACCGACGTCGGCAGCCAAATAAAAGGGTTTTCCTTGCTTTGAAGAAGCACGTGATCCTGATCGCGGGGCAAACGCGTGGTTTGCCCTACGCGATGTTATGCTATTATCTTGATCAAAAAGCCGACCAGCATTATGACGATTACTAGAAAAGCGACATCTAGCGGTATCACCATAAGAAAACCCAGGCTCTGCTTCACTGTATACGCTCGGCGGCGTGACATTGAGCGCGCAAATCGCGGCTGTTCCCTGACTTGCAACATGCTGGCACCTCCTGAAAACCGTTCACCGTTCTACCAGCATAAACGTAATCAGGACATGTTTATCCAATGCTACGCCAAACGCTTGCCCACTTTTGAAAAGATCAACACGACCAGTAGCAGATTCATCATCAAAATATAGACGGGAAAACCAAAGCTGGCAAGGCTCCATGTCTTTATTGTCAACAGGGTGATAATCGCGAACAGGGTGCCGAAGAAAAAGGCGGAGGCGCTTTCCGTCTCCGGCGCTTTATACGCTTTCACCACCGTCGGAATGCCCGCGAAACAATCGGCGAGAATACTGCAAATGATCGCGATGGTCCCATCGTGCGTCACATACCAGAGCAGCAGACCAAGCAGCGAAAACATGCCACAAATGATGTCTAAGCGGCCAATCTTCCACACTGAGCTTTTGTTCACAAACGAGGCGAGAAAAATCAACAGAGGATTAAATCCAACCAGAAAGGTCAGCAACGATTGAATACCCACCCCTTGCTGCAATTCGGCAAAAAAGGCCAGTAGAGGCGCGAACGCCCACAAAAACCATGTGATCCGGTTAGGCTGCACTTTCCCTCTTACCGTAGCAACAAGGTAACTTAGCCCCCCGATGAGTTGGAACAGCGCTCCCACAAAAATGAAACGGCTATCGATCATCGCTCCACGTATCTTCCTACCTGCAATCCGCTACACTCTTTTCTCGCATTGTTGTAGGCAGATGAGCACATTCATACGTCTAGCGTGCTTATCTGCCTACAACGACTCCTTCTATTTTCGTACAAGGTCAGCGATACGTCCGAATTGTGCGATGGTTTCCACATTGAGTGGATCAAGTGCGACGATCAGGTGCGTCGTTCCAAGCTCGGCGAATTGCTTGAGACGCTGCGCGATCTCTTGCTCTGTACCGCTAATCGCTTTCGTTTTGTCATCTTTTTCATCATTAGGCGCTGCGTTCACCGATACGCCGACCGTTAATTCCACTTCCGCCGCGTCTCGCCCAACTTCGGCGCACGCGTTCTTAAGCCTGTCATAGCGCTCTTGTACCTGGCCCGTCTCCACATGCCACGCGGTATTCCAGGCATCGGCATATTGCGCGGTCAATCGCAACATTCTTGGGCGCTGGCCCGCGATCAGGATAGGAGGACCGTTGCGCGATGGTCCACGCGGACGCAACACACAGTCGTGTACCTGATAATATTGACCCTGAAAATCGACGCGTCCCTCGCGCAACAAAGGCGCGATTATGCCTATCGCCTCCTCGAAACGGCCCGCTAGATGATCGAACGGATAGCCGAAAGCCTCATACTCGGGCTGATGCCAACCTGCACCCAGGCCTAGAATCAAGCGTCCAGCGCTGATCTCATCGATCGTATCGGCCATCTTGGCGACAAGCGCGGGTGGACGAAACGACGTACATACAACGATCGTCCCCAGCGTAATGCGTGTCGTTACCGCAGCGAGCGCGCTTAAGACAGTAAACACTTCCCATATGCCCATTTCCTCTTGCTTAGGAAAACGATAAATAAGATGATCGCATAACCAGATCGAATCAAGCCCGATGCGTTCAGCCGCCTGGGCCATCTCCTGCATGTCTTTGTAACCAGGTGTCTTCCCTTGCAAAGAGCCCTCCGCCGTATCTAGCACCAGTCCCAATTTCATAGCCGTCGCTGTATTCTGAGCCATGTCCCCTGCACCCCTTTCCAGGCAATCGCTGTATCCAATTTCTTCAATAAGTAAGAGCAACTTTTACAGTATAGCGCGCGCCTTCTCTTTCTACCAAACCTGCAAGCTCCCTCTCTCACGCTCAACCACAACATGCCATGTGCATATTCAGCCCTCTTCATCTTCTCTCACAGCTTCCGATCAATCTACACAGGAGCTTGTACATGTAGCGACGATGCTTGTACACTACAAAAAGGTACGCAAACGGTATCGAACCAACCCTACAGGCAAAAGTACAAAAGTAGCATTGCACACAAATACAAACTTCCAATCGTCTATAGTAGGGAAGACCCTTGTAGTCTTCCGACCTCGGCCTGTGTGGTCTTCCAAGCCTGGTTTCCGTGGCTTTCTGACTTCGGCTTCCGTGGTCTGCTACTCGGCTCTCCGCGAGCTATGAGCATGCAACCTTCTTTCCATACAACGGGTCAATGCCTCTTATACACAACAGTAAAAAATAGATAACTGCACGTGCGCTCTTGCGCATACGTCTAGAAAGATATTCATAGCATGACAACCTCATCGACACGCCCTATCTACTGGGTCGGCTTCGATCCCGGTAGTGGATTCGCCTGCGCCAAATTTATTCCCGAGGATGGTGTTGAACTGACAGCCGATATCGCCTATCTGCCCGCCACCATAGCTGATGGCACAATCGAAAAATTGCTGGATCGTGGCGCGACCGATACAACACTCGCATCGGTGCTGCGCACCAACGAAATCGTGCTCTCACTCGATGGCAACGATTATTTTCTTGATGATCTGGTGCGCGCGGGCAAGAATGCGCGCGACGCGATGGGGGACCAGAGCCGCTACTGGTCGAAAACGACCAAACACTCCATCATTCTGCTGCTCGCGCTGGCCGCGACGATCATTCCTGAACGCAGCTTCGAATTACGCGTGGTTACCGCTCTTCCGATCAGCCTGTATACCAAAGAAAACCGGCGCAAGGTCAAAGGGGCATTGGAAGGCTGCTATCGCTACTCTTTCGCGACGAAGGGCACGGAATACCAGGAGATCGAGGCACTGGTGAAATGTGGCTATGTCGCGATGGAGGGGCAGGGCATTCTCGCTCGCTTCGGTGACGATATTTCTGAGCAGGCGGTAGCCGATATCGGCGAACGGACAACCGATCTCCTGGCCGCCAGTGGACAAACCCTTGATATCG
Source organism: uncultured Dictyobacter sp. (assembly GCA_964657925.1). GTDB lineage: Bacteria > Chloroflexota > Ktedonobacteria > Ktedonobacterales > Ktedonobacteraceae > Dictyobacter. The sequence goes on from CAZZWK010000005.1 coordinate 7,865, forward strand.
AGCGCTGCGAGGGCAAAGAAAACATCGGTGTTGGTCAACTGGTCGATGCGCTGCAAGAGCTATCGCTCAGACATGGTCGTAAACTCTCCACCGCCAAGGCACACGATGTGCTCTACGCCTACGCCCACAATGCAGACCTGCCCATTATCACGACAGCCGATGGCGATGAGATTGCTTCCGACGTGGTGAGAGAAACCATCGAAAAAGCCAGGGCACGCGTTGGTCGTGCTTTAAGCACATTCATGAGTTCCACCTGGAATAGCGAAGGGGCACGCGTCGCCAGCGACTACGACGTTGTCTACCTTGGTGGTGGTGGGGCCTACTACTTTGAGGATCTGGTCAAAGAGATTGTTGGTGAGCGCAAAATCCAGCTGGTCGAGGAGCCAGAATTCGCCAACATTATCGGTTATGCCGACCTGGCGACTGTGCTGGCGGATCAGGTGCCGACGGTATGGGAAAGGAACGAAAGGTAACAAAAGGTATGGCTAGGAAAAAAGACTGGACCTATTGGAGCAATGGCCTGCATCAAGCATCGACTGGACTGGCCGATATTACCGAGCTAGCGCAGGCGCGTGGAGTCGATCGTTCTGTAATTGATCGCGAAATTCTGATCGCGTGGTCCGAGGCGCGCCATGGTCAAACCAGCGCCTATGGCGGTGTACTCTTTTCCCCGCTCGCACCAGCCATGGCACCTCCACTCGCGCAACCGTCCATTCCTCGCACACCTCCAGCAGCAAAAAAAGAAGTTCTCTCATCCTCCCAAAAAACGCTGGGACGCGGTGTGAGAGCGGCGGTCGCAAACCTGGATTTCGACGACGATCTGTAATGCTACTGCATTCAATATGTTTTCAGAAATATAAATAGCCGCCGATCGGATAAACTCTGTATTTACCCGATCGGCGGCCCGTAATGGTAATCTTACTGATTATTGATGTTATCGTTGGTGACATCACTCACCGGCACATTGCCTTGCTGATCCAGGCGTGCCTCTTCTCGGCGTACTGTGTCGCTCACGCGCTGCGTGCCCTCGACCTGCCGTTTTCCGATCGCCACTTCACCTGTGGTTACGGTATCTTTAGAAACGTTGACCTGCTCGGCGCTCACAGGAACATCGATACGCTCGCCCTCACCAATCGGAGCCTCGTTGAGCGTGGCGTCAGTTACTGGGCGCTGCTCCACATATACCTCTTCATGCGTCACTGGAACATCAATATTCTTCTGCTCCTCGATGACATCTTTGTGCAACCCGACTTGACCAGCCTGTACACGCTCTTTACTCACATTGAGCTGCTCTTCACGTAGACGCAGACGGCGCTGCTCATCGGTATCAGTCGTCGCATCTGTGGCATACGTATTGGCGGTATTGGTGGTTGCGCCCGTGTTATAAGTATCTGTGGTCGTGCCAGTCGTGGCATAGTCACCTTGCGCACCGGAAGCACGAGTGCTATAAATTTGTGCCCCGTTCGCCTGTAAAATGCTCAAGGCATCCTGCTCATTGCCAGTGGTACGCACGCCGACGATCGAATGACCCGCCTGGTACTGCTGATCGTAGTAATCCGCTTCATCATTTGGAATGCCAAGGCCGCTCAAATCCTGCGAAACCGCGCCCGTACCAGTCGTTGTGTCATCACCTGAAAAGAAAGTTTTCAAGCCAGACATAAAACCACCAGACGAAGGACGACCCGAATAGTAGATCTGATTGTCAGCAAAATTCGCGCTGTGCAAAGCATCGATTGCGCTCTCAGCCGCACTTGTATTATCAAAAACTCCAAAAAATGTTGGTTGTGTAGTTGCCATTGTTATTTACTCCTTTTAGACTACTTAATTAGTAGCCACTTCTACTACTTACACATTTAGTACGTTTCTCGAAAGTATTTAGATTCAAATTCCCTTTATACTCTCTCTACTCTTCCGTAAGTAAAAATAAACTTTCGAAACGTAGAAGCTAGTCCCTTCGTGCTTCAGCAATGTATTGTTGAAGCACGGATATACAAACTAGCTACTTATTGATTTATGATTGGCCGATTGCGCAGGGTCTGCTGATTTTGCAGAGTCGCATCCTGATTGGTATAATCTCTCAGGTGACTGCCATCAGCGGGGACATTACCGATTCCTTGCGCAGGTGTTGAAGAAGAAGCAGCACTGTTCAAAGATGAATCCGCACGACTGAGATATTTGCGCGCGGTTTCCTGCCCACCCAGCCCGAACGCGATGGCGGCGGCCAATGCAGCAGCACCAATCACAGCAGTGAAGAGGATATTGAGCAATGAGGTAGCAATACCAAGCTGCTCCAGGGCGACGATAGCGACAAAACCAATGATCGCGTAGCGGGCGAGATTAGAGAAAAGATTGGGATTGCTCGATCCCGCAGAAGCTGCCGCGCCACGAACGAGGTCCGCCACCACAGTTGCAGCGAGCGTGCCCAGGAAAAGAATAAGGATCGCCACGAACACATTCGGCAAGTAGCCTACGATCTGACCAAGCAAGGTGCTGACGCTGGTCAAACCCAGCGCGTTGACAGCGGGGACCAGGAAAATCAGCAGGATAAACCAGTAGACGATTCTGCCCAGAATGTCGGCGGCGTCCGTCTTGACATCCATTTGCTGCGTGAAACGCGTCAGTCCGATGCGATCAGCGATGCGATCAAACCCGAACTTGCGCAACAGGAAGGTCACTCCTCGTCGCAAAATTCCAGCAACAATGAGTCCGATAATGAGGATGACCAGGAAGCCAACTAACTTTGGTACGAATGAAAATACCAGGGCGAGCGCGGCTGCAAAAGAGGTGATAACAGCGTTCACAATAGTCATAACAATCTCCTTGTTCAAAAGATGATGCCCAATTTCGCTACAAAAATGGTAGCGATATACGATTTTTTGGAGGTCATCTTCCATCTCCTCTTAATAGTACGTATACATCAATGGAACAGTGTCACAGCTTTCTTGTAAAATGCTTAGACAAAAATGTTCAAAAATAAGCTTGAAAACATACAAATGATGTTGAAAACCGTCTCTAGCGCTTTTTTTTACACAATAGAAAAAGCTATAGATGCAAAAAATACAAAAAACTAATCCATCTTTGCTCGTGAAGAGAAAAATAGTGAAATTTAAACACATCAATATTTAAAGAAATTCTTACATTGTTTATCATACAAGCGATAGCATTCAGGCAAAGCGAGCATAAAGAAATAGTGAGCATAATGCCGCAGCACTTCCTAACGCGATTTGAGTCAGAAAGTGCTGCGCACACGCTATCTTTTCTACCAATTACGAGATCGATGGATAGGCATTTTGCACAAGTGTATCAAAAGCAGCCTGGAACCAGTGACCGGCTAAAGGCGCATTGGGCATAGCACCGGTAAGATTGCCACCATTTACCTGCTGACTAGCATGGTATGTCGGGTCACACATCTGGTCGAAACCCTTGCCCTCGTTATTAGCGATCGGTTGACTCGCTCCATCGGACTCGCCTGGAGGTTTGATCCACACATAAGCGTCAAATCCGGGCGCGGGGTTGGCCTGTGGACGCGCTCCAATGCCGCCGGGTTGATTGCACCAATTGCCACGCGCGATGCGCTGATCGATTTTCGTGGCATTCACAAATGTGTTCAAGTCTGTCGATGAGCTGGCAACAGTGGGACGGTTTGGACCTCCCCAGCCGTTGCGCGATGTATCAATCAACATGCCGATCGTGCCTGGGAAACCTGCGCTGATAAACGCATTGCGCATGTCGATATCATACGTCGCTTCATCAATATACTGATTCCACTGATAAAAGGTCGATGAACGCACCGGATTGCCACCTACAGTCTGATTCGCGGTCATTAGCGGCTCGGTGGTTGGGGTATAGTTAGCGGTGTTGCTGATAAAACCATCCACACTCGCTACACCAGCGCTCGTCCCTTTGACCACACTGGTAATCAGATTGACCGCGGGCTGGAAATTGCTGGACCAACCGAGCCACCCATCGTGCGCGATATCCAGGAAATTATATACATTCGGGATGGCATGCAGCTTATTCAACGCGTACTGAATACCCTGCACATAGGCGCCGCTGGAGTTTGCCTCAGCACATTTAGCGTAACTTAAATTCGTCACCAGATTGGGCAACGAATCGGGTTCGACAATGGCAGCAATACGTAGGTTACTGTACTTTGCCTGGCTCAAGGTGGCCGCGATGGGATCGATATACTGCGACTTATAGAGTGCCAGGCCATTGTTGGACACCGACAACTCGCCATTTGACGCGAGAGCCGCGCAATCACGATCAGGTAAATCGTAGATGACGATCGTGATCACAATAGGCTGACTACTGCTGGCGGCCTGCGTCTCCGCCGCGTCCAGGTGTCCGGCCAGCGTTCGTGTGACGCCAGGGCCACCACTGACCGCCGCGATACGATCAAGCCATACCGCGGTCGAATACTGAGCAACCTTTGCCTCCTGCTGACCCAGCGTTCCTCCGGTGGTCGCCGCCCCGGCTCGCACTTCAGCCGCCCAATCAGGATTTACATATCCTTGTGCGCCCGCGTATGGATTCACCACGTGAGTTCCCGGCGCGGGTGTCGGTGTGGGTGTTCCTGCTATTGGAGTCGGCGTCCCTGGTGCGGGTGTCGGTGTGCTTGTCGGTGGCGAAACAGGGGTGGTTGGCGTTGATGTGGGGACCGAACCATTGCACACGTGTCCATTGACCGCGAAACTGGTTGGTATTGGATTGCTTCCGGACCACGTACCATTAAAGCCAGGAGTAACGGATGCATTGGCCGCGACACTGCCGTTATAACTTACATTCGTAACAGTGACCTGTTGACCTGACTGGGTGAACGTACCACCCCACCCTTGTGAGATGCTCTGGCCGCTCGCTGGAAAGGTAAACACCAGGCTCCAGGCGGTCCAGGGCGCTGAACCAGTGTTCTGAACAGTAATATTGCCCCCAAACCCTCCTGTCCACTGGTTGGTTATGGTATAGGTCACCTGGCAATACGCATCGGCATGAGTGACCTGACCGCCAATAAATACACTACTTACAACACACAATACTACTAAAGGTAGTATCAAGAGACCACGCAGTCGGTAACCTGAAGCACGGCATATGAAATCACGCATTTTCCCCTCCTTTGGGTGCGTTCTGAAGGAAACTCACAGCAACGTTTCCCTTTCTCAAGAAAAATCCTTTTTTCTATTTTCACCTTGATCAGCAAAAAGAGAAAAACATGCCCACCCGGTTTTGGTTCTTCCATTCTCCTTTTTAAATTCATTGTACATAAAAGCCAGTTACACTGAGTACGTAAACGTTTCCGGAAACGTTTACGTACTCAGTGTAACTGGCTTTTGCGGTATTTGTCAAGTGGATTTGCGCTACAGTTTAGACGTGAACAAGTTTTCTACTCTTGCTTCTTTTGTACTAAACATGTTACTATTAACCTTGCATTCCTATGTATGAATGTAAGGATTTTCTTCTCTGAGTGCCAGCGTATAGCATTCTCTTCTTTTCTAAGAAGAACGTTGTTCTTCTGAAAAGAACAAGCGATTGATGCGCCTAAAACTGAAAAGCGCACAGGTCCAAGAAGGAATACGTTAGCACAATGCACTTTCGTTGATTTAAGGCATTCCTGTCTAAGGAATGGAGCACTCCGAAAAGCTTCTACACGTATCTCTGTGATTTATGCCCATCACCTGATCGTCAGAAACTTTTCTAGCAGCACATTGCTTATCTAGTTATCTATACAAGCAAACAGTTCTTCTACAGGGATATCCATGTTGTTTTGCTGAACAAGGAGGAAACAGCATTATGCAGCCTCACAGCACGAAGCGTACTGTCGCAAGGCGCACTATAGCCAGTATCATCGTCATACTGACAACATTATTTACTATCGCGGTAGGGGCACAATTCATTGGCCCGCACGCGCAAGCAGCATCACCCTCGGCTTCATCCGCGAAGGATCTAGCCAGCCTCGTTGATCCATTTACCGCGACGGGATCTTCGACCAACGGGCCTGATGGTTGGAATGTTGGAGACGACTTTCCGGGTGCCGATGCTCCATTCGGTATGGTGCAATTCAGCCCTGATAATACAAACGCCTGGCCCAGCGGCTATTACTACGGTTACAATCAGATCAAAGGCTTCAGTCTGACCCATCTCAGTGGCGCGGGCTGTAATGTCTATGGCGACATTCCCTTTACTCCCTATGTCGGCACAGTGACCCAGTCGCCCGCCAGCGATCCTTCGCTCTACGTCTCGACCTTCTCCCACTCCAACGAAGCGGCCAGTGCCGGTTACTATCAGGTGAAGCTCGATAATGGCGTCAATGTGCAGCTAACGGCGACGCAGCACAGTGGTGCGGGCCTCTTCACCTATCCACAAGGTCAGACTGCGACGATGCTGGTCAATCCCTCGGGATCGATCAATGGTGACGCGGATGCCAGCGCGACGATCGGAAAAAACTACATCTCCGGTTCCGCGCTCAGCGGCGGCTTCTGCGGCGCTTCCGATGCCTATCACGTCTACTTCTACGCGCAATTCAGCCAGTCATTTGCCACCACCGGCACGTGGTACAACAGTATCGTGACTCCGGGCAAAACAACGGTAAAAGGCGCCAGTAGCGCATCGCCCGCGCTGAAAAAGTTCGAGCAGGCCCAAGCGAAAGTAGCACAGGGCACCGCTTCTGCCGCCGATATCAAGGCGGCTAAGAATCCACCCACGACCACAGTCTCAGGCCCTGGTTCCGGCGCTTATGTCACCTTCAATACGAAGAAGAGCACCGCCATCACCGTCAAGGTCGGACTCTCCTTCGTAAGCGTCGCGAACGCAAAACAAAACGTGAATAAAGAAGATCCCAGCGGCGATTTCAATACCGTCTTAAAAGCGACACAACAGGCCTGGGACCAGAAGTTAGGCGAGATCAAGGTCTCCGGTGGTACAGCTACTGAACAGACAACATTCTACACCTCGCTCTATCACACCCTTTTGCAACCCAACGTCTTCTCCGATGTGAATGGTCAATACATCGGTTTCGATGG
>CAZZWK010000005.1:14980-17578 GCA_964657925.1 uncultured Dictyobacter sp.
ACCCAGACCAATAATGTGCGCCCCGGTCTGAACTACCTGGAAACCCTCGGCTACGAGCCTGAGGACGGCACCTACGGTTGCTGCAATTTCTATGGTCCGGCCTCGACGACGCTCGAATACAATACCGCCGACTTCGCTATCGGCTCGTTCGCCCAGGGCCTCGGCGATAGCGCAGACTATCAGAAATTCACGGCGCGCGCGCAGGATTGGGAAAACCTGCTTAATCCAGCTGATAAATTGCTGGAGCCACGCAACATGGATGGTTCTTTCCCCAGTCCCTACGACCCCACCAGCGGCAATGGCTGGGTCGAAGGCGATGGCGCACAATACAACTGGATGGTACCATTCAATCTGGCCGGACTCTTCAACGCGGAGGGCGGCAATGCCACGGTCGTGAAGAATCTCGATACGTTCTTCACGCAGTTGAATGCCGGTCCCAACGCCCCTTACGCCTTTTTGGGCAATGAACCAACCATTGAAACCCCATGGGAGTACGACTACGCTGGCGCACCCTATAAAACCCAGCAGATCGTACACGAGGTGGAGAATACGCTCTGGTTCCCTGGCCCCAGCGGCATGGCGGGCAACGATGATCTCGGCACGATGTCTGCATGGGATGTGTGGGCCAGCCTGGGTATGTTCCCGGAGACACCCGGCACCGCCAACCTTGTGCTGGCAAGCCCGCTCTTTCCCAGCATCACGGTCACACGCCCAACCGGTCAGAAAATCACCATTAACGCGCCTGGTACTACGGATAGCAACTATTATGTGCAAAGCTTGAAGGTCAACGGCAAAGCCAGCACACAACCCTGGTTGCCCGCATCCTTTGTCGCCAATGGTGGCACGCTCGACTATACGGTCGGCGGCACACCGAACACGACCTGGGGCAGCAGTCCGAACGATGCGCCACCGTCTTATCAGTATGGCGCTATTCCTACGCTGATCTCGCTCAGTCCCAGTCGCGTCGCAGTGGTGCCGGGTCAGCAAGTTCAAGCCAGTATTATCGCGCAGGATATTAGTGGCACCACCACCAGCATCCAGTGGAGCGCGACTCCACCTGCGGGGCTGACATTGACACCAGCCTCAGGCAGCTTTACGGTGGCGGCCAACAGCACCGCGCAGCAAGCCTTCACCGTCTCTGCCGCTGCCAGTCTGGCTGAAGGAGTATATAGCGTTCCACTTAGCGCGCAAACCAGTACAGGCGTCAAGCTGCCTATTACGGCGCTTACCGTCGTTGTGGCAAAGCCAGGCAACCTGCTGGCTTTCTTCAATAACGCCGGTATCTCTGATGATGGGCAGGGCAACGCAAATTTCGATGGCGATGGCTATAGCTACTCTGCACAACAGCTAGCAGCCTCTGGTTATACGCCGGGCGCGACGGTCACCGTCAACGGTATTCAATATACATGGCCCAACGTCCCCTCGGCACAGTATGACAATATCCAGACGAATGGACAAGTCATTCCAACGCCGAGTGCCAAAACAGGAGCTACGCAGTTGACGTTCCTCGGTAGCGCCACTAATGGACCATCTCAGGGCACAATCACGATTACCTATACCGATGGCACGACGCAGACAGCACAACTCGGTTTCAGCGATTGGACTCTCGGCGCGGGTAGCTCTTCGCCCTCTTTTGGGAATACGGTCGCTGTGCAAACATCGTATCGCGACGCTGGTACCGGACAAGATCAGGTGGCAACCTATGTCTTTGCCTCGGCACCTATCTCGCTTGATGCAAGCAAACAGGTGGCGAGTGTAACGCTGCCATCCTCGGTCGATCAAGGCTCGCTGCATGTGTTCGCCCTGGCGGTCTCCTGAGCCATCTTTCCTAATACACGTGCATTCATTTTGCTTCTAAAAAGAGCAAGGGGAGAGCGCCGGAATTTCACTGATAGCGAAATTCCGGCGCTCTTCTTGGTAGTATCGGCTGATTGTATTTCGTGCCACTCTGCCAGATGTTTTGTGCCCCAATCATAGCGTTGGTACCGTGCTCTTTCACGGTGAGAGAGTGGTTCAAGTACTTGCTCCAGCAAACGAGGCCACCAGTTGAGCGGATTCTCCCAACTGGCAAAATCATCGGTGTGAAGAATTGGTGCATTGCCTAGTTTGTGTGACAACTGTTCAGCAAGCGAGCTTTTACCAGCACCACCTGGACCATCAATGGCAATAATCTTTGTGGTCATACCATCTGGAGTCTGTGCTGTCTGAATCGTCAGTATGATGCTTCTTTGATTACCCAATTCTTCCTTCTTGCTTGTTCTTGGTATTGGTGAACGAGGAAATTATCACCGAGACACATGAGGTATTTGAAGCACTCGCTCCTCCATTGCCTTTGGCATTTGAAGAGATAACCAGATGTCCAATCTGCTCACCATGTGATACTATTTTAACCGAACAGTCGCACTGTTTCCACGGAGGAGTTATGTATGACGGTATTCTACAACAACAAAGAGGGTCGAGCCAAAAACCGCTTCTGCTCTCTAAACTGCGGCCTCCACAGCTTACCTCACTGCTCGTGGAGCGGCCCACGCTACTATCTATATTCGATCGAACACTGACGTGTCCTCTCACTGTACTCAGCGCACCCGCGGGCTATGG
>CAZZWK010000005.1:17678-77416 GCA_964657925.1 uncultured Dictyobacter sp.
ATTTTTGATCGATCAACTTCCACCTTCGTTCCATCTGGTGTTGATCACCCGTACTGATCCCCCTTTTTCCCTCGCTCGTCTGCGTGCGAACAACCAGCTACTGGAAATTGGCGCCTCTCAACTCGCCTTTTCACACTCGGAAATGGTCTGTTTCCTGCAACAAAGCCTCTCGTTCGATCTTTCCGCAACAGCACTCGCACACATTGAAAAGCAGACAGAAGGCTGGATCGCGGGACTGCGGCTCTTCGCCCTCGACCTTCAGCATTGTACCGATCCGTCTGCTGCACAGCATCTTCTGCCAACATTCACCGGTTGCCATCACCACCTGCTCGACTATTTTTCGAGTGAAGTACTGTATGAACAAACAGACGATGTACAAACATTTTTGCTCCAGACCAGTCACCTGCGACAGTTGTGTGCATCCCTGTGTGACAGTGTGACTGGCAGGACAGACAGCGCGCAAATACTCATCAGACTTGAGCATACCGGTCTCTTTCTCCAACCTATTATCGATAACGAGAGCAATTCTACACGCTGGTATCGTTATCACATCTTGTTCGCCGAAGCAATGCAGGAGCAGGCTCGTCGGTGCCTGGCTGACGACCATCGTGCTCTTTGTCTACAACGGGCACAGAACTGGTATGCACAGCATGGGAGATTGGACGAAGCGATCGAGACGGCATGGCTACGCAAAGCCCATAGCGATGTGCTCGCGTTGCTGGAACGCTTACTTCAACATCCAGAGGCATTTTATGATCACCTCTATGCGCTTGTACGCTGGCTGCAAACCGTACCTGAAGAACTCATCGCCACCTCTCCAACGCTCTGTTTCGCCTATGCTTCCGCTCTCACCTTCGGCTCAAGTTCGGATTTACTCACCGCGGCTCGCTTCACCCAGGTAATGGCCCTCTTGCGCTCTGCCGAAGAGCAATGGCAAACCCAACAACAAACGGCTTCGCTGGCCGAGCTATATGCTTTGCGCGCCATGGTTTTCGTGCGCCAGGGAGATATTTCGCAGGCGGCCCAGACAGCACACCGGGCACTCGCCATCCTTGCCCCACATGCAGCCACCTGGCGTGTTGTCTGCCAGACAGTGCTTGCTATTGAAGCACGCTCACGGGGACACTTTCAAGCCTCCTATCAAACGATGCTCTCCGGTCTTTCTCTATTGAGAAATAGCCAGGAACAAGAAGGGGCCATCGTGCTCAAACTATTTCTGGGCGAACTCTGTCTCGTCCAGGGTGCACTCTTTCAGGCAGAAGAACTCTTTCAAACCGTGTTGCAAAATGCGAGGGAAAATTCAAACGATCAGGCCAGGGCGCTTATTGGAACAGCTCAGTTGACCTACGAACGTAATCAGTTGTCCCTCGCGGAACAGCAGGCCAGGCGAGCATTAAGTATCAGCACAAGCATCGATGATCAGTTCTTGCAAATCCAGGCAACGCTGGTTCTGGCAAAAGTTGTCGCGACCAGGGGCTGGCTACAAGAGGCTATGAAGATGCTCGATGCAAGACTCGTCCAACTCGATCCCCTCCAATTTCCTCAGCAGTATTACGAGGTCGTACTCTGGCAGATACGCTTTGAAATCTCTTCCGGCGATGCTGCCTCGGCTCAACGCAAACTGCAATTGCTACAGTCCACCACCACACACATTCAGCAAGAGCAGGAAGCACTCCAGCGCGCACGCTTACTGCTCTACAGCCATGCCACGAACGATGCGCTACCCCTGCTCAAAGCGTGGCAGCAAGAGGCGGCAGCGAACGAACGCCTGCGTAGTATGCTCGAAATCGGTCTTTTGCTAAGTATCGCTTATCATCAGTCCAAACAAAGGCGCGAGGCCAGAAAACAAGTAGCCGAAGTTCTCCAGCTTGCACATCCCCATCACTATCTACGCATCTTCCTCGATGAAGGAGAAATCATTCCCGCTCTACTCACAGTTCAACTCACTAACACACATGAAAAATCGCTTCAGCAATACATCCGTGCCATCCTGCATGCCTTCAACAACGAGCAGGAACACGTAGCCTCACCAGTCGCTGATTCCACATCCTTGCTCGCATCGCTCAGCCCGCAAGAACGACAGGTCCTGCGCCTCCTCAGAAACGGTATGCAGCGTCAGGAGATCGCAGAACATCTCGTCATCAGTCTCAACACCGTCAAAACGCATCTGCAACGCCTCTATCAGAAGCTGCACGTCACTAACCGCGTTGAAGCTATTGAGATTGCACGTCATCTCGATCTTACGGGCCTCTAAAAAAAGTGCCCTACTGCCAATTCACCCGCTCCATCACCCTTGTGGGTGACACACTTCACCTTCCACTCGCACTATACTATCAACAAACAAAGGAACACCTTGTAGCAAACAGCGAAAAGAAGGAGTTGGATGCATGTCGCAACAATCGTTTCACGTAATCATTATCGGGGGTGGTCTCGGTGGCCTTTGTCTGGCGCAAGGACTCAGAAAAGCTGGTATCAGCGTCGCTGTGTACGAACGCGACCAGACACACGATGAGCGTTTGCAGGGCTATCGCATGCACATCGAAGCTATGGGCAACCGTGCTCTCCATGACTGTTTGCCCACACACCTTTTTGAAGTGTATCTCAAGACCACTGGGAACACGGGGAAAGGTCTACAGATATGTGACGAGCACTTCAACCAACTTATGGCCTTTCCAGTTGATCCGATCAAACAAGAAAATCCTCTCACATCATCGCGCTCGGTCAGTCGCATCACCTTGCGCCAGGTGCTACTGGCGGAGATGGATGAAATCGTCCACTTCAATAAAGTTTTTTCCTCCTATCGGGAAAATCCCGATGGGTTGGTGACGGCCCTCTTCGAGGATGGCTCTAGCGCGACTGGAGACTTGCTGGTCGCAGCCGATGGAGGCAATTCACGTGTGCGCCAGCAATTTCTGCCACAGGCAAAACGTATTGAGACCAGCAACACAGCCATTATGGGCAAAGTGATCCTCACCTCCGAGCTTCTCTCGCTACTTAATGCACACAAACTCGACTGGGCAACTACTGTACTGGCGCCCAGAGGTCGTGGCCTCTTCTCCGCAGTTCACGATCTCAGCGATAAGGCTTCAGAACGCATCCAGGGCCTGATTGGCGCGAATGATGCAGTACTCATGGACGAGATGGGTGCGCTCTTCGAGAATACCAATGATTACTACTTCTGGGCCTTTGTCACGCGGCGCAAAAATTATCCTACGCAAGAAGATTTGCTAAAACTGCCGGGTGATGAACTACTGCGCATCGTTCAGCAGATGATCAACAACTGGCATCCCGATCTACGACATGTGATCGGACTCACCAATGCAGATACCGTCATCGCCACCTCACTGCGCATCGCGACCCAGGTCGCACCCTGGCATAGCCAGAACATTACGCTACTCGGCGATGCGATTCACAGTATGCCGCCCACACGTGGCATCGGCGGCAATATTGCGCTCAAAGACGCTCAGTTACTTTGCCAGAAGTTGGTCGAGGTCGCAACACAAGAAAAAACGTTACAGCAAGCGCTCAAAGAGTATGTGACCGCAATGCTCCACTACAGCTTTGCCGCTGTCCGCAGTTCGAAACAGGCCATGGATCTGATTGTGATGGAAAATCCAGTCGGTCGTGCGCTCACCAAAACCGCGCTGCGTTCTGCCAGTTCCTTCACCGCGCGCAAAAAGATTGCTTAACATTCTTTGTAATACACCATCATCTATTTGGGGTCCGCGTAGAGCAAGAGATGCCGGGGTGCATCTCCGCCGTGTGTTTGCTCTACGCGGACCCCAAATACTCAAATTTATTTGCGAAAGACTATAGTTATACTCCTACAGGGGATGATGACCGATTTTGGGTGTTACAATTCTTTATCGCTTCCACCCGCCCGATATCTTATTCCAACTCATCCCACGACTGCGCCCGCACCTGTCCCTGCATATCGACAAGACGGTGTTGCGACAGAGCTGGCTTGCCCTCAAGTCGATCGAGGAGCCAATCCGCCATATACGTCTGGGCATCTGGCCCCAACGCGCTCGACGTGGTGGTGTTCAAACCGTGGCGTTCTCCTTGATAGAGCAACAACTCTTTCGGACTCTTCACCTCGTGCAGCAGTTTATACGTGTACTCAATGGGACTGAGATCATCATCCTCGCCCGCAACTACCAGGAATGGACAACCGATCTTTGCACCTACGCCCTCCAGCGTCAAGGTCTGGGCAAAGGCATCGAAAGCCTCTTCGTCCTCGTATCCGGTCATATACATGTATCGTAGTTTAAACGTGGGTGAGGCCATGTTGAAAATGGTATTAGCCCCTGGTTCATGACATACATAGGCCACTGCACAGCCCCGCAAACGCTCGTCTGCCGCGGCCACCTGCGTCCCCCAGAACGATCCAAAACTCACTCCGTTGACGGCGAGGCGTTTTGCGTCCAGTTCCGGCTGCTGGCTCATCCAATCAATCAACACACGCCCGGCATCCATGAAGTTGGTCGCGGTAACGTGGATGTCACGCACGGTACACTCTCCCTGCCCTGGTCCATCGATCGCCAGCACCGCGATGCCACGCTCAAGCATCTTGTCACCATACAGCGCGACCGATATCTCTTTGAACGAGTCCATACCACCGATCGACAGGACACAGGGCAATGACTGCGGTGTAACCTGGCGCGGCAAATGCAAATAGCCAGGCAAGGTCTTGCCCTCGAAGGGAATCTCGACGCGTCTGACCTCGTGATCGGCCAAGCGCGCATATGCTTGATAACAGACGTTTTTCTTCTCGCTGAGCCCGATATTCTCCTGCGAGTTCTCGAAAATGGGCCATTGCGCGCTGCCATAGAGCAGGGCCGCGATGAAAAAGCTCTCTCGTGCCGCGACATCACGGCCTTCGTCCGCGTAGCGTTGTGCCATTGCCTCCCTGCGCATTGCTGCGCGTTTAAACTCACGCGAGATATCGTTGAATTTCTGCACACGCGCGCGTACACCCATAAAATCGGCGGTCGCCTGTGGTCCGCACGGACCGAGTGTATAACCAATACGGTTCTGATCCCACTCAACACCAACGGTCTTGATTACGGCATCAAGTAACCAGCGCTGCTCCTGCCAACGTCGCATCCGTTTCTCAGCACCAGCCGAAAGTGATGACATGTTGCTCTTCCTTTCTGCACTCAGCATAACGAAAACTTGACCATTTCATAGTACAACAGCCACTCACAATCGCGTAGGGCAAACCATGCGTTTGCCAGACAATGACATCATTTCCTTATGAAACATACAATGAGCAAGCAACGATTCCTGTTGCTTGCTCATTACACATCGGCAATAATGGCGGATCACCTTGCGAGAGATGACCCACCTGTACAGAGTACAAGTTAAGAAGTATACACGCCGAATTCGTAGAGCGAGTAGCCGTACGTTGTACCACGCGCGGTTCCGTACATACGTACATATCTGCCGGAGCCGCTGACATCGAAGTCATCGACGCCACCAGTGCCAGCCGTGGTGCTGTAAATTGGTGTCCACGTCGAGCCGTCGTTGGAAACCTGGATCTGATAGGCCGAGCCGTACGCGGACTCCCAGATCAACTGGATATGGCTGATCGCCGTTACCTGACCAAGATCGACCTCGATCCATTGTGGATCGCTCCAGTCACTGGCCCAACGCGTCGTATCGTTGCCATCGGTCGCGTTCGATGGCGGGAAAGGCGCGCCAGTGCCGGTCGCCTGATAGGAGGATGCGGTCGTCGTCTTGCCGATTGCCACATTGGTGCCATTGACTGTTGGAGGCACCACTTTGAACGAGAGCGTCTGAATGCCCACGTTATCCTGCCCATCGTAGGCGTAGAGGTACACCTTCCACACACCCAGTTCCTTTGGCGGAGTCACCGAGAACGTGGTCGGACCCGTCTGAGTGAAGGTCGCGTTTTGCAGACTCGTACTACCATCGACGTACTTGCTGCTGAGCATTACATGATAGCGCAAGGGATCGTTGTTCGGATCGCTGACACTGGCGTTGATGACAAGCGTACCGTTGGTGGCAACCGTGGTATTGTTCAGTGTCATACTGGAGATTACCGGCGGCGTGTTTGTCGAGATCGTGCCGCCATACAGTTTGGCGACCTCGAAGTCCGACAGGCGTCGCCAGTGTCCAGTAATCAAATTGAACCAGACGCCCCCAAAATCGTTCTCGATACCGTAGCTGAATAGTGTCGCGCCCAGCGCCACACCAGTATGGCTGGTAATGCAGTTCCAGGCCGTCGCGTAACCCTGGCTATTCTGCTGATCAGTCTCCTGCGTGGGGACACCGTTTTCGTCATTGGGCACTTCCCATTCACCCGCGGGTCCAGACTCGGTCACGATATACGGCACTGTATAGTTGCCGGAGATCCAGTCCGATTTGAGGTTACAGGCCGAACCATAGGCGTTGACGGCGTACAGGTCCAGGTGTGGCGCGTTCGCCTTGTAGTACGGCCATGCACCCGTCCAGGCATCGGTCGAGGTGACTGGATGCGAGGGATCGATGGAATGGATCGCCTGGGCAATCTGGTCCACGTACTGCGCGTAGGCATCACGTTCCTGCTCCAGTTGCGCGCCCGAATAGTAGTTCTGCAAGTTGAGCAAGACCTCGTTGCCGACATCCCACATCAGCACGCCTGGACTGTTCTTATAGGTATTCACCGTACTCTCGATCGTGGACAGCGTTGTCGATTTGTAATTGCTGTCGTTGAGGTAATCCTCGTCCTGGTTGAGCCAGAAGCCGTTGATGACCTTGAGGCCATACGCCGAGGCGGCATCAAGCAACGGCTGCGTCGTGGAATCGGTGCCCCAGGTACGCAGTGTATTCACGCCCATCGATTTCAATTCCGGCATATAGGCGAGCGCGGCGGCACTGGGAGGACCGAACGTCACACCCTTAACCTGATATGGTGATCCGTTGACCGTCAACTGCCAGTTGCCCTGCGTGCCGGTTACTTTGACCACGCTGGGGGTCGTGGGAGTCGGTGGCGTCGTCAACGGTGTGGGTGGCGTACCGGTCGTCTGATACACGCCGACCGAGGCGACGCTCATGGTGCCGTTGGACGATGTCGAGCTGGTGGGCGAGGTGCAGTTACAAACCGCGTTGGGGAACGCACCACCCATAGCGAGGTCGAAAATGATAAAGAAACCGTGATCGACCGCCGCCTGCCACGTGCTGACGCCAACCTGGCTCTCACGCACGATCCAGATCTGCTGACCATCCAGGTACCAGCGAATCTGCTCGTCCGACTGCGTGCGATCGATGATCTCCGAGTAGGTGTGGTATCCCGTCTGGCAGCCCGGACAGGTCGCCAACCCACTACCGAAACCATTGCCCTCGTTGCAGGGGCCTCCTGGATCGGTACCGCAGTGCAGCGTCGCCGCCTCTTCGCTACGCGCGTTGACATCTTCCATAATGTCGGTCTCACCAACGGCGGGCCACGTGGCGCTACCGGTACGATCGCCCGCGCCTAACGCCCAGAAAGCGGGCCAGTAGCCCACACCATTGGCGGGATTAGGCTGCTCGATCGAAGCAGTGATCTCCATCATGCCGCCCGCGGGAGCCGCGAAGTCACTGCGCTGCGTCTCTATGCGGCCCGATGTCCAGGCACCATTGCTATTGATCGCGGTGATGTCGAGATGATTGTGACCATCGAGATACACATTGCTCGTCGAGTTGCTCATCGTCTCGACCTCGCCCGTGCCCCAGTTCGCGGGACCTCCCGGCGAACTCGTGCCAGTATCCTCGATCCAGTTCGAGGATGATGGAGCAGTACCAGCCGCTCCGCTGAAATTGTCACTCCAGACTGGTGTCCAGTTGACCGGCGGTGTCGGGGTTGGATTCGGCGTCGGCGTGGATGTTGGATTCGGGGTTGGGGCGGGTGTTGGAGAAGATCCAGACGCGAGCACCTCGATGCCGTTGATCTGCGCCTGATCGACGACCGAGGTAAACTGAATAGTGATCGTGCCACTACTATCGGCGCTCGCGGTAAACTGCTCGACAACCGCTTTATTTTGTCCGCCAGCACTCGCAAAAATATCGAACTTGCTGAGTACCGTCTGACCATTGATACTGACGTTGAATACACGCTGCCCCGCCTGCGTCCAATACGTCTCCGCGAAATGCAAACGCACTGTATAAGAAGCAGCCGCGGTCAGGCCAGGGGTGGCGTAGCTGAAAGAGGAACCGACACGATTCGTCTGATAGACCGCCTGCGGCGCTGGATTGCTCACACCGGTCGTCGAGATGGCGCTGGTCGTGCTTGCGCCAACCCCTCCACCGTTGAAGTCGGTATCAGCAACGAAAGGAGCAGCCGCGGAACCTCCAGCGTTGATTTGTACCGATGAAGTGGCAGCGTGAGCGCGAGGAAGGGAAACAAAGAAGGGATGTACTACAAATAAACCTGATACGATACTGAGTAGGAGAAACATTCCAATCAATCGTTGAACCGATTTCTGGCGCATCTTCGCACCAGCAGGATGTACGTCCATGATAACTCCTTTTTATCATCTTCAATTCAGAAGCCTTCTGCCAATGGGCGAACGCGATAACCTCCTTCCACGGACGCGATAAATCGAGTCCCCACAAGAGCGCGACAACGCACTATTCGATACATCTTCGACAATCCGTATTCACTTTCGATATTTTTCGAAATCAATATCGGAAGTATTATTATGACTATAATGAATTTCGTGGCGATTGTCAAGGGTCATCTACAAGCTGCACAAAAAAGGAGCGTCCTGACGCTGTTCGCCGCAGGGACAACGCCTACAAGCAATAACATGCGTGGTTCCCTGAAAATAGACGGATAGACTAAAATTTTGGCAAAGATGTGTAGTCAGGCTCTCTTACCATTTGTGTTCAGTTAGAGCGGGGATTGCTGGCGTTGGAGGAGGCTTCTTGTTCCAGGTTGGCAAAATACTCTATGACAAACTGGTGGAAGGCCAGGGCTGCCTGAGAGAGATAACGCTTCTCCTGCCAGGCGATGCCAAGCGTACGTTCACAGGTAGGATTCGTTAGATGAATACACGACAAGGTTTTTTCATTCACCTGTTTCTGCATCAGCGCGGGGGTAAATCCCACACCAAGTCCAGCTTCGACGAATGAAAAAAGTGTCGCAGGCTCATCTATTTCGTAAGGAATGGAAAGAGTGATGCCTGTTTGCTGGCAAAACATTTCTATCAGGTCACGGAGACCGCTACCAGCCTTCTCGATCACCACGGCTTCATTTGCTACTTCGCGAAAAGGGATGTGCTTCTGTCCGGCAAGTCGATGGGTGCGTGGCACGATCAGGAGAATTTCTTCGGTCAGCAAGGATCTCCATTGGATACCAGGCTTAAGCAGCGGAGCAGATAAGAAACCGAAATCATAGGCACCTGTTTCGAGCTGCCGTGGTATCTCGACGAATGGGCATTGGGACAAGCGAAAGCGAATGGAAGGATATAAGATCTGGAAGCGATGTAACAGGTCCGGAATCCAGGGCAGTGAGGCCGCAATCAGCGAAACCACTCCCTGTTCGAGACCGGCCATATCTCGAACTTTGCGCTGTCCCTCTTCCAATTCGGAGAACATGGCCTCGACATGCCCAAGGAAGGCTCTGCCGAACTGATTGAGGCGAAGAGATCTTTCTTGTCGATCAAAAAGGGAAACACCAATCTCTTTCTCCAGGCGACGAATCGTTTTACTGAGCGAAGGTTGAGCAATAGAGAGCTCCTCAGCCGCTTTCGTCATATGCTCTCTGCGTGCCACTACACGAAAATAGTGCAATTGAAGAAGGTCTATCCGCCCTTTCCTTTCACAATGATAGCCCAGTGGCTATGGGTCCATGCTTTATTATGTCTTAGTCATCTCTCTCACGTCAAGCTATAATGACAAAGATCGCTTCAGCGGTTGCTCGTCTGCTCCCACAAGATGACGCACGATCCTGGAAACAGCTTTGCAAGAACATTTTTGAGCAGGTATTCGATCCCTTATGTATAACGAAAGGAAAAGCTAGATGACAGAGCATACTCCTAATCCAATTATCCGAGAAGAAGATCAGGGAGAGAAAACATTTCTTTCTGATAGCTGGTATCAGGTGTGGAAAACGACGGGAGAGACGACCAATGGAGTCGTGGATACGTGGTTTGAAGTGGTACCGCCGCAGATGGGACCACCAGAACATCGACATGCCCATTTTGATGAGTGTTTCTGGATCGTGAAAGGCACCTTTCTGATCAAAGTTGCAGGGCACAGCACGAAAGCCTCTGAAGGTGCCTGGATCTTCGTTCCTCGTGGAACTGCCCATGGCTTCAGCAATGTGGGCACAGAAACCGGTCAGCTCCTCATCGAGGCATTGCCAGCGGGAAAGATGCGTCAATACTTTGAGGAAGTCGGTGAGGTATTTCGCTCCAAGCCAGTCGACCAACAAGCTCTCCGCCGTGTCGATGAGCGCTATGGGATCATCGAGGTTGGACCCCCTTTACAAGAAGCAGCAAAGTAACGGAACGGCCAGAAAATAGCTGCATAAAAGTGGAGTGGGCAGCATCTTGCCCACCTCGCACATCTGTAACCACATAAGCATAGCGAAGACAACTCCACGCTCATCGAGCAAGAGAACATGCTAGGCGGCTAAGCGGACCAACAGTATCGACGCCTCATCCGTCTCAGGCAACTCAATCGTAATGCAGTGCTGCTCCTCAGCGTAAAGCCAGGATATGACTTGATCGTTCAAAGAAACTGTTGTGGGAGCGGACTCCATCGCGCGCAGTTCGATCAGCAACTTCTGACGCTGTGGTACAAAATTTCCTTCGCGCTTGCTCAAGCGCACCTGCACCTGACCATTGCTCCTCTCACAGACCACCTCACGCCGTGCGTACATGCCTTGCTCATAACCGTATCCATCGCCCTCGTCCTCGTAGAGCGTCGTCGTACCCTTCCCTTCGGTGGAATACAGCACCAGCGTTAGAGGTTCTTCTGAGCTTTCGCCGCTATAGTTCGTTACCGCACCCAGTGGCAAGGCATGATTGGCACGGATATAAAAAGCCGGTTGACCGAGAGGCGCGTGGGCAAGAATATTGGCTGGACCAGAGATGGTTTCTCCGCTCCAGAAGTGCAACCAGTCCCCTTGCGGCAGATAGACATGACGGTAGTTCGTACCAGGGCGAGTAATGGGCGCAACCAATAAACTTCCACCACACAACAGTTCATCTTCGATCGTATAGGTCGTGCTATCCTCAAGATACTCCCAGAAGAGAGGGCGCAGCAGCGGGGCGCCACTACGATGGCATTCCTCGAAAAGCGTATAGAGATAGGGCAGCAAGCGTTGCCGCAGTTGCAAAAGAGAGCGGCAGATGGAGGTATAGGGCTCACCAAAAACCCAGGGCTCCTGCGCACGCGACATCTTCTCCGCGTGATTGCGACAAAATGCCTGAAAAATTCCCAACTCGATCCAGCGACCCAGGAGCTCACCATCCGCGTCACCATAATACCCCCCGATATCCACGCCGCACCAGGCGACACCTGAGAGCGACAGATTCAAGAGTTGCGGGATGCTCATGGCGAGGTGTTCCCACGTCGAAGAATTATCCCCCGTCCATACCAGGGCATTGCGCTGCACGCCAGCATAGCCGGAACGCGAAAGGACAAATGGACGCCTATCAGGCCGCAAGCGCAACAACCCTTCGCGCACCGCCTGCACCATTAACGCACCGTACGCGTTGTGCACCTGCTTATGCAGCATTACGTTGCCATCCCACACGTGCACAACATCGTCAGGCATGGTTGAATGTTGAGGCACAAACATGGCTGGCTCGTTCATGTCACACCAGATGCCCGCGACGCCAGTCTCCAATAATCCCTGGTGCGCATCCCCCCACCACTGGCGCACAGTGCTATTGAAAAAGTCTGGAAAGGCGCAGACACCGGGCCAGACCACATTCTGATACTCGCTGCCATCGATCGCTGTACAGAAAAAACCCTGTTCGTGCCCCTGCTTATAAATGCTATAGGTGCTATCGACCTTTACACCAGCATCGACCAGCGTCACTACGTGAAAACCCAACGCTTGCAACTCCCTCAGTAATCCCTCTGGATCGGGAAAACGCGTACGATCCCAGCTAAAATCTCGATAGCCATGCATATGATCGATATCCAGATACAGGGTGTCGCAAGGAATATCATTTTCGCGAAAACCGTGGGCAACACGTCGGACCTCGTCGGCAGTCTCATAACTATAGCGACTTTGCCCATTGCCCAGCGACCAGCGCGGCGGCAGCGGTGTATGACCGGTCAACTCGGTATATTGCGCCAATACATCGCTCGGTGTTGGTCCACAACATACATAATAGACCAGGTCGCCACAGGACGTACCGAACCAGGAACGATCGATGCTTTCTTTGGCAAGATCGAACGCGGTCTCGGCCATGCTATCGAGGAACAACCCCCACGCGCGACCTGCGGACAACGCCAGCGTGAACGGAATCGATACGTACAGATTATTTTGTAAAGCCGTATGCCCTGGCGGTGGATCGACATTCCAGAAGAGCTGATGCGAATCCGTTTTGTTGAACGTGCCAGTACGTTCGCCACAGCCAAAATAAAATTCACTTGCTCCGTGCTGCTTGTACACGCGCACCGGCAGCCCAACCGTCCCCGCTGGATTAGGGACATCCAGGCGTGGCGCCTGCTCTATTCCTATAAAGGAACCCATACCCAACGTAGCATCATCGGTGGCGAACACACGGCCAGCACTGTCGGAGAAACTGATACGCACAGGATCAAGCGCGATATGCGCGCTGAACGACTGGGTAGCCATCGAAATACAGCCCCCATCTTCAGCAAACCTCACCGGGCCAGGACTCCAATCATGCGCCTGTACAGCCGCCGAACGATAACTGACAGGACGACCAGCGGGGAAAAAGCCAACACGAAAAAGACCAGAGGTCAGTGCCGTCACCTCGACTGTCGCCTCATCAGCGGACAGACAAACACGGGCAGCTTCTTTCTCAACAACATGTGCGGTTCCTAACGCTTCGTACCCGGCTGGGATCGTCGTAGCGGGATGCGAGTGTAACGTATCGGGTAGCAATATATCCACGGATGCCATTCCTATTCCAACGTGTTCAGACAGAAACGATGGCAAACGCATTCGCTCATCCGTCTGATAGAACTCCTAATCTTTCAGATGGAAACATTGATCGGCAGATAAATTATAGAGGACCGGCAGATGAATCTAGCACCAATCAATACATCTTCCCTCTACATATTTTATCTATCGGTCCTCTCATAAACCTTGACAGGGTAGTAGGGACACTCCTTATAGAGTATAAACAGTGTCCCTGGCGCGGAAGACCACAAGGGGACGGAAGACCACAAGGGTCTTCCCTCTATACTCTCGGTCTTCCGTTTGTATCTCACCTTTCTCTACATGTGAGATCACCAGACACCATTAGGATGCCGAGTAGATCTCGATGCCGTTGATAAAAGGATTGTCCGCTCCCCCTTGCGTGAAGGCAATCACAATCTGCCCACTGCTATTGGCCGTCGCGGTGAACTGCTTCGCCAGCGCCGTTTTGTAGCCCGCGTTGGCGTAGACATCGAACTTGCTGAGCACTGTATTGCCATTGATCGCCACATTGAACACACGCTGTCCCGCGGATTGGAACGTCAACTCTGCCCAGTCCAACCTCACCGTGTACGATTGGCCCGCGGTCAACCCTGGGATGGTGTAGGTAAACGAACTGTTCCAGCGGCATGTCTGGTACACCGCCTGCGGCGCTGGATTGCTCACCCCTGCCGTGTTGATCGAAGTCGAGGTATCCGAGAATTGGTTGCCCTGGTTGTAGTCCGTGTCCGCCACGAAGTTACCTGAGGATCCTCCGCCCGCGTTGATCGCCGTCACCAGATGCTGCGGTGTTGGCGTCGGCGTTGGTGTGCTGCCCCCGGATGCCGAGTAGATTTCGATGCCGTTGATAAAAGGATTGTCCGCTCCCCCTTGCGTGAAGGCAATCACGATCTGCCCACTGCTATTGGCCGTCGCGGTGAACTGCTTCGCCAGCGCCGTCTTATATCCGGCAGTCGCGTAGACATCGAACTTGCTGAGCACCGTGTTGCCATTGATCGCCACATTGAACACGCGCTGCCCCGCGGATTGGAACGTCAACTCTGCCCAGTCCAACCTCACCGTGTACGATTGGCCCGCGGTCAACCCTGGGATGGTGTAGGTAAACGAACTGTTCCAGCGGCATGTCTGGTACACCGCCTGCGGCGCTGGATTGCTCACCCCTGCCGTGTTGATCGAAGTCGAGGTATCCGAGAATTGGTTGCCCTGGTTGTAGTCCGTGTCCGCCACAAAATTGCCCGAGGCTCCTCCGCCCGCGTTGATCGCCGTCACCAGCGTGCCTGTTGGCGGTGGTGCCGGGGTTGGCGTCGGCATTGGCGGTGTTGGGGTCGGCGTCGAGGTTGCTACCGGCGTCGTTGGCGCGGGCGTCGGTGTGCCCATGGGGAAACCACACGTCTGTGAGGAGGGACTCCAGCCCGAGTTGCCCGAGCCCAACGTGATCTGCCACGAGCCCGCGCTCTCACAACTCTGCAAGCTTCCCACACTCAGCCCGCTCGCCGTCACATTGCTCGCCGAGCCCGTCACCGTGTTCACTTTGTTGGAGAAGGCAAACTCCGCCCCACTGATGTTCACGTTGTTCAACGACACCGTGCTGATCGCGTTGCCTCCATCGAAGGAGATAGCCGCATACTTGCTGTTGTCGATCTCCACTCCCGAGACCGTGAATGGTGCGTTGATCGCGCCCGTATCGGCCCAGAACATCAGTGCTCCAAACTGCGCGATGCCCTGGTCTCCATCTCCTTCCGTCCCATTTATCGTATCATTGCTGATCGTGGTCGTGCCGCTGAACGGCGAGGTCGGATTGCCGAAATCCTCGTAGTCCAGCATGATGCCCCCACCACGGTACTCCGCACCACTCACTACGTCATTAGTGGCGCTATTGCTCGTGCCACCGTAGATGGCAATACCATTGGCGAGGTAGGGCGATTGCACCGTATCATGATCGAATGTATCGCCACTATCACCCGCCGAGGCACCGCCTAGATCCGACCACATCGCCAATCCATCATCACCGGTGCCGCGCACGATCGTCTGCGAAACGGTGGAGTTGCTGATGGCGCGGTGGAAGTTGATACCATCGGCCAGCGTGCTATCGATGCGGCTGCCGCTGATGGTCAGGCCACTGAAGGGACCATCGAGCCACATGCCAACCTTGGTATGCTCGATCCACACATTGGAAATGCTGGAGTTGTTGAGCGAGCCACCGATACCATTGTCCTCGATACAATCGACGCGGTTGGTGATCTGCCCCTCGATGGCGAAATTGGAGATGGTCACATTAGAACTGGCCGTGCCATCATAGGTATCGTTGCCGTACACTCCCACGCCAGTGCCCGTGCTACTGGTGGGCGCACCGCCCAGCACCGAGTACCACGGACCCGCGCCCGTCAGAGTGACGTTGTTGACGATCAAATGGCTGGTCACGAGGTAGGTGCCCTGCGGAATCCACACCGTCTTGCCCTGTGACTCTCCCGCGTTGATGGCATTCTGAATCGCCGTAGTGGCGTCCGTCGCACCGGTCGGATCAGCGTTATAGGGCGAGGAGGTGACCGAGATGGAGCCTGCGGGCTGGCCGATGGGTGCGGCGACCTGCTGGAAATCGGCGACATCGATGGCGTACCAGGCCGCGCTATCCTCGCTATCCACCTGCAACTTTACGGTCGAGCCCGCCGCCATCTGTGGCAGCAACACGTGCACCTCGTCGAACTGGTGGTGCGCGGTGCCGCCAGGGGTATTGGACCAGTCGTTGCCGTTACAGTTGGAAAAGTCGGGTGTGCCATAGAGCCAGCTATACCTGGAGGTCAGTTGCAGGTCGTTGCTCTGCTTGCTGCCGTTGATATAGATGCTCAAGGGCGCGTTAATGCCTCCTCCGCTGGAGGAATCGGGAATGCTGTAGCGCAGGTTGATGGAGTTGGCCGCCTGCGGCAGCGTGAATTGAACATACTGGCCCTGGGTCAACTGCACGATGGTGCGATCGACCGCGTCGGCGGCCAAGTCGCCCAACTGGTAGTCGGGTCCGATGACCTTGCCGTTGGTGCTGGCATTGTGGGCCTCCAGTTCAACGTAGGGCAATGTGGCTCCATTATTGCTGGTGACACTTTTCGGTTTCGCACTGCTCGCCGCCATAGCTGCAAACACGTGGGGAGAGACAATTAGCAATCCACTGGCACTGACAATTAAAAAGAGAACAACAAGAGCTTCTACGCTCCTCATACGCATCGTGCGTGTCGTATCTTGCATCATAGCCATCCTTTTGTTCGTCTTTCAGACAGAAACGGTATCACGATGAATCGGATGCCTACACGCAGTTACGCGCCAGCAAGGGAACGCATCTACGTGATCAGCTCATCTGTCTGTAAGGACTCTGTTCGTAAATACTGTTCTATTTCATCTCTGTGTATAAGTTCGGTACAGTACAGATAGAACCGGCCTCTACACGTTTCCTACTCTTGTTGGAGGTGCACGTATACCCATCTTTAGCATAACCGAGAAAAGTGACTTCATCGGGCAAAACTTATCCTTTCAAACCGGTCAAATTGATACCACGAATAATCTGCCGCTGGAAAACCAGGAACAGCAGAATCGGGGGAATGCTGGTCAGGGTCAGGCCCGCGATCAGGTAATTAAAGGGCAGGCCCGCGTTCGGCTGCGATTCGTGGAAAAGCGCGACCATCAATGGCTGCATCTGACTGTTGGAAAGAACCAGTAGCGGCCAGAGAAAATCTTTCCACGAGGCGATCACCGAAAAAATCGTCACCACTGCCAGCACCGGGCGCGACAGAGGTATCACGATACGTGTAAAAAGTTGCCATGAGTTCGCGCCATCCAACCGCGCGGCCTCGGTGAGGTCGGAAGGAATACTGTCGAAAAAACTTTTGAGGATCAGGATATTAAACGGGTTGGCGGCCTCCGGTAGCCAGACGCCAAACCAGGAGTTAAAGAGCGAAACATTGATCAAGGGCAGACTACTGATATTGACGAACTGCGGGATGAGATAGGCGACGAACGGCACCATTAAGGTGCAAAAAAAGCAGAATTGGATGAAGCGGCTGCCCACTGGTCGCAATTTAGAGAGGGCATACGCGGCAGTGGCCGAAACGAGTAGCTGCAACACGACGGAGCCAGCGGCCAGGATCAGCGTATTCATGGTATATAGTGGCAGGCTCATCACGCTCCAGGCCTCGACGTAGTTGCTCCACTGCGCGTGCTGCGGCCAGAACGTCGGCGGCGTTTGAAACAGTTCTGAACTCGACTTCAGCGCGCCACTGAACATCCAATAGACAGGACCCAGCGAAACCAGGGTGAAGAGCAGCAGAAAGATGAAAACCAGCCCGTACACAATACGTCCACTCGGACGGCGCAATGTCAGAGGAGAGACCAGCGTACGCTCGCTGGCATCCTCTTGCGCTGGACCACGCAACCAGCCACGTTTCCGCTTCACTGCCTGTATCTCGGATTCCTGGGTGTCATTGATCAATAAAGACATCTAATCCCCCTGCATGGCGTTGCCTGTGAAACGCATATACACCAGCGCGAAAACGGCAAGCACCAGGAAGAGCAGCACTCCCAGCGCACTGGCATCGCCGAAATCGCCCTGCTGAAAGGCATAATTATAGATCTGCAAGAGCACCGTCAACGTCGCGTTCTGCGGACCCCCGCTGGTGATGGTAAATGGTTCGGTGAAAACCTGCATCGTGTTGATCACTTGCAAGATCAGCATCAACAGCATTACTGGACGAATGGCAGGCAAAGTGACATGCCAGAGTCGATCCCACAGGTTGGCCCCATCCAGTTCAGCCGCCTCATAGAGCGTGGCCGAAACACCCTGCAACGCAGCCAGATAGATGAGAATAGTCGAGCCTGCCGCGCTCCAGGTCGCCACAACCACCAGCGAGGGCAACGCAGTCGCAGGATTTTCGAGCCACAGTCCTGGCTGGAGACCAATCAAATTCAAGAGCGCGTTGAGCAAACCATCATCGGGATTGTAGATCCAACGCCACAGAAACACCGTGACAATTGGTGGGAGCATCACTGGTAAGTAGAATGCAAGGCGAAAGTAGCCCTTCCCATGGCGCATCTCGTTCACCAGCAAGGCCAGAATCACCGGAATACAGTAACCGAACAACAGCGCGTAGCCTGTGAAAAGAAACGTGTTGCGCCAGGCCACAACGAATAAAGGATCAGCAATCACATGCTGAAAGTTCGACCAACCAACCCATGTTGGAGGATTGATCATGTCGATGCTTTGAAAACTCATGATAAAGCCCAACACGATCGGATACCACACAAATAGGGCGAAGATCAACAGTGCGGGCAGCAGAAACAAATATCCCCCCCAATTGTGATGCAGAGTCCTTTGTAATACATGTAAAGACAGTCCACGTCTCCTTGATTTTTTCGTCTCTCGCGGCAAATCAACTCGCCTGGAAAATGCACCCCTTTTTTCATCGGCAGGTGATTGCAATTCCATCGTCGTCTCCTTTCAGACTCCCTGAGCGAAGCTAGCTGCGACAGCAGCGTTGAGAGCCTGGATAAGATGCAGCTCCTTCAAAGCAGTACATCCTTTCTGCCGCCTGGGAAAAGACAAAAAACAGTTCTCTCTTTTCCCAAACGCGGCCAATGAAAAGGCTCAGGAGGCCGATTGATCGAGTAGTTGCTGGAACTGCTGCGAGGCCTGAGTCAACACTGTTTTAGGATCGGCATTGGCATTCGTCAAGATACTTTGCATGGCCGTATCGAGCAAGGCGTACATCTTCTGTGTCTGATTCTGTGGCTCGGCGCGCAGTTTCAGGTGTGACGAGGTAAACGGCGCATAATTTTGTACGGGAACATTGGCATATTTATTTCCCAACGCGGTCAACTTCTGCTGAAAATCGCCCACAAAAATCACATTTGTCGGTAAACCTACCAGGCGCTGGTTAGCATTCGCGTTTTTATACTCATTCTCCAGAATATCCAGGTTGAAGTTCGAGTAGACGGCAAAATCGAAGGCCGCCTTGATCGCGCTCTGCGAAGATTTCGGATTGAAGACGAACACATTGCCACCGGTCAGGGCGGCGTTGCCACCATTTTGGGGCATCGGTCCGATGCCGAAATTATTGAGATCGGCCTGGTACTGAAACTTGAAACTGGTCATCGAATCTGGTGCCATCACCGCCATCGCTAATTTGTCGGTCGCCAACAACTGTAAGAGGTCGGTCTGTGTATACAGCTGCTGCTTCGTCGTCGACTGGTCGGTAAAACGCATCTCCTTCAGCAGTTGCAGCACGCTGACACCCTGATCGTTGTTGAAAAGCGATGTCTTTCCATCACTTGACTGCATGTCCCCACCTGCGGAGTACATCCAATTGGTGAAATGCCATCCACCCTGATTCTGAGCGCTGGTCTCGGCATAGCCCGCCACCTTCGAACTCTTCAACTGCTTGGCGTAACCCCGAAACTGGTCCCAGGTCGTCGGCGGCTGATCGGGATTGAGGCCCGCGGCGGAAAATAATTTCCGATTGTACCACAGCGTCATAGCGTAGCCATTGACTGGCATGCCATAGACCTTACCCGTTGCCGCATCCGTGATAATCGACTGAATACTCGGATCATAACTGCTATAATACTGCCAGCCCTTCGCTAACGCGGTGATATCGGCGGCGGCATGCTTGCGAATCAACAGCTGCGGCTCCGTAAAATAACTGAGCACACCATCCTCCGCCTCACCTGCCGCCAGCCGCGCGAAATAGGTCGTCGGATCGTATGGATCGTTCTTGCCCACGATCTTCTCATGCGGATACGCCTTTTCAAATGACGCGATGGCGCTATTGAACTCCTTCACCGAATCCGGCTCATTGGATGGAGGCAGATTGTTCACAGTGGCCGTTACCGTGGTAGTACTCGTAGAGGTGGACGAACCTCCACAAGCGGCCAGGGCATCCAGACCCACTAAGCCACCACCAAGGACCCCACAATAGTGCAAGAAACGACGCCGATCGAGAGAAGACAAAAATTCCGGTACCCTATCCATTGGAAAATCCTCCTTAAATTAAATGTCATCATGACATAATGTCATAGGGATGAAAACACAGAACATGCCTAGAGACAACAAAACCTTGGGTCCGAACTCGAAATACTCTGCTTGAAACTGTCAGCAGAGTGTTTTACAGGGGATACAAACAGAACTGTACAAGAGTGGATGAACGGAATGGAGAATATCATCAAGATGATAAGAAGAAATGAGCGCCATAGCTTCGCCTCCTCTGTGAACATAATCGTCGAACGCTGACGAGAGCACAAGGACTGTCGTAGATACCACGAGCAAAAGATACAGACCAAATACGCTAGTAGTAAGGGAAACGTTCACCTCATTTCACCTTAAAAAGCATACCTTATCAAAGCAAAAAGAAGGAAACATAGCAGCCACCTCTTCTCCCCATGAGAAGATTGAGCCAGAGAAGCAGTCTTATGACTATCTACTTCTCTGCTTACAACTGAGAAAGTTAGGTTATCGTTTACCTTACATTTCCTGTAGAGGAATGTAACATAGAAAAACGAGAATGTCAATACTCTGTCGCTCTTATCTTTATTTCTCTTTTTGCATCTTTTTCATACTTCAGGAAGACACACCTCTCCTCATAAACAGGAAACAAACAGCTTGATTGACAGGGTGTAAAAAAGCATGGTACGATAGACACAACAAATTGAGGTTATCGTTTACCTCCGCTACGGAGCAAGAGTGAGGAAGTTATGACATTGGGTAGAGGGAAGATTGACCGACCAGTGCAAACCAAACGTTTGACGATGGCGCAGATCGCGCAGGTAACGGGGGTATCGACAACGACAGTCTCAAAAGTTCTGAACAATCTGCCCGGCGTGGGCAACGAGACACGCGCGCGTATCCGGCAGGTGATCGATGAAAACGATTATGTGCAAAACTATGCTGCACGCCATCTGCGCAAAGGCCAGAGCGGCCTGATCGATCTGGTCGTCATGCGCCTGGAAGGTGGCTATGACCTGGGCATTATGCATGGCGTGCAGGACGCGTTACAAGAAAGTGGGCATCGCCTGGTTGTCTTTGCGACCAACGAAAATGAAGCTACCGAACGTTTGTGGCTGCGTCGCTTGATGGATCAATCGACTGATGGTGTTCTTCTGCTGTTGCCTTATGAAAATATCGGCATCGCGGATGTCTTGATGGCGCAACAGATTCCCTTTGTCGCCATCGGTGATCGCAACGAGCCCACCACCGTTTTCCCCACCATCGGCTCTACCATCTGGCTGGGCGGCTATACGGCGACCGACTATTTAATCTCTCTGGGACATCGCCGCATCGGCACCATCACCATGCCCCTTCACCTCACCACCTCGCGCGCCCGGCTGGCGGGATATCGAGAAGCGCTGGAACGGGCTGGTATCCCTGTCGATCCCAGTTTGATCCACGAAGGCAGCTACCTGCTCGGCGATGGCTTCGAACAGACGAAACGTATGCTCCACCTTCCCGATCCACCCACTGCCATCTTCGCGGGCAACGATGCGCAGGCCACCGGCGTGTACCAGGCGCTCTATCAACACAATATCCGCGTGCCCGAACAAATGAGTGTGATCGGCTTTGACGACGTGATGTACGCCGCCCAGATGTCGCCGCCGCTCACCACGATACGACAACCGTTGGTCGAGATCGGACGAATGGCGGCCAATATGTTGCTGCGCCTCATCGCAGGTCAGTCGCTCGACTCCAACCATGTCGAACTCTCGACTTCGCTGGTGTTGCGTCAATCCTGCGCGCCGCCACAGCGCTGACCGCCAACCTCTTATTCCAAACACCAACGGTATCAAGGTCCACGCTATAGAGGGAAGATTGATCGACCGGTGGCAAACGCGTGGTTTGCCCTACGCGTTCGGCAATAGCTGCGTCTTCACGCCCTCGCCGTGGCGCACCAGTTCAAGCGCCCTGGAGAATTCGTTTAGCGGCAACGCTGCGGTCAGCATGGCCTCGGTATCGATGATGCCCGCGTTCAACAGATCGAGCGCGGGTTGAAACGAGGAGAGCACCGCCATCGAACCGAGCACGGTGATCTCCTCGTTATAGATACGGAAGGGAGACAGCGTGATACGAGCCTCCGCCGCGGCAACGCCGAATATCATAAACTTGCCTCCGCGCTTGACCGCGGTAAAGGCTTGCTCCATCGCCGCTGCCACGCCAGTCGCATCAACCACACAGTTAAAACCACGTGGTCGATCGCGCAAGGCGTGCCGGACATCCTTATAGCTGCGATTGGCCCCTAGCCGTTCCGCCAGTGCCAGTCGCTGCGCGTTGACATCAACCATCACCACTTCTGATGCCCCACCACGCAATGCCAGTTGCATGAGCAGCAAACCCATCGTGCCCGCGCCCACGATCATGATACTATCACCAGATTTCGGTTCCAACCGATGCATGCCACGCACAGCGCACGAGAGGGGTTCGATCAGTGACCCCGCGCGGAACGACATGCCAGCAGGCAACACATAGGCCTTCGCCATCGGCACAGACACGTGACTCGCCATCGCGCCTGCTGTCGTCACCCCGACAGCCAGGTAGTTGACGCAGAGGTTCTCGTGCCCGGTGCGACATGGCTCGCAGTAGCCACAAAAGAGATTTGGCTCAATCGCGACTCGACTGCCCAGCGCTATCCCTGCCGTTCCCTCCACAACACCATTACCCAACGCCACCACCTCGCCCGCGAATTCATGGCCTGGAATAACCGGATAATGCGTGAGCGGAGATTCACCATCCAGTATATGCAGGTCCGTCCCACAGATACCACATGCCTCCACACGCACCAGTACCTCTCCCGAACGAGGGGCAGCATCGGCAACATCAGTCACCTCAAAACTGCCCGGAGCAGAAATGACCACAGCACGCATAAGCGTTTTACGCCTTTCTATGTAGAGGCACCATGCATGGGCCTACCAAAACAACCTTCGATACCCTCAATTGGTGCTCCCCGCGTTGTAGAGGGAAGATTCATCGACCGGTGGAAGATTCATCGACCGGTGCACATCTCTCGCGAACCTCGCCTACCGATGGCTACTTCAGAGCACCACCAGAAAGCCCTTGCACCAGATGCCTCTGCGCGTAGACACCGATCGCCACCGGCACAATGATAATCAAGGTCGCCAGCGCGGAGACTTTTGCCAGGAACAAGCCTTCATTACTGGTGAACGCTGCCACCATGATCGGCAAGGTGGGAGAGTTGGTATAGGTCAGGGTGACCGCAAAAAAGAAGTCATTCCACGCGAATATGATGGCGAGCAACGCCGCGGCGGCCAGGCCCGGTGCGGCCATCGGCACCACGACCCTCACAATTGTCTGCAGTGTCGAGCAACCATCCAACCATGCGCCCTCCAGCACCTCTTTCGGCAATTCGAGAAAGTACGAGCGGGACATCCAGATCACCAGAGGCAGGTTCATCGCCGTATAGACGATCACCAGCACAAACAGATTGTCCAACAAATTGAGCTGCGTCACAATCACGTACAGCGGTACCAGAATAGCGGCGAACGGCATAAAACGCGTGGAGAGCACGAAGAAGAGCATGTCATCGGACGACTTTTTCGAGAGTTGAAAGACCATCGCGTAGGCCGCCGGAATACCCAGCAGCATGGCGAGCGCGGTGGACAGCAGTGAGGCGACCACGCTATTGAATAAATAGGCAGCGAAGCCTCCATTGATCGCTAACGCAAACTGGTCAAGCGTTGGCTGAAAAATCCAGATTGGAGGAATAGTGATGGCCGCGACCTCGGTCTTGAAACCAGTAATCACCATCCAGAGCACCGGAAAGATGAGCACGAGCACCAGCACGTAGGTCACGACATTCCACAAAATACTGGACACCCTCTTCGACGCCGCTCCGTTCGTCCTGGAAAATCTCCTTGTCGCTGCTACACTCATGTCAAATCCTTTCTGACGCTGTACGGTCGGTCATAAGATACAACATACCCCGAGCCGCCAGAATAGCGACAACCACACCGATCACACCCAGGGCAGCAGCCTGTCCGATCTGAAATGAACTCAATGCGGTGCGGTAGGTATAGAAAGGCAAGGTATTGGTTGTTATACCCGGTCCACCGGCGGTCGTCACATAAATTTCACCAAACGTCTGGAAGATGAAAATCGTGCCAAAGAGCAGCGCGATCTCGTATGGCTTGCGCAACAACGGAAAGATGATGCGCCAGAAGGTCGTGAACGCATTGGCACCATCTACTTTCGCCGCCTCCAATACTTCCCCTGGCACCGCCTGCAAGCCAGCAAGAATGACCAGCATCACAAACGGTGTCCATTCCCAGGCGACGATAAACGTCACACTCTGCAAGGGAAACACAGAAAACCAAGCCACCGCTTGCAAACCAACCAATGAGAACAGCCAGCTGACAAAACCTGACGATGGGCTAAGAAAAAGATCCTTCCATATCAACGCCATCACGGATGGCGTCACCAAAAATGGCACAGTCGCCAGGGCACGCAGCACGTTTCTGCCCCAGATACGACGATTCAACAACAGCGCTAATAAGGTTCCACCAACCAGCGCCAGAATGATGGCGCCAAGAACCAGTTGAACGGTGTTGCCGATGATCGGCCAGAAATTAGGATCAGCAAAAAATTCATGGATATAGTTGCTCAAACCGACAAAAGGGAAACCTTCGGTGGGAATCAACAGGTTCCATGAGTGCAAACTAAACCATACTGCTAGCAGAAATGGTATCTGCGTTAAGACGATCATAAAGATAAGCGAGGGGATGTGTAACCATGCTCTTTGTCGCAGGCCTACTGTGCCAGGGCGTGCATTTTTCTGCATCTCCGGCTGTGCTTGCGGTACTTGCAGTACCTGATTTGCCTGACTCATACCCATACCCTTTCTGCTCCAGGAGGGGTACCCTTCACTCTCATACTGTGCCTCGTGTATCAAGGTTCAATGAGAATCTTGACACACGAGGTTCGACACTACCCCATGGAGAGACTCAATTGGTCGTGTCCACCTGGAAACCTCTCAGAATCTCTCTAGTAACCCGAGGCGTTGCTCGCGTTTACTTGCGCGGACAGGAGTTGATCGGACTGTTGCAAGGCCTGGCTGACCGAGATTTTACCCGCGACAACAGCCGACATCAACTCGCTTACCTGCTGGCCCGCTGATTCAAATTGCGGAATACCTACGTACTGTACTCCATGATACGGCACAGCATTGAGCGTCGGGTGATCAGGTGTAGCGCTATTGATAGAGTTTAAGGTAACCTGAGCAAACGGCGCAGCCTTCTGGTAGTCGGGATTCTGATACAAGGAGGTACGTGTACCAGGAGGGACGTTCGCCCAGCCAAACGTCTTTGCGGCCAGGTTCAGGTACGCGGAACTGGTCGCCCAGGTAATGAACTGGAAAGCTGCATCCTTGTTATGGCTGGAATTGACCAGACCCAACGACCAGGCCCACAACCAGTGACTGCCGTTGGTGGTTACCGCGGTCGGCGCGAACACATAGCCGACATTGCCCGCGATCTTGGACTGTGAGGGTGTCTCTAACACACCGCCGAAAGAGGTAGCATCATAGAACATCGCGCCCTTTCCTTGCGTCATGATGTTCAGGCACTCCTGCCAGCCGGATGTAGAAGCGCCCGACTCACCATACTTCTGCAACAGGTTCGCGTACAACGTCACCGCTTGCTGGACATTCGAGCTCGTCAGTTGTGGCTGCCACTGCATATTGAACCAGCTACCACCGTACGTGTTGATCATGGTGTCGAGCGGGGCCATATTCATACCCCAACCGGATTGACCGCGCAAGAGAATACCTGTCACACCGTGGGCCGGATCGTTGAGCTCTTTGGCGAGTTGCGCAACCTGATCCCATGTCGGATGCGTGGGCATTGTGAGATGATGCTGGGCAAAAATCTGCTTGTTGTACATCAACATGCTACTCTCACCATAGAACGGCAACGAGTACGCACGTCCCTGATACGAAAGTGTTGACATGATTGGCTGGATCAGATCGCTGTAGTTATAACTGGCCTTGTCCGACGCGGACATCTTGTTAAAATACGGCGTCAGATCCTGCAACCAGCCATTGTGCGCCCAGATCGGCGTATCATAACTACCGATGGTGGCAATATCGAACTTGCCCGCGTGGGTTGCCACATCCTGCGTGACCTTCGTACGCAGATCATTTTCTGGCAACGTGACAAAATTTACTTTGATGTTGGGATGCTGCTTCTCAAAAACTTGCTGGGTTAACTGTTCCATCTGGACCATCTGTGAATTATTGACAGTCGCGACGGTCAACGTTGTTGTGGACGATGAAGATTGAGTGGAGGGAGAGCACGCGGCCAGCGTAGCGAGGAGGAGAACCAGGCTGGTCATAATAGCGAACACACGAATCGCGATTGGAAATACAGGACCCTTCATAGCAAATTTCTCCTTTTCAGGTGCCTCAATGCATGTAGAAAGAGAACGTACCGGCAGATCAATCTAGCCTCTACATAGTCGCCGGAAATGCCAGGTTCATGGAAAAACGATCTCAACGATGAGAACAATCTGTTTTCCTCTTCATGAGGGCAAAGATCACAGATGCTAAGAGCGAAACGATTAGCTAATCGTTTCGCTAACCATAACATACAATTTCGCCCTTTGTCAAGGGTAGGAGAAATCCACTTGCTGCCGTTATGGTCGAGCTTACTTGACAGGAGTGGATAGCTATGGTACGGTCATGGTAACAATTCACAGCGCGCCTGGCATCTGTGTGTACAACGCGTCCCCGCTCTGTGCAGAACTGAGAGGAAAATATATGGCGATGTCTGCTGACCGTTCAGCTACTATCAAAGATGTCGCTGCCCACGCCGCCGTTTCTGTCGCGACGGTATCCGCCGTCATCAATGAAAACAAGTATGTCAGCCCCGAATTGGCGCAACGTGTACAGGCGAGTATCGCTGCTCTGGGCTATAGTAGAAACAGTTTCGCGCGTGGGTTAAAGACCCAGCTAAGCCATTGTATCGGACTTATCGTCCCTGACATCACAAATCCTTTTTACACCAACATCGCGCGTGGTGCAGAGGATGTAGCTCGTGCGCATAATTACTCGCTCATTCTCGGAAATACAGATGAAGATCCTGAGAAAGAAAAAAAATATCTGCAACTCCTGGAAAGTAAACAGGCTGATGGTCTTATTATCGCTGTGACCGACCGTAGTTACGCGTATCTGCAAACGCTGTCTCTCCAGAATCTCGCCCTCGTCAGCATCGATCGTTCCCTCTTCGACCTGGGTATCGATACCGTACTGGTCGAAAATCAAAAGGGAGCACGCGATGCGGTCGAGCACCTGCTCGCGCTGGGTCATCGACGTATTGGTTTATTGACTGGCGCACGTGGAATTGCGCCTACCGAGGAACGGCTGACTGGCTATATCGAGGCGCTCGAAAAACAGGGTATTACCGTCGACCCTTCCTTGATCGTCACAACACGGCCACGTGTGGATGGGGGAGAACGTGGCGCGCAGCAACTTCTGTTGCGTGAGGATCGCCCCACAGCAATCTTCATGATGGACGGTACCATGGTGACCGGTGCCTTACAGACCATCTTGCGCATGGGTTTTCGCTGTCCAGAAGACATCGCTATCGCCAGCTTCGACGACTTTGTGTGGGCATCGGTGATGCGTCCACATCTGACCGTTGTCGATCAGCCTACCTATGATATTGGCCGACAATCGGCGCGCCTGCTCTTCGAACGGCTGCAAAACCGCGAACGCGCCCCCCGCGAAATACGTCTTCCAACCAGGCTTATTGTTCGTGAATCGAGCGGCACTGCGCTGAGTACCATAAAATATTCTTGATTCACAAAAAAGACGAGCATGATAGGCAAAAGCGCTGGAAAAGGATAGCTATGATCAGTCAATCAGAAAAACAACGTATTCTCAATGCATGCACTCGTTTCCTCACGCATGATTATCCTCAGACACCTCGTCAGGTGTTCCACGAACTGGCAGAGGTAACTGATCCAGATTTAGAAGCTGATCACTATGGACAGGGAGAGCTTATTGAACACTTCGAAATGGAAATTGCCACATTGCTCGGAAAAGAGGCAGCGGTCTTTATGCCCAGTGGTACGATGTGCCAGCAGATTGCTTTGCGCATTTTGACCTCGCGGCGTGGTATTGATACGGTCGCCTTTCATCCAACCGGTCACCTGGAGACACACGAAGAGTTTGCCTATCAACGCCTACATCGCTTGAACGCTATTCTGGTTGGGAACCCGAATCATCTGCTCACCCTCGATGATCTCAAGGCTGTACGCGAACCAATAGGAGCATTACTTTTAGAACTGCCACAACGAGAAATTGGTGGGCAGCTTCCTTCGTGGGAAGTATTACTCCAAATCACTGCCTGGGCACGGGAAAATGCTATTTCCATTCATCTAGATGGGGCACGTCTGTGGGAATGTAAACCATTTTATAGGCGTGAATATGCAGAGATCGCGGCATTATTTGATACGGTCTATGTCTCTTTTTATAAAGTCCTGGGCGGCATCGCAGGGGCAATCCTAGCAGGACCACAGGACATCATCGCCGAGGCACGTCTCTGGCAACGCAGACACGGCGGCAACCTCATCCACCTGTATCCCTACGTGCTCTCAGCACAGCAGGGAGTGCGCAAAAAACTCGGTCGCATCGAGGCGTACTGCGCAAAAGCACGCGAAATCGCCACCACACTTGCGCCTTTTGAGAAAATCGAAGTTGTTCCCAATCCCCCTGTAACCAATATGATGCACATCATGATTCAGGCAGAACTGGATGCATTGGGAGAGGCAACGCTTGAAGTTGCCAGAGAAACAGGAGTCTGGCTCTTTTCTCCGTCTGCCCCTTCGCCTACATCCGTTCCCTCCTATCAAAAGATCGAACTGACCGTGGGCGAGGCAACACTGGACCTGGCGAACGAAGAAATTGAGCATTTGTTTCAACTTTTACTCACGAAAGCGCAGCAAAATGAACCTATAGCATAGGATATCAATCTAACATGGTGAGAAAAGGTGAGAAAAAGGGATTTGCAAGTCGACGAAACGCTGAATCGGCCACGCGCGAGAAAAGCAGCAACATTACAGGACAAACGTTGTGTCTGCCCTGTATGTTGCTGTACCATCTCTTATAAAGGCTGTTTTAGCACAGCCCATGCCCGTGTATCGGCTTCGCGCCACTGAACATGAGGACCTAGAAGATGCGAACTGCGACTTCCGCGGGTGCATCCAGCAACTTCACAAGCTCATCATCGAGCCTTACCAGGGTAAGAGAAGCACCAGCCATGTCAAGCGAGGTACAGTAGTTCCCCACATAGTTGCGCTGGACTTTGATACCGCGCGCTTCAAGTTGCTGATGAGCACGCCCATAGAGGATGTAGAGTTCGGAGATAGGGGTACCACCCAGGCCATTGATCATCAACGCGACATTGTCGCCTTGCTTGTAAGGGAGATCCGACACCACAGCCTCCAACAGCTCATCGACGATAGCGTTCGCGCTCGCCAATTTCTCGCGGCGGCGTCCAGGCTCACCATGAATACCGACCCCCATCTCCATTTCGTCGGGACCAAGCTCAAACAAGGGTGAACCTTTAGCGGGCGGCGTACACGAGGTGAGCGCCATACCCATCGAGCGCGTCACTGAATTGACCCGTTTCGCCAACTCGACCAGATGATCAAGGTCCGCACCCTGCTCAGCCGCTGCCCCAACGGCCTTGATGACGAAAAAGTTTCCTGCCACCCCACGCCGTCCGACCGTGTAAGTAGAATCTTTGACCGAGACATCATCATCGACCATAACGGTCTCGATGCGGATACCTTCCGCCTCCGCCATCTCTCGACCCATCTCAAAAGCCATGCGATCACCTGTGTAGTTGTTGACGATATGCAACACACCCTTCGGGGTCGCGAGCAGTTTGGATGTTTCAACCACGTAATCCATCGGCGGCGCCGAAAAAACATCGCCAGGGCAGGCCGCATCCAGCATACCACGCCCAACGATCATCACATGTGCGGGCTCATGTCCCGAACCCGAGCCTTGAATAATTGAAACTTTATTCTGACTCGGCGCGTCGCGGCGCATGATAAGATTGTATTCCGGTACATACTTGAGCGTTTCTGGATTGGCAAGCGCGATACCCTGGAGCATCTCCGGCACATATTGTTTTGGATCATTGACGAACTTTTTCATGCTGTGTTCCCTTTCGCATATACATATCATCACGTCATCGTTCATAAGATACATACCCATCTCCACCATTGGAAAAATGGGTTCCACCGTAACTCTACCTGCTGCATAAGTATGCGAACTGAAACGATACCCATAGCAACAGGCGCAGAGAAGCATCCACAGGCATCAGGTCGATAAATTCAGCACCAATCAATCTTCCACCGGCGGATCAATCCAGCCTCGGTCGAACAATCTTCCCTCTACAGCCCCTATTCCCAGTTCTTGCTTACTTGCTCGAACATTACCGCGACCGCGACCGCTCCTGCATCCAGCGTGCCGATGCTCCGATCACCAGAGTATGACGCACGACCCCGTTTCGCGAGCAACGTCCTTGTCGCTTCAGCGCTTTCACGCGCCGTGACTGCCGCTTCATTCAGGGCTGTCGGAGCGTCATTACCAGCATGTATTGCCTGCTCTAGCTTGTCTACTGCCGGAACGAGTGCATCCAGCAAGGTCTTGTCACCAAGATCTGTCTGACCACGCTTCTTGATACCCTCGATAGCCGAGCGCAACATAGCTATGGCATCCGCACCTCCTATCTCTTGCTTGTCCCCGGCAACGATGCCAGCTCGCAAGAAAGCTGTGCCCCAGATCGGTCCCGACGTTCCACCAATACGGCTTGTGATGATCACCGAGGACTTTTTGAGAAAAGTTCCCACGTTCGTATCATCGAGCGTATCCCAATCCTCCAGCAGTTTCTCGAAGCCGCGTGCGAGTGAATAGCCAAAATCGCCATCCCCCACGACCGCGTCGAGGTCGCTGAAGTTTTTTTCGTTGTCGATCGCGGTTTGCGCGATAGTTCGCACTACATGTTTCACCGTCTCTATACTCGAACGCGCCATTGCATCCTCCTCCTAATACATAAGGCAACGGGCGGATGAATCCAGCCCCTACAGATTTATGCTTGAAGACATGCCGCAAGATCATCAATGGTAATATACGCGCCAGGAGTCGCGTGGCTGCGATTCGCGATCACGCGCGCGGGATTGCCCGGATCACCAAGCTGCGAAACGACCAGGACAGCCTCGTGCATATCTTCCTGTTTTGTGTAACTACTGAGCGTGACCACACAACGTAGCCCTGCCCCGACAGCTGCCAGCAGTCCATTGCGCGAATCTTCGATCACCAGACTCTCTTGCGGAGAAGTTTGTAACCGTTGCAGGGCCAGCAGATAGATGTCTGGCGCGGGCTTCTTTTTGGGCACAATATCGCCCGCCAGTACTTCAAAGTGGTTGGCATCCTCGCTGCCGACCGCGTGCTCTAAGATGGCTCGCACCGACTCTTCCGCCGAGGTCGAGGCAACGGCCAGTTTCCAATGCCGTGCAATCGCCTCATCAACGATGCGTGCAATGCCAGGACGACCCGGCAAACGTCCACTGGCGACGATCTCTTTGAATAACGCGGTCTTGCGCTTGTGCCACTCGGCAAGCGCCGCCTGCTGCCCTTCTTTATCTGTTGGAAGATGGGCCTCATACACAAAATCAGGAGTGAGTAGACTTGCCATGCGCTCCTTGCCACCACCGATTTTGAGCTTCTCCCCGTATTCCTCTTCTGACCAGTGTACGGGCAAACCGAACTCCTCGAAGGTCTGGTTGAACGCGGGCAGGTGTCCATAGCGCTCGGTATCTGCCAGCACACCATCACAATCAAAGATCAGTGCGTTTACCATGCTTTCCCCTCGGAACCGAAGGTTCGCATATATCCTTTTGCGAGTTCTATGACATCCTGGCGCACTGAATTGAAAAGTGATGGCGGGTCCCACTTGTCCTTTGCCTCGGTATCGCGCAAAAAAGCAAGGTTGGATTTCATATACTCCCTTTTTAAGGCAGTAGAAATGTTTACTTTGGCACAACCACGCGCGATGAGGTCTTTAAATTGGTGCTCGGTCATGCCCGTACCACCGTGCAAAGCGATTGGAATAGGAATAACCGCGACAATATCGGAAACGCGCTGTGCGTCAAGCTTTGGCTCGGATTTGTACATACCATGCGCGTTGCCTATGGCGGGCGCGAAACAATCAACACCGGTCGTGCGAATAAAATCGAGCGCGATCTCAAGCGATTGACGCGATGACTCCTCGTCGGAGCCAACACCATCCTCCACACCCTGAATACCCTCGATCTCGCCTTCCACACCCGCTCCATAACGACGCGCTTCCGCCACTACCTCCACTGTCTGGCGCTTGTTTTCCGCAACCGGCAGTGCCGATGCATCGAACAAAACTGAATTCCATCCTTTCGCCAGGCACGCGCTGATCACTTCACGCTCCGGACAATGGTCGAGGTGCAAACTTACGGGGACGCTAATATCATGAGTCAGCTCGGTCCACATAGCAAAAAGGAGATCAACACCAATCGACTTCACTGTTTTGACGGAGGTTTGGATAATGATAGGCGAACGAGCTTCGACCGCTGCCGCTAATACAGCTTCAAGGGTGAGGTCATTAAAGATATTAATGGCGGGGACACCATAGCGTTCTTTGAAGGCACGGTCCAAAATCTCTTTCATTGAGACAACGGACATTCTTCCCTCCTTCGGGCGGATAAATCCAGCCCATACATAAACAAGGCATTGTTCATAGAGAAGGCAAGAGGAAATTTCGTTATTTCCCACGGAAATTCCATGTCATTTCACGAATAACACAAACAAAGTATAGTCAGTGGGTGAGTATGCTGTCAAGCATAATCACCGCTAACTTGCTTCAAAGATTCAATCCTCCTCTAGTTTTTGTCGAGCTTTGTTTTTTTAGTGCGACCTCAACCCAGGCATCGTAGGCGGCTTGCCCGCCAGGGATGCCTGGCACAAGGTCATTAGCGATCAGAGGAACGACCGCAACGGAGCTCGTGACACGATTAACACCTGCCCAACCATCGCGCATCCACACCGCACCCTCTACGATCTCGTCGGTCACGCGCGCTGTCGCCTCGAATTGGCCGCGCTGGTTGAAAACGACGACGGTGGCTCCATTCGCTATCTTTCGCCGCTGCGCGTCCTGAGGATGCAACCATAGGTGCGGTTCCTGGTTCGCTTTCGCCAGCGTCGGCAACGCCTGCCCCTCGTCAAAAAAAGAATGAAAAGCCGTGAGCGTCCTACCCTGGCAGAAACGCAACGGATACGCGTTGCGCGCGGGCGCGCTATAGGACGGGAGCGGAGAGAGCCCTGCCTGTGCGGCTCGCTCGCTCCAGAACTCGACCTTTTTCGATGGGGTCGCAAAATTGTGTTCCTGGTAGGCAACATGAGAAAGACCGTTCTTCTGCCAGTATCCCTTATGCTGACGTAGCATCGCTACCGTCAGCGGTTCACCATGCTCTGTCTGCTGCTCTCTCAAGAAAGCATTGATATAATCTTCCTCGTCTCGCCAGGGAAAGACATCCGCTATAGCGAGCCTTTGTGCAAGCTCGCGTAAAAAGCGCACAGGAGAACGGCACTCGCCTTCTGGTGCCAGTGCTCGCTCCATCAAGTAAATATGGGTAGCTGTCTGCTTCAGCCCGATGTCCTCCAACCAGGCGGTGGCGGGCAAAATAAGGTCCGCATAGCCTCGGGCGGTCGCATTCATGAAAAGATCGTATGAAACAATGAGCTTGACCCGCTCCAGTCCACGTGCCATTTCGTTCGCGTCCGCGTACATCGAAAGCAGATTGCTTCCCAACAACAACAACACATCGATTTCTCCGCGCGTAAATGCTTCGGTGATTGTTGTCATATGGCTGGGAATGGCCGCTTCGTCCGCTATCTTCCTCGTAACATCAGCCAGCACATCGGCATAGCCGACACTTTCCGATGATGCTCCATGCCGTGGTCCCAGTCCGCCACCCGCGATGCCCAGTTGTCCGGTAAGCGCGGGCAGGCAGGAAATGGCGCGCGCAGGCTCCCAACCATGTTGATGCTTGAACATAGAGCTACCACCCAGCACGATCATCGCTGGCGATTGGACAGCATAACGCCGAGCCAGGGCACGAATACGTTCTGGCTCAATACCTGTAATACTGGCACCCCATTCCGGCGTGTACTGCTGCAAATGCGCCGCTAATTGCGTGAAACCGAGCGTGTGGTTTTCAATGAAAGTCTGGTCATGCAGTCCCTCCTGTACAATCACATGCGCCATTGCCAGCGCGAGCGCCGCGTCAGTACCAGGAGGCACCAAAAACAGCTCGTCCGCGTGACGGGAAGCCTCGCTACGGCGCGTGTCGATATGCACAACATACGCGCCACGTTTGCGTGCCGCGATAAGATGTGGTGCCAGATCGGGCTGACTGGCGAGATTCGCGCCCCACAATATGATAGTGCGCGCATTAGCTGCCATATCCTCTTTTGTATTCGTCTTCAGCGTTCCAGTCAATCCCAGCCCGTACCCACCCATCGCCCAGCACACAATCGCGGTCGTCCAATGCTGAAAACCTCCCAGCATACCAAAACGACTGACCAGACTATTTCCCCCTGGTCCCGTCGTACCAAGGCCATGTCCACGCCAGAGTCCCACGCGCTGCGGCTGCGTCTGCTTGATCGCATCGACAACCATCGTGTACGCATCATCCCATGAGCATGTCTCCCAGCGATCCTCTCCCCGCTCACCCACGCGGCGCAACGGATGCGTCAGCCGTTTAGGATTCTCAAAAATCTCCTCGGTCGCGCGTCCTCGCATGCACAGAAAACCTCGACTATCGGGATTGTGCCGATCGCCCTTGATTGACAGGAGCTTATTCTCCTCGACCTCGACCGTCATGCCACATTGCGTGGGTATGCAGTTCATCGGACACATGGTCGTGATCTCGTGAACATGGCGTCTTCCGCTCATAAACGCTCCTTCTTGCTCTATCGATCGTCACTATAATGATAAGATTACACCAATACGAATAAACAAACTACTTCGAGGAAACGAGCTTGCCTATGCATGAAAAACCAAACATCTCAGAGCAGCATCTGCAAACATGCTTACAGGATCAATACGACCTGCAACCGATGGCATTTGATTTTCTGCCGCTTGGGCTCGACACCATG
The DNA here is from genome assembly GCA_964657925.1 of uncultured Dictyobacter sp. Classification (GTDB taxonomy): domain Bacteria; phylum Chloroflexota; class Ktedonobacteria; order Ktedonobacterales; family Ktedonobacteraceae; genus Dictyobacter. Next base: position 53,028 of record CAZZWK010000005.1, read on the forward strand.
TCTGCTAAGTATCGCATAACGGATGCACAAGGAACTTCTTACTTCCTCAAAGCCAAATCTGGCCTTTATGCTCCGGCTTTTCTCGTTCCTCGCTATCTGCACGATCAGGGCATTCCAGCGGTCGTCGCTCCGATTTCCACTAACAATCATACATTATGGACTCTGGTAGATGATTGGATTGTAATTTTATACCCCTTTATCGAAGGAGATACCAGTTGGTTGGGGATGAACGATGAACATTGGAAAGAGGTGGGAACAGTCTTCAAACATATTCATCAGGCCGCGCTACCTCCGTCAGGGTTCGCGTCAATCCATACCGAAAGCTTCGATCCCACATCCTACACGCGCTGGATACATACTTTTGAAATACAGCATTTACACGAACATAGTACAAAAAATGCTCTTGAGCTTAGCCTTCGTGCTATGTGGCTAACGCATCAGCCCAAGGTTCATACCATAGCCACTTCCCTGGAAATGCTCGCGACTAGAATCCAGAGACGAGCACTTCCACAGGTCATCTGCCACGCAGACCTGCATCCGGGGAATATACTACGCGATCATACCAAACAGGTGTTTGTGATCGATTGGAACGACGTAATGCTGGCCCCTAAAGAGCGCGATTTTATTTTCGTGCAAGAACAATCATCCGCTAAATTATCCACATCAGCACCTTCTCCATTTTTTCAGGGTTATGGGTATGCCGAAATTGACCAAACTGTGCTCACCTATTATCGCCATGAACGTGTGATTCAAGATTTGATTGAATGCGCCCAGCAAGTCTTTTTCAGAGATGACCTGAGCATAGAAAGCAAAGCCGACGCCATTCAACTCTTTGGAGATGTCCTGCTAGAAAGCACCACTTTTCTCACGTAAACACGAATACATTATGTCAACGACTTTTCACTTTTGAGCTCAAGTCCTTGCTTCTGAACCTTCTCGTGCAACTTCAAAACTCTCAAAAAAGCACGAAAACGAGGGTCGTTTCTGCCCTGCTTTCAGCTTATACTTAAAACAGAAAAACAAATCAGGTATGAAAGAAAGAGGAGAAACAATGACTACCATGCAGATGAAACTCGAACTGGTCGCAGTACCCGTCTCAGATGTCGATCGAGCCAAAGCTTTTTATAGCGAGAAGATCGGCTTTCACGCCGACTATGACCAGCAGGTAAATCCAGACCTGCGTTTTGTGCAGTTGACACCCGTCGGTTCGGCTTGCTCTATCGCGATCGGTGTTGGCATCACTCCGATGCAACCAGGATCGCTCGTCGGGCTGCAAATGGTTGTTTCGGATGTAAAGGCTATCCGCGAGGAACTGTTCAAACGAGGGGTCGATATTAGCGAGATCGATGAACAACCCTGGGGCTCCTTCGCCTATTTTCGTGATCCCGATGGCAATAGCTGGTCATTGCAGCAGCTTCCCAGCCGTGGCTGATTTCTACATATAATCCGTGAACGCTCGATAAAATAACAGTACAGCTCAGCCATAATCTTTGGTTGAGCTGTAGATCATCTAAAGCAAATGGACATATCACTACTCTCTCTGATCGGGTTTTTTGCCTCTTGTTTTGCTTGACATAGTTTCTCTTTCGCATATACTTTCAAAGCAGAATAGTAATAGTCCTTCCTTGAAATGAGAACCGCTCCCATCCTGAAAAAGGGGGTATCATGTATCATCCTACCAGTCGCGTCCTCACGGTGCTCGAACTTCTTCAATCCAGGCCGTACATCAGTGGTCCGGAGTTAGCTACTCGCCTGGAGACGGATGTGCGCACCGTTCGCCGCTATATTACGCACCTGCAAGATGTCGGTATTCCTATCGAAGCCACTATTGGTCGTTATGGTGGGTATCGGCTGCGTCCCGGTTTTAAACTTCCCCCACTGATCTTCACCGAAGAGGAAGCCACCGCGATCATGCTGAGTCTGTTAGCAAGCACATGGCTGGAAATCGAACAACCAGCGGCAGCCATTGAAGGTGCACTGGCAAAACTCTCGCGCGTGCTGCCTATGCGAGCACGAGAACGCCTGGAGGCAGTTTCTTCACATCTAGTGCTCTTTGAGCACAACCAGCAAGCTCGGCCCGATGTCTCGCTCCTGATCGATTTGAGCGCCGCCATTCATGCTTCACAGCGCATTACTATCGACTACTGCTCGCATGTGGACCAGACAAGCCACCGTACAGTCGAGCCATACGGCATTACTGGCTGGAAAGGGCACTGGTACCTGGGTGCCTACTGCTGTTTGCGCAAAGCATATCGTATCTTTCGCCTGGATCGCATTCAGCACGTGCAGATGCTCTCAGAGACCTTTGAAAAAGCATCAGATTTTGACTATGAAGCATTTGTAAGAGAAAAATATGCCACACGCGGTAAGGATATAGAAGTCGAGTTTCAAGCCGACCTGGCAACGGTGCAGCAGCGGATTTCGACATTATATGGCAAGCTTACACCCACGGTAACAGGCGTTCTACTTCAGGAACAGTACGACGACATGAAGGCTATGGCTCGCTATCTGATGGCGCTGAACCTTCCCTTTGTCATCCATAAGCCTCCGGAGTTGCGTGAAGCGCTGCTACAACTGGCACAACAGATGATTCAAGCAGCCACCACTTCTCTCCCCTGATGATACTAACCCACAAGGGTATAATAGAAAAATAACCGGTTTTATACGAAATGTCCATCAAAGCTGAGATTTGCCCGCCTTCACGCCCTCCAGACGTTGAGCCACAACCTCCCAATCAACGATGTTCCACCAGGCCTTCAAGTACTCCGCGCGCCGATTCTGATACTGCAAATAATAGGCGTGCTCCCACAGGTCGTTTGCCAGTAAAGCGGGTTTGTGTTCAAAAAGCACACTGTGCTGGTTGGATCGCGAGAAAACTTGGAGGTTGCCCGTCGGCGGGTCGACAACCAGGAAAACCCAGCCAGAACCGAAATGTTTGAGACCTGCCTCTTCAAACGCAGCTTTAAACTGCTCGAATGAACCAAAGCTCTCCTCTAACGCCTGCGCCAACTCACCCATTGGTTGCGCACCATTGTTACGCCTCAGTATCTTCCAGAATAGTTGATGGTTCGCGTGCCCACCACCTTGATTGCGTACCGTTGTACGAATTTTTTCCGGCACTTCGTCGATGTGCCGCAGCAAGTCCTCGATCGTCATCGCATCAAACTGCGGGTAGTCCTTCAGGGCCGCATTGAGATTGTCAACATAAGCCTGGTGATGCTTGTCATGATGCAGTTGCATTGTGCGCGCATCGATGTAAGGCTCCAGGGCATCATACGCATATGGCAACGGAGGCAATTGATACATCATAAAACAGTTCTCCTTACGAGCCTTCAATCCCACTATCAAAGCGCGAGTCCGTTATATCAATTCCTCCTGACTATACCATAAACAAGGATCTTCGGTCTCTCCTGTAGGGGCACTCTTCAGAGGTCCGCTTGCGCCAAGGATGTGACGGGCCGCTGAAGAGTGCCCCTACTAGTACGTATCATAACTTTCTTAACCCTGTCAATCCTTACTCACTTACACTATCCACTAAACATGCTCCGATCCGCAAGGGAAAATTATAGCTCAACGTTGCATTGACAATCTTATCTTTTATACTTTATACTTGCTATGTATCAAGCAAGTTAGTAATAAAAAAGGAGAATGATATGTCCACTTTCGAAGAACTGGGAGAACAAAAAGAGGTGCAACTTGCACAGAGCACTGTGCGTTACCGCGAATGTGGTCGCGGCGAACCTCTTGTTTTCATTCACGGCCTGCTCGTTAACGGCGATCTATGGCGTAAGGTAGTACCACCACTCGCCAAAAGCTATCGGTGCATCGTGCCAGATCTCCCTTTAGGCGCTCATCCTGTCGCGTTACACGCCAATGCCGACCTGACCCCTCCTGGCATCGCCAGGTTGATCGCCGATTTCCTTGCAGCCCTTGATCTTTTCTCGGTCACGCTGATCGCTAATGATACCGGCGGCGCATTCACCCAGATCGCGATCACAGAATATCCACAACGGGTGGCAAGGCTGGTTCTGACTAATTGCGATGCTTATGAAAACTTTTTGCCGCTCTCAATTCGTGCCTTTCAATGGTTCGCTTTCGTACCAGGATTTGTTGCTCTTCTCGGACAAGTATGCAAACTCGAAGCCGCACAACGGCTCACTATCGGTTTAGTGGCGAAGCATCCTGTTGAGAAGAGAGCTATGCACTCCTACATGCAGCCCATCACGTTAGACAAATTCGTGCGCCGCGATCTGAGGAAGGTGCTACGCGGCATCTCTTCGCGCTACACGCTCAGCGCAGCTCGCAAATTTAGCATGTTTGACCAACCTGTCTTATTAGTATGGGCGAGTGAAGACAAAATCTTCACCACCAAATATGCCGAGCGGCTCCAGCATGCTTTTCCTCATGCTACCCTTCATCTCATCCAGGACTCATATGCATTCATTTCAGAAGATCAGCCCACACAACTCGTTCAACACATCGAGTCGTTTCTGGAACACACGCAGTTATCAACATTGACAAACGATCGGAAGGAGGTACAATAGCGAACAAATAAACTGGTCCTCACGAGGAAAATGCATGGCAGACGGGCGCACCAAAGCGCAAACGCGCGATCCTGAGCGATCGCGCGAGGCTATCTTAGATGCCGCCGAATACCTTTTCGCGACAAAAGGCTACGAGGAAACAAGCTTACAAGAGATTGGACAGCATGCGGGTGTTTCGCGCGGAACACCCAATTACTTCTTTGGCACCAAAGAGCAGCTCTATGGCGCAGTCCTCGATCGCATCTTTGAAGCAGAACAGTTGTCAGTGTTGCAATCGATCGGCGATCAAGCCGATGACGAGAACGCCCCTAAAGATATTCTTGCCCTGACGGTCAACAGCTTTATCGATTTCTTGCGTGCGCGTCCAACATTCATGCAACTCATCGAACGCGAAGCTTTGCACGACGCGCGCTTTCTCAAAACGAGAAGCGCATATATAGAGGTCTTCAAAGCTGGACTTGCACTCATTCACGCAGAGATCGCGCAACCAGATATACGTCCAGTAGATCCAGAACAACTTCTTCTCAGCATTATCGCTCTCTGCTGGTTTCCACTCGTGCATACCGAAACGTTTCTCCATCCACTCGGCATTGATCCCCACGATGCTCGCTTTTGGGAAGAGCGCAAACAACATATTGTCGATCTGGTGCGCTACGGACTGCTTAAACGAGAGTGAACAAGCATTGTCCTTTTACTCAAAACTCGCTACAATGGCGACATTCATGGACAACATTGCAGTACAAACTCTTAGAAAGGGGGCAGCATGCACGAACAACTCGAAGAACTTCTCGGAATCCACTTTCAAGACCCAACACTTTTGACGCTGGCCCTGACTCATCGCTCCTACATCTACGAAACACGTGGCCTCGGCCAGAGTTCGAATGAACGCCTCGAATTCCTGGGCGATTCTATCCTCGCCTTGATCAGCGCAGATTTCCTCTATCGTACATTCCCTCAACTCAGCGAGGGCGAACTCACCGATGTACGCGCTTTCCTGGTGCGTACAGAAACCCTGGCCGACTTCGCGCAGGAAATTACGCTTAGCAACTTTCTCTTGATGGGCAAAGGCGAGCAAAGTAGCGGTGCGGGACAACGCGTCCAGGCTTCCACGTTCGAAGCTGTGCTGGGTGCGATCTACCTCGATCAGGGCCTCGCCACCACGCAGTCGTTCCTGCTGCCGCGCCTCGACCCACTCGCGCATAAAGTGGTCGAGAACCGTCTCTTCAAAGACAACAAGTCGCGCTTCCAGGAAAAAGCGCAGGCACATGTCGGCATTACGCCCGCCTACCGTCTGGTCAACCAGGAAGGACCCGCGCATAATCGCGTCTTTACCGTCGAGGTCCTGCTCGATGAGAAAATCGCTGGTAGCGGTCAGGGACGTAACAAACAAACGGCGGAACAAGAGGCAGCGAAAACCGCGCTCATCAACTATGGTTGGGAGGATTAACACATCTCTTAATATTTTTCCATGGTAAAAGCGCTAAGAAAGTATGTCTTTTCTTCTTCAAGCATTGTGCTCTTTTCTGATATTCGTTTTGAAAATAGAACACATGACAGACAAAGTATGGTACACTATGGAAAGTGAAAATATAGGTACTTTTGCTTATAAAATATATTTTCCCTATCGATAGCACAAGAGAAACCATCAGCGTCGCTGATGGTTAAGAAAAGGGATAATGTACATCTACCATAGATGATCGTGATGATAGTAGGGAGGAGGTCTTCGACATATGCGACTGGATCAGAGCCTAAAACCCCAACAAACTGTGCGTGTAAGCACAAAATTAGTTACTTCAAGCACTATCCTGCACCTTTCGGCTGACGAGTTGGAAAGGACAATTCATCAGGAACAGGCGGAAAATCCCGCGCTTGAGGTCACCGAACAACGCATCTGCCTTTTTTGCTCTACTCCACTGTATGGACCAACATGCTCCACATGTGGACATAGCAATCGTACAACACAGCCCCTCAGTGTCAATGATATCGATACCTACTATGATCCGGCGGGCTTACAGTGGGGCCAACAAACCTTTTACGACATCGATAACTACGGGTTTTCAGATATCGATAACGAGGAGATGTATGATCCGCTCGCCCGCATCTCCAGTGGCGAGACCCTGGCCGAAGAGCTATTACAACAACTCACGGCACTTGTTCCCAGCGAAGATGCTGCTATCGCCGAGCAACTGGTCGGCAACTTGAACGAGCGCGGCTACCTGGACATCGGTCTCTACGAAATCGCCGAACTCCTGCATGTTTCTATCGATCGCGTCGAATATGTGCTCAACAGTCTACAGATGCTTGAGCCCGCGGGCATTGGCGCGCGTGACCTGCGCGAATGCCTGCTTATTCAACTGCGCGTGCTCAGCGAACAATCGCTTCCACATCCCCTGGCCTACGCACTGATCGACCGCTATCTCGATCAGCTCGGACACAATCATTTTCAAGAGATCGCGCGCCGCCTGAAGGTGCCCGAACAGGAGGTGCGTCAAGCCAGCCAGTATATCCGTACCGCGCTCCATCCCTATCCCGCCCACGTCTATCAATCTATGTTCAACGACACACGTTTCAGCCCTGGCACCTCGGATGTCCCCTATATTCGTCCCGATGTCATTATTCGGCGCGGCGAAAATGGTCTTGAGGTCGAACTTATGGAGGAGAAACGGTACCACTTCCGCGTCGAAGGCCAATATCAGTACCCCAAAATCCCCGTGCAAACGACATCGATTCCGGCACAAAGCGATCACCGCTATTTTCATCAGAACAGGGACCGCGCGCACTTCTTCGTTGATTGCATCCAACGCCGCTGGCAAACGCTCAAACGTGTGGCGGAAATGGTCGTAGCCATTCAACACGACTTTCTGGAAAAAGGCGTCCGCCATCTGCTGCCACTGACCAGGGCCGATATCGCGAAGTACTTGCGACTGGACGAAAGCACGGTCAGCCGTGCCACCGCCAACAAGTACGCGCTGCTGCCCAACGGACACCTCATGCCCATCGCGTCCTTTTTCGATAGCTCCCTCACGGTCAAGGACCAGATTCGCGTGCTGATCCAGCATGAGTCCGACCATCATCGACTCAGCGACGAAGAAATCGCCCGCCTGCTCACCACAGAGGGCACGCACCTGGCGCGCCGCACAGTCACCAAGTACCGTGAGGAGATGGGCATCGGTTCCTCGCGCGAACGCAGCTGAATCCCTCTCTACACGCTCTTCCAGGCAAGCCATGCATCTGTCTTGCCCCTGAAGACCGCGCATTTACGCTCACGACAACAACGCCTGCGCCTTATCCGGCTCAATATACATCGTTCGTTCGTGATCGTAGATGACCATGCCCGGCCCGCCACCCTTCATATGGCGCACGTGTCGCTGCAAGGTATAGTCGACTGGCGTGCTGGTGCTCCCGCGCGCGCCGCTATAGTAGGCCGCCAGACTTGCCGCCTGCTCGATCGTGCTTTTGGGAATATCGCGGCCCGCCGCCTTCACGATCACGTGGGCACCAGCCACGCCGCGCGCATGCAGCCACATATCGTTGGTCGTTGCCAGCCGAAAGGTGACATCCTCGTTCTGCCGACTATTTTTTCCCACCAGCATGGTAAAACCCTCGCGGCTCTGCACATGAATCGGCGCACCACCGCTCAGTGCCGCCTGCTTCCCTTTCGCCTGTTTTCCACCTTTGCCTTTTTTCGCCGCCTTCATCGCCTTCTTGTCCAACGCGGCTTTTCCACGCAAGTAGCCCGCCGCCTGCACTTCCGCCCTCACAAGCGCGACCTCGGCGGCATTTTCGGCCAGCGCCAGGTCCGCCTGCAGCTGCTCCACCGTCGCCAACTCGACCTCGTTCTGCTCGATCTGCGCCGGAATCAACTCCAGGCCGCGCCTGAGCTTATGATACCGGTTAAAAAAACGATTCGCATTAGTCACCGCGTCGAAGCGTGGGTCCAGCGGCACGACAACCTGCGGCATCTGTCCATCGTCATCGACCTCGAAGATATTTTGTAGTACGATGCTCGTCTGCCCTTGCGTCACCTCGTGCTGGTGCGCCAGCAGCAACTCCCCATAAAAACGATAGCTATTCGCCTCGGTCGACGCCTCCATCTGCTGCTGGAGCAGATCGGCCTTGCGCACACAGCGCTCGCGTTGCGTCTGCAATAGCTTACGCAGCGGCGAACGCAGACTCTCTAACGCGTCGTGCCACTCTGTGCGCGCGTAATATTCGTCGAGCACGACGTTGATCGAAGGCGATTGCCTCACGATGATATCCGCCGCTTGCTCGTATTGCTCAAGCGGATAGGGCGCGAACGCGATCGGCTGCCCTCGCTCCGTCTCCGTGATCGGCCCACCGACCGCCTCATCATCGTTGCGCCGTTCGACCAGACGTGGCTGCCACTGGTGCTTATCATACAGCGCCGCCAGGTCGCGCAGATTCCACGCAACCTCTTCCCACAACGCTTCGTTCATCTGCTCCAGAGGAAACTCGCCGTCCTCGGTCGCGCGCGCGACAACCTCGTGTGCCAGCAACGAGCTACAGCCCAGCACCTGTCTCGTCAATAGCTGCCATACCGTTGGTTGCTCGTTCGCTCGCTTACGCTTTTTCGTCGCCGTTTCACCGGTCGGCTCGTCACGTTCTGCCGCGCTCATCGCTAATTGCGTCGCCGTTACCGTCGTAGGCTCCAGTCTTGGTAACGCACGGCCAGCCACCGTGCGCTGCTGGGGTGGCGGAGGCACATAAGGTATGCCAGCGCTTATCGTGCGATAGCGGTTGACATCGGCGCCTACGCGTTTCAAGCTGCCCAGAATCAATCCCTCTTCATTGCAGAGAATGATGTTGCTCAAACGTCCCATCAATTCGATGATCAGGCGAAAACGCACTATCTCATCACTCTCGGCGCTGACGCGATAGCCCGCGACGATCTCTAATACCCGCTCCCAGCGTGGCTGCCCGATCGACTCGATACGTGCGCCCTCCAGATGCTTGCGCAACAACATGACGAACGGAGGTGGCTCGCTGGCGATTTTCGCCGGTTTGAGCGCGGTGATATGCGCCCGCGCAAGCTGCGGATGCGCGGACAGATACAGCCAGCGATTCTTTCCCCCCTGCCCCTCGCCACCGGACGTGTAACACTGCAACGCTAACGCGTGCTCCGTCGGTTGTATAATCGTATCGATGCGCGCTCGCTTCAACAACGTGCGCCACTCGTCCGCGACCGCTGCTAGCGTCATGGCATCTATATACGCGGCCATAGCAAACCTCTCTATCCTTTTCTCACCGTATCGTGCCCACGACCAACTTTCTTGATGTACAAAAGTTGTTGTACAATGTCTACTACGAGCACCGACCAGTCACCCAACGATCAATCAAAAACTTTTCCGCGTTCATCCTTTTTCTCGCGCGCGAAGAGTACAACAAAGTATAGCAAAGAGCAGCTCGCTCGTACACTCATTCTTTTGTGAAAACAAGACATTCAGGAAAAGATGCATGCGACTTGAAGCCGAGCAATTGACACACCATCAAGACGATACACAGCCCGATGATAACACACAGGGACTCCTTTTCGTCCTTTCAGCTCCTTCTGGTACCGGCAAGGATTCGGTTATTCAGGCATTGAAGGAGCAGGGCAAAGACTTTCATGTTGTTGCCTCGGTGACCACACGCGCGCCACGCGCGGGCGAGAGCGAGGGCAACCCTTACTATTTCGTGAGCAAAGAGCAGTTCGACAGCATGATCGCCAACAACGAGTTGATCGAGTTCGCGCAGGTACACGGCAACTGGTATGGTCAACCGATGCGGCAGATCGAGGACAACATACGTCGCGGTCGCGACGTGCTGCTGAAAATCGATGTGCAGGGGGCCGCGACCGTGCGTCGCAAAATACCGAATGCTATCTACATCTTCCTGGTCCCCGGTTCAATCGAGGAACTTTCCACGCGTCTGATCAATCGCCATACCGAAACGCCGGAAGAGCAACAACGCAGGCTAACCGACGCGCAAAACGAATTAGCACAACGTATTTACTATGACTATACCATTGTGAACCGACAGGGAAAACTCGCCGATGCCGTCGATAATCTTCACGCCATTATGCAAGCGGAACATTGCCGTAATCGCTTGAAACACGATTATCCATCATAGTAAGTGACTCGCGTATCGCCGAGTCATAGCAGGCACAAGCAGCATAAAAGGCAAACATCATGGAATATTCAGAAGATCGCTTCGAACAATCCAGAACGACCGAACGCAACCTGGCGATGGAACTTGTGCGTGTGACAGAGGCCGCCGCGCTGAGTGCCGGTCGCTGGATGGGTAAAGGCAACAAGGAAATGGTCGATCAGGCCGCGGTCGACGCTATGCGGCACGCGATCGACGGCGTTGATATGCACGGTGTGGTCGTTATTGGCGAGGGCGAAAAAGATGAAGCGCCTATGCTCTACGTTGGCGAGGAGATCGGCAACGGCAACACGCCCGATGTCGATGTAGCCGTCGATCCCGTGGATGGCACACGCCTGCTCGCGCTCGGTCTGCCCGGATCGCTCGCGGTGATCGCGACCGCCGAGCGTGGCAGCATGTACTCGGCCCCGCCCGGCGTCTACTACATGGATAAAATCGCGGTGGGACCAGCGGCCAGGCACGCCATCGATATCAACGCCTCCGTCGCGGTCAACCTGGACCGCATCGCGCGCTCAAGGGCCGCGCGCATCGATGATCTCACCGTCGCGGTGCTCGATCGTCCCCGCCACCAGGACCTTATTCGCCAGATACGCGAGGTGGGTGCCCGCATCCGTTTGATCACCGATGGCGATGTCGCGGCGGTCATCCAGGCCGCGATGGAGGACTACTCCGGCATTGATGTGGTCATGGGCGTCGGAGGCGCGCCAGAAGCGGTGCTGGCCGCGGCGGCGCTCAAATGCGTCGGCGGCGAGATGCAGTGCAAAATCTGGCCGCGCTCCGACGAGGAACGCGACAAGTTCATAGCCGCTGGCATCGATCTGGCACGCGTCTACCGCACCGACGATCTGGTCAAAAGCAACGATGTCAGTTTCGCCGCCACCGGCATCACCAAGGGCGACTTGCTCGACGGCGTCCAATACTACGGCTGGGGCGCCCGCACCTCCTCGGTGATGATGCGTTCGCACTCCGGCACCGTGCGCTACATTCAGGCACGTCACAAATGGCGCAAAGGCTATGTGGCGATCGCTCCGAATGTATAAACCTGCCTTTTGAAAAGCGCACGCTAAGCGCGCAAACGCGCGATCACCGCGTCCGCGACCTGCGATGTGCCGACCGCCGTTGGATCGTCCGGCCTCGGCTTGAGATCGTAGGTCAGATATTTGCCTTCGGCCAGAATGGAGGATAACGCGCTTTCCAGGCGTGACGCGGCCTCGCGCTCACCCAGGTGTCGTAGCATCATCACCCCTGAAAACATCATCGCCATCGGATTTACTTTGTTCTGGCCCGCGTACTTGGGCGCGCTTCCATGCACCGGCTCAAAAACCGCGTAATGGCTGCCGATATTCGCTCCTGGCGCCACACCCAATCCTCCGATCAATCCCGCCGATAAATCCGAGATGATGTCTCCGTATAGGTTGGGCAAAACCAGGATGTCGTACAACTCCGGCTTCTGCACCAGTTGCATGCACATGTTGTCGACAATGCGATCCTCGTACTGAATATCCGGATACTCTTTCGCCACCTCGTGCGCGGTCGACAAAAATAATCCGTCCGACAGACGCATAATATTGGCTTTGTGAACCGCCGTCACTTTGCGACGATTGTTGGCACGCGCATACTCGAAGGCAAATTTGACGATGCGACGCGTCGCGGCCACGGAAATATACTTGATACTCAAAGCGGAGTCCGGGTCCAGTCGGTGGTGCGTCGTGCGCTCGATCAGCCTCAGCATCTCTTCGTGCTCAGGCGTATCGCGTTGATACTCGATGCCCGCGTACAGATCCTCCGTGTTCTCGCGCACGATGACAAGATCGATGTTGCTATAACGCGAACGCAGGCCGGGAAACGTCTTCGCGGGCCGCAGGTTGGCGTATAAATCCAGCTTCTTGCGCAGCGTGACGTTGGCGCTGCGCTGCCCCTTGCCCATCGGGGTCGTGATCGGTCCCTTCAACCCTACCTTTGTGCGCTCGATCGATGCGATGACATCATCCGGCAGAACGGTTCCATACTTGGCTAACATCTCCGCTCCAGCCAGGCGCACATCCCATTGGAACTGTACTCCCGTAGCCTCAAGCACTCGGCAAGTGGCCTCGGTAATCTCTGGCCCAGTCCCGTCACCAGGAATTAGCGTCACTGCGTGCGGCATGTGCCCCTCCTCGTTCAATAGAATGTACCCAGCAGCATTCACCTGGGGAAATGCAAGGGCTTGTGCTAGAATTATAGCATCCTCTCACATTTTCTGCATTGCTCCTCTATTGAACCGCTTTTGTTTTCCTCGTCGACGCCGTCCGCGTCCCTGTCGTAGTAGCACTCGCATTACGTGTGCGCGTGGTCGTCGCTTTGCTCGTCTTCGCTCTACTTGTCGTTGTGCTTCGTTTCCTGCTGGTCGAGGCGCGCACGACACGGGTAGTGCCCGTACCACCCGTGGAGCTTCTGCGTGTGGTCGTACCAGTCGCGCGCTTGCGTGCCGGTGCTTTCTTTTCGCCATCCTGCACCGGATGCTCTTCGACGCTCTTCTGTGGCACAATCACTTCCTGATAACACACCGGCTCCTGCCCCGGCCTGGGAATCACCATCAATCCTCCACAATTCGGGCAAGGCTGCGCCACCGGCTGCTCCCAGATGGCGAAGTTGCAGGTCGGATAATTTCCGCAGCCGTAAAAAACACGCTTCTTCTGCCGCGTCTTGCGCTCCACCAGATCCCCATGGCAGATCGGGCACAGCGCCCCCGTCTTGTTCACCACCGAACGACGATATTTGCACTCCGGAAAACCTGAGCAAGAGATGAAGCGTCCAAAACGACCACTGCGGATCACCAGCCCACGACCACAATCCGGGCAGACTTCGTCGGTCTCCTCCACCGGCTTCTGCACGCGGTTCATCTCCGCTTCCGCCTTCTCCATCGTGGGCTTGAAATCACCATAAAACGTGCTCAAAAATTCAATCCACGACTGCTTCCCATCCTCGACATCATCCAGTTTGCGCTCCATATCGGCGGTGAAGCCAGTGTCGACGATGTCAGGAAAATGCTTGTTCATCACATCATTGACTGTCTCACCTAACCATGTGGGCACAAAACGTCGCTGCTCCTGGTCCACATAGCCACGATCCTGAATCGTGCTGATGATTGGCACATACGTGCTCGGACGACCGATACCTTGCTCTTCCAACTCCTTGATCAAACTCGCCTCTGAGAAACGCGGCGGTGGCTGCGTAAAGTGCTGCTCTGGCTTCAAAGCATGCAGATCCAACAACTCATCCACCTTCATGATCGGCAGCAATTTCTCGTCTTCCTCGCGCGACCAGACGGCGTAAAACCCTGGAAACTTGAGATTGGAGCCAGTGGCGCGAAACACGTACTGCTTGGCAACGATATCGACGCGCACAGTATCAAAAACAGCGGGCGTCATAAAACTGGCGACAAAACGCCGCCAGATCAGGTTGTACAACTTGAACTGGTCCGCGGAAAGATGCGCCTTGACAATCTGCGGCGTTAATGTGACATCGGTTGGACGAATAGCTTCGTGCGCGTCCTGCGTGGCGGCCTTCGCTTTGCCCGTTCGCCCCTGCCCAACATATGGCTTGCCGAACGTCTCGTCGATATACGCCTTGACCTTGCCCTGCGCCTCCTCCGAGATACGCGTGGAGTCTGTACGCATATAGGTGATCAAACCCTGGTGACCACGCTCGCCCAGTTCTATACCTTCATAGAGTTGTTGCGCCTGGCTCATGGTTTTTTTCGGCTTGAAGTACAGGCGCACCGACGCATCCTGCTGCATGGTACTGGTGGTATACGGCAACATCGGCTGCCGTCGCTGCTCACGTTCCTCATACTTCAGCACACGATAGGTCGCATCCTGCAGATCCTTGAGGATAGCATCCGACTCTTCTTTCGACGAGATCTTGATACGCCCCTTCTTCGTGCTCCCCTCCGTCGCCTGGCTCTCGCTCATTTCTGTCTCGGGTGCCTCATCGGCTGCTTCACCCTTATCGCCCTTCTCCATATCTTTGAGACGCGAGATCAATATTGCCTCGAAACGCTCCGCCTGCTTCTGCTTACTGAGCGTGGCAGTAATACTCCAGTATTCCTCCGGCACGAACGCGCGTATCTGCGCCTCGCGATCACATATCAAACGCAAGGCGACCGACTGCACACGGCCAGCGCTGGTGCCCGACTGGATACGCCGCCACAACAATGGGCTGATCTTGTAACCCACCAGCCGATCCAACACACGGCGCGCCTGCTGCGCGTTGAAAAGGTCCTCGTCGATCTGACGCGGCTTGTTTATCGCTTCTCGTACGGCCTGCTTGGTGATCTCGTGAAAAACGGCGCGATGCGGATTCTGTAATCCCAGCACGTTTTGCAGCGACCAGGCGATAAACTCGCCTTCGCGATCAGGGTCAGAGGCCAGGTATACTTCGTCAGCCCGCTTGGAGGCCGCACGCAGCTCGTCGATCAGCTTGTCTTTCTTCTCGATGACCTCGTATTTGGGCGCAAAATCCTTGCGTGTGTTTACACCGAGTCCCTTCTTTGGAAGATCCATGATATGCCCCATGGATGCAAGGACGGTGAAGTCGCGACCCAGAAATTTTTCTATCGTCTTCGCCTTCGCTGGCGACTCCACAATTACAAGTTTTTTTGCCATTAGTCCGTTACCTGACCTTTATTACTGTACCGAATTCGCTTGTTCGCTCTATGACTGTCGGTCTTAAATGATAGAATAGCATATTTTGACAAGTAGGTATTTTATCCTATTCTGCCTCTGTTCAAACACAATGGAACCGCCAAAAATTTCTTTTGCAGCATACCATATCTGGCAAGCCCTCTTTCTACTCCTCCTTACCTCGTCCACTTGACCCCACCGAGTGTGCATGCTATGCTGCAATCATACTCTAAAGGATAGTAGCAAAAACGCTGATGCGGAGGAAGTATATGCGCAAACAACAGCCATCTCGATCGAACCCCCTCGACGCTGATCAAAAGCTTCAGGATGAGGTCCAGATGGATCATGCTACCTCTTCATCATCGCCGTCATCCCCCCAGCATAAAAAAAGATATTCCGCCTCTCGCCGCCGCCGCTTCGGTCTACGCGCCAGTCTGGCAGTCGTCGCCGGGCGCACGGCGGGCGCGCTGAGTCGTCGCCTCCATATCGGTGGTGGCACCAGTATCGTGGGCACAGTCGCGCAACGCGTCTACCCCGATATCGTCGGCCATCTGGCGACCGAACTCGAATACGGTAGCGTGATGGTCACTGGTACTAATGGGAAGACAACTACCAGCAGTTTCATCTCCGCTATCCTGCGCGATGGCGGCTTGCGCGTGTGGCGCAATCGCGAAGGCTCAAATCTCGTCGGCGGCGTCGCCAGTTCCCTGGTCATTCGCGCCCGCTCCAACGGTCACCTGCGCCGCGAGGGTCGGGCCATCTCCATACTCGAAGTCGACGAGGCCGCTTTCCCTCAAATCATTCAATCGGTCTCAGCGCGCGTAGTGGTCTTCACAAACCTCTTTCGCGATCAACTCGATCGCTATGGCGAGACCGATAGTATATTGACACACTGGAAAAGGGCAATCCAGCAGCTTCCTACCGAGACCACGCTTATCCTGAATGCCGATGACCCGATCATAGCGAACTTGGGCAACGATTTTAGCGGACGCGTTCTTTATTACGGTATCGAGGATAATTCGCTGGACCTCACAACACTGCCTGGTAGCAAGCAGCGTCATCAGGTGCCTGACGCGCGCTCCTGCCCCAACTGCGGCAACGATTTTACCTACACGACCCATTTCTATAGCCACATGGGTCACTACTACTGCTCAAACTGCGCAACCGAACGACCACACAGTGATATCGAGGCGACCCACGTGGAGGAAGAGAGCTTCGACCGCCTCCGCGTCCAGGTGTCCATCGATGGCGAAACGCACACGCTGGTCATTCCTCTGCCTGGACTCTACAACGTGTACAACGCTCTGGCGGCCATCGCCGTCGCTCGCGCACTGGCGATCGATTGGCAACCGATCATCACCGGCATCGAAGGCTCTAAACCCGTCTTTGGACGAGGCGAACGCATTCAGGTGGACGAGCGCACGCTACGCCTGTTCCTCGCCAAAAATCCTACCGGCTTCAACGAGGTGCTGCGCACGCTGTTCAACGACTCCACGCCACGCCACGTGCTTTTCATCCTCAATGATAACATCGCCGATGGTCGAGATATTTCCTGGATCTGGGACGTGGATTTCGAGCGCGTCTCCGACCTCTTCAGCACCCTGGTCGTCTCCGGTACACGCGCCTTCGATCTGGCCTTGCGCCTCAAATACGCAGGCGTGGACGAGGATCATATGCAGATCGTGCCCCCGGCCCCATTGCGCGCATCCAAAACGCCTCCTCCACGACGGGAAAAGCGCGCACGTGCCACCAGAAAAGCTATCGCCCAGACTCGGGCCGCACAGGATGAGCACGCAGATGGTTCATCCACACAGCATGCGCAGTCGCTCTACGGCTTCAAAAAAGCGCTCGATTGCGCCCTACAGGCAACACCCGTCGGTGCAACCCTCTTTGTGATTCCTACGTATACTGCTTTACTAGCTGTGCATCACGAGTTAGAACAGCGCGGCTTGACACCTCGCTACTGGGAAGGGAGCGATGCATAACAGCATGGCTTATCGTATCCAACCACTCACACTCACACTGGGACACCTGTATCCAGATCAACTCAATCTCTATGGCGATCGCGGCAATATCCTGACGCTCCAGCGCCGCTGTCAGCAGCGAGGCATCAACCTGCGCGTCGTCGGGCTGGGCGTCGGCGATGCTCTAGCACCCGACGAATACGATATGCTCTTCATCGGCGGTGGTCAGGATAAAGAACAGGCACCGGTGGCCCAGGACTTGATGGAGATGAAAGGGATCGGACTGTGGGCCGCGATCGAAGACGATATGCCCGTGCTCGCAGTTTGCGGTGGCTACCAGTTGCTCGCCCACTACTATCGACCAGCCGAAGGACCGGATATGCGCGGACTGGGCGTCTTCGATGCCTGGACCGAGCACAAAGGCACGCATATGCCGCGTTGCGTCGGCGACATCGCCGTTCGCTGGCGTGATAGCGTGCTGGTCGGCTTCGAAAATCATGGCGGTCGCACCTACCTGGGAACCGCCAAACCTCTGGGCACAGTGCTCAAAGGACATGGCAACAACGATGAGGATCATACAGAAGGGGCCATCTACCGCAATGCCTTCGGCACGTATCTGCACGGCTCGCTCCTGCCCAAAAATCCACATTTCGCCGACTACCTGATCGAACTGGCACTCACACGCACCTATGGACAACAACCCAGTAACGCATCATCGCTCAATGGACAAAGCCATACCGCAATACCGTTCGATTCAGCCTATGAAGAACTTCACGAAAGCGAGGAGAGCGATCATATACAGCTTCCCCCACTTTTGACTCCTCTTCAGGATACGTTGGAATGGGAGGCCCATGCCTCCATGCTCGAACGTCTAGGATTATATAGCGAGGCGGCGAAGGCACTTCGCGCCCATCATGGCTGATTGACTCGGTCCACTGGGCAGTTTCACCGACGGGGACAACAACTATGAGCTTTGATCGATCAATGGCACGCTGCTCGTTTTGCGGTCGCCACACTTCAGAGGTTCGACGCATGATCGCCGGACCAGGGGCCGCTTATATCTGTGATGAATGCCTGCAACTCTGCAACGATATTCTCAACGACCCAACCCCTTTTTCAACCAGGGCGCTAGAACTGGCCTCTCGCCCTCCCGTCGTCGTGGCCGCACCACAACCGCGCGAAAATACCAATGGAGCAAACATAACAGCCTTGCCGCAACCAGCGCGGCGCACCGTCAATATCGAGCTCGAACAAAAACAAGAGGCCATGACCCTGATCTTGCATCGCCTTGTGTACTATCGCGACTACTTCGAACTCCACTATCTCTGGATTCGCCCCCCCTTCACCTCTGGCTTCACGTTCGTGCCGCGCATCATCTTTTTTGTGCGCGATAACACCGGCACGCAGTGGACTGGCGATCGCGGTGGTATCATCCTGGCACGGCCAGAACTCGCCAGCGGACCCAATAACGCGGTCTACCAGGGTACCGCGCGCTTTCGACCGCTGCCCTCCTCCACGGCTACTACTCTGATCGTCCGTGCGACTGATCCCCTCGGCCAGTTCGACGACTATCCGTCTCAACCGTGGCAATTCGAGATCAGCATCTAGTCATCGTCTCTCTTGCTCATACACACGCTTGCACGAGAAGAGAGCATCCTAACTTCATCCACCTTTTTCTCTCATGAAAAAGATGTTATGCAATTGTCGCACTTACCCCTGTTTCATCGCCTTAGTATGAAGTATCTGTCATCTTTCTATACCTGCGTTCACCTGTTATTCATACCATGATGATATGCTTGCACTATTCTAAGGGCATGCTTCGATAGGTACCAATCTTTATACCTATCGATTTGTGGAAAGGGAAGTGGTTCAATGGCTAAAATACCGACTAATCAGCATATCACCTATCAATACCAGTATCGCAAATGCGGGAAAGCCTCGTGCAGCACCTGTCGCAACGGACAGGGACATGGTCCCTATTGGTACGCATACTGGCGTGAAGGCTCTCGCCTGCGTTCCGCCTACATCGGCAAAACGCTCCCCGCTCAATCGTCACCCACACAAACATCTTCCGGCAAACCACGTTCGAATAGGCGCAATGGAAAACACGCCCTCGCTCCCAACGCGTTTGTCTCAACACAGACCAGTCACACGCATCCACAGGCGTGCGCGCAATAAATTATCCTACCGTCCTTCGCTCAACAAGCCGGTCGTATCCTTCTCAAAATGCGACCGGCCATTTCTTGCACAGCCTTCCCGTCCACCTCTGTCCACGGAAAATTTCACCTGCTGGCGTAGAGCGAGAGATGGCTCTAGCATCTCCACCACCTGTTTGCCCACCTCATGCTCGACTATGCTACAATAGATGCACGGAAAATGACGTTCAAACAGAGTAGGGGAAATAGGATGAAATGTCCTTTTTGTGGCGGCACAGAGTCACGCGTTAAAGATTCTCGCGATATTGGGGATGCGATCCACCGCCGTCGCGAGTGCGAGCATTGTAAAGGTCGCTTCAGCACCTACGAACGCGTCGAAAAATTTTATCTGATGGTGGTCAAACGCGACCAGCGCCGCGAGCCTTTCGATCGCCAAAAACTGTACGTGGGCATTCGCAAAGCGTGCGAAAAACGCCCACTCCCCTCCGGCGAGATCGAAAAAGCGGTCGAAGAGATCGAACAGGAACTTTATCGCTTCGGTCGGCAGGAAATCTCTACCAACATCATTGGTGAACTGGTGATGGACCACCTGCGCACCATGGACAAAATCGCTTATATCCGCTTCGCCAGCGTCTATCGCTCCTTCGGCGATGTCGAAACGATGTTCGCGGAAATTCAAAAACTGCTCAACCGCGAGAAGCATGATGATGCGTCCCCGAACGACCAATTTCAACTTCCACTTGATACCAATACCTCTGACAACTTCTACCAATCTAGTGATTTGTAATATCCGATCCCTTTCTCGCTGGGGGCAGTCTCTTGCGGTTGCCCCTCCCTTCTGTCAGAGCAGAAAATACTTTTGTCCATCCATTGGATCTTGATATCACAATCTCGTTTAGAGTAGAAATACATGGCGTTTGAGCACAAAAAAAGAGAGATGAAGAGGCATTGCTTCCTTCATCTCTCTTAATGTAGGACTCTTCTATTACGCCTCGTGCGTCTGCTCCTCCGCATGACGGAGACGATGACTCAAAACAGAGAGCAACTTGAGCGTAATATCGGGATGGTTACGCAAAAACGTCCGAAATTCCCATACGGGTAGAATGAGCGTGTCCACCTGATCGATTGCGGTGACGGTCGCCGAACGCGGTAGATCATCCAACAACGATATCTCGCCCAACACATCGCCCGGTCCCATCGTGCCCAGATCCTCTTCCGCGCGATCAGGGTTGATCGCTTTGGTGATATGCACCTTTCCTTTTAAAATCACATACAGGCCAACGCCCGTGTCCCCTTGTAAAATGATGGTCGAACCCGCGTCGAATGAGCGCTCCACGCAACTCTTCGCCAATGTCTGGAGTTCTTTCTTGTCCAATGTCGAAAAAATGCTCACCCTGGCTAATGCATCTTCATTCGCGGTCATACACACAAACCTTTCGCCCATAATCTGATCGATAAATATCAATGCGGCTTCCAGAAAATTTGTCTCTTTCTTCCAATACGTTCTCAACAATTATATCATCACAAAGAGATGTTTGCCGCTACCCATAACTCTCTCACCGCCTCATCCATCCTGTCCTTGACTTGCTCTTTCACCTATGACGCATTACAATAAAACAGATACCCTCACAAAACACTAATGTGAAAATAACCAGCGCAACAGCCTGGAGAAGAAGTTATGGCAACATCAGAAGAAGAAAAACGTGTTCAGGACCGACAATTGGCCGCCAAACGCCTACAGGCCGGACTCGACGCTTTTAATAACGGCAACCTGGAAAAGGCCAGCGAGGCCTTTAGCGACGCAGAAGTGCGCTTCCGCATGTCCGGCGATTTCAAAGGGGCCGGTGACGCACGCTCCTTGATTGCCAATGTGCAGGAACAAAATAATCAGTTCGATCAGGCCATCAACAGCTACCAACGTGCCATGCGCCTCTATGACGAGGCCGAACGGCCCGAACTCGTCGCCGCCAATGCGCTATCAATGGGTCACGTCGAACGACGCCAGGCGCAACTCGATCGCGCGCAGGACAACTACCAGAACGCGCAACAACTCTACCTGAAAAGCGGCGATAAAAAAGGCCTGGGCAATGTCGAACTGGCCCTGGGCCACATCGAACTGCAACGCGGCAACACACAGTATGCCTCCGAACACTATCGCGACGCCATCGCCTATTTCCAGGAGAGCAACGAGCCCATCAGCGAGGCCGACGCCAGCCGCAGCCTTGCCGATATCCAGCGCCTCTCCCGCCACTTCACGGAGGCCGAGGCCGCCTATCAGCGCGCCCTCACCATCTATCAGGAGGCGAAGGATAACTATGGTATGGTCGACGCACAGGTCGGCCTCGGTCGCATCTATATCGCCCAGGAACGCCTGGATGAGGCTACACAGGTCTTTGCACAGGCGCTTGACCGCGCCACCACGATCGAGTACGAACTCGGCCTCGCCGACGCGAACCTCGGCCTCGCTGAAATCAGCTTCATGGAGGCTCAGGTCGATCAAGCGCTGGTAGGCGGTTCATCGGCCCTACAAATCTATACCGATCAACGCAACGCCCTCGGCACCGCCGATGCCGGTCGCCTGCTCGGCGAGGTTAATTTACGGCGCGGCCAACTCTCATACGCCAACTCGATCATGGAGCGCGCCTTGCGCACCTACGAGGCAACCGCCTACCGCGTCGGACGAGCCGAAACGACGGTCGGACTCGGCATCATCCAGTTTCAACGCGGCTTCCTCAATCGCGCTCGCCAGACGCTCGATAACGGACGTGAACTGGCACACCAGCTCCACAACAACCCCATCGAGTGTCGTGCTCTGCTCGGCCTGGGCGATATCTCCCGTCAAATGGGACAACTCGGACCCGCCAGAAACACCTATATCGACGCGCAAGCCCTGAGTTCAGAACTCGCTAGCGGCATGGGCGCGGCCAACAGCGCCACCGCCGAGAGCCGTCTGAGCCGCCTCGCGGTGTTCGCTGGCGACATCAAAGACGCGGAATCCCACCTCTCGACCGCCTACACGCACATTGCCAAAAACCAGTTGGCCCTCCTGCTCAAACCCGCGCTCGAAGTTACCGAGGGACAACTCTTGCTCGCGGAAGGCGATTTCGATAGCGCCGAGATCCACTTCAACAACGCCTATAACTTAGCGCAGGCCCAGCAAGAACCATTGCTCGCGGCTGAGGCGACGCTGGGTCGCGGCCAGGTGCAGCTTGCGCGCTCCGAACACGAGGCCGCACTGGCTACCTTCCTGGAAGCCGGTCGCCAATTTCAACTGCTCGAAAACACCGATGGTGATGGCTCATCCGTCCTCGGCGTCGCCCAGGTGAATGTGGCGCAGGAAAAATGGGATGAAGCCATGTCCAACTGTGAGGCTGCCCTTACCCGCTATCGACAGACCGAAGATCTTACCAACGAGGCCGATGCAATCTTGATTCGTGGACTGATCCATCGCTCGCGCGAGGAGACGGACGAGGCGCTGGCCGATTTTGAGCAGGCCCTCAAAACCTATCATCAACAGCGACGACCGCTGGGTGTGGCCGATACACGCTTCGCGCGCGCCGCGATCTTCGTACTGCAAAACGATTTCGCCCACGCACGCGATGAACAAAGTAAAGCCATTGTCCAGGTCGAACGCGTAATGAATAGCATCAGCACACCACAACGCTGGCGCCTGTTCCTGCGCCAGTACGCCGAGGAATACGCCGAAACGGCCTTCACCGATATTCGCCTGCACCAGGACGAACAGGCGCGTACCCTCCTGCAAGGCTTCGTGCGGATCGCTGGCAAAAACGAGATTGATGCCCAGTTGCTCCAGTATGCAGAAAACACGCCTGTAGAGGGTGAGGACCTTTCAGAGCAAGAGCGCTTGCAAAATGTGGATATCGTGCAACGCATTGAACGGCTACGTCGTAGTCTTTAATATTACATCATTGTTGCTAACGATGATATACTAAGGCGTGTCACTTGCTCCGCGAGCAGTTCAACCAGCATACAATCGTGCGCTCATATCAGCACGTCGTGCTTTATACTCTATCATGTTCCGTTTTGCTATTGAAGGGATACTTCGCTATGGCTATACAGTTCTTACGTGGCAATCCACAGGCTCCCAAGGGGCATGCCATCTTTATCGCCCACAGCCGGGGCAGCTCTACCGGTTTTCAACCCACCTCTCAACGCGGCTCTCAAACCGTGTACAGCACCTACTGCCTCGTGCCACCTATTCCTATGTCTATCGCCAAGTACCTCCCTCCACTCTTCGCCGCCCAGATCCCTTCGGAAGAATTACAGGGAGCCAATGCGATCGCCGGTATGCCTATTCCTCCCATGCTCGAAGAAGGCATGAATCTCGACCAGCTGCAGAACCTGGCCGAAAGACGCGACGACGATCTCTGTGATCTCGGCTCCGTCTCCAGCGAAGAGGTCGAACGTATGCAAATGGCGACGCTGAGCTGCCAGGAGTACGCACAGATATACGCAACCTTCATCGCGCAAGCCGGTTCGCTTCCCGCCAATAGTTCCGCGACATCCTCCAGCACAAACGCCGGGACCGATGATATGGACGCCGAAGACCTGTTCGTCGAGACCATGACCGATCGCCAGAAATTGGCCGAAGTCGGCAAGCTGGTGGGTATGGCTCGCTACGCCCTCGAAGGAAACGATAAAACACTCCTACAGGACACCAAAAAGCGCATCGAACGCATTAGCCGCCACCTACCGGAAAAGTATCGCGGCAACGATCTCGCCACCGTCGCTACTTCACCAGGCACACAGAACGCTCGCCTCGCTGAACTATACTTGAGTCGTGCCTACAAACTGCTTGACGAGGAATACGCGGAAATTCCCGCCATCGAAAGCGAAATTCGCAAACTCAAGGAGTAACTACTTTCTATTCAATAG